>NC_015520.1:0-739375 GCF_000213255.1 Mahella australiensis 50-1 BON
TAATTTATGTAAAATGGTAAAAAATATACTAATAGGAATAATAATCTTTGGGAGGACTTTTTATGCATACACAAGCTGATGAAGTTTGGTATAAGGTGATAGCTGCTTTAAATGCCAGGCTAACACAAGTAAGCCTTAATTCGTGGCTTAAAAACGTAAAACCTATAGGCATATATGAGCATACACTGGTGCTAGCTGTGTCGAATAAATTCCTTAAAACAATAGTAGAATCCAGATACAGCAATTACATATACGATGCTTTAAAGGATATCGCGCCTGAGATAAGCGATGTGGAGATAATGGTAGCTGTAGATGACGATATAGAAGAATATAAGGCCCAGATGACGCCAAACGATAATACGCCTGCAGATAATAAACAGGATACACCGAAAGACGAAGCTTTATCAGCCATATCGCAAAACGATACTCTAAACCCTAAGTATACCTTTGATACATTCGTCATAGGCAACAGCAACCGTTTCGCCCACGCGGCATCTTTAGCGGTAGCTGAAGCACCGGGTAAAGCCTATAATCCACTGTTCATATACGGAGGCGTGGGATTGGGCAAGACCCATCTTATGCACGCCATAGGCCACCGTATATTGGAGAATAATCCAGGAATAAGGCTGATGTATGTGACATCGGAAAAGTTCACCAATGAGCTGATAAATTCCATAAAGGATGATAGAAACGAGGTTTTCAGAAACAAATACCGTAACATAGACGTACTGCTGATAGACGATATACAATTTATAGCCAATAAAGAGCGGACACAGGAGGAATTCTTCCATACATTCAATACGCTGTATGAAACCAATCATCAAATAATAATATCCAGCGATAGACCGCCTAAGGATATACCCACACTGGAGGACAGGCTTCGCTCGCGTTTCGAATGGGGCTTACTGGCCGATATACAGCCCCCAGATCTTGAAACGCGTATAGCTATACTGAGAAAAAAAGCCGATATGGAAAATATAAAGGTAGCCGACGACATATTGCTCTTTATAGCGCAACAGATACAATCGAACATACGAGAATTAGAAGGGGCACTTGTTAAAATCATGGCCTATGCATCGCTGAATGAACGAAATATAGACATAGATGTGGCCGGCGATGTGCTCAAAGACATAATAAAAGATGATCAACCCCAAAAGATAACGGTGGATAGAATACAAAAGATCGTCAGCAACTACTTTAATATGAAGCCCGACGATTTTAAGGCTAAAAAGCGAAGCAGAGCGATATCATACCCTCGTCAGATAGCCATGTATCTCTGCCGCGAGATGACCGACCTATCACTTCCTAAGATAGGCGAGGAATTCGGCGGCAGAGACCATACTACCGTTATACATGCTTGCGAGAAGATAATGGGTGATATGGAAAAAGAGCCGGAGATAAAACTGACCATAAACGAACTAAAGAAACGCATACAAAGCAACTAAAGTTATCAACATTATCCACATAATACATGTGGATAATCTGTTCGTTTATTATGGCAAACACTGGGCTATAAGCAATCTGTGGAGCATGTGCACAGCGTACATGACATATCCATAGAGCTATCAACATAAAAGATATGCTGTAACAGTGGTTGATATGCGCTTATCCACAAATCAACAGCCCCTATTATTACTACTACTATTTAAATATATCTATCACACAGAAAAGAAGGAGAAAGATAATGATAATAACATGTGAAAAAGATGACTTGGTCAATGCATTGAGCATAGCAGAAAAAGCATTACCCTCAAAAACCATAATACCCATGTTAAACAACATTATAATAGAAACCGTTGATGATGCTACACACTTAAAGTCTACTGATACTGAAATAAGTATAGATACAGTATTAAATGGAAATATAATAGATCAAGGGAGCGTTGCATTAAACGGTAGGCTATTTATAGATATAGCCAGGAGCTTACCTAAAGAGCAAGTGACTATCAAGGTAGATGACCATAATGAAGCCTCTATAAAATGCGGGCTGTCGGAAATATCTATTAAAGGAATGGGGACAGTGGATTTTCCACAGTTGCCGGTTATCTCTAATGGTATGAGCTTTAATATAAGCAGTACAATATTTCGCGACATGATAAGGCAAACAGCGTTTTCCATAGCACCTCCAGATGATAACAGGGAGGTACTTACAGGAGAGCTTTTGAAATTCGAAAACGATGAGATAATGCTGGTATCAGTAGATGGTTACAGAATATCCATACGGTATGAAGAAATAAGCGAAATACCGGATCGTCAGTTCGAGGCTGTTATACCGGGTAAAGCACTCATGGAACTAATGAGGATACTGCCGCCCACTCAAGAAAATTTGAATATAAAGATAGATGACAAACGAGCTGCGTTCACTATAAACGGTACTGTAATGACTGCTCAGCTATTGAACAGCAAATTTATAAACTATGAGGATATATTGCTACCGGAATTATCTGAAACCAAGACCACGATTACGGTCAACAGAGCCGACTTGTTGAGCGCTGCTGAACGCGCTATGCTAGTAGCTAAAGAAGGGAAAAGTTCCTTGATCAAGCTGAGCATATCGGAACATGGAATGGTCCTCACATCAAATGCTGATATAGGTAAGGTACACGAGGATATCCCTATAGATATCAATGGTTCTGCTATAGAAATAGCATTTAACGGTCGGTATTTAACCGATCCGCTTAAAGTGGTAGATGATGAACAAGTATTGATGAAGTTTAATAGCGATGTAAGCCCATGCATAATAGAACCAGTAGATGGCAAAAGCTTTTTGTATTTGGTTTTGCCCGTAAGAATGGGATAAGAGGTAAGGGTATTGTATATTAAAGAATTAACGTTAACTGATTATAGAAACTACAATAACGTTAAGATAAACTTTAATATCGGCATAAATGTATTTTGGGGAGATAACGGTGCAGGCAAGACTAATATACTGGAGGCAATATATCTTACAAGTGCCGGCCGATCTCATAGGACCTCACGCGATAAAGATATGATAAGGCAAGGAGCACAAGATGCTTTCATAAACATCAAGGTTATCCGAAAGGATGGCGAGATTGATGTAAATATGATGATACCTCAAAACGGTTCTAAGCGTATAAAGGTCAATGGTAAATATATAAACCGTATAGCCCAATTGATGGGGATCGTAACCGCTGTTATATTCTCACCCGAAGACTTGAAATTGGTCAAAGAAGGACCGGAGGAGCGCAGGCGTTTCATAGATATATTTATATCCCAGATAAAACCGGATTATCTGTATAATCTCCAAAAATATTATAAAATCTTAGAAAACAGGAATAAGACGTTAAAGGATATAAAATACGGCCATGCATCGCGCGATCTCCTTGCCGTATGGAACGAACAATTAGCATATATAGGCACCGAGCTTTTGGAACAAAGATTATATTTTGTGGATAAGATATGCGCCGAAGTCTCGGATATACATGAGTATATAACCGACCATAAAGAAAACTTGAAGTTAAGATATAAAAGTACATTAAGCCTTAGCGGCAATATAAAGCAAAACTTTATTAGCGCTTTAAATCAGCGGTTTGATGCAGATATTAATATGGGAACTACTACTATAGGCCCTCACAGGGATGATATGATCATACTCGTAAATGACATGGACATGCGCTATTACGGATCGCAGGGCCAACAGAGGACGGCTGCGCTATCATTGAAGCTCGGGCAATTGGAGGTTACCGAAGATCTGATAGGTGAGTCTCCAGTGCTGCTTCTTGACGATGTTATGTCTGAGCTGGATATAATGAGGCAAAATATGCTGATGTCATATATGAAAAGATACCAGACCATGATGACATGTATCCGGAAATCGGATTATTTGGAGCAATATGATAAAAAAACATTCTTCTATGTCGAGAATGGACAGGTATCGATATAGCATGTTGGCTATAAAGGCGCTGATGTGGTATAATAATACTAGCGCTTATTAAGGAGAAATGCCATGATAATGCATATAGGCAGCGATGTGGTTGTGCCCACTAAAAATATAATAGCTATAATAAACCTCGATATCATAGAATCTGCGGAGTGCAACATCGAGTTTTTGAAAATAGCAAAAGATGAAGGTTTTATAGAGGATGCATTCGGTGATGAAAAACCGAAATCCTTAATAATAACCGATATAGACGGTAGAAATGCGATATATATGTCGCCAATTTCGTCAGTCACATTGGCTAGACGAATGGCTACTGATCAAAACATATATTTTGACAATAATTACAAAGAGGTGAAATAATATTGGCTGAAAGCGGAGCTTATGATGCGTCGCAAATACAAGTATTAGAAGGATTAGAACCGGTCAGAAAGAGGCCGGGTATGTATATAGGGAGCACCGGTCCTAGGGGGCTCCATCATCTTGTATACGAGGTTGTGGATAACAGCATAGATGAGGTACTAGCAGGCTTTTGTGATACAATAAAGATTATCATTCATAAAGATAACTCGATAACAGTGGAGGATAACGGTAGAGGCATCCCAGTTGGGATACATCCTAAGACAGGTAGATCGGCCGTGGAAGTGGCGCTGACTATGCTCCATGCCGGCAGTAAATTCGGTGGCGGTGGATATAAGGTGTCAGGAGGACTCCATGGCGTCGGCGTGTCGGTGGTCAACGCATTATCAGAATGGCTAATAGTTACGGTGAAACAAAACGGCCATATATACCGTCAGCGCTATGAAAGAGGGAAGCCCGTAACTGATCTTGAGGTGATAGGCGATACAGATGAAACCGGAACGACGATTTCATTTAAGCCTGATTATCAGGTATTTGAAGAATTAGAATACAATTATGATACATTGCGCAACAGATTTAGGGAATTGGCCTTTTTAAATAAAGAAGTAACCATAACACTTATAGATGAGCGCGATGATAAGAAAGAGGAATTCCATTACGAAGGCGGCATAGTCTCGTTCGTAGAGTATCTAAATAAGAATAAAAGTCCGCTTCATAAAGAAGCTATATATATTTCCGGTATGCGCGACGATGTACAGGTAGAAGTGGCGATACAATATAATGACAGTTATGTTGAGAGCGTCTATGCATTTGCCAATAACATAGAAACACCGGAAGGCGGCACCCATCTGAGCGGTTTTCGCTCGGCTATGACCAAGGTTATAAATGACTATGCCAGGAAGCTTAACATGCTAAAACCCAACGAACCCAGCCTTTCTGGCGATGATGTGCGCGAAGGGTTAACGGCTATAATCAGCGTGAAGCTAAGCGATCCACAATTTGAGGGTCAAACCAAGGAAAAGCTTGGCAACAGCGAGGTCAGAGGCATTGTGGACAGTATAGTATCGGATGGTTTGAGCACTTATTTTGAAGAACATCCGTCCGTAACCAAGATCATAATAGAAAAAGCCATAAGCGCATTTCGAGCGAGAGAGGCCGCCCGCAAAGCGCGTGAGCTTACCAGGCGCAAGAGCGCGCTGGAAAGCGTATCGATGCCGGGTAAATTGGCTGATTGCAGCGAGAGAGATCCGAAGCTGTGCGAGATATTTTTAGTGGAAGGCGATTCGGCAGGTGGGTCGGCCAAGCAAGGCCGTGACAGGCGTTTCCAGGCTATACTGCCTTTGCGTGGTAAGATATTGAATGTAGAAAAAACGCGTTTGGACAGGATATTGTCCAATGAAGAGATAAAAGCCATGATAACGGCTTTTGGAGCGGGTATAGGCGAGGACTTCGATATATCAAAGCTACGGTACGAGCGCATAATATGCATGACGGATGCCGATGTGGACGGCAGCCATATAAGAACACTGTTGCTTACGTTCTTTTATAGATATATGCGTCCATTATTGGAAAATGGCAACGTGTATATAGCGCAGCCGCCGTTATACAAGGTTGAGAAGGGTAAAAAAGAGTATTATATATACTCGGACAGGGAATTGGAACAATTGTTGACCAGGATAGGGCGTGATGGGATAACAGTGCAAAGATATAAGGGACTCGGCGAGATGGATCCGGTACAGTTATGGGATACTACCATGGATCCGGCTAAACGTACCATGTTGAAAGTATCCATAGAGGATGCCATAGCTGCAGATGAGATATTTACCATACTTATGGGCGATAATGTGGAGCCGCGCAGGGAATTTATAGCCAGCAACGCACATCTTGTGAAAAACCTCGATATATAGACCGGGCAATTGCCCGGTTAATTTTTTATTAATCTGTGTAATAATTTCTTAATATTTGCTTAATAATTAGTAAAACGTACAATACGTGAGATAAATGAAGATAATCGACTTAAACGACCGGATTTGAGCTTTGACGAGCTATAAACGGAGTAATATAATAATATGCGTTGAGTAAAAAAACGACTGGCTGAATCCCTGCCTATAGCAGGGTACGGGGGAACTTTTGGTGGGGTGAATCCTTTTAATAGGTAGGGAATCCTTCGTTCCCGAACCCGTCAACTAACCTCGGAAGCGAAATAACGTAGGAGGAGTTGTGTTCAACGCAAATGAATGATTATAAGAAAGCTGTGGCGGCAGCTATTATAAGCGCAGGTTTTATTTTCAGCAGCGTTTTTGGTACAAGCGCTATGGCTGCATCACAAGGTACAGTGACCGGAAGCGGCGTTCGCCTTCGATCCAAGCCAAGTACATCTTCGAGTATATTGACCAACGCTTATAAAGGCGATAAAGTTACGGTAAAAGATAAAAGTGGCAACTGGTACAATGTGGTTTTTAACGGCAAGGCAGGATGGATGTCTGCGGATTACATAAAGATATCATCGGGTAGTATTGCAACGGCATCTCGTGGGAATACTGCGGTAGCTCCAGGCTGGGTAACAGCCAACGGCGGTTTAATACTGCGTAAATCTCCGAGCACATCGGGCGCAAGAATAACGGTTATGCCCAAAGGAAGCCAAGTGACTGTATTATCTGAGGAAAATGGTTGGAGTCAGGTGAAATACGGCAATTATAGCGGATGGGCATCTTCGAAGTACATAACGAAAACCAAGCCTGTTTCTAATGTTACATCTTCATCGCGTTCATCTTCGATTTCATCGCAGATAGTAGCTTTTGCCGAACAGCAATTGGGCAAGCCCTATGTGCATGGTGCGGCAGGGCCGAACGCTTTCGATTGTTCGGGTCTTACATATTATATATACAAAAAATTCGGATATTCCATACCACGTACATCTGACGGTCAGGGTTTCGGCAGCTATGCCCCCACCGTGGCCAAAAGCGATTTGCAGCCCGGTGATTTGATAGTATTCAAGAGCAGCGGCAGCGGTTATCATATGGGTATATACATAGGCGGCAATGAGTTTATACATTCACCAAATCCTGGTCGCAAGGTAGCAATAAATAGCTTAAATGAGTCATGGTATAAGAGCCATTACATACAAGCTAAAAGGGTTGTAAGATAAGAAGTATAATAGCAAAGCGGTGAGCGATGATCAAAGCTCGCCGCTTTTTTATGCGAAAATATGATATAATATATAGAAGAGTATGCAAACATATGGAGGAATATAGATGCCCGAAGAAGAACAAACAAAGGTTATAGAGGTAAATCTCGAAGAAGAGATGAAACATTCATACATAGATTATGCTATGAGCGTCATAGTGGGTAGAGCACTGCCTGATGTGCGCGACGGTTTAAAACCGGTGCACCGTCGCATACTTTATGCTATGAACGAATTGGGGCTGATGCCCGATAAGCCATACAGAAAATCGGCCAGGATAGTCGGTGACGTGCTCGGAAAGTATCATCCGCACGGCGAAGCTGCGGTTTACGATAGCATGGTGCGTATGGCACAGGATTTCAGCATGAGATATCCATTAGTAGACGGACATGGCAACTTCGGATCAATAGACAATGATCCTCCGGCGGCTATGCGTTATACCGAGGCACGCCTATCGCGTCTGGCTATGGAGATGCTCACCGATATAGATAAAGAAACCGTCGACTTTATACCGAATTTCGATGAAACACTAAAAGAACCGGTTGTATTGCCTTCGCGTTTTCCCAACCTTCTGGTCAACGGTTCAGCCGGTATAGCTGTGGGCATGGCCACCAATATACCGCCGCACAATCTTAAAGAAACCATAGATGCGGCTATAAAGGTAATAGATGATCCCGATATATCCATAGACGAATTGATGAAAACACTTAAAGGGCCGGATTTCCCTACCGGCGGCATTATAATGGGAAGAGACGGGATAAAACAGGCATATCATACCGGTCGCGGCAGAATAAAGGTAAGGGGAAAAACATCTATAGAACCTTTACCCGGCGGAAGATCGCGCATAATAGTAACCGAGATACCATATCAGGTCACCAAGGCTGATCTCGTTGTACAGATAGCTAATTTGGTAAAAGATAAAAAGATAGACGGAATAGCTGATATAAGGGACGAATCCGATAAAGAGGGCATGCGCATCGCCATAGATTTAAAGCGGGATGTAAACCCAAATGTCGTGTTAAATCTGTTATATAAGCATACGCGCCTGGAAGATACATTCGGCATCATCATGCTGGCTTTGGTCGATAATCAGCCTAAAGTACTCAATATAAAGCAGATGTTCTATTACTATATAGACCATCAAAAAGACGTCATAGTAAGGCGTAGCCGATACGATCTAGAAAAAGCCGAAGCTAGAGCTCACATACTGGAAGGTCTACGCATAGCGTTGGATCATATAGACGCCATCGTAGCGCTTATACGTTCGTCCAAGACAGACCAAATAGCCAAAGAAGCGTTGATGTCTCAGTTTAATCTGTCGGATAAACAAGCCCAGGCTATATTGGATATGAGGCTCAGGCGTTTGACCGGATTGGAAAGGGATAAAATAGAAGAAGAATATGCTCAGCTTATGAGCACCATAGAATACTTACGCCGTGTGTTATCCGATGAGGGCATGGTATATAAGATAATAAAGGACGAGCTTAAAACTATACGCAATAAATACGGCGATGACAGGCGTACTCAGATAAGCAGTAAAGCCGACGAAATGGAAATAGAGGATTTGATACAGGACGAAGAAGTGGCCATAACCCTAACTCATTTCGGTTACATAAAACGCTTGCCGTTGGATACTTATAAATCCCAGCGGCGCGGCGGTAAGGGTATAACCGGCATGCAGACCAGGGACGAGGATTTTGTTGAGCACATATTTGTTACCTCTACGCATAGCTATATGCTGTTTTTTACTAATAAAGGGAAGGTATACATGATGCGCGCATATGATGTGCCGGAGGCAGGTCGGCAGGCCAAAGGTACAGCTATAATAAACCTCTTGAACTTGTCAGGAGGTGAAAAGATAAGTGCCGTCATACCTATAAGGCATATAGATGACGAAAAGTACCTTATAATGACTACGCGGGAAGGTTATATAAAGAAAACATCGATAGAAGAATACGATAATATCCATAAAAATGGTCTTATGGCCATAGGCCTCGGCGAAGGCGATGAGCTGATAGGCGTTGAACTGACCAACGGCGAGAATGAGGTTATCATAAGCACGAAAGAGGGAATGGCCATCCGCTTCCCGGAGGATGATGTGCGGTCCATGGGCAGAACCGCCCGTGGAGTCAAGGCTATAAAGCTCAATCAGGGCGATAAAGTGATAGATATGGAACTGGTAGATGAATCCGCAGACCTTCTTATGGTAAGCGAAAACGGCTACGGCAAGCGTACGCCGCTTAAAGAGTACAGAAGCCAAAGTCGCGGTGGTAAAGGTATTATCACCATGAAGATTACTGAGAAGACCGGACCGCTGGCAGCTATAAAAGTGGTGCATGAAGACGATGAGATAATGATGGTAACGTCTGACGGTATCATAATACGCCTGGAAGTCAAGGGTATACCGGTACAGGGGCGCAATACCCAGGGCGTGACATTAATGAAGGTGGAAAACGGTCAGAGAATAGTTTCTCTTGCGAAGTTTGAAAGCGAGGACTGATAAAAAGCCGCGGGATCAAACCCGCGGCTTTTTATTACAGCACTACATTTTTGTTTTTAAAAATCCACCCAATGCTTTGTCGGTATTGCCTATGTGATTTATAAGCCAATCGACTACTGTGCGGTTGGTTAGCAGCACTAGCTGTATACCGGGGCCTTCGCTTTCGAATTTCTTCTTGAGCTCACTGAAGCTATCGATAAAGCCATCATGCATAGCTTTATGTGCATCGTAATCCGGATAGCCGTATTGTTGCATGTATCTTTCTTCGGCGCCAAAATGCGTAACCACATAATCGCCGAGGAAATCTATTATTTCACCTACGACCTGTTTGCCCTTGCCTTGATTACAGGCATCGAGAAGAGCATTAACCCTGCTGAAAAGTTCTTTATGCTGATTGTCAATTTCATCAATGCCCACCGACAGTGACTGATCCCACTGTATAGCCATTGAAATCCCCCTTTCCGTATTAATTTTCTGTACTCTCCTGATATTTTTTATTGCGTATATATAGCAATATGTCTATAGCTACCATGATACTGTTAATTATATAGAGTATTATGACGTTATCGTAGTTATAGAAAATCTTATGCAATATTCCGGACATATATCCGGCCAGCAAAAGCACCGAAAATATCAGACTTTTTCCGGCGGTAGACCTGGATTTATACGACCTATAAATGGAAAAAGGCCACGCTGCTCCAAAGCAAAGCAGCATAATTGACTCAAATATACTCACTTATGTATGCACCTCTCTATAGATGATATTTTAGCATCTGTTCACGATAATTGCAAATATCAATCGCTAACCTTCAATTCGTAATATATGGCTCAAACGAGCGTAGTCTTTATATCACTGCATGCGCTGAATCTGTTATATTAGCAACCTATCTGGCATGAAAAAAGTTAAATCATATGGAAAGAGCAAAAACCATGTTCAAAAACAAAATATTTATAGTAATCGTTGTTGTAGCCGTGGCTTTAGCAGGTATAGGCACCTGGTATGCATATGACCGCCACCAGGCGGCGTTAGCAGCCGAGAAAGCACAACAGGAGGCACTGGCTAAAGCCGAAGCGGAGAAGAAAGCTGCCGAAGAAGCCAAGGCAGCAGAGAAAAGAGAGCCCTATTCTCTGGAAGAGCAGTACGCCAATGTAGAAAAACTTGATGAAAGCCAGTTGTCCGACAAGGATAAAGCGGCTATAGAAGCCCTTCACAAAAAATACGGGCCGGAAATGGACGCTATCACAAAGCTCATAACCGACTACAACAGAGTGCAAAACAGCAGAAATTACCGTACAATGACAGGCCTTGAGGGGACCGAGTATATGATACTCGGCACGGAGTTTTACAAATGGTCTACAAGCCCTGAAACAGTAGCCGACATAAAGAAAATATACCAAGACAAGAAGCTTGTTAAATAATTTGACGGCGTCAATATAACGTATCTCGTGTTTACCACGCCTGATTTTTCCACAACTGTCGACAACCCCGAAAACCCCGAATATGCATATGCCGAAGGCGAAAACATTACTCATCACGTAGAGCCGGCTGAAACTAAACCAACTACTGGTCCTGCCTGGGCTGTGGGAGTTAAAAAAGTAAACGGCCAATGGAGGATATACGCTGAAAAAAGTCTCGATTAGATTTAATCAAAACCCCGCGAGGGGTTATTTTTTTTATTATTTTTGGAGGTGTTTTTATGGCAATTAAAAAAATCATGCCGCTGCTGCTTGCGGCGGTGCTTCTTTTCGGATTGTTTTCCGGCCCTGTTGCTTTCGCTGAAGACACTACTTATAGGCCAAACGAAGATGTCAATTTGAGCCATAAATCCGACAAGGATTCGAGCGGCAAATCGGGCGGCAAAAGCAGTAACTCAAACAATGGAGGTGGCGGGGCAAACGAAAGTGCCGAACCGGAGGAAGAAGATTGGATATATAGGGGAGAATCAGGCAGAGAGGCCGAAACAACCACATATACAGACCGGAAGACGCTGTATTATCGTTGGTATGTTGCCTCCGGCCCGGGCTCGATGACAGTGGTATCAAGCGGTGCGCAGGCAGCCAGTGACGGGTATCACGCAGGCAAGAGCATATCTGCAAGATTCAGCACCGTATGCAGTTATCTGGTCTATTCGGAGCAATGGGTGCAAGATACTGAAGTGACTAAAAAGGCCGTTTATTTTATGGTATAATATAGTCAAAAACGGAAGGAGCAAATAGATATGCGTATGAAAAAGATTGTGCCCATAGCACTTATTATTGTGTTGGCCATCGGATTTATAGGTGCATTGCCAAGCGGATCTGACAGAGCATATGCAACAGATAATCAGCCGCAGATAACAAGGATGGGCGGGAAAGACCGGTTTGAAACCAATGCCCAGATAGTGGAGCAAAGCTGGCAAAACGCGGATACGGTTGTCATTATCAGAGGCAGCGGCGACAATAAGTTTGCGGATGCTATGTCAGCAAGTACATTAGCTTATCAATATGATGCACCGATATTGCTTGTTAACCAAGACACTATACCTGACCCGATAAGAACTGTGCTTGTTAAATTAAAGCCGTCCCGTGCTTTTATTGTGGGTGGTACCGGCGTGGTATCGGATAAAATCATTTCTTCGCTGAATACGCTTAATATTAGCAGCGAGCGTGTTTATGGGCAGGACAGACGTGAAACCGCCATTAAAATAGGCGACAAAGCAAAACAAAAAGGCAGCTTCGATACAGTAATAATAGCAACTGGCCTTAACTTCCCTGATGCTTTATCTGTTGCACCTATCGCAGCAAAAAATGGATGGCCAATATTGTTTGTAACAAACAAGTTATCATCGCAAGGCTTGGATACCGGCAATAGAAACGCTTTGCAAAGATGGAATGTAAATAACGTTTATATAGTAGGAGACACGGGAGTGGTGTCCGGTGCAGTAGAAGCAGATGTCAGAAAAACTCTGCCGGGTGCTCAAATAATCAGGATTGGCGGTAAAGACAGGTATGAAACCTCATTAAATATTGCCAAACGCTTTGATAAAGGAAGCTATGGTGCGGTTACAATAGCAACCGGCAAAAACTATCCTGATGCGCTTGCGGGCGCCGTATTCGCAGCAAAGAATAATTCACCGATTTTGCTGGCTAACACGTCAAGCAATCTTCAAAGCACAATCGATTATTTAACGAAAGCTCAATTTAGCAAATGTTTCGTTCTGGGGGCGAAAGATATAATGCCGGATAACTTGATAAGCCAACTGTTTGCCGGCTATGAGGAACAGCCTACGCCAGAACCTGAACCTGCGCCTGTACCCGAACCGACGCCTGAGCCAGAGCCAGAACCTGTATTATCGGATTGGGCACAGAGCGTAGTTGTTGAGGATATATTCGTCTTGCCCGGTGATGAGATGAATGTTTATATATCTTTTAAATGGTTAGAAAGAAACGATATTTATTGCTATAAAATGTATTATAAAGGTGGTTTGGCACAAGATTATACATCATTAGCTGAGCTTAGAAACGCAGATTACAATAACGATCCATATGTTCATACCAGTGGTTTTGGATTTCAGCCAGATTATTATAATTTCAGGATAGACGCAATAGGCATTTCAGGCACGGTAATAGATACTGTTACTTTATCAGTTAATACAAAAGATTATAAGAACTAACTATATAGCTGCTCGAAAGGAGACTGTAAAACTATGTTTAGCAATGGTAATATATTGAAGTTTATAGTTAGTTTTCTATTGATAGTGGGTACTTTCGTACCCACTATCAATTTAAACAAGGTTTTTGCTGCTACAACATATCAGCAAACAATATATTTTTCGACAAGTACGTCACGCTCTCAAACTCAAACTATAACTATACCTAATTTAGATAGAGTTGTTTCAGCAACTGTAGATACGGGCAGTGTATCTACGACTAAAAGAAGAAACGGCGCGTATCCAAACACAGGTGGTTACAATACCTGGCCTTAAGGAAGTATTAGGAGTTACAACAACTTCTGGGGAAGCGTAACATACGAAGTTGATGGAGATGATGTGATTTTATATTTAACCGGTAAATCTCCGGATAGAATTGAGCATCTATCTAAGCCCGCATCATATGCTTCGTCGTTTACTGATAATTCAAGCACGGCTAGTTTTTCCAGTTCATACTGGTATTCTGACAGTGATGGGTATTCAGGTTATTTAAGTAAAAACGGAAGTCCAATTAATACTTTAATACAAGCTGCAACATATATTTACAGTCAGAAATATACCGGTTATATTTATGGCCCAACATCTTCACAATATGAATAGCGGCGGATTACAGTTGGTTAAATAAATAAGGCTGAATCTATAAAGATTTACAGCCTTTGTTAAGATGCAATTGATATAACATTATTTCATAATTCGACACAATTGTCATAACTTAAACATGATGATGTAATAAAATAGTAATAAAAAATTCGGCAAAAAGTATTGATTTTGATATAACTATATGTTATATTTGTAGCATAATGATATGTGTATTGGTTTGCTGGGAATAAGGTATGATTATGGAGGAATGAGTAGGGCTTTATGGAAGATAAAAAAGAGACTTTATATTCTCAAATTATAAATGATATAAAGCAACAAATTTTAAGTGGGGTGCTTAAACCAGGAGATAAGCTTCCTACTGAGTTAGAACTGGCCGAATTATATAATGTTAGCAGGACAACATCTCAAAGAGCATTGATTGAATTGGAAAGAGAAGGCTTCATATCAAGAAAGCAAGGTAAGGGTAGCTTTGTATTATCATCCGAATTAAGGGGTAATCGCTCTGGCTTCAATAAAATAGTGTCTATTATATTGCCCGATAGCGGACCTAGCGGAAGGTTAATAGAATATATAAATGGTGCAAGCGACTATTTGAACAAAAGAGGTTATTACCTTACTGTTCATACAACTAGCAATAATTTAAGCGAGGAACGGGATTCATTAAAGAATCTATTACATAGTAGTATAAGCGGTGCTATTTTTTACCCGACCGAAAGAAAGAATTTTGATATATTATATTTATTGCATTTGAACAATTATCCAATAGTCACTATAGATAAGCGATTCCAGTCACTGCCGTTACCTTATGCCATATCCGATAACTTCGATGGAGGATATAAAGCTACATCATTTCTTATAAAGAATGGGCATAGCCGTATCGCATATATATCGACATTACCTATAGAAGATATAAGTAGTATAAGGGAACGGTTTTTCGGATACTGCGCCGCTCTAAAAGAAAATAACATCGCGATAGATACCGATCTATTTTACTTTAATTTTTGCTACAATAATGATGATGAAAACGGCAATTCTAAAAGTATGGATATGCTAGATGACTTACTGAGAAACGGTATAACCGCTATATTTACCGAACATGATTATTTAGCCATTATAATATATAGAATGCTTCGTAAAATGAATGTGAGAGTACCTGAAGATGTGTCGTTGATCGGCTTCGACAATATTGAAATGCTTGAGCATTTAGATATCCCGTTAACAACGATAAACCAAAACTTTTATGAAATAGGTAAAACTGCTGCAGGTATTGTAGTCGAGATGATAGAAAATGGATATTGCGAAGCACCCCAAAAAATCATACCTGTAGACATGGTCTTCGGGGAAAGCGTTGCTGATATTAAATAGGTAATAATATAGGTTTATATAAATATAATACAAAATCTAAGGAGGACTGGTTATGAGTATAGTGATATCTAAACTGAATGATATCAAGAAACAAATGCCGGCAGGATATTGGACCGGCGATGTTGTTAACCAACTTCGCAATGCATCATTTAACGGCATACTTTTTGATTCATGGTATTGGAGCAACAGGATCATCTCACAACTAGAATACGCCGCAAAACTGTCTGAAGTCAATGGTGGGGAATATGACAATACGGTAAACACCGCTATCCGGTTTATATGCGACAGCTATAACCACGATGGCACCATAACAAAGCAGGCGGCTTCAGAAGCTGAGAAAATGATATCGCCCCTGTCAGGTGCAGCAAAAGCATTTAAAATAATATGCGCTGCCCATGCCCACATAGACATGAATTGGATGTGGCGCTGGGATGAAACGGTGGCTGTAACGCTGGATACATTCCGTACCATGCTAGACCTGATGAATGAATATCCCGAATTCACATTTTCACAGTCGCAGGCATCGGTGTATAGAATTGTTGAAGAATATGCTCCCGAGATGCTGGAAGAGATCAAAGCAAGAATAAAAGAGGGTCGATGGGAAGTAACCGCCTCCACGTGGGTGGAAAATGACAAAAATATGCCTAACGGCGAAAGCATGGCAAGGCATATCCTATATACCAAACGATATTTATCAAATCTACTGGATATCGATCCCGATTCACTGCAAATAGACTTCGAACCCGATACATTTGGACACAGCGTAAATATACCCGAAATTCTTTTCAAAGGTGGAGTAAAATATTACTATCATTGCCGCGGTTATGAAGGGCATAACATATATAAGTGGATAGCCCCGTCAGGCAAATCCATAATATCTTACCGCGAGCCGTTCTGGTATAACAGTAGTATAGAATCATCTATGGCACTGTATGTACCCGAATTCTGCACTAAATACAATATGGATACCATGCTCAAAGTCTACGGTGTAGGTGACCATGGCGGCGGTCCGACCAGGCGCGACATCGAGCGGATCATAGATATGAATACATGGCCGGTATTCCCGCAAATACGCTTCGGTAAACTTGCCGAGTATTTTGCTTTGGCAGAAAAAGTCGCCGATAAACTGCCCGAAGTCAAAGGCGAGCTGAACTTCATATTCACCGGCTGCTATACATCCCAAAGCAGGATAAAGATGGCTGACAGGATAGGCGAAGCCACATTGAACGAAGCAGAAGCGTTCAATGCCATCTCATCGCTGTGTACCGCATCGAGATATTCGGCCGACGAATTTGCACGAGCATGGCAAAACGTACTGTTCAATCATTTCCACGACATAACACCCGGTTCATGCATAATAGATACACGCGAATACGCCATGGGCCTCTTTCAAAAAACCATGGCTGTAGCCAATACCCGCCGCAGCCTCTCCATGCGTGTCATAGGCAAAGAAATAGACACATCAGGCCTCATCGTAGAAGAAGAAAACATAAAAGAGAGCATGTCCGAAGGAGCCGGCGCCGGCTACGGTATAAAAGACTTCAGCGCCATGCAGGGTGAACGAGGCCGCGGCAAGACCAGGATATTCCACATATTCAATCCAGCAACATTCGAACGCAGCGAAGCCGTTGAAATTACAATATGGGATTGGCAGGGAAACATCGATAAGATAACGTTCAAAAACGACAAAGGCGATACCGTACCACACCAATTATTGGACCATGGTTTCAACAATTACTGGGGCCACAGCTATCTGCGCGTATTAATAAATGCAGACGTGCCCGCATGCGGCTATGCCACATATACCATGAGTGAGGCCAAAGATAACCAGGTTGCGGTGCACATGCCACATGACCCGAGGGTAGAAAACCCCTATGAATTTGTTCTGGAAAATGAGCTGATAAAAGTAACATTTGATCCCCAAAATGCGTCTATAATATCGCTTGTCGATAAAACTAACAATAAAGAATTAACCGATAATAACAGGCCTGTAGGTATATTCAGACTGATAGAAGAAGATGCGATGCGCGGCGGAACAGCATGGGTTGTAGGGCGTTATATGAACATAGAAAATCTACTCGAAAATGTAAAGATTCAAAAGATCCATTATCAAAACCAAATCATACGCCAGTCCATTGCTTATGATATAACCTTCCGTGACTCGACGCTAAAGGTTACAGTATCATTAGATTGCTATAGTGCCGCACTAAAATACAACGTAGAATGCGACTGGCATGAAATAGGCAAACCAGGAGACCGGGTGCCACAGCTTGGATTTTATATGCCGCTGCCTTACAAGAGTGCGAGCTATAAATACGACGTACCGTTCGGAGTCATAGAACGCCAGGGCATGGATATGGATGTACCAGGCAACAGCTTTGCCGTAGGAGTAAACAATGATATCGGCGCTAAATCTATAATGCTCATAACCGATTCGAAATACGGCTTCCGCTGCAACGACGACGCTATGTCCATAACGCTCATAAGGAGCTCCGTAGACCCTGATCCCTATCCCGAATTCGGCATTCATAAATTCAACTTTGCCGTATGCCTGGCGTCAGCCCAATCCAACAAAGCGCTTATAGAAGAAGCTTACGCATTCAATCATCCGCTTAATTTCGTATCGGATATCGCCCATAAAGGTTCGTTGCCGCTTACCAAGAGCTTTATAGCATTGCAATCGGGCAGCGTGGCCGTTTCGGGCATAAAGATGCCTGAGACAGATGGTTCGGATAAACTTATCGTACGCGTGTATGAAACCGAAGGTACACAGACCACGGCAAAGCTGCAATTCTTCCGCGATGTGTTAAAGGCGGGCATAGTGGACATAAACGAAAAACCGATGGCGGGGGCTTCTGCTGTCGAGGTAGACGGTCATAAGGTTGCATTCGAGGTTGCGCCGTATAGCGTGGCCAGCCTCTGCGTGGAATTTAAGTAGATGTTAAAGGCAAGGCGGCAAATGCCTGCCTTGCCTTGACATATATACTGTTTATTTTAAGGGGGGAGAAACGATGACGTAATAGAAAATATATCGATATATGTTTATTATAGAAAGGGAGGTAGACAAAATGAAAAAATTTATAATCGTGTTATTGGTTGGATTAATGATAATGTCTTTGGCAGCTTGTGGTGGTACATCATCTACAGATAAAAGCAACAAACCAGCCGAGACGAATAAGACTGGTGATAATGCCGAACAACCCACCAGCGGCGAGAAGGTAAAGGTTATAGTATGGGGATTGAATCCTTTGGCTGTAGGCAGCGGTAATAAAGAAATGATAGATGCCTTCAATAAGAGCCATCCGAATATCGAGATGGTACCTCAGTCCACGCCTGGTACCGGCGGCTATGCGACGCAGGATGTGACGAAGCTGTTAGCGGCTATAGCCGGTGGTACGCCCCCGGATATAACATGGTTGGATAGATTTACGGCTGCCCAATTCGCTGCACGCAACGCTCTGTCTCCTTTGGATGAGTATATAGAAGCAGGTGGATTGGATATGGGTCAATATGCTAGCTATGCCGTAGATGAGATCAAGTTTGACGGGAAAATATGGGCATTGCCGTGGGATACGGATACACGTCCTTTCTATTGGAATAAAGATGTGTTCCAAAAAGCCGGTTTAGATCCTGAAACACCTCCGAATACATGGGATGAATTGTTGGATTACAGCAAAAAGCTAACGGTGACCGATGCCAAAGGCAATTTCAAACAAATCGGTTTTATACCGAATTTCGGCAACAGCTGGTTATATCTGTATGGCTTCCAAAACGGCGCTAAATTCCTGAGTGACGACGGCAGAACGGCGCTTTTGAATGCCCCTGAGGTAGTCGAAGCATTAGAGTTTATGGTGAAGGGTTATGACTTACTGGGCGGTGCCAAAAAGGTTAACGCATACTCATCGACTTTCCAGGGCGAAGCCAATGATCCTTTCCTTACCGGCCAGGTGGCTATGATCATAAACGTTAATAACGCATTACAAGGTTGGTCGAGATATAAGCCTGATCTCAACTTCGGTGCAGCTTTAGCACCTACGCCGACCGGGGAGAACAAGATAACATGGAGCGGCGGCTGGTCTTGGGCTATGCCTAAAGGCGCCAAACATCCTAAAGAAGCTTTTGAGGTTATGAAATGGTTGACTACAGAGGGTATAAAAGTCCAGCAGCAAGGTGCTGCGGATTATAACAAGAAGCAGGGAAGAGATATATTTATTCCTTTTCCTGCCGCCTATACGCCGGCTAACGAGGAGCTCATTAAGACCTATATAGATCCGCTATCCAACGAGACCTTTAAGAAAGCGGCACAGGTAGGTATGGACGCTATGAGCGTGTCCAGAGCCCGGCCGGTATCTCCGGTAGGCGAGGTACTATGGACCGAGCATGCCAGAGCCATAGATAAAGCCATATATCATGAGATGACGCCTAAAGAGGCATTGGATGCCGGCAATAAGGCGGTTCAGGCGGAGCTCGATAAATTCTGGGCCGAGTACGACGCAAGCCATAAATGATAAGGGGCTTAAGCCTCTTATCATTGGAATTTATCTTATTTTCAGACAGAAATGAGGGGGAGAAATGAGAAGAATTATAGTTGTATTATTGATTGGATTGATGTTAATATCTTTGGTAGGCTGTGGGGGTACTTCATCTACAGGTGAAAGCAATAAATCGTCTGGAGCTAATAATGCTAGTAACAATTCCAAGCAACCCACCAGCGGCGAGAAGGTAAAAGTTGTCATATGGGGCCTTAATCCTTTGGCCATAGGCAGTGGTAATAAAGAGATGATAGATGGTTTTCATAAAAGCCATCCAAACATTCAATTAGATCCTCAAACTACGCCGGGTACCGGCGGTTATGCCACGCAGGATGTGACAAAATTATTAGCTGCTATAGCCGGTGGCACGCCTCCGGACATAACAACATTAGACAGATTTACTGCAGCCCAATTTGCTGCTCGTAATGCCCTGTCTCCTTTAGATGAGTATATAGAAACGAGCGGCTTAGATCTTAGCCAATTTTATGAATATGCTGTGTCAGAGATTACGTTTGATAATAAGATATGGGCAATGCCTAATGGTATAGATGACAGATTGTTTTACTGGAATAAAGACATGTTTAAAAAAGCTGGTTTAGATCCCGAAACCCCTCCGGATACATGGGATGAACTATTGGATTACAGCAAAAAGTTAACAGTAACCGATGCCAAGGGCAATTTCAAACAGATTGGTTTTATACCCAATTACGGTAATAGCTGGTTATATCTGTACGGCTTCCAAAACGGTGCTAAATTCCTGAGTGACGACGGCAGGACGGCGCTTTTGAATGCCCCAGAGGTGGTTGAAGCATTGGAGTTTATGGTGAAAGGCTATGATATACTGGGTGGCGCCAAAAAAGTTAACGCATACTCATCGACTTTCCAAGCTGAGGCAGGAGACCCTTTTATAACTGGTCAAGTAGCTATGAAGATAGACGGTAATTGGGTACTAAATAATATAGCCAGATTCGGGCCGGATACGAATTTCGGTACTGCATTACCACCTACACCGACCGGTGAGAATAAGATAACGTGGAGCGGTGGCTGGTCATGGGCTATGCCTAAGGGTGCTAAGCATCCGGAAGAAGCGTTTGAGGTTATGAAATATATGGTGACAGATGGCGCTAAGATTCAAGAGGATGGGATAAGGGCTTATAACGAAAAACAAGGCCGGCCATATGTACCTGGTTTATGGGCTTATAAACCC
This sequence comes from Mahella australiensis 50-1 BON, assembly GCF_000213255.1. Classification (NCBI taxonomy): domain Bacteria; kingdom Bacillati; phylum Bacillota; class Clostridia; order Mahellales; family Mahellaceae; genus Mahella; species Mahella australiensis. The sequence continues at coordinate 21,336 of NC_015520.1, forward strand.
ATCAATGAGCAATTGGTCAATGAGAATGTAAACAAATTAAATGAAGTTAACAGCAACTTAGGAAGTGCCTTTAAACTGGCCGTGGATGCTATGGCCGTCTCCAAAGCTAGGCCGGTATCTCCGGTGGGTGAGGTATTATGGACCGAGCATTCCAGAGCCATAGATAAAGCCATATATCACGAAATGACGCCTAAGGAGGCACTGGATGCCGGTAATAAGGTAGTTCAGGCTGAGCTCGATAAATTCTGGGCCGAATACGACGCAAGTCATAAGTGATAAGGGGAGTTAATCCCCTTATCACTAAACTTATTTTAACTTATTGGAGGCGAGACGGTATGATAAAAAGGAAGAAAATGAATAGCATGGAAAGATCCGAAGCAATAACAGGTTATCTGTTTGCTTCCCCATGGATTATAGGCTTGGCATTATTTACTATATATCCTATCATAGCGGCTATAATGTATAGCTTTATGGACTATAACATACTTCAGGAGCCTTCATGGCTAGGTGTTAAAAACTATGTCAATATGGTCCACGACAAGCTGTTTTGGAAGTCGTTGGGCAATACTTTTTATTATGTTATCTTCAGTGTGCCGTTATCTATGATCATAGGTCTGGCTATTGCTTTATTGTTAAACATGGACATAAAAGGCATGGCGATATACAGAACACTGTACTACATGCCTTCCATCGTTCCATTGGTAGCAGGATCTATTCTGTGGTCGTGGATATTCAACCCTAATTTCGGTATACTGACCAATTTGGTAGAATCTTTGGGGTTAGAGTCACCGGCGTGGTTGGCGGATCCCGCATGGGCCAAACCATCATTGATACTGATGTCATTATGGGGCGCCGGCGGTGGTATGATCATATATCTGGCTGGGCTAAAGAATATACCCGACGTTTATTACGAAGCCGCAGATTTAGATGGAGCCGGTAGCTGGACTAAATTTGTTCATATAACGCTTCCTATGTTGAGCCCGACGTTATTTTTCCAATTGATAATGGGTGTAATTGGGAGCTTTCAGGTATTCACACAGGCTTTCATAATGACCAACGGCGGACCAAACGACGCTACTTTGTTCTATGTACTCTATCTTTATCAGAATGCATTCCAGTTCTGGAAGATGGGCTATGCCTCAGCATTGGCGTGGGTACTATTTGCTATAATAATGTTCTTTACCTGGTTAAACTTTAAGCTTTCAAATTACTGGGTATTCTATGAGCAGGCTTAGGAGGTGTTACAATGGCTGATACAGATATGAAACAACATCCAGGTGTGGCTGCAATGACAGGAAGCGGATGGAGAGCGCGTAGGGCGAGGAAAAGGTTCTTTTCCAAGTTATTTGCTCATTTGGTTTTAATAGCAGGAGCCGTAATATTTACCTTTCCATTAGTATGGCTTGTATCTACCTCGCTTAAACCAGATACGCAAATATTCAAGGTGCCTCCGGAGCTGATACCGAGGCCTATAATGTGGGAAAACTATGTGGATATGTGGACATATTTCCCGTTTCTGCAATTCCTGAAAAATACGCTTGTAATAGTTGTATTGAGTATGGCAGGCGTGCTTATATCCGCTCCTCTGGTGGCATATGCATTTGCTAAACTCAAATGGCCTGGAAGGGACTTTCTCTTCTTTATATTACTTGGTACAATGATGCTTCCAGGACAGGTTACTATGATACCGTTGTATATATTATTTACAAACTGGGGTTGGGTGGACACCTTTCTACCACTGTGGGTGCCGGCATGGTTTGGCGGCGGAGCGTTCAATATCTTTCTTATACGTCAATTTCTGATGACAATACCTCATGAGATGGAAGAAAGCGCATTGTTGGATGGAGCGAATCATTTGACCATTTATACGAGGATAATGCTCCCGCTCATACAGCCGGTATTGACGACAGTGGCTATATTCCAGTTCATGGGTGCATGGAACGACTTCATGGGCCCGTTGATCTATATAAACGATCAAACGAAATATACATTATCATTAGGCTTAAGATTATTCCAGCAACAGACCAGCGCATCTACGACCGAATTCGGTATGATGATGGCTGCTACAACAGTAATGGTTATACCGGTTATAGTGTTCTTCTTCTTAGGTCAGAGAAGGTTCATAGAAGGTGTGGTATTGACCGGCATGAAGGCGTAAACAACGTGGAATTTAATAGGGCTGATGTTCTCAGCCCTATTAAATTGTTTTTATGAATAAAACGGGTGTTAGCTATATAAATGGGGGAATAAAATTATGAAGAGGTCTTCAAAGCATATCTGCACACTCTTGGTGTTAATTTTTCTTATACTTATTCACACATCGGCCAGCACTGCACCGATCATACCGCTAAAAGATAAATATAAAAATCAGGCTGGTCAAAAAACCGTAGAATTTGATCAAGGGCAGGCGTCGGAACCTTATTATTCATCTGTCTTTAGTAAATATCAAGAAAAAGGATATAAGCCGGTTGAAGATATGGTTATAACACTTAAGCCCGACAAAATAACAGCTTCAGATAAAGGTGATGTGCCACTGAGTTCGGGCATAGGTAACAAGGCTGATCCTGTATTAGTCTGGAATGAGGACTGCGATTGGTTTGAATGGACGGTAAACATACCTCAAGAAGGATTATATGAAATATTGTTGGAATATTACCCACTACAGGGAACGGGTTCGACGATACAAAGGGAATTATCCATAGACGGGAGGATTCCTTTTATGGAAGCCCACAACGTGATATTTCCACGCATGTGGAGGGATGAAGGGGAGCCTAAGGTTAATAATATAGGTGATGAGGTAAGGCCAAGACAAATAGAGGTACCATCATGGCAAACAGTAGCATTCAGCGACAATCAGGGCGTATATGCCGATCCGTTTCAATTTTATCTGTCTAAGGGCAAACATACCGTACGTTTGAAATATGTTAATGAGCCGGTAGCTTTCGGAAATATGATAATTAAGACACCAGATATCATACCGTCATATGAAGATTTACTGGAGCAATATAAGCAGAATGATTATTCCTATGCCGAGACTCGAACCGGAATCATTTTTGAAGCCGAGGATACGTTGGTTAAAACCGATCCGACGATAAGGCAAGAAAGCAACGGCGATCCCATGGTACAGCCAATTGCACTGGGCAACATCAAGCTCAATGTTATAGGTGATTGGCGCTGGCGCAAGGGCAATCAAGCTATTACGTGGGAGTTCAATGTTCCGGAGAATGGTCTATATAAAATAGGTATGCATGTAGGGCAATGGTGGGGCGATGGTTTACCGGTATATAGGCGAATAGCCATAGACGGTAAGGTACCGTTCTCTGAGATGAAAGAGTATTCATTCGAATATGATAGGAATTGGCGCACCGAAACGCTTTCGGATAGTTCTGGTCAGCCATATATGTTTTATTTGCAAAAAGGCAAACATCAATTAACCATGACAGTGAAATTAGGAGAGATAGGTGAAGTAGTACATAACCTTATGGATGACGCTTTATTGCTCTCTCGTGTGATCCGCCAGATCATAATGATAACCGGCAGTGAACCTGATCCTAATTTCCAATATGAGCTGGATAAAGATGTTCCCGATCTGTTGGATAACTTAAAACTATTATCTAACAGCATGAAAAAACAGGTAGATGCGCTTACAGCCATTTCAGTCAAGCGCCCTAGCGTGGCTAATAATTTTCTTATGATCAAAGATCAGCTGGATAAGATGATACGAAGGCCAGATAGCATAGCTAAAGGCCTTAATGATCTGATAAATGCCCAGTCGAGTATAGGATCGTGGATGAGGGATATACAAAATCAACCGCTTGTAATAGATTACTTTACCGTAGCTTCACCAGACAAACAATTGTCTAACGTAAGGTCAACCATTCTGCAAAAAGCAGATGTTACATGGTATAACTTCGTACGGTCATTTTCTAAAGATTATGATAGCGTAGGCAGCGTGTATACGCAAGAAAGAAAACAAAATACCACCCTTAAAGTATGGGTATCTAGAGGCAAGGAATGGGCGGAAATCATAAAAGAAATGGCTGATGAAGATTTTACCCCCAAAACGGGTATACGCATAAATATGAACGTAATGCCGGCTGGGCAGCTTAATACAGGCGGCGTTAATGCGCTTCTTTTGGCCATATCATCCGGTAAAGCACCGGATGTAGCCTGCGGAGTGGACGGAGCTTCTCCGGTAGAATATGCTATACGGGATGCAACGGTAGACCTTAGTCAATTTGAAGACTTTCCTCGGATAACCAAACGGTTCCTATCGGGGGCTATGGTGCCGTTTCAATATATGGGCGGAATCTATGCTTTACCAGAAACCATGGATTTTAACGTTCTCTTTTATCGTAAAGATATAATGAACGAATTAGGCCTGAGCATACCCAACACATGGGAAGAACTGTATAAAAACGTTTTACCTGTTCTTCTACAGAATGGCATGGAATTCTTTTATCCGCTGGGACCAGGCGGTTTGTTACCGTTCCTTTACCAACAAGGCGGAAGTTTTTATAATGCCGATGGTACTAAATCAGCATTAGATTCACCGGAAGCTTATAAGGCATTTAAGGAATGGACAGAGCTTTATACCAATTATAAGGTGCCGGTACAGGCTGATTTCTTTAATCGGATGAGGACCGGCGAAATACCGATAGGAGTAGGCGGGTATAACCAATATGTATTATTGTCTACTGCTGCGCCTGAACTATTCGGCAGATGGGGCATAGCGCCTATGCTCGGGCATCAAAAAGGGGATGGTACCGTTAATAGGACGGCCGGCGGCATGCCTCAGGCTGCCATTATTCTTAAACAATCTGAGTATCCTAAAGAGGCATGGGAGTTCTTAAAGTGGTGGACCAGCGATGATGTCCAAATGCGCTTCGGAAGAGAGTTGGAAGCATTATTGGGGGTGGAAGCGCGATGGAACACGGCCAATACCGCAGCTTTCAAAGGACTGCCATGGCCTAAAGAAGATATACAGGTCATAACACAACAATGGAATTGGTATAAAGAACAGCCGGTAGTATTAGGCGGATACTTCACATCCAGGCATATAAACAACGCGTGGAATCGTGTGGTTTTAGGCGAGATGGATGTACGCGATTCACTGGAACAAGCCATTAAAGATATAAATAAGGAGCTTAATGCAAAGCAAGAGGAATTTGGAGTAAAAACCACTCAACGAACATTACAAACACCTTCAAAACAAGAACAGGAGGTCTTATCATATGGCCGTTAGAGCGAATATCCCGGAACAAAATAGCCGAAGAGGCTTTTTACCTAAACTATCTGATAGAATAAGTGAATTTTGGGCTAAATACGGAATAGGATATCTCTTTTTAGCGCCGTTTATCATACTTTTCACCATATTTATCATTGTACCAGTATTTACGGCTTTTGGGTTGAGTTTTACCTATTATAATATGATACAACCGGCTAAGTGGACGGGGCTTACTAACTATCGAGTATTATTCATGGATGACGATGTCTTTTTAATAGGACTAAAGAATACGTTGATTTTTGCGCTCATAACCGGGCCTATGGGCTATATAATGTCATTTATGGCAGCTTGGGTTATCGATCAGCTGAAATTCCGCAATGCTTTTGCTTTGGCATTTTATGCACCTTCTATCACGAGCGGCATAGCCATGTCGGTGGTATGGATGTATTTTTTCTCTGGGGATCGATATGGACTGGTAAATAACCTGCTAACCAATATCGGATTAATTTCCGAACCGATACTTTGGAATATAGATCCTAAAACCATATTACCGGTCATTATCATAGTATCGGTTTGGATGAGCATGGGGACCGGATTTTTGGTGTTCTTAGCGGGATTTCAGAACATACCGAAAGAAATGTATGAAGCGGGTGCTATAGACGGCGTCAAAAATAAATTTCAAGAGCTTTGGTTTATAACCGTACCATTGATGAAACCCCAACTATTGTTCGGGGCGGTAAATTCAATAGTAGGATCCTTTGGGGTATTTGATGTAGCCGTTTCTATAGCTGGTATGCCCAGTCCGAACTATGCCGGACATACCATTGTGGCACATTTGTATGATTACGCTTTTATAAGATTTGAAATGGGTTATGCTTCAGCGGTAGCAGTAATACTGTTTGCTATGACATTTATATTGGGTCGATTGGCGATGAAGATATTCTCATCGAAAGATATATAGTTTGGAGGTAATGTTATGGTTGTTACTGGGAACACTATTAAAGCAAGGCATCATATAAAGTTCAGCTTTGGCTGGTTAGTCGTGTATATTTTCATGATTGCGTTGGTGGCTTTTACTGCTTTACCTATAATATATATGATTGCTACAGCTTTTAAACCATTGGATGAATTGTTCATCTATCCGCCGCGCTTTTTTGTTCGTCGGCCGACATTTCAAAATTTTTCGGATTTATTGACAGCCATGGATAGTTCAGTAGTGCCTTTTACTCGATATATATACAACAGCACTATAACAACAGCGGCTATAGTGGCCGGCACTGTCATTATATCCAGCATGGGTGCGTTTGCGCTGGTAAAATATAAATTACCGTTGGCTGATTGGATATTCAATATAGTTATCGCTGCTTTAATGTTTTCGCCGCAAGTAACACAAATCCCAACTTATATGGTTATAAGCGGGCTGAATATGGTTAACACATACTGGGCGCTTATAATACCCAAACTAGCAGTGGCTTATAATTTCTTCCTTATGAAACAATTTATGGAGCAAATACCGGACACCCTACTGGAAGCGGCTCGCATAGATGGCGCCACAGAATGGACTATATTTTGGAGAATAGTTATGCCTATGGCGCGCCCGGCGTGGGCTACCCTGGTAGTTTTCTCCTTTGTATCCAATTGGAACGATTATTTTACCCCACTGATTTTTATAACCAGTCAAGCAATGAAAACATTACCGTTAGCGCTGCAAACCATAGCCGGCGGACCGGGTGTCGTAGCGCGTTCGGGGGCTATGGCAGCGGCGACCTTTTTAACCACCGTACCGACGATAGTACTTTTTGTGTTCATGCAGTCCAAGGTTATGCAAACCATGGCTTATTCGGGTATAAAGGCATGAAGGGGGCGACGATCATGCGAAAACTATGGGCGATATTAGCGATGACTATGGTGCTTGTATTCGTTTGGCCGTTTAATGCAAAAGCCGGCGATGACACGGATTATGTATTGGGCAATGATATGAGGCGCATACCGATACCTGTAACCTATAGCGTTAGCAAAGTTATAATAAACCTGGGCGATAAGGTAGGACCGCTTAATCAAGCAGAAGACCTTTTCATAGACGAGCGTGGGCTACTGTATGTAGTAGATACAGGTAACGCTCGCATTATAAAATTAGATAAAAAGGGGGCCGTGCTAGGTGTTTACGGAGGTCCTAAAGATAAGCCGTTCAACACTCCTAAGGGAGTATTCGTAGACTGGAGCGGTGATATGTATGTGGCGGATACCGGTAACGGACGTATAGTACATCTTTCGCAGGATGGTGAATTTGTAGAAGAATTCACTAAACCCGAATCATCGCTAATAGATCCCAATTATCCATTTAAGCCTGCAAAAATAGCTATAGACGCTACTGGTTATATCTATATCTTAAATGAAAGCGACTATCATGGCTTTATAACTATCGATGCATATAACCGCTTTCGCGGATATGTAGCACCTACGCGTTTACCATTTAGTTTAACACAAACCTTAGTCCGTTTTTTTGCCACGCCGGAGCAGAAAGAACAACTAGCGAAACAATTACCTCCATCCCATTCTAATTTCGTGATACATGATGATGGTATGATATATGCGACAACATCATATGTAAATAACGATCAGATAAAAAAATTAAATTCAATAGGCAAGAATATATATAAACACGATATATCCTTTGGAGAACATCTCGATGATGCGGGCAACCCCATAGTACCCAACTTTGTAGATATAGCAGTTGACAAAAATGGCATAATAAACGCGTTAGAAGCAGAATCCAGAAAGATATATCAGTATGATCGCGACGGCAATTTGCTGACGGTGTTTGGGGGCTTGGGAAGTTGGAAGGGGAGGCTGGACTCGCCGTCCAGTTTAGTTGTAGATGACGATGGTAATATATATGTTTTGGATAAAGCCCTAAATAACATACAAGTTTTTGAGCCTACAGCGTTTATGAAATATATTCACCAAGCCTTAGCGCTTTATTACGACGGCAGATATCAAGAAGCCGTAACACCGTGGCAAGAGGTATTAAAGATCGATGCCAATTATGAATTGGCTCATAGAGGCATAGCGAAGGCGTTTATGAAACAAGAACGTTGGCGAGAGGCTATGGCCGAATACAGGGCCGGCGATGATCAAGAAGGATACTCTAGGGCCTTTTCAGAATACCGACACCAACTATACCGACAGTATTTTGGATTGGTAGTGCTGGCCATTATCGCAATAACAGTATTGATATACTGGGCGATAAGGCATCTGAAGGCCCTATCTGACACGACCTTATATGAGATTATAACGTGGCAAGGGGGATCGAAGCGATGGATATAATTAAAACTTCATTATTGGTCGTATTTCATCCTACGGACGGTTTTGAATGTATTAAAGCTCAAAGAGAGAGATTCAATTATTTGCCGGCGATCATACTATTATTCATGGTAATAGCTGAACGCGTTGCGTATATATATTTGACGCACTATCCTTTGGCTACCTTGCTGCCCAGAGACGCTAACATATGGTTGGAAATTATGAGGATGATGTTGCCGATACTCACATGGGTGGTTGCCGATTATGCAGTTACTACCATAATGGATGGCGAGACGCTTATACGCGAGACCTTAATGGCCACTGCCTATGCCATGCTGCCATATATAATCCTTATAATACCATTGGCATTGATTTCGCATTTAATGGGGCAAGGGGAATTGGGATTATATAATGCATTGCAGAATATCATGTGGGCATGGGTGTTTATACTGTTTTTTATCAGTGTTCAGACATTAAACGAATATAATTTTTGGAGAACGCTAGGAATATGCATATTAAGTATAATAGCCATGTTACTCATATGGGCTATAGCCATGTTGTTCTTTGCGTTGAGCAGCCAATTATACCATTTTATAGAAGAGGTAATACTGGAAATAAGGATGTTGTATTTAAAGTAAAGGAGGTTGAATTATGAGAAGGATATTGGCGTTGTTCATTATATGTGCATTGGCATTATTACTGCCCACTCGCAATATAAAGGCCGAACCTGATATACCTGATGGTTACAGAAAGATAGCCGAATCATCAGAGCTGCTTCTATATTATAATGACAAACCACCTTCAATCATAGTGGAAGACAAACGCAATCATTTTATGTGGAGCTCCGCATTCACCGATGAAGGAAACGAGATGAAAGATACCAGTGACCTATGGCTGACTTCATTCCGTGCGCTCTTCAATCTAAGTTATACCAATGTAAAAGAGGACACCGACCAGATAATGTTGACCAATTCAGTTATGGAAGAAGCGAATATCACTACTAAAGACCTAGAAAAAGGTATAAGCATAATTTATAACTTCAGCAAGCTTGGCATTACCGTACAGTTGGACATATCGCTAGATGGCGATTCACTGGCTGTCCGTGTACCAATAGAAAGTATCGAAGAAAATAAGAATTTTGGTGTAGTCAGCATAGAAATATTGCCATTTTTTGGAGCGGCTACCGATAGAGAGGATGGTTATGCCTTTTATCCTGACGGAAGCGGTGCATTAACGTACTTTAAATCAGATCACCCTGAATATACAGAAAACTATAGAGGATATGTTTATGGACTAGATACAGTAGATCTGGATGCCTATAAAGCTATGGAAAGTGATGGCAGAGAGCAAGCTATGATGCCGGTATTTGGCATGAAAAGAGGAGGAAATGCCTTTATAGGAGTAATTAACGAAGGCGAATACGATAGTATCATTAATTTTTCTCCAAGCGGATATCGTATAAACATAAACAGAATATCAGCGGAATTTGTTTACCGACGTCTGTATCGCGCTACTCGTGCTAATACTGTTTTGGTAGATAGGGTAGAAAAAGGAATGTTGCACTTGGACCATGCTGTAAGATATACCTTTCTGGCCGGTCGGAATGCCGACTATAGCGGTATGGCTAATGCTTACCGGCAATACCTGTTAGGTAAAGGAAATATAAAGAAGGTTATAGAGAACGGAGACAAAATCCCATTAGGGCTGGATTTACTTACCGGCATAAAAGAAGATCGACTTTTGTTTGATAAGTTTATACCTATGACCACGTTTGACCAGGCCAAGCAGATTATAGAGGAATTCTATAATCGAGGAGTAAATGATATACAAGTAAACCTCATGGGCTGGACCAAAGAAGGATTTAAAACATATCCGGTTCATCTACCGCCAAATAATGCATTGGGCGGCTGGAATGGATTAAAGCGTTTGGCGGATTATACTTCTAAAAATAGCATAGTATTATTTTTACAGGATAACTTCGTGGATGCCCTAAGTGAGAATGGCGGATTTTCGATACAAAACGACGTGGCTAGACAGCGAAACGGCTTAGTGGTAACCAATGCTTTTAATAACGCATTTTTATTTAATCCGGTCAAAACTTGGGAGCTATTTATCAACAATTTCTTGCCGAACTTGAACGGGTATGGCATAAACGGCTTAAACTTTGAGAAATTGGGTTTAATGATATACTTCGATTACCATAGGGAATATCCGCTTACGCGTGGTCAGACGGCCGATTACTGGAATAAGTTCATCAGCGAGTCCAGCAAACAATTCGGCTCAGCCGCCGTACACGGCGGTAATGCCTATATATTAAAACAAACCGATCGTATCTTTGACATACCGGCCAACGATTCAGGTTACTTCTTTAGTGATACGGCAGTGCCATTTTATCAAATGGTAGTCCATGGTCTTATACCCTATTCGTCCAGCCCGGGCAATTTATTTTATGATCCCCAGCGTCAAAAGTTAAAATGGATAGAATATGGCTATATGCCCTATTACCAACTGACCTATCAAGACTCAAAGTTATTGAAATACACTGACTACAATCAGCTATTTACATCATATTATGGCGATTGGATTGAAACCGCTGCTAGCGCATATAAAGAGTTCAACGATAAACTGGGCACTACCTGGTCTATGTTTATAACCGATCATGAAAAGATAACAGAGGATATATATAAAACCACTTATCAAAATGGCACTGCAGTATACGTCAATTATGGAGGACAATCCGCACAAGCCGATGGGCATACTATAGAAGCATTGAGCTATATAGTGGTAGATGAAAGGGGAAATGTAAAATGAGGCATAAACGCAAACTCACTTTGGAGCAAAAACGCTCTATGGAAGGCTATGTTTTTATAACCCCGTGGATAATAGGTTTTGCGACTTTTATAGCCTATCCTTTTTTCGAATCTCTATGGCTTAGCTTTCATAAGGTTACAGAAGTGGCCAATCTTGAATCGGAATGGACGGGCTGGGCGAATTATATAAATGCCTTTATAGTTGACATTAACTTTTTACCTAATTTCATAATGACGGTAAACAATACATTGATAAACACCCCTTTAATCATTGTATTTGCGTTGTTTATAGCTATATTGCTTAACCGCGATATAAAGCTTAAGGCATTCTTTCGAGCAGCTTTTTTCCTGCCAGTTTTACTCGGCACGGGTTTCATACTTCAACAGCTTCTGGGGCAGGGCGTAAATCAACAGGCTCTAACCAGAGGCATAGCAATACCCGAAGAGTTTTTCGTATATCTAGGACCTACTGTAGCCTCTTACGTACAGGGATTCTTTGACCGGCTTACTCTTATATTATGGAAATCAGGGGTGCAAATCATATTATTTTTAGCAGGACTCCAGGGGATATCAGCATCTCTGTACGAGTCAGCCAGATGTGATGGAGCCAGCGAATGGGAGATGTTTTGGCAGATCACATTGCCCATGATATCTCCGGTTATATTGCTCAATATCATCTATACGTTGATAGATTCTTTTACAGATGTAAGCAATCCTATAGTGGATTATGTCATAAATGTTGCCTTTAGGCAGCTTAATTTCGGATACGGTGCGGCACTAGGATGGATATATTTCATTTTTGTATTCATAGTCGTTGCAGTGATATTCCTTATATCAAAGCGTTTTGTTTATTATGCAGGTGATAGATAAAGGAGGATATGGCTAATGTCTATTGAAAAAAATATTGTTACGCGTGCCTCGTTACCGAAGTCAACGCGGTTGCTGGAAGCGGCTAAGAGTCGGAGCTTTTGGAGCAACATAATATTTCAGATAGCTATATATATACTTTTATTGGATTTTGCCTTTGTATTTTTATTTCCGTTTATATACATGATAATTACATCCTTGAAATCCCCTACGGATTTATTAGATATGGCCATACGCTGGATACCTAAAAGTTTGTATTTGGATAACTATTCTATGGCTACGTTGGCGTTAAACTATTGGACTTACTTGAAAAATTCGATTTTTGTGACGGTATTGAGTATAGTGGGTAATATATTATCATGTTCATTTGTGGCTTACGGGTTTGCAAGGTGTAAATTTCGCGGCCGAGACATGCTGTTTCTTGTAGTATTGCTTACTCTTATCATACCGCCTCAAACCATAGTAGTGCCGCTGTTTATTCAATACTCGAGGATGAATTGGATAAATACCTATTTACCACTTATAATTCCAACATTTTTCGGCATGGGATTGCGGGGAGGTCTCTTTGTATTCATATTCCGGCAATTTTTTAGAGGATTACCGTATGAATTAGAAGATGCTGCCCGTATTGATGGTTGTAGTAGTTTTAGAATATACTGGAATATTATCATGCCGATATCCAAGCCAGCTATATTGGTCAGTGCAATACTTTCTATGGTGTGGCACTGGAACGATTACTTTGAACCGTCTATATATCTTATGTCACCGGAAAAAGGTTTATTGCCTATGATATTGCCACAGATGGGCTTTAATTTAGGCCAGATAGGCTACGAGACAGTTGAGAAATTCAACGCAGCAGTGGTCATGGCCGGCACATTTCTGGTAGTGTTGCCACTTTTGATAGTGTATATAATCCTACAACGACAATTTATGGAGGGCATAGAACGTACGGGTCTAGTAGGCTGATCGTTTTTAGCTATATACGGTATAGGCGAGACAGCCGGAGGATTGCTTATAGACAATATCAATAACGGTAAAAAACCGGTTAGACGTGAAATGATTTTGCTGACGGAACTAATAATCCGGGCGTCTACAGCTCAGCCTAAGGACATATAACAAGTAAGCGAATTTTACCTCACTTATTTGCTTTATATGGATAAAAAAATCTATGCTGATTTATATGGGAAGCGCTTTCATAATACGAGGGAGGTATTATATAATAAGTCCGTGAGTTGTTAATCGATTATGAGGTGGGAGATTTTGGGTAAAACATAATAATTTAGGAGGAGAGGGGAGAGAAAATATGACATCGCGTGAAAGAGTGATAAGGGCATTAAAGTTTCAACAACCGGATAGAGCTCCGCGAGATTTGTGGATGCTGCCGGGTATACCTATGTTTAGATCCAATGAATTGAAAGACGTGTTGAGTAAATATCCGGTGGATTTTGCCGGGCCTAGATATAGGTATGGTAGAGGACGTCGTTGTAAAGGCCGAGAGGCTGTGGTAGGCAACTACACAGATGCATGGGGTTGCGTATGGCATGTGGCTGAACCTGGGGTAGTAGGAGAGGTTAAAGAACCTCCATTAGCCGATTGGTCTGCATTGGACAGCTATCAACCGCCATGGGAATTGCTTGATGAGGCTGATTTGTCAGAGGTAAACCGAAGCTGTGAACAAACAGATAAATTTGTAAAGGTGGGGACCGAAACGAGGCCTTTTGAAAGAATGCAGTTTTTAAGAGGGACTCAAAACCTATTCATCGATTTGGCTTATGGAACTAAAGAAGTTTACCGTCTTCGCGATATGCTGCATGAATTTTTTACCAGAGAGATGGAGATGTGGGCGAAAACCGACGTAGATGCCATAGGCTTTATGGATGACTGGGGCTCGCAGAATACCTTGTTGATCTCGCCGGAATTATGGCGTTCTTTCTATAAACCGCTCTACAGGGATTACTGTGATATAATTCACTCGAGCGGTAAGTTTGTATTCTTCCATTCGGATGGTAATATAGAAGAGATATATCCCGATTTGATAGAGATAGGTGTGGATGCCGTGAACTCGCAATTATTCTGCATGGACATCGAAAGATTGGCTAAGCTATATAAAGGTAAAATAACATTTTGGGGTGAAATAGATAGACAACATATATTGCCATATGGTACACCGGAAGATGTACGGCAAGCAGTGAGGCGCGTACGTAGAGCCTTGGATGATGGCAATGGTGGTGTTATTGCTCAATGCGAATGGGGTATAAATAATCCCCAAGAAAATATAGAGGCTGTATTCGATGAGTGGAGTAAACCGCTGGATGAAATATTGAAAGAAGAATAAAAATTGAAGGTAAATTATTGATGACAGTGACAGATAAAAACTACTGGAAATTTGCCTTGAGGTTTTAACTGCTTTATCGTATAATTAAAAAATAACGTAGATCTTTTATAAAAATGGGGGTATAAATGTGAATTTTAACTTAGAGCAAGTTCCTTTCAGCCGTTGTGGATCGTATATGGCTTTCTCGTGGTTATCGGGACGCTTTAGAGGTGTCAATGCTAAAGAAGGGCTTTATTTGCGTACGGTTCATGGCGATGCGGTGTCAAAAGAGGTCATGCGGGTAGAGCTTACCGATGGGGGCCGACCCATACCGTTCGAAATTAAGGCCATGCCCGAACTGCTTCGTTTAGAAGCTGCGAATGGATATGTTGAGATATGCATCGCGACTCCTACGGTTATAAGAATAAGAGGCCGCGGTGTAGGGTTGCGTTTTTCTTCCAGTGAGGAATCCATGTTCAATAATGCTATTCCATTTAAAGAATACCAGTGGATCATAAACGCTTTTAACAGCAGAGTACAGCTAATGTTTATACCGTTAAAAGCGCGATTATGTATGGATGCCCCTTGGGACGGCAGCAAGTGCAGTTTTGTTAAAGTGGACATACTGCCAGATGATACAGGTTATTTTGAGTGTGCAATTGAAGAATTTTATAGCTCATGGTATCAGCATACCTATGATTATTTTGATGAAAGCATCAAAAGCGTCAAAGAAGAATTTAAGGCATTTTTAGGTAAAATGCCGGATGTGCCGGATGAATTTTCCCAGGCTGGTGAGCTGGCGGCTTACATTGACTGGTCATGTATTGTAGAACCTAATGGCTTGATAACGAGGCCAGCCATGCTTATGTCTAAGAATTGGATGACCAATGTATGGAGCTGGGATCATTGCTTCAACGCCATAGCTCTGAGCTATAAATATCCTGAGTTGGCATGGGATCAATTTATGATAATGTTTGATTATCAGGACGATAATGGCGCTTTACCAGATAGCATTAACGATCGCCTGCCCATATGGAACTTCTGCAAACCACCTATTCACGGCTGGGCATTGAAAAAGATGATGGATAATACGGATTATATAGATCGTGCTAAACTGGTTCAGGTCTATGAACCTTTATGTGATTGGACCAATTGGTGGTTTAATTATCGCGACGATGACGACGACGGCATACCGCAGTATAATCACGGAAATGATTCGGGATGGGATAATAGCACTGTATTTGCTGAGAGGCCCCCCATTGAAAGCCCCGATTTAGCCGCCTTTCTTATAATCCAAATGGAAACGTTGTCTGATGTGGCGGATAAGCTTGGCAGGAAAGCCCAATCGCGTGTATGGAAACAAAGAGCATCCGAATTGTTGAATAGATTGCTTGAGCATTCGCTAAGGGGCAATAGATTGGTAGCCTTGCAGTCAGGAGTGCATAAACCGATCTCATCCCAAAGCCTACTGCCGTTTATGCCCATTATACTAGCCGGGCGTTTGCCGCAAAATGTGTTGACAGCTACCATCACTGATCTAAAACAAAGCGGTATAATAACCGAGCATGGCTTGGCTACCGAGAGCATCGACAGCCCTTCATATGAGGCCGATGGATACTGGCGCGGCCCTATTTGGGCACCGTCTACGATGTTGATGGTGGATGGGTTAAAAGAAGCTGGCGAGGAGGCCATGGCGCAAGATATATGCAGGAAATTTGCTTATATGTGCGCAGCCGGCGGCTTTGCTGAGAACTTCGATGCTTTAACCGGCGAAGGACTGCGCGATAAAGCGTATACTTGGACATCGAGCGTATTTTTGATCCTGGCACATGAATATTTATTATAATTGTAGAACATGAGGATTGAGAGAGAGGGAAAAATGATTGCTCAAGAAGATAAAAAAATAATACGAGATCTAGCCAAGCGGGTGGCAGAGATAGCCGAGCTCCCTGTCATGGAGGAGCGCCGCCGCATGTGGAAACAGCATAACCAGCTAAAACGCGTGCGTCCGATGATATTAGTATTCCCTGAAGGGTCGTGGCGTGAGCTTCTACCGCAATCGGTGCTTCAGTGCCAAGGAGAGGTTGCTCGTGGGATAGAATGGGAACTGCGTCGGCGCATATATCAGCATGAATACATACATGATGACAGTGTTATAGAGAAAAAATGGGTCGTATCAAAAGCTATCACTACTACCGATTGGGGATTGCAGCCGAAACATAGGCCTAGCAGCCAGAATACCGGCTCGTGGGGTTTTATCCCGCTTATCAATGATTATAGCGATCTCAAAAAACTAAGGTTTCCCGAGGTGCGGTACGACGAAAAAGAAACACTGGGGCGCATGGAAGAGGCCCAAGATCTGTTCGTCAATATATTGGATGTACAACTCAAAGGCATAGCCCATGTTTCGTTTCATCTTATGGATATATATTGCGAGCTTCGCGGTTTGGAGCAGGTGATGTGGGATATGTACGACAACCCTGGTATGTTGCACGAAGCCATGGCCTTTTTAGAAGAAGGTCATCGTAGGCTGGTACAGCAATATATGGATCTTAATCTTTTCAGCTTAAATAATGATGAAACCTATCATTCCTCCGGCGGAGTCGGATATACAGATGAATTGCCCAGATCCGACTATGACCCTGAAAGAATCAGGCCCTGCGATATGTGGGCGTCGGCCGAATCTCAGGAGATGGCTCAAGTATCGCCGCAGCAGCACTATGAATTTGTCATGCAATACGAGAAGCGCCTTTTGGAGCCTTTCGGGCTTAATGGTTATGGCTGTTGTGAGGATCTGACCGCTAAACTTGATTATGTATTCACCATACCTCATATAAGGAGAATTTCCATATCACCATTTGCCGATGTGGATAAGTGTGCGGAGAAACTGGGCGATAAATATATATTTTCATGGAAACCAAAGCCTTCGTATCTTGTAGGGGATTTTGATGCCGATTTTATAAGGGGATATATAAAGCACACATTGGATGTAACCAAAGGCTGCGTTATAGAGATGATATTGAAGGATACCCATACCTGTGACAACCATCCTGAACGGTTTACACAATGGACGGACATAGCTCAGGAGTTGGTTGAAGAATACTGATGGAAGCGGCTTTAAGCCGTTTCTCTTGTTCTCCATATTCAAGAATGAAGATTTCGTCGGGCTGCCGTAGGCGTGCAATGCTTTATGTTTTTATAAAGCCTGTTGAAATAGGTAACGCTATTGAAACCTACTTCGAAAGCGATTTCGGAGATGGTTTTGCCACTGCTAATTATCATCTGATGAGCTTTTTCGATCCTCGTTTCGTTTAGATATTCGATCAGAGTTTTGCCCATGGTTTTCTTAAAAAATCGGCAGAAATGGTATCTGCTCATGTGTATCATTTCGGCGGCTTCAGAGAGTTCTATCGGTTGTTCATAATGCTGGTCTATATAATCCAACAATATCTGTAATCTCTGCAGTTTTATTCTATAAGCGTTATATCGGGTGTCCGTACAGTATCTCATATCGGAGCTTCTCAGCATTAAGCATAATATTCGATATATATCGCTTTTTATGGCCAGCTCGTAACCGTGCGATTTATCGACAAACTCATGGTATATATCCATCATATGTTCTTTTATCTGACGGCCAATGGGCATCTGGGTATTTACGAGATGAGGATTACCGGGATCTTTGGAAAAGAACAGGGGGCGTAGGTAACCTTCTTCCATAGTGTTCAATAAACGAGGGTCAAACTGTAATACCAGAATGTCAGTAGCTTCATTACCTTCCGATATTGTAGAATGCACATTCAGGCCATTGATTATCACAATATCACCTGTATGAATGCCGAATACTAGATCATTTATCCTCTGAACCGCCGTTCCTTCCAGCATATACAATATTTCTACAGCCTCGTGCCAATGCGGCTTTACCGATATACTCTGCTGCCGAGACGAATTGACAAAAGATCGTATGGGTATAGCCGGGTCCGGCGTCTGGAAGTATTCCTCATATGCTGTTTCGCTCTGCGATATATGTTCTATAATCAAATAAATTCCTCCCTTTGCAAAACAAATATTTATATCAATTATATCATAATTGCCTTTTAGTTTATATGTTAATTTGGGCAATATCGTTCAATATAAAGGCAAGAATATGTTAGGCTCGAGCATCAATAAGATATATACTGTATATAAATAAATTAGAGGTAGGGGATAAGATTGATGAGATTACCTATAGATAAACCGCAACCCAATATAAATTGGTTTAAGGATGTTGTTTTAGGCAAAACCATACCATCGCGCCCGCCTTTCGCCGAGCTCTTTTTGGATATCGAAATGGTAGCTGCTATAGCTGAGGATTTTCTGGGACGGCATTGGGTCAATCCGTCAACTGCTCGCGAGGGCCGTAAAGCCTATTGGGATAATTACATTGAGGTGTATTATAGGCTGGGCTATGACTATGTAAGGCTTTCAGGCGGATTGAATTTTGTGGGAAAGAATCGCTTGGGTGAGGATACCGCCGCTCTTTCCAGAGGGAAAAGAAGCTGGGCGGAAGAGGGCAAAGGCCCTATATCTACGTGGGAGGATTTTGAAAGCTATCCATGGCCGTCGCTTGATAATGTGGATCTCTGGGATTATGAATATGCAGCCGCTCATGTACCAGAGGGTATGGGTGTGTTTGTATGTCCGACCAGCGGCTTTTTAGAGGTACCATTGGATACGTTGTTCGGTTATGAAAATCTGTCATTTCTGCTGTACGATAATCCCAAACTCGTTGAAGCCGTATTTGAGAAGGTGGGGCAGATAATCTACGGTTTCTATGAGAAACTTCTAGGGCTTCCTAATCTGGTTGGGTTCTTTCAGGGCGATGATATGGGCTTTAAGACATCGACCATGATATCGCCGGATGCATTAAGAAAGTATTCTTTGCCCTGGCATAAAAAGCTGGCTAAATTGGCCCACGACAACGGGCTGATATATATGCTTCACGCCTGCGGTAATCTGGAAAGCATCATGGAGGATCTTATCGAGGATGTGAAAATCGATGCCAAGCATTCCTTTGAGGACGCATCGGTGCCGGTAACCGAGTTTAAGAGAAAATACGGACATAGGATAGGCGTGTTAGGCGGCGTGGATATGGATAAATTATGCCGTTTGCCTGAGGATGAGCTGCGCCGATACATAAGGGGTATTTTGGAGGAATGTATGCCAAGAGGTCGGTATGCTCTCGGTTCGGGCAATACAGTGGCCAATTATGTGCCCATGAAAAATTATCTCATCATGTTGGAAGAAGGCTGGAACTGGAATAAATAGCAAGGGGGTTTTAACAATGGAATTAAAATTTTTAGCAACGGCAGCGGCAGAGGGATGGCCGGCGCTGTTCTGCCAGTGCGATGAGCCTATCGGTTAACGTTGCAGATATGAGATTTAGCTGATATAATGATACCAAGGCTTATTAAAATTTAAATGATTTTGGAGGTGGGTGTATTGTTGCAAGAAGAATTATTACAAAAATGGATTACCGATCGCATAAACGATGTAGGTAAGGTGATTTATAGGCGAAGCACAACGCTAGATGGATGGCAGTTTAAAAGAGGCTATTATGACGCTCCGGACCAATACCGCTATGAGAACCAGGAGTGGGCACCTATAAAAGTCGGTCAACAATGGGGCAGCCCAGAGCAAACCTATTGGTTTAGGAAAATGGTACGCATACCCGATACATATAAAGGCTGCAAAGTCATAATGACGATCGAACTTGGCGGAGGAGAGGCCCTGCTGTCTATAAATGGAACACCGTACCAAGGCATAGACAGAAACCATAAATCCGTTGTTTTGACCGAGCATGCCGCCGGAGATGAACAATATGATATCCTTATAGAAGCCGGCATGGAATGGGGCGAATACGCCGGTAGGCAATTGAGAGGCTTGACCTTTGAACCATACACTTTCCGCGGAGTTACGCTAGCTTGTGTAAATGAAGCCGCTTATGAATATTATTTTGACTTAAAGACGATATTTGACTCGGCGGTGGTGCAAAATGATAATGATTTGCGACAAAGCATGCTCAATAAAGTTAAAGCTTCTTTACAGTCGATAGATGATTACAACGATGATGAACAGATCAAAAAAGCCAGGATTATGCTATGCGACAGCATAAGCGCGATACGATATGCACGCGGAAACGGTAAATTGCTTTTAAATGGACATTCGCATATAGACACTGCATGGTTGTGGCCGCTTAAAGAGACCGTACGCAAGTGTAGCCGGACATTTTCTACAGCGCTTCGTCTTATGGAACAATATCCTCAGTATTATTTCATACAGAGCCAGGCACAGCAGTTTGAATATACTAAACAGTATTATCCCAAACTGTATGAACAGATAAAAACGAGGATAAAAGAAGGGCGCTGGGAGCCAACCGGCGGCACATGGGTAGAGCATGACTGCAACCTCATATCGGGCGAATCATTTGTGCGCCAGATTCTCCTAGGCAAGCGCTTCTTCATGCAAGAGTTCGGGATAGAGCCAAAGGTAGCCTGGTTACCCGATACCTTCGGATTCAACTGGATCATACCGCAGATCCTTAAAAAGGGTGGTTATGAATACTTCGTTACCAACAAGATAATGTGGATATACGAGAATAAATTCCCTTATGACCTGTTTACATGGCGCGGCAATGACGGCAGCGAGATACTGTCGTATTTTCCCACATCACCGGGGGCATATAATGGCATGCTTACGCCAAATGAGATAAAAGCCACGTGGGATAACTTCCGCCAGAAAGAACAAACGGATGAGCTGTTGTATCAGTTCGGATACGGCGACGGAGGCGGTGGCCCTACGGCAGAGATGCTGGAATACGCCAAACGCCTCACCGATCTGCCCGGCATGCCTGAATGTGCAACGGGCAGGGCGGATGAATACTTTGAGCGTTTGAGAAATGATATCGATGCTTTGCCTGTGTGGGATGGGGAGCTTTATTTCGAGCTTCACCGCGGGACGTATACAACGCAGGCCAGGAATAAGCGCAACAACCGTAAAGCGGAACTGTTGTATCGAGAGGCAGAGCTGCTATCGTATCTAGCCAGGATATATGGACATCCATATGAGCAGGAAACCTTGAATAACGGCTGGAAGAAGATATTGCTCAACCAATTCCATGACATAATACCGGGTTCATCCATAACGCCGGTATACGAGGACTCGGCTAGAGACTATGCGGAAGTATTGAGAACAGGCAACGATATAAAATCAAAAGCTTTGAAAAACCTGGAAAGCCATATAGACACATCAGGCGACGGCAAGGCTATTACGGTATTCAATTCTCTATCGTGGCCGGTAACCGATGCGGTGAGTTTAGTCATCGAAAGCGATAAAAAATATAAGGTCGTCGATCGCGAGGGCAATATCGTTGATTCTCAGGCAATAACCGAAGAAGGCCGAACCGAACTCGTATTCACCGCTGCCGATGTGCCGTCGATGGGTTATAGAGTATATCATATGATAGAAGAAGAGTCGGTACCTGCTGCTGTTGACATAACGGTGGAAAAGGAGCATCTCGAGAACAGATTTTTTGCTATAGACATAAACGAAAAGGGATTTATGACATCGATATATGATAAGATAAACGGTCGGCAAGTATTACAGCCGGATAAATGCGGCAACGTTCTACAGATCTTTGAAGACAAGCCGGCAGATTGGGAGGCATGGGATATAGACCTTTTCTATCGTGATAAGATGTGGGAGGTCGATGAGCTTATCTCATCAGAGGTCATTGCTATAGGCCCGGTAAAAGGCATACTCCGTATGATCAGACGGTTTAATAAATCCACCATAACCCAGGATATAACGATATATAACGATATACCGCGTATAGATTTTAAAACATCGGTGGACTGGCAGGAGGATCAGAAACTGCTTAAGGTAGCCTTCCCAGTCGATATAAGGGCTACAGAGGCGACCTATGACATATATTATGGTGCCATAAATCGGCCAACGCATTGGAATACGAGCTGGGACAAGGCTAAATTTGAGGTATGCGCTCATAAATGGGCGGATCTGTCCGAAACTGGTTACGGCGTAAGCCTGCTGAACGATTGCAAATACGGACACGATATTAAAGACAACGTAATGCGGCTGACGCTGTTGAGAGCGCCTATGTGGCCAGATCCCAAAGCCGATAGAGGGTATCACGAATTCACATATTCATTGTACCCGCATAAGGGCTCGTGGGACCAAGGCGGGACAGTACCTATGGCGTGGCAGCTTAATGCACCGCTTACAGCTATAGTGGCATCGCCTCATACAGGCTCGCTCGCTGCTGAGCAATCCATGTTTTCGACAGATGCGGATAATGTCATAATAGATACCGTAAAGAAAGCCGAAGATAACAGCGATTTAATATTGAGGGTGTTTGAGGCTTTTGGTCAGCGCGGCAAGGTCGGCATAAAATGCGCTTTTAATGTACAGAGCGCTGTGGAATGCGATCTGTTGGAGCGGGCACAAGGCGAAGATATATCAGTACAGACCGGCTCATTTGATGTATATATAAAGCCGTACGAGCTGAAAACCTTCAGGTTAAAACTGTAATATTATGATACGATGCATTGCGCAGCGGTACGTAACCATAATATGGATACTATATCGTTGCGCAATGCAAAACACAATCGTTGCTGCTAGGATGGCCACGGATATGTGCAGCAATTTATAGCTATGTTTACTATAACCTCAACGGCTTTTTGCATGGATTGGACCGGTATGTATTCATAGCGGCCGTGGAAGTTGTGCCCGCCGGTGAAAATGTTGGGGGTGGGCAGGCCCATGTATGAGAGGCGCGCGCCGTCTGTACCGCCGCGTATGGGCAGTATCAGGGGCTGTACACCGGCTTGCTGCATGGCTGCTTTTGCTATATCTATCGCGTACATATGCCGCTCTATTATCTCTTTCATATTATAGTACTGATCGTATAAATCTATATTTACCGTATCGGCACCGTATTTGGCGTTTAGCTTGTCCGCAATGCCCTTCATGAAGTTTTTCCTATCTTCAAAGCCTTTTTTATCGAAGTCCCTTATTAGATAATATGCGTCGGCATGATCTACATTGCCGTCAAAGTTGTTTATATGGTAGAAGCCCTCGTACCCTTCAGTATTTGCGGGTATCTCATCTGGAGGGAGCATATCGTTTAGCTCCATGCCTATCAATACGGCATTTTTCATTTTACCTTTAGCATCGCCGGTATGTATGCTCTTGCCCTTTATTTTTATACGGGCTGCTGCGGCGTTGAAGTTTTCATAATTCAGCTCGCCTATTTCCCCGCCGTCAACGGTATAGGCAAAAGCTGCTCCAAATTTTGCTGTATCGAAGCGGTCGACACCTCGGCCTACCTCCTCATCGGGAGTAAAGCATACTTTAACAGTACCGTGTTTTATCTCAGAATGCTCCAATAAAAACTCAACAGCCGTCATTATCTCGGCTACTCCGGCTTTATCGTCAGCACCCAAAAGGGTGGTGCCATCGGTCACTATAATATCCTGGCCGATATAATTTCTCAGATGGGGAAATTCGCTTGGTGAAAGCACAATGCCCATATCGCGGTTTAGTATTATGTCTGAACCGTCGTAATTTTCTATTATGTGTGGTTTTACATCATGGCCCGGCATATCCGGGCTGGTGTCCATATGCGATATAAACCCTATAGCCGGCAGGTTTGAGGAAACGTTGGATGTGAGCGTAGCGGTAACATAGCCGTTTTGATCCACGCAGGCATCTTTTAGGCCCATATGTGCCAGCTCGTCAGCCAGCACCTGCGCAAATATAAGTTGACCATCTGTGCTCGGATATGCGGGGGAAATTTCATTTGAGCACGTATCGTATTTCACATAGCGCAAGAAGCGCTGTATTACATCTTCCATAAATAAACCTTCCTTAAAATAAAGTATCTGGACCTATTATACACCCTAGACGACGTATTGAAAATATTCGCAGTCCTGTGGCAACTTTGATATAATATTGGCATGAAAGAATAAGGAGGAATAAATTATGCCAGATATGCTTGTCAAATTATATGAACTTCCACCGGTTCAGCCGGTATTGGAGCAGCAGAAAGCCCAGGGGATAGATATACGCCGGGCTTTGCCGCCTGAGAAACGCGCTGTAGTCCAGTGGGTGGCCGATAAATTCGGCAACGGCTGGGCCAGCGAATGCGATGTGGCTTTTTCCAATAACCCCGTATCGTGCTTTATAGCAGTGAAAGACGGTCAATTAATAGGATTTGCCTGCCATGATGCGACGTGCAGGGACTTTTTCGGTCCTACCGGCGTGGATCCTGCCTTCCGTGGCAAGGGTACCGGCAAGGCACTGCTTTTGGCATGCCTGGATGCCATGGCTGCTCAAGGCTACGCCTATGCTATTATAGGAGGAGCAGGGCCAGTAGATTTTTATGCTAAGGTTGCGGGTGCTACTGTAATAGATGGTTCAGTGCCAGGCATATACAATGGCATGCTTAAGCTTTAAGCCTTGATGATACATCATCAAGGCTTAAACAGTACATTTATGATATTTTTAACATCATCGTCCACCACTTTATAGCATACTTCCAGGCCGTCGCGCCGGCCTTCTATAATGCCGGCGCTTTTGAGCTTGGCCAGATGCTGCGATACGGTAGACTGGGGTAGGCCCAGGCATTCCTGCATATAAGATACATTGCATTCGTGTTCCATGAGGCCTTTGACTATGCAAAGCCTGTATGGATGGGCGATAGCTTTCAGCTTTTGTGCCAATATTTCGTAGTGTTTCGAATTATCCATATCGCTCATCTATATGAACAGCGATGCATCGGACTGCTCAGCTGCTCCGATAAATGATGCCACGCCCCCTATCTCCACACCATCTATAAGTTCTTCCTTCTTTATGCCCATTATATCCATGGACATATTGCAGGCTACTATCCTAACGCCATTCTTTATAGCCTGCTGGATCAATTCCTCGAGCGAGAAGATGTTTTTTTCCTTCATAAGATGCCGTATAAGTTTAGGTCCTATGCCAAGCATATTCATGCGCGATAACGGCAGTTTCATGGAACCTCTTGGCATCATAGCACCGAACATCTTGCTCAGAAAATCCTTGTGTACCGGCACTTTTTCAGGTTTGCGCAGTATATTGAGTCCCCAGAAAGTGAAGAACATCGTTACCTTGCGCCCCATGGCCGCGGCGCCGTTGGCGATGATGAATGAGGCTATAGCCTTGTCTAAATCGCCGCTGAATACTATCATGGCTTTGTCATGGCTTTGAGGCTCGGCCTGCTGCTCTTCTGGGAGAACGCCACTTTTTTGAATGCGGGCTACCAATGTGCGCCCCTGCCATCCTATATCCAGCAGTTTGTGGCCCGTGCGCTGACACCATACCTTTATATCGCCTTCAAATCCCGGATCGCTGGCCTTTATTTGCAATACATCGCCGGGTTTCATGCCCTGCATGGCATTATATACCTGCATTATGGGGCCGGGGCATTGCAAGCCGCAGGCATCGACCTCTATGGTATTGCCTGACGGTTTTTCATCTTGTGGGGGAATGGGTGCCTCAACGCGGCTAGAGCTGAAAGCGTCGTCATAGCGGAATATGCCTTCGTTGCTCTGACGTCCGGTTGCTATCTCGTATGTCCTGTACCCGCCGCTTAAGTTTTTGACATTGGCAAATCCATGCTGCTTCAATATCCTGCAGGCCAGGTACCCGCGCAGGCCCACCTGACAAAATACCAGTATTTCCTTATCTTTGGGTATTTCATCTAATCTGCCTCGCAGGTCATCCAGCGGTATATTTATAGCGCCGGCTATCGTGCCCATATTGTATTCCAAGGGAGTGCGTACGTCTATGAGCACTGTTTTATCATTATCACGCTTATCTACCTCATCCCAGTGGAATACATCGCAATCACCTTTCAATATATTGGCCGCCACAAATCCAGCCATGTTTACAGGGTCCTTGGCAGATGAATATGGGGGTGCGTAGGCTAGTTCCAGTTTCTCCAAATCATATACTGTCATGCCCGCGCGTATAGCTGTGGCTATGACGTCAATGCGTTTATCCACACCTTCATAACCTACTGCCTGTGCACCCAATATCCTGCCATCGTCAGGTGAGAATATAAGTTTTATGGATATAGGCAATGCATCCGGATAATAACTGGCATGAGAGTTGGGATGAATTATCGATTTCTGATATTTTATGCCGCTGCGCCCAAGTTGGCGTTCATTGTTGCCGGTTGCTGCCACCGTCATATCGAACACCTTGGCTATGGATGTGCCTTGAGTGCCTTCATATATGCTCGATCTGCCCGCTATGTTGTCGGCTGCTATACGGCCTTGTTTGTTGGCCGGCCCCGCTAGTGGTATTACGGCGTTCTGGCCGCTTATAAAGTCTTTAACCTCCACGGCATCACCTACGGCGTATATATTGGGATCAGAGGTACGCATATATTGATCTACTTTTATGCCGCCGCGCGCTCCTATAGCCAGGCCGGCATCTTTAGCCAACTTTATATCGGGTTTGACACCTATGCCCATTACTACCATATCGGTATCTATGCTCTTGCCGCTATTTAATACGACGGCTAGATGATCGTTCACGGGCTGTATGGCGTTCACACCGTCTTTGAGATAAAGCTCGACGTTTTTACTATGCAGGTGATTGTGTACTATGGCTGCCATCTCATAATCTATCTGCCCCATGATATGATCTGCCAGCTCCACTATGGTGACATTTATACCGCGGGCATGCAGGTTTTCAGCCACCTCAATGCCTATAAAGCCTCCACCCACCACTACGGCCCGGCGAGGCTTATGCTGATCTATATAGTCCTTTATCCTGTAGGTATCCGGTATATTTCTCAAGGTAAATACTCTGCTGTCGTCAACACCTGGTATATCGGGCTTTATAGGTTCAGCGCCAGGGGAGAGTATGAGCTTATCATAGGTTTCGCTGTATTCTTCATTATTCGTTAAATCCCTGACAATTACCTCTTTTTTATCCGGTACTATGCTGATTACCTCGCTTTTTGTCCTCACGTCTATATTGAAGCGCCTGGACATATCTTCAGGGGTTTGTACCAGCAATTTATCTTTTTCCTTTATTACGCCGCCTATATAGTATGGCAAACCGCAATTGGCGAATGATATATATTCGCCTTTTTCAAAAAGTATTATTTCGGCGTTCTCGTCAAGACGCCTCAATCTGGCTGCAGCCGATGCACCACCGGCCACCCCTCCTACTATGATAACCTTCATTTATGATACCCTCCGTATCGTTATATTTGTATATTACAATAATACAATATGGCGATCAGATTGTCAAATATTTATCGATATTAAATGCCGCTTTATGCAAACCGCAGAATTTTTTTATTGCATTGCCTGGTGCTTTGCAATATAATAATAGACGACATTATAAAGGGGAGTAATTCACCACAAAAGTGGTTTTGCCGATCGTCATCACGATATAGCTCTATATCCGGTCGGCAATGGAAAGAATGAGACCTTTATCCGCAAGGATAGGGGTCTTTTTTGATCCCTATAATTCTAAAAATCTTTTTGGAGGATTATATGGAACAACTGTTACAAGGATTAATGGCTATGACATGGGGCAACGTCGTAATGATACTCGTAGGTGGCCTTCTTATATACCTTGCTATAAGGCGCGAGTATGAGCCTATGCTGCTTTTGCCGATAGGCTTTGGTGCTATACTGGCCAATATACCGTTGTCGTCGGCGCTCGGACCGGAAGGATTTCTGTCGATTTTGTACGATGCCGGCATAAAGACGGAATTATTCCCGATACTTATATTCATAGCTGTGGGGGCCATGATAGACTTCGGCCCACTGCTGGAACAGCCCGTTATGATGTTTTTTGGAGCAGCGGCGCAGTTCGGCGTATTCGCCACCATAGTCGTGGCGGCGCTCCTGGGATTTCCCATAAAAGAAGCGGCTTCTATAGGGATAATAGGAGCAGCTGATGGTCCCACATCAATATATGTCGCGACGAAATTTGCGGAGAGGCTTGTTGGGCCAATAACAGTGGCAGCCTATTCTTATATGTCGCTGGTACCCATTATACAGCCGCCGGTTATAAGAGCGTTGACCAGCAAGGA
The DNA here is from genome assembly GCF_000213255.1 of Mahella australiensis 50-1 BON. NCBI lineage: Bacteria > Bacillati > Bacillota > Clostridia > Mahellales > Mahellaceae > Mahella > Mahella australiensis. Next base: position 49,994 of record NC_015520.1, read on the forward strand.
GGAACGCTGCATACATATGGAGCCTTCTGCCGTGCCGATATCCAAAACGGTAAAGATTATATTTCCTATAGCGCTCACGCTTATAGCGGGTATAATAGCGCCGATGAGCGTGGGTTTGGTAGGTTCGCTTATGTTCGGAAACCTCATAAGGGAGTGCGGCGTATTGGACAGGTTGTCAAAAGCTGCTCAAAATGAACTGAGCAACCTAGTCACCCTGCTGCTTGGCATTACCATAGGTTCTACCATGACGGCGGATAAATTCCTGACGCCTGAAACGCTGATGATAATAGGTTTGGGGCTTGCGGCTTTCATATTCGATACGGCAGGCGGCGTTATATTTGCCAAGATACTCAATCTGTTCTTAAAGAAAAAAATAAACCCGATGGTAGGGGCAGCTGGTATATCGGCTTTCCCAATGTCGGCCAGGGTTATACAGCGCATGGCACAAAAGGAGGACCCAGGCAATTTTATACTTATGCAGGCTGTCGGTGCCAACGTGGCCGGTCAGATAGGTTCTATCATAGCCGGCGCTATGGTGCTGGCGCTGGTACCATGACGGAAGGGGTGTATGAATATGGTAACTGAAGCATTGCGCGTAGCTGCGCTGGGCATGGTGGGCGTGTTCGCCGTTATAACTATCGTTTACGGCGTGATAAAGCTTATGGTCAAGATATCGCAAAAGCAATAAGACTCAATCCACGCCCCCGCACGAGGGGGGATATTGGACCTCAAAAATCCTTATTTATCGATGCTATTAAGCAGTTTTGCGCGTACCGGAATATTTATGTGTATTTATGGTACGCGCAATTATAAAATGATGATTCTTTCTTGCTCATACCTCGGTTTTTACTTTCGGAATGAGCGTAATACATCGCCTTCCCCTTTCTAAAGATAAATTTACCATATCAATAATATCATATTAACGTTTCATAACGGTAGCATTTTGAAAACAATGTGGTAAAATATATTTATAAAACGAAAAGGATGTTCTTTGTATGGCTAAAATAGCTGTAATAGCCGATGATTTAACTGGTGCAAATGCTACCGGTATACTGCTCAAAGGCAAGGGATTTACTGCAGCCACTGTCATGGATACAGAGGCTTTGGACGGATATGCGCCTCGATATGACGTGTTGTCTGCAACTACCAACAGCCGCAGCATGTCGGCTGAGAGGGCATATAAAAGTGTAAAATGCTTGATAGAGCAATTCAAAGCCATTGAGGGGATAAAACTTTTCTGCAAGCGCATAGATACCACATTGCGCGGCAATATAGGCGCTGAAATAGATGCTGCTTTGGATGCGTTAGGTCATCGATATACTGCCGTAGTGGTGCCGGCATATCCGTTATCCGGTAGGGTATGCGCTGGTGGCTATGTGCTTGTGGATAATATGCCCCTCCAGCAGACCGATGTGGCTAGTGATCCAAAAACGCCGGTGAGTTCATCCAAGGTCGCCGATATAATATCTAAACAAAGCAGGCGTATGGTCGTAAATATAGGGCTGGATCAAGTGATGGCCGGGCAAGAGTGCCTGTGTGACGCGATAAATAATATTGGCGCCGGTGGCATAGTGGTAATAGATGCTACGATGCAAAATCATATAGACGTCATAGCAAATGCATGTTGCCAAAGCGTATTGCCCATAATGCCAGTGGACCCCGGGCCATTTTCGGCAGCTATGGCAGCGGCTCTATGTAAAGAAGAAGGAAAAGCCACGCATATGTTGTTAATTGTGGGCAGTGTATCTGAGCTTACCAGAAGGCAGGTTGATACCGCCAGTCGCAATCTCGCAATTCCTTGGATAGCTATAGACGTGCCGCTATTATTGAGTCCGAACAGGGATGCGGAGATGCAGCGTGTTTTTGTGGAGGTGGGACGAGCTTTTCGGCGCCACCCTATAGTCGGCATAGCTACCGCAATGCAGGCTGCACAAATCGTGCGGGTCGAGGATATGCAAGCTGCATCAGCTGTTATAAATAAAGCACTGGCGGATATAACGTTGAGCCTATTAAATGATGATAGGCTTAGCATAAAAGCTTTGTATACGAGCGGAGGCGATGTGACAGCCGCGATATGTGCCGCTGTCGGCGCGGATAGTATAGAATTAAAAGGCGAGGCATTGCCTCTGGCGACATACGGAAGGTTGATAGGCGGTGAATTTGCCGGCTTACCACTGATTACAAAGGGTGGACTGGTAGGCGGCGATGATGCCATTATAAAATGTATAGAATATCTAAGAAAGGTGGCAGATGATGGATAAACCTATAATAGCGGTAACCGCAGGCGATCCGGCGGGTATAGGCCCGGAGATAGCCATAAAAGCCTTAAATCAAGAGGATATATATGAAATATGCAGGCCTGTGCTTATATGCAGCCATGACGTAGTGGATAACATCATGCACATATGCGGCATAAATGCTGATATACATGATATATATTCTCCTGAACAAGGGGTGTATAAACACGGCATTATAGACCTTATAAATACAGGTGATGTAAAAGCTTCGGATATTGAGATGGGTAAAATATCCGCGCTGTCAGGCATGGCTGGCAGCCGGTATATAGAAAAAGCTGTAGAACTAGCCATAAGTAAGAAAGTGGGCGCGATCGCTACCGGTCCCATAAATAAAGAAGCATGGAAGCTGGCCGGCGTGCCATATATAGGGCATACCGAGATGCTGGGCGGAATGACCGGAGTGGCCGACCCTTTGACAATGTTTCAGGTAAAAGAACTGCGGGTATTCTTTCTAACACGCCATGTATCACTTAAAAAGGCCTGCAGCATGATAACTTATGATCGCGTATATGGCTATATAAAACGTTGTGACAAAGCATTGCGACAGTTAGGCATAGAGCAACCCCGCCAGGCGGTAGCCGGCCTAAATCCGCATGCCGGTGAGCATGGGCTTTTTGGTGATGAGGAAAGCGCTATTATAGAGCCCGCAATAAAAGGCGCGAAGGCAGAAGGCTTTGAAGTATACGGTCCGTTGCCGGCCGATTCGGTATTTATGTTGGCGCTGCACGGCTCCTATGATGCTGTATTATCTATGTATCACGATCAAGGGCATATAGCCGCTAAGATGGTGGATTTTGAACGTACGGTAGCCCTTACGCTGGGCTTGCCATTTTTGCGTACATCGGTGGATCACGGTACCGCTTTTGATATAGCTGGCAAAGGTATTGCGAGCGCCGTAAGCATGGCGGAGGCTATACGCGTAGCGGCGCGTTATGCGCGTATGTATAGCGCTTGAGTCTCTATTGTGGTATAATAAACTTAAAGATTAAAGAGGAAGGGTGAGTGTACATATGGATAATTTTGAATTTTTAAGCCCTACCAAAATCATTTTCGGCAAGGGTACGGAAAACCAAGTAGGTCAAGAGATAAAGAAATGCGGGGCAAAGAAAGTATTATTTCATTACGGCGGTGGCAGCATAAAACGCTCGGGCTTGTATGATAAAATAGTAGCTTCATTGAAAGAGACCGGCATTGACTTTATAGAATTAGGCGGTGTACAGCCCAATCCAAGGGTAAGCCTAGTACGTGAGGGTATAAAACTCTGCCGGGATAATGGTATAGACTTTATATTGGCTGTGGGCGGCGGCAGCGTTATAGATTCGTCCAAAGCTATAGGCGTGGGCGTGCCATATAGCGGCGATGTGTGGGATTTTTATGCCGGCAAAGCTGAACCTAAGGAAACGCTGTCCGTGGGCGTTGTGCTGACCATACCGGCGGCAGGCAGTGAGGCTAGCAAGAGCTCTGTTTTAACAAATGAGGACGGATGGTATAAAAGGGGACTTAACGTAGAGATTATAAGGCCTAAATTTGCTATAATGAATCCGGAGCTTACCTTTACTCTCCCGCCTTATCAGACCGTATGCGGAGCGTCCGATATAATGGCGCATATAATGGAGCGGTATTTTACTCATACGCCGCATGTAGATTTGACCGACAGACTGTGCGAAGGCACGCTTAAGACCGTTATAAGAAATGTACCTATAGTGCTAGAACAGCCTGATAATTACGATGCGCGCGCTGAAATAATGTGGGCAAGTACCATAGCGCACAATGACCTTCTGAGCACCGGTCGCGTTGGCGATTGGGCATCGCATGGTATAGAACACGAGCTTAGCGGCATATACGATGTACCTCACGGTGCCGGTTTGGCCGTAGTATTTCCGGCCTGGATGAAGTATGTATATAAAGAAGGCGTGGATAAATTCGTGCAGTTCGCGGTGCGTGTGTGGAACGTAGATATGGATTTCGAAGATCCCGAGCGTACGGCGCTGGCAGGGATAGACAGGCTTAAAGCATTCTATAAGAGCGTTGGTTTGCCAACGTCATTAAAAGAGCTGAATATACCGGATGACAGACTGGAAGAGATGGCCGATAAATGTACGGCTGGCGATACTCAGACTACCGGTAATTTTAAAAAGCTTGGCAAACAGGATGTATTGAATATATTAAAGATGATGTTATAGTCATAGATCTCGCGGGAGGCTTGTAAAAGCCATGCTATGACCCGCCTAAGTGCCACGAGCACTACAATTATGATATTCCGGTGCGCAGCCCATGGTGTTAGCCATGGGCTGTTGTGCCTGCAGTGCTGAGTGAGCTAGATTGCAAAATGCTCGTCTATGGCGTATAATCATCTTATGAAAACAACAGTAATAGACATTGATCCTGAAAATATAAATGAAGATGCTATAAGGAAAGCCGCCATATTAATAAGAAAAGGCGAAGTAGTAGCGTTTCCGACCGAGACGGTGTATGGCTTGGGCGCTAATGCCCTGGATGCTTCTGCAGTACATCGTATATTCGAAGCAAAAGGCCGGCCGTCGGATAATCCGCTCATAGTCCATATATGCGATATATCGATGTTGGAAGAAGTGGTGGAACATGTACCATCCAAAGCGCTTTTGCTTATGGAGCGATTCTGGCCAGGGCCACTCACTATCATTATGAAAAAACATAAGAAGATACCTTATGAAGTTACTGCTGGCTTGGATACGGTAGGTGTGCGCATGCCCGATCATCCCATAGCCTTAGCGCTTATAAGGAGTGCGGGCGTGCCTATAGCAGCACCCAGCGCCAATATATCCGGCCGTCCTAGCCCCACAAAGCCCGAACACGTTATAGCTGATATGCAAGGACGTATAGCAGCTATAATAGCCGGAGGTACATGCAAGGTAGGGGTGGAGTCCACTGTTTTAGATTTAAGTGGGAATAATCCTGTGCTATACAGACCGGGTGGTATAACATTAGAAATGCTAGAGGAAGTCATAGGTAAGGTGGATACTGCATCGGGCATATTAAAGCCTGTATTTGCTGAAGGGGCAGTACCATCGCCTGGCATGAAATACAAACATTATTCTCCCAAAGCCAAGGTTATAATAGTGGACGGACCCATTGACAGGGTTATTGCGAGGATAAAGAAGGAAGCTGACGCATATAGGCAAAAGGGCTACAATGTGGGCATAATGGCCACTGAACAAACCAAGGCCATGTATAGCGAATATATGGTCATAGCGGTCGGTGATAGAGAAAAGCCGGAAACCATAGCTGCAGCGTTATTCGATACATTGCGCTTGTTTGACAAGGCCAAGGCAGATGTAGTGCTGGCTGAAGCAGTGGATGCGAATGGCGTTGGATTGGCCATAATGAACCGCATGGTAAGGGCGGCAGGTTTTGACATAATACATGCATAAGGAGTATGTATGATAAGTTCTATATTATTCGTATGCAGCGGAAATACGTGCCGCAGCCCTATGGCACAGGCTATAGCTGAGACCATGTTTAGAAAGGCTGACAGCGGTTTGGAAGCTATAAAGGTGATGTCGGCAGGCATCGCCGCCGTGAATGGACAACCGGCTTCAGCCAACGCGATAGAGGTCATGCGCGAGATGGGTATGGATATAAGCCGTCATAGAAGTCGTATGTTGAGCGGTGAATTGGTGGAACAAGCCGATCTCATACTCACCATGACATTACAACATAAACGTTATGTATTGATGATGTTTCCAGAATCATACGACAAGGTCTTTACGCTTAAGGAATATGCGGATTGCGGTAGTAGTGACATACCAGACCCCTTTGGCGGTTCTTTGGAAGATTATAGAGAGTGTGCAAATGAGATACAGCAAGCGTTATTTAGGTTGGTGCAGAAATTAAAACAGGGTCAATAGCGCTATGAGGCGAACTATTTGCGATGTATTCATTTTTCTCCTTGCTTACAATCTTCCTGTAGATGGCAGATTAAAAAATATTTTGACACAAATGCAGTCTTATGCTATTATAAGTATGCAATGGGGATATAGCTCAGTTGGGAGAGTGCCTGGATCGCACCCAGGAGGTCAGGGGTTCGAATCCCCTTATCTCCACCACTTAAAGTCGGAGATCAATTGATCTTCGGCTTTTTTCAAATGTATGAAAGCTTTATGACGGAGGCAAAAATGTAATATGCGTAAATTATCCTTAAAGAATAAAATAACGGCGCTGTTTTTGGTTGCGGCTATTATACCTCTTATAGTGGTTTCTGTATTTCAGATCATCAATTTTCGGGATGCCCAGACGAAAAATATACAAGCTCAGGAAATGTCTCTGGCTAAAACTCATGCTGATAATATAGATAGATGGTTCAGCGATCATCTATCCGATATCCATATGCTGATAAAAAGAAATCCTGTATTGCAAAATGGCAATATAGAGCAAATAAAGCCCGTCTTAAGACAGGCTATGGACAGCGATGCTTCGGCTGAAAATTACATATTCGTTGATAAAAATGGTAAAGGCATCGATGATAAAAGCGGTATTTTGGACATATCTGACCGCGAGTATTTTAAACAGGCAAAAACTACTTTAAAGCCGACTATAAGCGAGGTATTGCAGAGTAAGATTACTGGTAACAACATAGTGGTTATAGCAGTACCGGTAGTGGTAAATAACGGCTTTCAAGGCTTATTGGCCGCTACAATAAAGATAGATGCGATACTGGAGCTTATGAATGACATATGGGTAGCGGATTCGGGATATGGCTATCTGCTCTCACCATATGGTACTTTTATAACTCATATCGATGAAGAGTATATAGGCAAAACGCTGGAAAGCGTCATGGAGTCTAAAGAGGCACAGATTTTTAAGGACTCCGTGCTGGCTAATGACAGCGGTTATATGGAGTATAGTAGTAGCTCTGTAGATAAGATGGCTGCATATAGTATCGTTCCCAATACGGGGTGGCGAGTAGTGGTAACCGCTCCTGTAAATGAGGTATACAGCGATGTAAACCGTTCATTACGTACATCGGCTATACTTATAGCAGTTTGTGTAGTTGCGGTTGTTGTGCTGTCGATTTTGCTTTCCTCCTCCATAGTGCGGCCTATATTGGCCATATCTGCTGTAATGCGGAAAGCGGCAGCCGGTTATCTGAATGAAAGATTAAGTATAAAGTCTGGAGACGAGATAGGCGCTTTGGCTGAAGATATTAATCATATGCTCCAAACGCTAAGGGATATCGTGATTAACATCAAAGACAAATCAGCTCGTATAGACGACTCGGCTGTGGGATTATCGGCCACTTCTCAACAAATAGCAGCATCGTCCCAAGCTGTGGCTCAGGCTATGCAGGATACTTCCCAGGGGGTATCTCAGCAGGCTAAGGATTTGGCTGATATATCATCGGTTGTAAAGGCATTGGAGCAAGCTTTGAATAACGTATACGAGTCATTAAATATTATAAAAGGAAATACCAATGCTACCGATGAGCTTTCCAAACAAGGTGCCCGACAATTGGATAAGCTGATAGGTTCTATAAATGACATAAGGGAGTCATATAAAGATGTTGCAGGAAATGTGCAGGAGCTAGACCAAAATATAAACGGTGTAAATGAAATAACGTCCACCATAGCCAATATTGCAAATCAAACTAAAATGCTTTCGTTGAACGCTGCTATAGAAGCATCTCGTACCGGTGAAAATGGAAGGGGGTTTTCCGTCGTGGCGGCCGAGATAAGGGCGTTGGCGGAACGGTCAAAACAATTTACGGAAAATATATCCCGTACTATAGCTATGATATTGGAAAATACTTCTAACGTAGTGAAGACTACCGGAGAAATGGAAAATAAACTGACATCACAAATGGAGCTGGTGGAAGGGACTATAGCTGCATTCCAAGATATAATGAACTCTATAAACAATATGGTACCTCATATAAAATCGACGTATGAACAGGCAGACGATATGATAAAGCATAAAGATATCGTTGCTGAACGCATAGGGTCCATATCTGCCGTAGCTGAGGAAACATCAGCGTCGACTGAAGAAATAGCAGCCTCTATGGAGCAAATGACCGGGTCTACGCAAGAAATAGCCGCAACGGCTTCTGCTTTGCAAGGAACTGCCGAGCAACTGGTGGAACAAGTCAGCAATTTCACCGTGTGAGAGGACATTATGAGATTAAAACATATAGGGGGCAGGACGTATTATATAGACGATGATACCAACTGCAACATAGGCTTATATGTGTTAAATGATAGCCAATGCATCTTGATCGATGCAGGTTATGAGCAAGAGGCTCAAGCATTGCTGGACTATCTGCATGCCAATGGGTTAGCTCCGGTAGTCATTATAAATACACATGGCCATGTGGACCATGCTGGGGCTGATGAATTCATTAAGGAGCGCAGCGAGGCAACTATATATGCCCCCTCAGGTGAAAGCTGGGTAATAGAGAAACCCGAATTGGAGATGATAGGACTAACGGGGACGCCGTCGTTCGGCGCGCTTAACGATGCCTTTTTGCGAGGCAGGCACTGTCATACTGATGTAACGCTGCAGCCGGGGGTAGTTACTATATATTCGGTTCAATTAAACGCTTTATCATTGTCGGGCCACAGTATAGACCATATGGGCATAGCGACGCCCGACAACGTGTTATTCTGCGGCGATGCTGTATATACGCATGAATTCATAAAAAAATATAAATTGCCTTATATAAGCGATGTAGCTGCTACGTTGAGTACTTTGGAATACCTTAAGGATATGACATATGCGTATTATGTACCTTCCCACGGCACAGTGCTGCGCGATATAAGATCTGCTGTGGAGGAAAACGTAAAACTATTAAAAGATGTTTTAGGGTATATAGTTGAGAACCTTGACGAGCCTGTAACACGTGAAGAATTGTGTATTAATATAATGGAGCATTATCATGTATGGATGAGCATGCCCCAGCATTTTCTGATGATGTCGTATACTTCGGCATTATTGCGCTACCTTTATGAAGGAGGTATTATAGAACCTGTTATCGAGAACTATTCATTGAAATGGAAGGCGAGGGTGTAAAATAAGTAATAAGGGTAATCGCGGTATATATAGAAGGTATATAAAGAGGTGGCTGGATTTTATATTGTCATTATGTGCTATTATAATCTTATCACCGCTGTTGCTGGTTATAGCTTTGCTCGTAAGGATTTATCTAGGTAGGCCGGTGATATTTAAGCAGAAGAGACCTGGCCTTAATGAGAGGATATTCACATTATATAAATTCCGGACTATGACCGACGATAAGGATGAAAACGGTCATTTATTGCCTGATGAAGTCCGATTGACCAAATTCGGGAAATTTTTGCGTTCTACCAGCATTGACGAGCTACCCGAGTTATTTAATATTTTAAAAGGGGATATGTCTATAGTTGGTCCAAGGCCGTTGCTGGTGCAGTATCTGCCGCTTTACGACGCACATCAAAGGCGTCGTCACGAAGTCAGGCCTGGTTTGACGGGCTTAGCCCAAGTTAGCGGCAGGAACGCTATCAGTTGGGAGGATAGATTTAATCTTGATGTACAGTACGTGGATAATGTTAGCTTTATAAATGATTGGAAGATTATATTTTTAACCGTCAAAAAAGTTTTTGCGCGGGAAGGCATAAGTTCAGGCACATCTGCCACCATGGAGCCTTTTGAGGGCACGGCAAAAAGTGAGGATCAATAGTATTTGTCCGCAATAATGCCCCGAAACCGCAGTATAAATAACAAAGGCCGGAATGTTAATTTTCCGGCCTTTTATGGTGCGCCCGAGACGAATCGAACGTCCGGCACGCGGTTTAGGAAACCTATAACGATATTTTATTCTTTATCAGCCGTTTATGCTTAGTCCGTATAAACACCGAAAAATAGACATTTATAAGTTTCGCTTTGTTAATATTTATCGTATTTTTATACCGCTTTTCGTTTGCTACGTTAGCAAAATGTTTGCACGGCGTCCTAACCAAATAAATCTGGTATATTTATTATATTAAAGTCCCTCCTGCTGACAATCGCAATTCATATAAATACCTTATTTAATTATAGACTTTATCATATAAAAATCAACCACTACATATAGTTGCAAAATTAGTACACAACACAAAATATATTAATTTTTTACTTATCTCATTATTTTGCCCCAGTCAATACCTCAATTGCTCTCGGGCTGCCATGTATCCTGCGAATCGCTCCTGCTTTCTCTAATCTACATATATATCCGTATACAGTTGCCACCGACTTCAGCCCAACCATATCTCCAATTTCATGCAATGACGGCGCAAATCCATGTTCAGCTTGATACTTAACTATAGCATCAAGTACCTGTTGTTGTTTCTTCGTTAGCATTATAACCACCTCAGATATATTATATACGAACATGTGTTTGCGCGCAAGAAAAATTTCAAAATGCAACCTTATTTTGATGAAAATATGGTATAATAAAAGTAGAAGTAACGGAGGTGAGTAAATATGCGTAAAGCAGTTATATTCAACAAAACTTTATTAATTGCAATTTTAGCTGTTTTCGCTGTTAGCATATTAATAGGTTATGGAACTGGCATCGGTAGTTCAAAAGCAGATGATGAAAAAAATATACCTAATCAAATATATATAACGCCTGATAAGAATGCTGTTGAATCGAATCCAACAGTACCTTATTACCAAAAATATTTTTCTGAATTAGACAAATACGAAAGCAATCCTTGGGCATTAAGCGAACTTCAAATAGTCGGACTTATGTATGACATGAGTTATGTATTGCCTGATATGCCCGACGCGTTGGTAAAATCATTGGTAGATAAGCTGACAGATTTAATTGAACGTTCCAGCGCCTTTACTTCGGGTGAAAGCATAGATGCATGTGCAGGGCAAAAAGAGATTCTTTCTGTGCTCGCTCGCTGGGAGAATAAAGATCTCTCACAAATGTACAACGACCGTAGTTTTTTACTTAACGGTATAGCTTCTTCAACGCTGCAAGAATATGGAGTAGGAAAAGAATCTGCAGACAACCAGACAAGCACTAAAACAATATCACAATCCGCACAAGACTGTTCAACCATTATAAGCGCTATTTATGCTTTTCTTGGCGTAGATGGTAACATGGATTATAAAGAGTTTAAGAACTTGATACAACTCAAAAAGGAGTCTGTAGATGCTTCTGTCGGTTATTCGCTAGAACTTAATGACATCATCGAGATTTTAGATAAATATGGAAAAAGCGGATGTGATAAAAAATATAAAGACTCCGTAACTTCTCCTCTTTTAGAAATAGCGCAAAGATTACAATTCCTCATTGATTATCCTCCCGGGTTTTATAAACAGTAAGAAAAGAAAAAAGCGCAGCTATAAATCCTTATCTCATAGCTGCGCTTTCGCTTTATAATCTATTATTCTATACGGGCCCTCCAGTTGGCATTGTTGCAACATTATATTCAGCCCACGTCATATCCGCTCGATAATTGGTATCATTATCGAAAAAGAAAACATTACTACCGAAATACATCGTCCCGTAATTCGTCAAACTATACGCTCTTATGCGTATATGGTCATGAAGGGTAGCACCAGTCGCTGGCGGATAGCTATACGTAAACCATACCCAGTTATTTCTATTCAAATACCGGATATGATTTCCGTTAGCATCTTTCAACGATTTATTATTATACAATACTCTAGCACCATAATAGGTCAACCCATTATTTACTCTTCGCATGAAGTTTTGAGTATTTCCGTTTATCGTTTCCGCATATATCCAATCAATAAACAACATACTTCTATTCGGCAGATAAGTCTGCCCAAAGTCTGCAACAAAACAATTCCCAGCATTTACGCACGTACAATACGAAGCGTGCTGCGCATGCCTATGCGCTCCGGTTATACAATACCCATTCATAAGATGATTAATCGCCCATCTCGTTTTTAACAAACCTAAATCAAAATATCCTTCAATCTTATTTGTCGAACGCCAGTAATGTATATCCGGGTCGTTAGCCTCCAATGCACAATCTTCTTCCAGCGTCGGATTTGTCGCTGCACCGGTAGCCCAGAATAAATATCCGGGTTTTAACTTTCCGCTTACATTACTATCGTCATCATAAACAATACGACTCGTATGCAAGTTTTGATATCCGCTACTAGGCCAGTAAACCCACATTTGATGATTATAGCTACCCATTATCAACCCTCCTATCCGATATTATCGTCACCATAGATTAACTTTCGAAGTTCACTAGGCAATTCTTTTGGATCTCTTTGTTCCGGCAGTAACAACTCCTCCGGTTGCCCTTCTGCTATCTGATTTTTGTTAACACTAATTGGTTCTTCAAACGGCTTTTCCTTAAACTCAAACATACTAACTTCCTCGCTCTCTTATTATTCACTTTTAACCATCTTTACAGCCTGCTTCCCCGCATCAAACAACCCACAAGCCGTCAGCCCAGCCCCTATACCGAGCAATACCTTCATAGGTACTTCTGCATCTACAACAAAAAAGCTCCCGATAACACCGAGAGCCATTGCTATAAATGGTATATGCTTGGCAGGAACTCCTACAGCTTTTATTGCCTCACTAATGCCCACTATAATGGGTATAAGCAGGGTATCCAGTACATCAAATCCAAAGCCCATACTATCACCTCCTTTTATGGCATAAAAATAAGCTGTCCCGATGTTTCAACGGAAACAGCTTTATTTTTCTTCTGTTAGTATCCATGCCGCAAACCCGGCCTTTTTAAGACGTTCGACCTGGGCCTCTGCATTAGCCCTGTCGCTGAAACTCCCTGCTACTACCCTGTACAGACGGCCACCACTTTCAATAGGCTTATCTGGCTGTTCAGGCTTAGGTTTAAGCTGTTGTTTCGGCTTATATGTTATGCCGAAGTAGTCACAGATGCCATGCAGTATAGCTTCTGCTATCATCTCTCTATTATCCATAATCCACTTTGCATCATCTATATTGTCGTGAAAAGACGTTTCAATGATAACAGCAGGAGCTTTTGTCTCTCGTGTTTCTTTAAGCTGCTGATTTTCTCTAATATTCCTGTCAGCCGCAGGCGTTAGTGGCTCAAGGTATTTGTATATACACTTAGCCAATTTCTCTGCATTATATCCCTTTTTATATACCCAAATTTCACATCCTCTGGCTCTGCCGTTAGCAGCGTTGGAGTGTATAGCAATGTGTATATCTGGTTCCCACGCATTGCTATCGGCTATAACCTGAGCTAGCGTCATTTCTGGCCGGTTACGTTTTATTAAGAACCCGTGTTCCTGTAGTCTTGATACCAATATATCAGCTATAAGGTTCATCTGATATTCCTCTGTGCCATAATTCCCAGCTCCAACGTTATGCTCCTGCGTGCTCGGACTAACATATACTTTATATGCCATTTTTTCACCTCATCTCATCATCTCAGAATAAAATTCAAAGCTGTGAATAGTAGGCCCATGCCAGCTATAGCTACTGGCACTATCCACATCAGCGTGTTTATCTTACCGGATGTGTCCTCAACTTTTTGGCGCAGGCCATTATAATCCCTAATAATTGCCCTCGTTTCGGCCATCTCTTGCCTCAGTTTATACATTTCGCTCTCGATGTTTTGGAACATCTCATACAGTTCCTTGTTGTTGTACCACTCCTGATTATCGCCCATTATGTCATTCCTTCCTTCATATCATTGACGGCAGGTATTTGTATACGGCCGGATCCTGCTGGCCTAATGCCCATACGCCTATGCCCTGCAAACCCCATTCAAACTCTGCTCTGTCCATCCAATACTGGTACTGGTTGACGTCTGAATAATAGGCTATGCTGGCCCCGTCGGCATCGCACAGATAAAGCCTGCTTACCCATATGCCTATGTCATCGGCTTTTACTATTACCGTTAAATCTCTATCAGCGTTAAAAATATCGGAGTGCAGATAGTCCCAATCCATTGATATTGTTTCGCTGCGCGTGTTAGCCTCTTCTGTTCCTGCCGGCACTCGTATATAGCCCCAAACAGAATTCCAATCAACGCCCGTTCTCACAATTCTACCCAATTGCTGCGTGCCTGCCGGTGTGGTAACCGTCACCGCCTCCTGAGGATACATCCAATATGCATCCCCTGATGCAAATAATGTACAGTCTATTGAAGCATTAGTAGTATATAACCCTATACGATTACTACCGCTTGCTGACGCTGTTATAACTAAACTACTGTTTAACCATACCTTACACTCGCTGCCTCTGACTCTGACACGCAGGGTATTGCTCCCACTAGTATTTGCAGTCGCAGTCGCTACCTGTGATCCATTTGCGTATAAGACCACCTTCCCGTTTTGCAAACCCACTTTGTTGTTGCCGAATATGATGCCGGCCTCTTGGCCTGTAAATGAAAACGTGGCCCATACAGCCATATCTCCAAACGAACCGTAATCAAGCATACATTGAGATGTCGCTACAGAAGTCTGTTTCAAGTGACTTGCAAGCCCAGCCCTACCTTGTACTATCCATGTTCCGCCAGACGTGGTATAGTAATTATTGAATAAAGCACTATTCCATTCTTCATATTCCGCGGGCGCATATGACCTAAAATCATCATTCCATATAGAGGCATACTCCGGTGCTCTGCGTAATACCTCCAGCGTGAGCCTATAACCATCAGCCGCTTGAACTTCTTGTCCATTTACGTCAATATATGTCTGCGGCGTGAGTGTCCATTCAGCTTGCCCAGCATCCATTGTAAACGTAAATGACTGGCATATATTGAATCCATAGAACTGCACTCCATATGCGGTACTCCCGCCTTCAAAGCGTATTATGTGACTGCCTGCCGAAAGTGAAACAGTCGCCAATTTCGCCCAATGCGCACTTCTAGCCAACGGATACCATTGATTAGGCTGTGAAACGCTATAACTCGAGCCATCTATTGATATGGTTATATAATCTTTGTCAAACCATGGATAATTTATCCTAATAGCTATATCGTACGTTCCGCTTGATGATATGCTGACATTATATTCAGCCCAGCCTTCATCCTCATATTCTTCAGAACCTTCCTCAAGCGGCCTCGGCTGACGTGAAGATACATACCCAGCTCCTTGCGTTAATGCTCCACCATGATTGTCATACATATCGCCAGCTCTACTTGCCACACTCCCAACAAACGACGGTGTTTGCGTTTTGCGGTATGCTGTCATGAAAGTCTTACCGCCATAATCGCCCTGAACAAACGGACTTATGGTATTTTTTCTATCTTCAGCTATCTGCATATCATATATATGAAGCAACATATACGGACACATATTATCTTCATCCCACAGAGCAGCCCATGGAATAAGAGGTTGTGGCGGCCTATCGTCAGTATGGTTGTAATGTCCAAGCATCCATTCTACTGCTGCTGTATATAACCACGAAGTACCTCTATACCCAGTAGTCGGATGGTCTATCTGCCATCTATAACCATAACCCGGCAGACCCATATATATTTTTGCGGATGGGATAACCGTCACAGCGTAATTATACACGTCTTCTAGCCATCCTCTTGGCGAAATCGGTCCCGGTGCACTCCCGGCCCAAGCATAGCCATAGCTCATGATGGTGCAGCTGTCGAATATTTGCCCAAGTTGCTGATAATCGCACCAATATTCACCACCTAATGATTGCCCTGGTCCAGTTAACCCAGGCAAATCTGCATGAAACAACTTGCCTCTTGCGTGAACCGTATTTGCTATGCGTTGAAACAATGCTACTGCTTTAGAAGTATTAGCCGAGCTGCCGCCCCGCTCTAGGTCTATGTCAATACCCGTTGCAAACGGATATTGGTTTATGAGCCTCTGTATCTCTGATATAAATGTGTCCTGAGCACCTCCTGCGTTATCCAGCAAATCCTGAAACGCCGCTTCATAGCCGTCATTTCTCACACACAGATACCACTTGATGTGCGGCCATTTGTTGACTATCTCCATCTCGGCGCCCGGTATGCTCCCGGTTATGGTCCCGTCGGTGTGCGTACCATTGATATAGTTGACGTGGAAATCGAATAACGACACCATATAAAACTTGTCGCCGTAATCGTTTAATTCCTGATACATTCTCGATGACTTAGAATAGGTCCATGACATATAATGCCTCACCATGTCACACCTTCCTTCACATCCCATTCGGTAATGCGGAACACAAACCGCGCGGCATCTCTCTCATTCATGGTCACCCGGTATCTGGCATCACCTGCCGGGCATGTCATCTGTGCTCCTACATATTCAGCCGAATTAGCAGGTTGACCGTTTTTTAATACTATATGGCTGGCTGCGTTCACTTCTACTTCATCTCCGCGTGCCAGCGTTCCTGTGTACTTGAATGTCCTAGTTTCATAGTAGGACGATAAGGTAAAGAAACCCGTCGTATTCTTCTGTATCGACGCCTCCCAATCCAAACCCGTTGTAGCTGAACCTCTATTCGGTATCAGAACTATAGCCGAACCTCTGACAAGCGCGTTGAAATGTTTCGGCGGCTCTATTACTCCATTTGTTCTGCGGCGTTCAAGCATATCCTGTGAGGCAGGTACCCATCCAGTCAATAATTTCCCGTCTTGTACTTGAATATCCGTTGTTTTAACAACGCCTTCAAAATCTCTAGCCACAAGTTTGACGATAAGTCTACTTATTCTTTTTACAGCACTCTTTTCAATGCGTCCTAAATAACGCATATATCTATTAGCCATTGTCGAACGACCACCTTATTTCGGACGGATGACCTACCCATGTCGTGGCTATGCTTCCGCCCTGCAGCATAATATCTGTTACTTTTACAACACCAGTGCAATCTCGGGTTGTCAGTTTAACAGTTATTTTTTGAACACGACTTATACCCTGTTCCGGTCTAAACGTCTTTGCGAACTTTTGCATTTTAACCCACCTCTATAAATTGAGTTTCTGTCGTGCCATCCTCGTATTCTATTATAATCTCAAAGCCTATGCGGCCGCTCGGGCCCATGCTTATATTGTCAAGCTCAACCTGCGCCGATATGGTATAAGCTTCTCTGTTTGCGACTGAAACAGTCTGCGACAATGATTTCTCTACTCCCATCTGGCCAGTAGCTACAAATGCCGCTTTCCCCGATACACCCGCCGTGTTATCGACCGTCCAACCCTGGTTTATCCAGTAGTTGAAGCCATCATCGGCCCGGCTGTTGAACAGCAGGTTGAACATAACAACGTCTTCCATCGCCTGCTGAACCGCATCGGTGACCGCTGCCACGCTGGTTCCGCCACCTCCCGTATCAACCATCTGGTCTGCTAACGTCTTAAGCGCTGTATCGAGCTGTACCGTTGAATTAAAAGGCTCAAGCACATCTATACTCCGTTGAGCTACTCTCATGCGCTGATTAAGCCCTAATTCTTCGTCATAGACTATTACTATGTCGCCCAAATCCGGTATATCATCAAGCAGCGCAACGCTCACTTCATAGCTGATAGTTGGCCATGATGCTTTAGCCAGTTTATCCTCAGCCCATTGTTTCAAATGGCTCGGATTGGTAAACCGTTCATCTTGCACTGTGGCAGCTTTAAGTAACCTCGGCTTTCCAACCGTGTCAAACCAACTGTAATCCTCTATATACTCCTTGCCATTGTTGACTGATGCTATTGTTAAACCGCTTGCCCCATACGGATATATACGGGTTACAATATCCCTGGTATCCATTATCCGCCGCACTTCACTTATATTCTTTTTATACGCAAATAATATGCCCCGCTCCTCGCCCACCTGCTCAAGCAAATTAACCTTTTTGTTTATACTATCGAATTGCAGCTCCCCACCATAAACTAATGGCACCTGTCTCAATGCTTCAAGCGGCGATACCGGATCACCTATTGCAAAATTCCTCGGTATGCTTATCTCCACAGTTCCAACGGTCCAGTTGGTATTTTTCAATATCTTGTCTATCACTGGTCTAGCACCAACGTTAGTCATGGATAAGTTGCTCACCGGCTCCGGGTCTGCCAAGTCATACCATGTTGCTTCTGCTGTCACCTTGGTTGTGAGCTGGCCGTCCTGCGACCTAGTATCCTCTAATACCCGAACTGAAAACTCCCGTCCCATACAACGAATATGAACCTCATTATCCAAATATCCTCTCTTTCTATCATCCATCGGCAAACTAAATTCAATTGTTTCCTGACCGTTTGTATCGGTTATGAGCTGATCTGTCATCTTAGCATCAAACGCCTTATCCAAAACAGCAACTGGGTTGCCATTGTTATCTACAACGATTGGATAGTTCCTCATTATTCTTCCATCCCCATCGCCGTTATACCTATATCAACGCCTGCATTACACGCTAACCCAAGTGCTGTATCTACCGACGACAATAAACCTTGCCCGAAATCAAACTCATGTACCGATTGCGCTGGCAATGTTATATCTGACGAAATACCCGTAGTACCATTACGCAACCATA
The DNA here is from genome assembly GCF_000213255.1 of Mahella australiensis 50-1 BON. Lineage (NCBI taxonomy): Bacteria > Bacillati > Bacillota > Clostridia > Mahellales > Mahellaceae > Mahella > Mahella australiensis. Next base: position 68,724 of record NC_015520.1, read on the forward strand.
CCCTCACTGGTGCTGTAGCATGATTGCTTATAATTAATTTCATTAACCGCGCTCTTTTACCACTAGCTGGTGTCCAAAATGGAGTAGTGGCACCAGCCGATGTGCTTATATCCTTCTTTATCACCATGACAGGCTCTCTCTTGCGCTGCCATTGGCTACCGTTATAAAATAAATCAAAAGCCGCAACTGCCAGTGGCGCATATTTGCTGCTTTCCGGCGTACTCTGATATGGCGATGTTATGGCGTCGCTGTTCGGACTTACACACACTGGATGCCAGCCTGTTATATCTTTGATGTAGACTTTGAAGCTTGGATCGCTGTCTGCGTCAGCCGCACCTCCAAGTTCTACGTTTATTTTTCCGTCACTTGTAAGTGAAACTGGAAGTAATGTATAGAAGCCAACCTGCACACCTGTGAGATTAGCAGCCACGGTCGCCTTTGCATTGTCCGTGTATAGTTTTATGCTCCCAGCAGTTCCATCTACAATGCCGATGTATAATGCAGCGCCGCCCGATGTCTTGGCTGTTATATCCTTATCGTCAAGTATTCGTTCCCTCGGCACTCCGTTACCGTCCACACGCCAGTCATGGCTTATGTCTATTATGGGTTTATGCTGCGTCAGAAATATGCCGTTGGCATCCGTGTTGCCAGTTTCTGATACCTGCACAGCACCCCATAGGATTATGTCCTGAGCGTCCGCGCTGTCTTGATAGCCCACCACTGGCACGTTGTTTATACTGGAATCACGGCGTATAGTAAAACCTGGCATTATAACCACCTCTCTCTGAATTGGAATACGACCTTTGCGCCCACACCACTGTCATCATGTTCTGTTATGATGTTCTCTCCGGCCTGCAATTGTGGGAATTCTCCTTCCCAATACTGCATGGCATTCTGGCCGTTCATAGTAACCGTAAAATTGCCCGTATCTATGATGACCTCATCGCCCTCTTCTATTTCGCCTTTGTACTTGACTGTCTGACCGTTTATGCTTATCGCCACTCCCGTAACCGATGCGCCACCAGTAGTTCCGGAGTTCGTCGTTCCAAGGCCTGTGGCCGGCTGTGTGGCTATGGTGTTTGCCGGCACATATATCTTTAGAATAACTGGACATTCTATCCCGCCATTATTTACAATAATGGTACTGCCTCCATGTAGTGCATCCCATTCCTCTATATACCAGTCAGCTTTATATACAAATGGATCTGCCATCTTAAAGGTTATAGAGAATTTACCTATATTCTTTATGGCATTATACATCATGTCTATTTCTGCGCCCTCTGAAACTTTTACGTATCGTACCAAACTTGGCTCATCCTCAAATATTAATTCACGATACCCAACCAGCGGGCTTATATAATTGGCAAATTCCCGTATTTTTGAATATACCGTTGATACATTACGCTCCACAACGCCTAAGTCAAGCGTTATTGTGTTTGTCCCAAACTCTGTTCCAGCGTCATATATTCCATGTTTCCCTGGGATGGTTATCTCGTTTTCTCGTAAATTAGGCAAGGAACGTATTGACCTGTCCAGCAGATAAATGCCAAAGTCAGCACAGCTTTTGCCGTCTATCTTAAAGTCCGTCATATGCTTTTCCTCCCCATCGCCCGCATAACTTTCATGTTCTGGTTATACATGGCCTGTGAAAGCTTATCAATATCTTGGTCATTGCGCACAGACATATTTTCGATATATAAAAGCGGCGCATTTTGCTGGTTTGTTACCGTGGCAGCTTTTACCGCAGCAGGTGCAGCAATATTAGGCTGCAATACCATGGCTAATTTTTCCTGAAGCGCTGGTATGCTTTCATCTATGCCCTGCTGCAACATCTTCATGAGATTCGGCATCCATTCATCGGCATATCTGCCTGGCCCCTCTTTTGCCGGGCTGTGGAACCCGAGAAAGCGGGCTATGGTTCCTGCAACGTCTTTTGCCACATCCGCAACTTTGCCTATCATACTTTTTATACCGCCGATTATATTATTGATAAGATTCTTGCCCCAATTCCAAGCATCGCCTACTATATTGAGCACCTTGCCTTTAGCGGTGTTAAACGGTTCTACTACAGCGTTCCATATCTTGCTTGCCATGCCCTTTATCGTGTTCCATATGCTGTTCCAAATATTCGATATGCTTGTTTTTATGCCGTTTGCTGTATCCGTTACCTTTGTTTTAGCTGTGTTGAATATGCTTGTTATAGTGTTCTTTATGCCGTTCCATATGCGGCTAGCAGTATTCTTTATGCCGTTCCATATGTTAGACAAGAACGTAGTTATGCCGTTCCAAATATTTGTAGCAGTATTTTTTACAGTGTTAAACGCTGTAGTAAAGAAGTCTGAAACCGCTGTCCATATGGCCGTAGCTGTTTCTTTTATTCCGTTCCATAAATTTGTCAAGAGCTCTACTATAGAATTCCATATTTCTATAGCTGTCTCCTTTAACCAAGTGAACACATTGACAATGAAGTCCACCAGGTCTTGGAAATAATAATTGTGATTATACAGCCATTGAAAAGCGTTTATTATCAAATCGACAAACTCTTGAAACAATTGCGGAACTGTCTCTGTAACAAATGTTACCGGGGCCATAATAACCGCCTTTATCCCTTCCCATATGACAGTTGCTGTTTCTTTTAACCCGTTCCAAATACCGCTTAACGTTGTTGTTATGCCATTCCAAGCCGTAGAAAAGAACGTTGAAACGCCGTCCCATATCGTGCTAAAGAAGTTAACTATGCCGCCCCAAACGGAAGATGCAAATTCAGCTATGCTCTGCCATGTTTGTTTTAACCACGAAGATATCTTATCCCAGTTCTTGTAGATGAGAATCGCCGCTGTTACTATGCCTGCTATAGCTAGAACTGCTATCCCTATCGGGCCAGTCAGCGCGCTTAACACCACCTTAAAACCGCCTATTGCTCCTTTAGCCAGCCCGAATCCCTTCGATATCCCTTTTATACCTTTGCTGATAGCGCTAAAAGCTTCCATAAACTTGCCAACTGTTAATATAACCGGGCCTATTGCTGCTGCAAGGGCCAGCATCTTGAGTATCATATCTTGAGTTGCCGGAGATAAGTTGCTAAACCAATCTATCACCTTTGTTAGCCCGTCAACCAGCTTGTTAACGAACGGCAATAACTTCTCACCTATCGTTATAGCCAGCGTTTCAAGATTGGATTTCAGCGCCTCAATCTGTCCTTTTGTGCCTTGCATCTTGCTGCCTGCTACCTCTGCTGCCCCGCCGCTCTTGTTAACAGCTTCACTCATGTTATCCCACTTATTAGCGCCTTCTATCAGCACTATATTTGCAGCTCTTATTGCATCGCTGCCGAATATAGTTGCCAGCGTGGCATTGCGCTGCTGGTCAGTCATTCCTCCCAGCTTACTGCTGAACAGATCTACAAGCTCCGGCAACGGTTTAAGCTGTCCATTAGCGTCATATACGTTTAGCCCATATTGCTTCATAGTTTTAGCCGCTTTGTCAGTCGGGCTAATCAGCGACATAAACATCGACTTCAAGCTAGTGCCAGCATCGCTGCCTGTTACGCCTGCATTTGCCATAAGCGATATCGCAGTTGTGAAATCTTCAATGCTTTGCCCCGCCATATTTGCAACGCTTGCGCCAGCTTGGAGAGCATATGCCATATCTGTTATTTCGCCTGCACTTGCATTAGCGCTGTTTGCGAGCAAGTCAGCAACTGTTATAGCCTTATCTCCGCTCAATCCGAAAGCGTTCAGCGCTTGGCCGACTATTGTAGCTGCCTCTGCATTGTCTATCTGTGCTGCTGCAGATAGCTGCAGCGTGGCTTTTGCCGCTTTGAACGTATCATCTATCGAAAGACCTGCTTTAACGAGCTCTGTCATAGCTGCTGCTGCGTCTGTAGCAGATGTACCCGGTAGTGTTATGTCATTGCCTAGCTCTTTAGCAAGATCGCTCATACGCTTAAACTGCTCGCTTGTAGCCCCAGACACCGCCTTGAATGTGTTGCCCATGCTTTCGAAATCAGCCGCTGTCTTTACTGCCATGCCACCAGCCGCCACGAGCGGGGCGGTTACTGCTAACGACATCGTCTTGCCCGTCTTGGATAACGATTTACCCATGTTTTCAAACTTGCTGCTTACTGATTGTGTCTTTTTGTTTATATCGCTGTCAAGCTGCGCTATTTGAGCCTGCGCTTGCTTAATTCCGGCCGAAAGCTGGTCCAGCTTGACTGTTATATCAAAATATACATTGCCAAGGTCCGGCATATGCCCGCCCCCTCTCTACAATATGTTTTCTCCTACCCATTCAGCGTCTCTTTCTCCGTTTGCTTTTTTCTTTTCAAGCTCAACGAGATGAAGTGCCGCCGCCTCGTCTATCCAAAACCTGTGAATGCCTGTAAGCCCGGATAGATAACTTGACGGCGGCACACCCCAATATTTTGCTATTATGGCTAGCCGCTCAAACCCTTCACTCTTGCCGAAACGATGACAGCCTCTCCAAATCTCCCATAGCGTAATTGAATATTTGCAGTTTTTGGTCGAATGTCATCGGTGTTATGCTCACAAATTCACCGTATGTCGGTTGTACCATCGCCTCCTTCACTACCTCATCTAGAATGGGTACTATGTCTTTGATTTGCAGTTCAATGCCAGTGTCTGTTTTGCCTTTGTTGTCTATAACCGGGTTGCCTATGTTAAGCTCCAGCAAATATGGTGTCAAATCTACCATCTTTACCGCTATGGTTATTGTCTCGCCCGGCTTAAATCCCGATATTTCTATGATGTCTGGCTGTGCTAATTGTTTTAATTCTTCAAGAGAAATTGGCCTCTTATCGTTCATAATTCACCTCATTGCAGCTCTTGTGCTAGCGCTGTTACAAATTCTTTTTTATACACCCCGCCAGCGACCGACGGGTTTTCCTGCGCCCATATGTTTATTTCCGGTGTAGCCCACTCTGAATCGCTGTGAGTTACGTCGCCTACGACTCCTTTGCAATACGGGAAACTGTATTTAACAAAGCCCTCCAATACTGCATGTGAGTCAAAGCTCCTTACATATACCTCTGACTTGAACACTGGCTTATTTTGCTGCTCTTCTATTGTCGGCATCTCCCAGCCGATTATCTGCGGGTTCTCTGGGTCCGTAGTATCCTCTATCAATGTTCCGCCCATGATAAGCACTAGTGCTTGCGCATCGAACCGCGCGTCGGTTAGTGTAAGATTGACACCAACCACCGTATCGTCATCCTTTGCGTAGACCAGCAGCTTATCACCGCCGCGAAGCTCGCTTGTTTCGCCTTCGACAACTTCATTCTCAACGCCTATCTCCTGTGACGTCTTTATGCCATAGCTTACAGCATCTACCTTGTCAGTACCGTCAGCATTAATCGGCGTAATCACCATTCCTGCAACGCCGCGCAAATACCCTCTTTTAGTTTGTGTTGCCGCCATCGTTTATTACCTCTCTTTCTTTTTCTATATATCCAAGCTTCTTAACCGCTTTGATGACCTTTGCCGGGAGCTCCGGCACATCCTCTCCTGCCTTTAGCCTGTAATATTGATTGCCGTCTTTGATGATTATGTTTGTATTAGCCTTCATCCAGTCAGCTCCTTTCATTTAATACTCCAGCCGCAAAATATATCAGCCTGACTATTAACCCACGTTCATCTTCTGTATAATCTGCTCCGCCCGGCACCCATCTCGTATAATACTTATTGCCAGTGCTGTCTGCTATATATTTTTCATTTAGGGCAGCTATAACCTTTTGCTCCAATACGTCAAGTGTCTTAAAGCTTGTCGGCTCTCCGTATATGCGCACTTCTATGTTGTTTTCGCCAGCGAATGATATTGTTGTGCTTGCACGCTGCGACGCCATCTTGACGGTGACGTATGGGGCCCTGGCCTTGGCCGGTGCCATATATGCCTCGTATATTCGGCCTCCAAACTCCGGTATTGTTGCTAGCTGTCTGTTTATAGCTTCTCGTATCATTTCCACAAGTCCTCGAAATCTTTATATATTCGTTCGGCATTGGCCTCGCCTGTCGGCTTCAATATAGCATATTTCCCATCATGCGCAAGCTCTAGATATACGCCGTATTCCATTGTGTGTGCCAGCCGGATAGTTATTTCGTCTTTTTCTATAAGCGGTATGCCCTTGAGTCCTTGCCTTGCGTGTCCTGTTCTGTCGTGCCACGGAGCTTTCTCTTTCATCTCTGCCTCCAAAGTACCAGCCCAGTCCTGTCCTAATGCCAGAGACGCGGCTATTAGCCTATCGACATACGCCTCGATGTTTTTGTTTACCTTTTCAGAACCAGCCATTATAGCATCACCTCAGCTTCCGCATGGATTGCATATGCCTGATCATGCCACTTTCTATAAATCACGCCCACTACCTTGAATGTCTGACCATTGACTATAAACGTATCCTCAACATCGCTTCCTACCCTGATGTCAGCCTCCGGCGGCGCTATCAGTGTCCAAGAAGCACGCACCAGTCCACCCGCTTCATCGCGCACCATTTGTGGCTTTGCTGCAGAAGGGACGAGGCGGCCGCTAAACGGCGGTAATGTGATCTCTACCTTCTTGCGGCCACCATTCTCATCTTCGATATATTCAGTGCGATGTATGCTAATTTTGCTTGGGTTCTCTGCAATAAGATTATTCGTAGCGGCTATCATGGCATCAATAGCATCCATCGCTTTCACCACCCAGTACATCGGGCGGCTCAAAGGCCATCACACGCGACCTGCTCCCTGCCATTCGTGCATACACCGATGACATCTGCAAGCAGTGATCGCGATATGCTTCTAATGATACGAACTTATGCCGCTCGTCACCAGCACTATTCTCCTCTAGCCCACCTCTCTCGCTCATTGCCCTAGCTGCTTTCCTGAACCAAGCCTCCGAAGCAGCCGAATAGATATCCGCTGCTTCGGATAAAATATCATCCAATTCGACCTCAGTAAAACGAGTATCTGTATCGGTGCCTCCGTTTGGTATTATCTCATCGATATACAAGCGCAATTTACTGCGCAAATCGGCAGTCGGCGTCATTTACACACATCTCACTTTCGTTAAGCTGTCGGTAACGTTACTTCTTCAACAGCATCAGCCGGTGAAGCGTACACACCGCGCATAGCATAAGCCGCTATAGGTGCTCTGGTTAACCTTGTTATATCAGGTTGGCCATTTTCAACAACTAGATCTTGCTTTATAAGCTCTATGAAATACCGGCTCGGATCGATTAGATAAACTTTATCAGCCGGTACACCGTCATAGGTGTACGTTTTATCTCCAACCGTTACGCTCCAGCCATCATAGAATATCATAGTGGTTATTTGCCCTAATGCTGGATACTCAGTCCCGTTTATGACCATCCTGGACATAGCATCGGTTAAATCTACCTGGTTTGCAGAATGTGCAAGCAACACTGTAGGCTTCCGCACCGCATTCGTTGTTTTGTTTTTGTCCTGAGCAGCATGTTTTAGGCCATTTCTTATAGTGGCGCGCAATTTCTCTAAATAGCTCAGAGAAGCATCGGTTACCGCTGCGGTCTTGTTCTTAGCCGCATACGTGTAAGTGAATATCGGCGATAGGTGGATATGGTTCAGAAGTGCATTGTAAGCCTCGCCCAACGCCTGATTAAATTGATCCAACCGCCAAGTCTCATCAAACGCTTCCGTCTCGATGGTATAACCGTCAAATCCTGCCGCATACACAACTATAGGCACACCGTCACCGGTAACCATTACACGGCTGCCGAATTTAACCTCTTCTCCTTCAAGATGTTCCAGGAATACCGCTCTGGCCTGACTAAACTCCGCAATCGGTACCAGCCTAGGGAATCGTGGATTGCTCAGTCTGCGATATAGTGGCGTATAAAGCAGTGGCACCTGTTCACGACCAAAGTTTACATCTAAAGTAACCTTCTTTAGTATGTTCTCTACATCTTCAGGCGACGTCAGCATCTCACCAATAGGCTTATTAAGCTGCATAAGCTCCATCTCACCATTGACGATTTTTTTCTCAACAGTGCCCCGCCTGCCGTTATACTCATATTCCAATGTTTCGGTTATTGTCTGTTTCCTGCGTTCTTCCAACACACTTTTAGCATCTAATATACGCATAATCTATTACCTCCTTTATGCTTGTGGAGCTAATATAAACCATACAACGCCATTAGCATCGCTAGCCTGCGTTGCACGTCCTACTAACCGGTTAGCTCCTGCCCCGTCAGTATTTGTTAAAACTTTCTCTGTAGCATCAAAATACACAGCATCCCCTACTTTAAAAGTAACACCTGCGGCCACCTGATTAGTTTCATATTCGGCCTGTTCAATGTCCAACACGACCTGTTCACCGCCAGCTGCCGATTCCAGCGCCAGTCCAAATATGTTGTTTATTAAAACAAACTCCCCTTGAGCAACCGTTTCAGGCGACGTTGCTTTTATACTTTTGCCATTAGATACTTTTCTAGCCATTATTCATACCTCCTTATATCCTTGCTTTGACTATTGTCATACCGCTATCAGCGGATTTGTCGTTGATTACCGGACGTATCACATCCTGTTTGAATATACCAGTCATAGCCTGCTTTATGTCATCCTGAGTCAGCATCTCACCGACTGCCTTTTTGACCGTCTCCTCATCGGCATCATCCGGTACATTAAGCATCCTCTTGACCAATGGCCTTGCAGCTTCAACTGTTACCATTTCACCTATGACTTTATCGATTATGGCCTCTCTTCTGGCCTTTACCATTTGATCCTGAACTTCTCTAGCTTCTTTGACAGCCTTAATAAGATCATCGGTCTTGGCATCTTTAAGATTGAACATAGCTGCTATCTCACCGATAGCCTTGGTAGCAGCTTGCAAGCTCTCCCAAGCAACACTATCAACCTCATTTGCCATACTGTCTAACGACCAGCCCATCTCACCTGCTATTTGTCCTGGTGTAACACCTAATTCCTTTAACTTCGCTAAAGTCTCCTGTAAAGTCATTCTCGCACCTCCGCTTATTGTTATTGGCTCTGATATAAAATCCGCCATTTCCCCAATGGCCACAATAGACGTAGGCATCCCAGCCCTGTCTAAAGGCGTCCAATCAATGGACAGCAGCTGATAATCAACCACCTGTGTCTCTCCGGCAGCCTGCTGCAACGTGGGCATGCCATATATACTAACCTGCTTGACTCTGCCAGCTCTTATCCAACGCTTTAAATCCTTGGCCGCAGCATCTATAACACCGCGTATATATGCTTTCCCGTCTTTATACAAAGCGCCTACCCAATGTGTAACTGGTGTTGGGAAAGTATGATCTACATCCTCGGGCTTTTGATGTCCGAGAAAGCCAGTTGCCGTCTTTAGCGCTACTTCTCCAGCTATTTTTTGTATCACCTGCGGCGTATAATTCCACCCGCGTTTTGATTTGCCAGCTGGTATCTCGACCACGACTTCTAATGGGTCATCATCGCCGCTTTTCAAGGCCTCTAAGTTCGCCCCTGGCGCCAAGGGCACATCGTTGACAGCTATTTCACTTGATATAGTTGCGGCTATTTCAGCCATCTCACCCAGCGCATCTGGTATGGGCAGTTCAAGCTGCTCATAATGCCTGCGCAAATGCTGCTTGGCTTCGGCTATCTGCTCGGATGTCAAGTTCGGTTCAGTTCTAGCTCCAGCCAACGCCTGAGCTGCAGCAATAACACCCCCACGATTTAATACCAGTGTCCCGTCTTGCTGAATTTCGTGGTGCGGCCCCCAGCAATCTGCTTGCGTTAAGTCATCATTAATAGCCGCCTTTACCACAGCATACATTTCCCTTATTGCTTCCCTTGTGCCGGCCGCATCCTCATCAAGCCCTGCCTTAAGCCTCTGCCATATTGCTGATTTATCTACGTCGCTCCATGCTTTGTTTGATATTTTGGTATTGTCAATCTTAAACGGCATCATATCACCTCCTCAAAAATGGCATAAAAATACCGCCTCAACTTTTAAGTCTTGGCGGTTTAACCTTTGGTATCTGCGCTATTATCAGCTATTGGCTTTTCTCTTGATATTGCCGTAGGCCCTGGCGGCGATTTGCCATTAACATTGATTACACCCTGCCCAGCTATTCTTATTGGGCCAATAGGTGTAAACTTGCCATCATTGCCTTTCGCCACAAATGTCTTGCTCTGCGGTGAAAACACTAGAATCGGCATTGACCTCACCCCTTTCTTTTTCGCCCTCTATAATAAGCGTTAACTTAACTTCCGGCATCATGCCGTCCAATTCTGTCACAACACACTCTTTCACTCGCACCACTACCGGAAGCATATTAAGTGCCATACGTATAGCTGCAACATAATTCCCATCAGCCAAAGAAATAGGCGTCGGTCCTTCTGGTAGTTCATGTTCCTTATTAATTAACTCCATCCCCTTAGGTAAATCTTCCCACAACTTTTTTAACATCTTCTTCCCTTTCTTTTGCTCTCTCATATAGTTTATCTTCGCCCATTTCTCGCAATCTGTTAATAAGTTCTGCTCTGTATTGAAAAAGCTCTTCACTGACTAGATCAGTTTCTAAAAAAGTTAATATATCAGCTACTTTATCTCTATTCTCTTTGTGCTGTAGCAACTTATCAAGTTCGTATCCAAATAGCATTTTACTTCACCCCCAAACGATTCATGGCTATTATCAAGCTATCTTGAAAGCCTAACTCATTTATATCATAGTTTTCCCAACCATTCTCTATGCTGGTTCTAACGGCCGCCCGAAGGTCCGAGTCTTCCAAGCCTTGGTTATCCATTATAGCTTCTACAATACTATCCATGTTATCTTTTACATACTGCTCATACTGTTTTGCATATTGTGTTACATCTATAGGATACGTACTTATGGCTTTATTTATCTCTTCCCACCCTGCTTTTCTAGACGCACCAAAACGGTATTTCGCAAGCTGCTCGCCGAAATCAGCTATTGTTTCGCAATCTTTAAATTCCGGCATCTTTTTTAAGCTGGGTAATATCTGAATTAAGTATCCACTATATGCCGGCGTAATCTCCTCCGTATTTCCCGCTTCTTTAACCATATAGTGCGCTATCACTTCAGCAATCGTATCCTCAAGCTTATATGCCAATATCTTATTGTTATCAAAAATCATCTGCTCCTGTACTGTAAGCTGCACGCTGTCCATTCTAGCATGTATGGTTTCATGAAAGACCGTCTTGATTTGGTATCTATAAGGCCTTGGATCGTCGCTTTGTAGTATTAAATCTTGTGTATACCAAGTTCCATCTTGAATAGTGAAGGAGGTTAAGCCACGGTCCTTTATATGGTCAATTTTCACTGCATATTTAAACCCGCCCATATCCCGAAGGTATTCTGCCAAAGCTTTGCGGTCATCGAGTGGTGCATCTTTTATATTCCGCTTTATTGTACTAACCCATACATTTTCTCTCAATGCACTTGCAATGGCATCAGAGCTAGGAGGCCTTGAAATATATTTCGATGCAATATTATTATACCATTGTTCAAGTCCATTGTCACTAGCAGGATTTTGCGCCCAATTCCTCAGCCTTTCTACAAAAGCATCCGGCCTCTCGTGCTTTGGAAGCGCTACACATAAGCATTGCGGATGCGGTAGCGGTGGTTCGCTTCCTTTTGGCCAAAATCCGTCACCGTTATGACTAGCATAGTCGTCGCAAACATCCGGCAGCGGATGGCTACCTGATAGCATCCATATTATCCCCATGTAACTCGGTGACGACTGGTTGGCCAATATCGTTGCCTCGTGGTAAGCATGGCTCATCTCGGTCCTGGCCAACCGCATAGCTTCATAGCTGACATTGCTGGATACACCCAACCTGCGCCGTGTCTCTTTCTTCATTGCTGTCCATTTCCCCGGCTGCATATATTGCTGCACTTGCTTTGCCAGTTCTCGGCTGTCGAGGCCACGAGCCACAGCATCTTCAACCATTACTTTTAGATTATTGTTTACATGCTCACCAGTGCGCCATATACGGTCAGAAAGTTTCAAACCATCTTTGCCCGTTCGGGAAAGGACAGCAAGCACTGCCCTTTCGTTTATATCTGCGAATAACGATTTCACGCCTGCTCTATCATACTTGAACAAGTCCTGCATTATCATCTGTGCACCCAATGTTCCATCTTCAGTGGTTAGCCGGATCCCGTTATAAATAGCATCAAGAGTTTTCTCATTTATGGTCCTAGCTCTCTCTTCCAATGCCTTTTGCAAGCTGCTAAGGTGATTATACCGTAACGTTCCTGGCGCAACATTCTTTATATCGCTTGCTATATCTTCAGCAGCCCTTTTATAAACTTGCTGGATTTGCTCTACTGTCGCTGCATTATGCTCTAGAAACCGCTTTCTAGCATCAAGCAAGTATTCAGCATATTGTTCGCTGCCAGATAACTCCCAATCCTTCTTATTCCATACTGTCGGCATTGCTCAATTCTTCTCCTGTTTGCTGCCCTTCCTCAAAGCCCTGTCCATCTTCGACTCTGCGTCTGAATATCATGGATTTTGCCACTCGGCGGCGTTCATCGTCATCCGCATCCGGATCGGCCCATGGCAACATGCTGGGCACGAACTCGCGTAGAAACTCGGCTGCTGCATCTATGGACATCAAGCCAGATTCAATAGCTGTCGACAAACCGTCCACTAATGTTTTTATTGTGTTGGCCACAGCGCTGTCATCTTTCGGACTTATTTCCTCCCAGCCGATATCCACATCGTAAGTGTCAAGCTTCATATTCTGAACTTTACTCCACATAGCCAGGTACATACTGGCCAATTCGCTGTAATATTCTTCAAACATGCCGCGTTTGCGCCGTATCTTCCTGGCCAATGGCACCATCTGCTCCGACACAGATGCTTTCGATGATGCCACAGCCGTGCCGAATGCGAATTCGGGCGTCTCACTAACGTCAACGATGCAATAGAATATAAACTCCAGCAAAGTGGTTATACCTGTCAGGCCACTGTCAGCCGTGATGAAATCCGCATCGTCTCCATCCTGCATGAGAAATATTTCTTTATCGGCAAATTTCAGCTTGCCCGCATCTATTTCTTCCTTGCTGAAGTTGTCCTCAAGAAATTTCTCAACATCTTTAAGCTTAAACTTGGCTTTTGGACGGCTAAACAGTTTTGAGCCCTGAGCAGCAAAAAGCATCGTATCATGGTACACTTTCATGAATGGTTCAATCGGCTCCAAGTCACTGTTGCCATAAAGCTGCGTTTCCTCGGCCTCATTCTTAAAATGCACAACCGGTATAAATCCCCAGGGATTAGGCTCGGTTCCGTTTTTCATTAGCAGTTCTGCCGGCGCCCTGCTGTCATATTCAATCGTCCTGGCTGTACCCGTCAATGTTTCTGTTACCGTATAATCATTTATTGTTCTGCCTTGGGCATCCGTAACCGTAACAGGATATCGTATAATAAGCTGCTGGTATGAACCGGTTAGTGGATCCAGTATTGGCGTAACCCATTCTGGCGGTATTAGGCGCAAATCAAATACTTGTTGTCGTGAATTAAACTTAGCTGGTACCCTATCTATACGCACAAAAACATCTCCATCGCGAAGCACGTTTCGGTTTATACGCAACAGCTTTCCTGCCCATTTCGACATCACACTCTCCAACTCATTATCTGCTTCTGGATCAGCATGCGTAAAATGCGGAACACCCATAAACCCCGCTGTAGTGTTTATAATAGGCCTAGCGAAACCAGCACCTAATTTATAACGGTCATCTGCGTTGTTATATAATGCTCGCGCTAACTTATAGTCAACCCTGCTGCTGTCCAGCTTATACGGCACCATATAAGCATAAAAATACGGCACCCAATTACGCAGTGCCGATATCTCGCCGGTAGCTTTTTTGAATATATTGAATATATTAGGCATACAACGATGCCCCCTTTAAAAGTTTTTTTACAGTATCTGATATTGGCTGACCACTGGCTTTCGCAAATGCTAAAACTACTGCATCTGCCCTGTCCGGTGATCTTCCTAATCGTTTCTTCATATCTTCTTTTGATTCCACTTGAATGCGTCCGCGGGAATCAATCTTATATTTAACTCCAGATAAGTCGGCCAAAAGTTCATCGTCTGGCGGCAATGCTATCGGTTCAGGGTTGAGCCTTTGATTTGGATCTAGCAGCTCCCTCATATTCCACCATAGCTCACTGCGCAGGTTAGCAAACTTTTCAGTGTCAGTTGCAGCCTCAGCTACGTTTATGCCTATAACAGGATGACCCTGTTCTTTCAAACGGTCAACAACACCAGCACCTACACCGATAACATCCACCTTAGTTTTGCTTGCTCCAATTTTTCGATGTACCATTATTATACAGCCAACAGTCTCCATAGTATCCTGTTTGGCGTAAACATTAAGTGGCAATACTTTCTGGCCACGCCTAGCAGCGATGACAGTTTTATCGCTACCGAATCTAGCTACGTCTACCCCAATTTCAATTGGCTCACCTTCTGGTGTATCTTCCCACCTAGCCATAGCTGCCTCTATCCATGCTAACGGTATAAGTGTATCCTCCCCCTCACTTGGAAATTGGCCTAAAACGCGAGCCTGATAAGCCGGCGAATTCGGCCCCCATCGTCGGTATTTATCGGCCACCCACGCCGGCGTGATTAACTTTGGATTTGGCAATGAATTAGTTATTTTACTTTCCCAAGTTTTGTTAATTATGTCATCTTCGGTAATCCCAAATGCCGTAAAGTTGGGCGTAGTAAAAGCCGAGATAGATATATTTTCCCAGCCCGGCGTACGGAATGCATTGTAAAACGTACCGCCAACCGAAGTTGGATTGCCCAAAAGCAAAAGGCGTGCATGTTCGCTTGTTAATACGCCTTCAATGGCTTCAAATATTTCCTCCGGCACTCCAGCGGCTTCATCTACCACTACCAGGATATTTTCCTCATGGAAACCCTGGAAACGGTCCGGTTCATTAGTGCTTAAGCCCACAGCATACCACTCATCCTGTATGATCTGAATCTCAGGCCGCTTCGGTAAAAGATTACCGCCAAGTGGTACCTTGGACCTGCGGTAGCTAGCTCTAACCTCTTTCCAAATCAGCTTTTCTACCTGACGCCATGTCGGTGCTGTTGAGAGTACTATACTAGGGTAAAATGAATATAAGAACCAAAGAATCACCTGGCCGGCAATGAAACTCTTCCCTGCACCGTGGCAACTCCGAACAGCCGTTCTTGGATTATCTCTTACTGCTGAAATAATATCAATTTGTTTCTTCCAAGGCCTAGTCCCTAGAATTTCAATTACAAACCAAACGGGATCGTTTTGCATTTTCTGAGCTAATTGCCTAACCTGGACCTTATCAATCATAAGGATCACTGGCCGCTATCATCAAATCTACCAAGGACTGCACAGCATCAGCCTTCTTACTTTCTGGATCATCCCCCAGTATTTCCTGCTTCTGCTTAATGGCCTGGCGCATTTCGCTTTGCAGTTTCTCGCGTAATTGTACTAGCGCCATCGGTGGGTTTTTGCGTTGCTTTATCAAATCTTTAAGCCAAGCTGTAGTTGCCTGGCTTAATTCGAAATTGTCAGCAATAGTATCATCCAGTATTTCGATATCGGACAATCGCCTTTCTACAGCTTTTTGAAACCGCTGTTGGCTTTTTTGATACTGCTCCTTAGCTTCAGTCTTAATGTCAAAATGCTCATTAAGGTGCTGCCAAATTGATTTATAGCTTATATCTTCGTCACACTCTTCTTTAAGCCTGGAAGAGATCGCTCTCGGGCTCAATCCTTTTTCTTTAGCCCACTTTTCTATCTCGACCCGGTGCTGGCTGTTACATACCTTGCACCGGGAAGAATATCCAGCCGACATCCGGGCCACCTCCTTGTTACTGTTACTCTCGTTACCGTTACGGTTGTTACGGTAACACCCAATAAAAAAGAGCCTTTCGGCTCTCCAAAGATCTATTCTCTAGCTATTTCTCATACGCTTTATAATTGAAAATAAACGTAAAATTGATTTAACAAAAAATATCGTCCCTATTATTAAGCCTATTTGTTCAATATATAGAAATACATTTTTGTATTGTCCCAAAATGCTCATAATTATAAATATTGACGCCATCATTGATAGTACATGCATCATAATTCCAATATAGATTCCATTGAAATAATCATCTAAATATCCATTCTTATCTAGCCTTTCGATTCTCGGCTTATCTAAAGCACTTGATAATATCCCCAATCCGGTAAATAAAAACCCTGCTAATATTGAATTAATAGTCAATATATTAAAATGATCATTGTTCTCTAAATCGTAATGTATATTAATACAATTATAGTAAAATCCTATAATTAAAAGCAATATTAATACTACCATCGTTATTATATTGAATCTATTTCGCCTTAAATAATTTTTCTTAATAGGTAAACTCATAGTATTCAACTCCTAACTAATATCAGTCTCTACAATATCTTATTATATCGTCACGGTTTTCGTAATATAACCTAAACAATGTTTCTTCAATTTCTTTCCTGCGTTTTTCTCCTTCATCAGCTTTATATGTAAATTGTACGCTTTTTGTAAACATTTTATCTATAATATCATATTCCTGAATATGTTCATTACTATTTTTTGCTTTAAATTTAAGTCTTCTTGTTTTGCCTACTCTTCCTCCAATTAAACAATTGACAATATCACGAATATAATTTTTATTCTTAAATAAATTTTTATTCCTACCATCCGCAGAAATAGAAACTGTAATCTTCATATTTTTTTCATCTCTTAACTTATCAAAAAGTGACTCACTAAGTCCAATAGCATCAACATTCAAAATTTCATCTGACGGCAATGTAGTCGTTACTTCAAAAGAATTTACTATATCTTTGTGAACAAGTATTTCAATCATATCTTCAGCCGTCACTGGAACTACCTCTGCTCTTAAATTAATACTGTTATAGTATCTTTTAACCATATCCTCTATTTTTTTAATACTTGGAGCTGCTTGAGCGCCAAGATATACAATTATAGAGGTATCAAAAAATAAATAAAAATATGTATAAATTTCAATATCTTGATCTGGATCCTTTTCTATATCCTCTGGTTCAAAAGTATAGCGATTTCTCTTTTGTACATTAGTTATATCTTTTTTCTTACCTATTCTTCCAAATATATATTCAGCATCCATAATATCGCACTGTGTTAAATTAACATTATCAAAATTTTTACACTTGTTAAAATTTAGAATTTCAGTTAAAATCCAATCAGGTGCATCTTCGATAGGAATACATTTGTTCCTATTTAGTGTCATCGTAGAGTTATTTAAAATAATGCCCTTGAATAGCTTCTCCGCCTCCTGATTAGATTTATAATTCCTTGTATATTTGTCTTGAGACGTTTCTTCTTTTACTAATTGTTCTTCAAACAACCGTAATTTATAAAAATAAACTACAGACATATAAATTCCTCCCTGTTTTATTTCTATCTATATATATATTCGACAAAATGTCATAAAATCCTGCAAAAATCATAATGGCGCCGCCCAAGGGAGCAAGGGCGGCCAACGTAAAGGAGGAATCTATTATGGTGCGTCTAAATATAAATGTCCTTACGTAAATTATAGCACAAAGCCGTCAAAAAATGTGGCCAAAACACGTCAAAAATCCGTCAATTTTACGTCAAAAACACGCCAAAATTCCGTCACCTCATCTTCATGCAAGCCGCTTAAATGCTGGCCTACAACGGATCGTATCTCATTCACTCTTCTTTCAACAGTTTTCGTGCTCATAAATAGCCTCGATGCGATCTCTTTATATGACATATAAGCACGGTATTTCATCCGGTATATTTTCTTACAGCGCTTTGGCAAGGCTTTTATACCGCGCTCTGTTGCATCGATTATCATACCTAAAACAGCACGGTCTATCGCTACTTTTTCTGTTTTGCTGGAATAACCGCCTGATTGGCGGACCAATACCACTATCGATGATGAACCTTCCGCCTCTAAATTCTCATATTGGGCTTTAATCTCAGGTAAATTATATAATAGCTTGTCAATTGCCCAAAAGGGTATCATTTAATCACCACCCTGTTTGTCTCAAACGCCGGTTAATGCGTTTCCATTTTGGATGCCGCATAAGGCTTATTGCCTGCTTAAATGTTATACAAATACCGGCTGGCCTTCGCCATTTATAAAGTTGCTTAAGCTCTTCTATGACATCCGGCTGCATATAGCTCACGTATTCATATACAGTCACTTTTTTGCCTCCTATCCATGGGCCACAAATTATCTACTGTTTCAAGATAATTGAGCGCTATCTCTTTACTGTTTTTTGTTTCCCATTCCGGCTTCATATCTATAGCCGTTATTGAAGCCGGGCCTTCTTTTTTGTGCCAAAGCTGCATACGCTCTTGCCAGAACTGCCACGGCACGACATAAAACCGTTCAAAGTTAAACCACACGAATATAAATCCTATGCCTCCGCTCTTCTCCCATTCTTGGAGGAACAACGCCTGATGCGGTTCTACTCTATCCCATCGTATGCGCTCTCCTGAACATTGCTTTGCATCAAACGCAATCGGGTAGCCGCGATAGACTCCGAGGAAATCTACCGCGGCTTTTTCTTCCACCTTGGCGCTTACAATGCGGCCAGTATTATCCCGTATTGGCAACCATGCCGTTGGCACCTTGTGTATCACAGCTATGCCCCGCGCCCTATACTGCTGATTAGCCAGAATAATCAGCTCCTCCAATGCTCTACCTCGGTTAGCCTGCCTTACTGCCTTCATCGGTTCATTACCTGCACTTCACCAAGCATGACATCGGTATATTTAAAACACTCATACACCTTACCGAGCCTTACTCTGAAATGATGTTCGTATTTCGCCACTACCTTGCCTTGTCTATACTGAATATTCTCTACATTCCTCCCTGCCCACGTTGGCTTAAACTTAACAGTCATCCCGCAACAGACAGATTTGACAGCTTCGTTATAATCTTTTTTACTCCTAGATATTGCGATTTCTTCTTGTGACTTCATGTTCAAATCCCCCTCTCGCACAAGCTCTTGCTTCGTTGTACCAGCTATCGCATATATCCATCAACTGCTTGATAATCCTGTCTTTCTCCTGCGATTCCAACAGCAACTGCGCGCATTTAAGCAGCAACCGGTCATGGTCCAACTTCAGCCGATCTATATAATCCAGTAAGTTCCCATGATAATCGTCCATCATCACTTTCAGCCCTCCTCTATCGCTTTGGTTTCGGCCAATGCCGCAATCTGTGCCCTCAAACTGTCCGGCAGCAGCCTTTCTCTTTGGATTGCTGCTGTTTTGCGCTCATATAGCTTTAGAAATTGGCCACGTATAACATTCAAGTTGTCACTCAGGCATATTTCCTCCCAACCCATAGCTTTTATGACCGCAGCCACATCAGGAGCCATACTGTCCAATGCCTCCTGAGGCCTATATATGCCATACATACGTATCGCTCTTACCACTTGGCCCCAGGCATCGTTAGCATCGACTCTCTTGTCCGGCGGCGTCAGCAGCTCAACCGTGAGCCTGCGTATATCGGCTATGCTCGGCGGGAACGGGTTTTCAAGTATATGCCTTTGCACCGCTGCCTGCACAGCCTGATACGGCAGATCTCCGAGCATTGAATACCACACGTTAAGCGTTATACCGCTGTTGTCAATCCCAAACTTCGGGTATGCAGCAGCGATCACTGCCAATATCCTGGCCATCTCTTTCACGTCCATGTAACCCTACACCTCCCATAAACCGCCTGCAATGGACTCGCCTGCATCCGTCTTTTTTACAAGCTGCAATGCGTTTTGCAGGTTTTGTGGCAGTTTACCTGCCTCTTTGTTGCCGTATGTGCCCTCCAAGACCTTAACCATGTTGTTGTACACGATCAGCCAGTCAAAGTTGCACCCCGTCCATTTGCCTGAACGGCCAGATAAAAAGTCACTTTCCTCAGCCTGCCGGAATGTCTGTTCAAAGAGCGTGATGTCCCCATCGAGCTCCTTCCAGCTGGCCCGTATATGCTTACGCCGTTTTTCCGTGATGGTTTTTATACGCGGTAACGATACGCAAATGCTGTTATATAAATCCGCTATTTGCTGGTACGGTACTGGTTGGAGTGACGGCGGCGGACCGGCTCCAGCCGGTTGACACATTCTCTCCTGTTCATGTTCTTGTTCTTGTTCCTGTTCCTGTTTTCTGTTCTCTGTTCCTGTTCTCTGTTCCCCGGGTGGGTCTTGACACGGTGTCGACACCCTCTCGACACCCTCTCTTGAGAGTGCCGGCACTGTCTTGAGCAGATGTCCTGTGTCATCTGGAATAGGCTTTTGAGCATCTGATGAAGCTGACTGCACCGTGTCAACAGCGTGTTTTGGCTCTGCTGCATCCAGGCTATAAGCAATATGATTCATAGCCATTTCAAACATGTCTGCATACTCGCTCGCATGTTGCTCTATGCACTGCGCAAATTCTTCAATAAGAGGGCTTGCTGGTACATCGTCTAAAAGCTTAGCCGCTCCTTTTGCCTGACTCTCATTCTGAATAGGGTTATATTTTAAGAAATTCTTGATAAGTACCACATTGGCCTTATCGTCGTACCTTATCATGCTGGCAACCGTTAACTCATCGAGAGCGCTTATAACGTCTTTTTTATCCCATCCAAGGTCACAGGCAGCATAGGCCACAGGGAGCCTGTAATACCCTATCATGTTCCCGTGCGGCGATGTCAGAACATATAAGAACATCAACTTAGCGGTATCGCTTAAACTTGTGTATTTGCCGTCAAACCAAATCTGGCTGTAAATTTGACTGTATCTGTTCACTTCATAGCCTCCTTAACCAACCAAAGCTCTTATAATTTGGGCTATCATATATGCAACGGTAAACCACAGAACAGCACTAGTAGCACGGTCCAATAAACACTTTTGCTTTTTATTGCTCATCACGTTATACCTCAACCTCAAATACAGGAGGTCTTTCCACAGCCTTCACGCCGTCAATTATTTCTCCGTTTTCATCGGCCACACATTCTCCTGAAACATGCACGTTCTTCTTTAAGCCGGCCCAGTCCGGAGATTCTTTGACCTTGATATACGATGCCATATTCCTTTCCTTCAACCAAGCTAAAAGTTTCTCATCATCCCGCACAAACTCTGGTGCTAGATATTTCTTTTTAAGAGCACCCGACGGCAGTTTATACGTCTCTTGAGTCTTGGTCTTCTGTTTAGGGACTGTCTCAAAATATTGAGCCAACAATGATTTCAAATACGATGTGCTGTTGTTTAGCTCTCCCTGAGCTTTCTGAATTTTAGCCTGGTATTCATTGATCATAGTCTGGCACACGTTTATATACCGCTGTGTTTCGGCCCGTTCCTCTGCTATCTTTCTGAGAGCCCACTCAGCTTTTGCATCATCATCTATAACAAAGCCTTCTTCAACGTGTTCATCGATTATTTCTAATGCAATATTGTCCATTATACGGTCCTCCTTATGTTTTAATTGGTGAGCGGGTGTTACCCCGCTCTAATCTTAATTTGCCGCAGCTTTAGCTTTAGCCTGACATGTCCGACATAATGCCTTGCCGAATGTGGAATTGCTGTACCTATCCTCCGCTGCCGTTATCTTAGCGCCACATTCCGAACATGTGTGCGTCATCCTGTTACCGGCTTCATTGTTTGATTTCTTTGCATCAATGATTTTTGTTGCTTCGTTTCTGGTGATCTCATCCCACGCCTTAATATTGCGTCCAGCGATATCAGATATTTCAGAAAGCGATTCATCTTCATTCGCACCTTTAAAAAGCATCTTGATGTAATTTATTTGTTTACTGCTGGCCTTTTCAGGCTCTAACCATGGCATATCCTCTATATCCTGCGTAAACATCCTTGATGCGCCGGTTGCCTTTAATACGCCGTCAATATATGCTCTTTTAGCGGCCATCTTTATAAGTGTGTTTTGCTGATCGGCTGGTTCGGGATTGAGCATCTTTACTTTTTCGCCATTCTGCTGTTCAACATTGCGGTATTTATATTTAACTTCCTGAGAGTTCGCACTACCTAATCCTGTGGCTATCAGCGCACCAGTGTCTCTGTGCAATATTGGCAGGGATATGGTGTAGCTTAGTATCCCCTTCTCAAAATCTTCAGTTGAATTTATGATCTTAGGTTCACCGGTAGCTAATCTGAATACTTGACATAGCAGCTCTGCTCCCGGCTTTAATAATGTCGGCTTATCCGTACCGGGTATCCTATCAAAGTCTATTCCTTGCTGCAATAAACTGTTAAAAAGTTTGTCTAAAGCAGCTCGCATCTGAACCGCCTTTGCTATTTCAGCATCAATATTCCTTGGCATAATATCTACTGTTACCAACGATACTTCCTGAATTTCATCGCTCATTTTCATTACTCCTTTACTCAATTCGTTAAACATGCTATAATCAATCTGTAATATTTTCTCTTTGGCGCTTTCTAAGCGTCTTTTTTTATATAGCGATGCCTTCGGTATACAGCGAAGCGACAACGTTCATGCCGTTGCCCAGCAATTGTACTGCGCATGCCGTGACTTGCTTCGGAACATCCTTGCTAACGAACCATGCGCATTGCTCTTTTTGGCATGTGCTGTGCAATATCGGGCACATTTTGTCGCTGTTGTCATCGTGTATATTAATCATTCTTTTTCGCCTCCTTTTCCACGGGATCCAAGGCTAATTCCGCTAGCTATAGCGTATAGCCAATGCTTCTGAAAAAATTTTTTCATTGTTCTAGCCCTTCCTTCACAACACAATAATCATTACCACCTACGTATTCCATGGCCAGTTCCTCCAACTGTTCCCTGCACTTTCGCAGTTCAACTTCAGCCTCTTTCGCAATTTTTATTTGTCGTTCGAGTTCCATCATCTTCGATAATACCGTTGCCATCTGCTCTTCAGTATGCTGTCTCTCCGCATGATAACCATCGATTGTCGTTACTTTATACATTGTCATTCACCTCCTTTTCCTAGCTACAATTTGCAGTTGTGCTTCATCGAGTCGCTCTTGATATTTTTGTTGCTCTAACCATTTCAATAATGCCTTCTTTGGCACTCGCACTTGCCGGCCTATGTGCACCGCCGGGAAGCCAACCCAATGTGACATCTCATAAGCCTTACTGATACCTATCTGCAAAAATTTCGCCATCTGCGGCATGGTCATAACGGTGGGAAATCCGTCGCTGCTGTCATCTATCTTGGTATCCATCAGATCAGTTCCCAATTGTTTCTCCACGTCAGCTTTGGCCTGTAGTAGCAGATTTTCGTTCTGCTGTTCTTGTGACGTCAATGACGTAAACTTGGTCAAAAGCTGTATCAGCAGGTCCTTTTCTTGCTCTGTCATGTTTTTTTACTCCTTCCTAATTCTCGTAAAATGGCCTATCCGATAGCCTCGTTACCGTTACCTTCTTGCCATAATAATCCTGTAACACTCGGCCATCAGTAAAGATTAAGCGTATGAACTGTGAACCGACACGGTTTACGATGCTTGACACTACACCTGCATAAAGCCGCATGGGAATTATTCCTT
Source organism: Mahella australiensis 50-1 BON (assembly GCF_000213255.1). NCBI lineage: Bacteria > Bacillati > Bacillota > Clostridia > Mahellales > Mahellaceae > Mahella > Mahella australiensis. Next base: position 92,281 of record NC_015520.1, read on the forward strand.
GTTATCATTGGCGCTGTCATCGGCTTTATCCTCAGCAAACTCTTTTAACCAAGGATAGAAATTCTTAATTCTTTCCAACGCATGAGATTCGGTTAAAAGATCGTTAAACGCTATCTCTATAAACTGGTCAGCCGGTTTCTCACCTGTTGCATGCTTTACCAGTTTTAGTAACAGGTAGTTTGTTGCCATTTGCTGATGCACCATTTCGTCACACCGACTGCAAAGCACTTTTAACATTTCGTTTTGTCCCTCTGTCCTGAACATTCCATTCTCACCTCCTTATGCAGTTTTGCTGGTTCGGTCATTGGCCTTGCTTGCCATCCTATAATGTAGTAAAATTCTTGTAAGAGGTCGGTACGGATTTTGGGAGGTCGAATACCATTGACTATAATTAACAAAAACGTGAAGCTTGATATTCCGTGCCCAGAATGCGGATATAAAACAAAGCTGTCTATTAACGAAATCGAGCAAAATCCTTCATACGTATGCCCTGGCTGTGGTAAGACCATTAACTTAAATGCCGATAACTTTACGCAGGACATAAAAGACGCAGAAAAACAATTAAAGAAAGCTTTCAAAAACATAAAACTTTAACATTCCTCCGTACCGACCTTTAATTCAAACTGTTTTATAACCTCAAGCGTCTTCGCTAATTCATCAGCCTGACCTATTGCTTTGTTAAGGAGTTCTTGTAACTCGCTAACATTGCTTGTTATCTTTGCGTTTATTACTTCCATACCTTCTCACCTCCTATGCTGTTTCACTGGTTTGGTTATCATTGATATTAAAGAAAATCGTCCAATCGAAATCTAGTGCCTGCGCTATTTTTTTTGCATTATTTACCGATGGTCTTGCTGAACCATTCTCTATTTTCGTTATCGTAGTTCTATCTACGCCAATCAATGCTGCAAGCTGCTCTTGAGTAAGACCTTTAGCGTTTCTTCTTTCTTTCAAAAGTGCTATTGCATCACTCATCATATATTTGCTGTGCATTTTCTTCACCTCTCTAAACATATTATAAGTGATGTTTCTTCACTTGTCAATAGCAAAAGTGAAATTTTTGCACTATAATTGATATGTGATATAAATTCACTTATAATTAAGTAAAGGAGTGAAAGATATGCTCTTTAATGAAATTATTAAACAATTAAGATTGGAAAAAGGATTAAGCCAAAAAGAAATCGCTAATGCAATTGGAGTCGATAGAACTACCTATAACAAGTACGAAACTGGTAAAAGTCAACCCGATTTCGATACAGTGCAAAAATTGGCTGATTTTTTTGGCGTTTCAGTAGATTACCTCTTAGGTAGGTCTGATACCCGCAATTCAGACGTCATTGAAGAGGCAATAAAGGATGATCCAGAATTGGAACGCATATGGAACATGCTCAACAACCGCGAAGAGGTCCGTGTCATGTTCAAGAAGATAGCCGATCTAAAACCAGCTGACGTAAAGCGAATACTCAAGATAATTGAGATTGTCGAGGAAGAAGATTCTGCTTCACGATTATAATTACTCAATTGACTATGGACAAGCTTTAGGGAGGCTATGCAGAATGGTTAGAGAAATACTTACGGCTATGCGCAACAATCAGGACTTTGATAATCTACTATGGACTTATGGGATTATATGCAAACCCAAAGCCCTGCCCGGCTATATCTATGGATTTACATACAAGTCCTCGGCAGACATATACCATATATTCATAAATGAGGCCTTAAACGATGGGAAGAAGAACCAAACCGTATTGCACGAACTCGAGCATATAGAATTGGGCCACTTTGAGGCTGGTTTTATCGGTATTATAGATATATACTATGAGCAAGAAGCTGACGCAGAGGCTCAGAAAATAGCCGAAGAAGCGGCTGCATATAATTGGAAGTCAAAAAATAGTAAGGGGGCATTAATTAATGAAAATTTTAAAACATATACCAGGTTTTAGGTTTGGGGTTCGGTGGAAAAAGTTAATTGCTACAGCTTATTATTTATTTAGCTTGCTTATACTTCTATCGAGTGTTGAAACAGGAATAGTACTTCTTATCTTCCCATTTATAATATTCGGCCTCATAGACAAAATAAAGGCAAAGCGTAACTCTAATCAGGCTACTCCTAAAGTAAAACAAATTGATAAGCCTAATGTCGCAACAGAAAGGCCAAAACAGCAGTCTGCTCCTGCACCTGTCTTAAATACACAATCAGTAAATCACCGAATAAATATTAATACCAAAAAGTGGCTTAATGCTTGCAATGAATTTGTGGCTATCGACTTGGAAACAACTGGTCTTAATCCAATAAACGATAAGATTATTGAAGTGGCCGCAGTAAAATTTAAAGATGGACAAATTATTGATAGATTTACAACTTTAATTAATCCAGAAATACATATACCATCAGGAATTACAAGAATAAACCATATAACAGATGAGATGGTTAAAGATGCTCCAGTATTAGCTGAAGTCATGCCATGTTTAGTGAATTTTATCGAAGATTCAATCCTTGTTATGCATAATGCTTCTTTCGACTTAAAATTTTTAAAACATCATGCAATGAATTTTGGGCATGACATTAATAACTCATATATAGACACACTTCCCACTTGTAGAAACATATTCTCTGGACTTGAAAATTACAAATTACCTACTATTGCAAGCCATCTCGGTATATGTGGCGATTCTTTTCATAGAGCATGTAATGATGCAGAAATATGTGGCCAAGTATTAATTAAATGTATTGAAACGGCAAAGGATAGAAGCAGTCAAGGAGCCAGTCTTATATGAAGCAGCCTGCGGTAAGGATATTTTTTAACATTATGTATATAAATGAATAGACAATAGGGGGTTGGAGAATTAAGGTGCAAACCAAGCTGCCTTTAGTACATGTATATTGCGATGAAAGTTCGCAAAGTTGTAATAAATATTTAGTTATAGGCGGAATATGGATACCAGCTGAAAATGTCGGTAATATTGGCGCTAAGTTTATTGAATTTAGGAATAATAATCATATGCTAAATGAACTAAAGTGGGGTAAAGTGTCTAATGGAAAGTTAAATGAATACAAAAAATTCATTGATGAGGTTTTCGACGGTATATATAAACGGTATTTAGCATATCGTTGCATAATTGTTAATATGGAACAATATGACAATAAAACATATAACAATGGAGATAAAGAGCTTGGCTTTTACAAGATTTATTATCAACTACTGCTTCAAAATTGTATGCCGGGTCACAGATATATAATATATCCTGATGACAGGAAAAATTCATACAAACATAGACTTGAAGCGTTAAAAATTATACTAAATAGAGGAATGCGCAAAAAATATGGGATCAACTACGATGCTATTAGAAATATTGAAGCACGTGATTCCCATAATGAAGATCTTATACAAGCGGTAGATATAATTACTGGTGCGATAGGATATAGATGGAATTGTAGACATTTGAACGATAACGCTAGCACCGCAAAGATACAATTATCAGAATACATAACACAAAAAGCTGGACTTCAAACATTGGCCACATGCCATAAGAAAGGGGAACATGTTGATTTTAATATCTGGTATATGGACATGAGTAAATCTAATAAACGAAAAACAAAATAGCGCCTTGAGTCCTATTCTTTCGAATGCGCTGCACGGCTTGGTGCAGGTTTCGGATATCAATGGCGCTATCTCAATTACCTCTATAGCTAGGTACTTTACGTACACACGGCATGAAGCCGACTTTCGCCTATAGAGGACTTATATTTAATGTGTCAATATTATCTCTAGTTCATTTACATTATACGCTATTTCGTAACTTTTAGTCAATGATTAAAATTTGGTAATTTAATATTGGGAGGATCTTGATATGCGAGGATACATGTAACGTAAGATAGCCTGAATAGTACCCACATATTAAGCGGTTTACACATAAACTAAATTATAGAAAGAAGGAAAAAGATGAAGTTAACAAATTTACAGCGGATTATACTAGTTGTGTATGCCATCGTGATCATCAATATATGTATCTTCTTTGCGCCTAAATCATTCTTTGCGCGTTCGGATGGCGTTAATATAATACAACATATTGAATATTCGCCTGTGTGGCGTAATTCTCATTATTTTAGAACAAGGGCAATCAAGCAGAACGCATCACCACAAGATGTTAACAATGCTGGAGAATTGGATTGGTATATCCGCATTGATTACTATCGCATGTTTGTAGAAATATTTGTTGCTACCGTTATTGCCAGTATATTATTCGTGCTCTCTATGTTCCCAAAAGAAAAACTCGCAAAAGTTAATGTGGATGCAACACCTTTATCTCAGGTTACACAAAAGAAAAAGATACCGTGGTGGGGATGGATGTTAATATCATGGGCCATCTTCCCCGGAGCAGTTATTGTTATTGCATGGATCGCTGATTTAATCTCAAAAGTAAAAGGAGGATCTTGATATGCGAGGCCACATACGAAAAAGAGGATCGACTTACAGTATCGTCGTAGACGTCGGAAATGACGAAAATGGCAAGCGCAAGCAAAAATGGTACAGCGGCTACAAAACCAAAAAAGAAGCGGAGAAAGCATTGGCCGATATAATTGCCAAAATAGAAAAAGGTGAGTATTTTGAGCCGGAAAAGATGTCGTTGGCAACCTATTTAGACTACTGGTTGGGAAACTACGCTAAAACCAACGTAGCAGCAAGTACTTATAAACGATACACTGAGTTTGCGGCTCATATAAAAACAAATTTAGGTAGCATCATGTTGCCGAAATTAAAGCCAGCGCATATCCAAAGCTTTTATTCAACGCTATTGGAGCAAGGATTAAGCAAAAGCACCGTTTTAAAAGTACATCGAATGCTCCATCTAGCCTTGAAGCACGCTGTGAACTGGCAAATAATAATTTCTAATCCGGCCGATGCTGTAACACCACCCAGACCTGATAAAGTAGAAATGCATGTATGGGATATGAATACGGTTAACCAGTTTTTAAACGATGTCTCAGATGAGCCTATATACATGCCGGTCCTGTTAGCACTGCAAACGGGTATGAGAGAAGGCGAGATTTGCGGCCTCAAATGGGAAGATGTGAACTTAAAACAGGGTACCTTGACGGTAAAGCAAGCATTGCAACGTATAAACGGTATACTTACTATAAAGGATACAAAGACGGCCAAATCGAAGCGAACGATAGCTCTGATGGATTACACTGTTCAAGCTCTTAAAGAGCATAAAAAGCAGCAGAATACGGTCAAGCTCATGATGGGTCCTGCAGCATATCATGACCAAGGGTTCGTCTGTGCGTGGGACGATGGTAGACCCTATGATCCGCATTATGTTGGTGAAAAATTCACTGAACTAATCGATAAGTTAGACTATCCCAAAATACGTTTTCACGATCTCAGGCACACACATGCTACCATGCTTCTACAGCAAGGCGTAAATCCTAAAATAGTGAGCGAGCGCCTCGGCCATAGCCAAGTCTCAATTACACTTGATACTTACAGTCATGTCTTGCCCAATATGCAAAAAGAAGCAATAACCAAATTAGACGAATTGTTTATAAAATAAATCTCACGTTTGCAAAATGTTTGCAAATGCACCATTTCTGAAACCGCAGCACAAATAACAAAGGCCGGAATGTTGATTTTCCGGCCTTTTATGGTGCGCCCGAGACGAATCGAACGTCCGGCACGCGGTTTAGGAAACCGCTGCTCTATCCGCTGAGCTACGGGCGCATTTACGTTTATATTATAGGATAAATTTTTTCAATATTCAAGTGTTTTAATTTAACAATTCACCTAGAAACATACATTAAAATTTCCTATTGCATATTTTGCAGGATTGAGGTATAATTAATTCATAATTGAATATCGGCGAGGCGATGATGCCTTAATTCGTGAGCGAAGGCGCTCTTGAAAAGACGGATATTATCCGTATTTATTCAAGGGCGCCTTTATTATATTTAAAAAATTTTTTGAAGGAGGATAATCAGAATGAAGGAATTTATAAAACGAATATGGCGCTATGTTTATTTAACCGGTGCATTTATGATAATACCAGTTATAGCGTTGGCCGCTGAGGAAAATGCGACTATAAATACCGGTGATACGGCCTTTGTGCTGATATCGGCGGCGCTGGTCATGCTTATGACGCCTGGGCTGGCCTTTTTTTACGGTGGCATGGTGCGTCGCAAAAATGTCTTGAATATGATAATGCAGAGCTTTATCATAATAGCTATAATATCTATACAGTGGGTATTGGCTGGTTACAGCCTCGTATTTGGTCCTGATCATGCCCATATAATAGGGGATCTATCATGGTTTGGCTTAAACGGTGTGGGCCTTGAGCCTAATCCAGATTATGCCGCTACCATACCGCATCAGGCATTCATGATATATCAACTGATGTTCGCTATAATAACGCCAGCTCTTATAACCGGCGCCTTTGCCGAACGCATGCGCTTTCCGGCATTTATCGGATTTACAGTGTTGTGGTCGTTTCTGGTATATGATCCATTGGCGCACTGGGTATGGGGTGCTGGCGGATGGCTTCGCAACCTCGGAGCATTGGACTTTGCCGGAGGCAATGTGGTTCATATAAGCTCGGGTGTTTCCGGTTTAGTGCTGGCACTCATACTAGGCAAGAGGAAAAAGTACGATTCTGCGCCTCTTCTGCCGCACAGCATGCCTATGATCATATTGGGGGCAGGCATATTGTGGTTCGGATGGTTCGGATTTAATGCGGGCAGCGCCCTTGGAGCGAACAGCATAGCCGTAAATGCTTTTGTCACCACTAATACTTCGGCGGCAGCCGCAGTCCTGTCTTGGGTTGCTGTAGAATGGATGCGCAATGGCAAGCCGACTATACTCGGTGCAGTAAGCGGGGCGGTGGCGGGGCTGGTGTCCATAACGCCGGGGGCCGGCTTTGTCGACGCAGGTTCGGCTATAATTATAGGCTTGGTAGGCGGGGTTGTATGTTATTTTGCCATAAGTGTAGTAAAGGCCAAGCTGGGTTATGATGATGCCTTGGATGCTTTCGGTATACACGGCATAGGCGGTATGTGGGGCGCGGTAGCCACTGGATTGTTTGCATCCAAAGCCGTCAATCCCGCGGGCAATAACGGCTTGCTGTTCGGCAATCCTGCTCAATTGGGCATACAGCTTATAAGCGTTGCTGCTACCGTTATGCTGGCTATCGCGATGACGTTTATCATTGTCAAACTTGTGGCTGCCTTGACGCCGCTCAGAGCATCCGAAGACGAGGAGGATATAGGTATGGACATAAGCCAGCATGGCGAAGATGCTTATCCGGAGACTATGGCGGCGGCGTATATGCGCCATGTTCCAAAAGAAGAGGTGCTCGAAATAGTTCCACAGCTTGGGTTGGATCAGCGGGCCTAAAAATATGTGTTTACCTTATTCGCCTTATAACGGGTTTGCGCTTAAAGGGCGTTATCTGTATAGATATGTTCTGGACCTCTGCGCTTTTTATAAAAGAACGGAACTCGAATATGCGATCTATAGGAGCGCCCGGTGTATCTATGCCCAGCACGTATTCTCCGCTGTCCAAGCCTTTTATCGATATTGAAAGGGGCAAAAGTTTAGGCTGCGGTATAAACAGCCACGACTGTCCCTTTGCATTGGACATGGCGTGAGCCTGGGCACTGCCGCCTCTATCGGTGTGGATTAGACTGATCGATACGGGGCCGTCGGCTATAATGCTTATATATGATGTTATGCTCGAGGCATGTACCGGCTCTACTGGTTTTGATATACCCAATATGTGAGAGATAATATGGCTGGCTTCCACGGGTAGAGCGCTGTGATATGCGGGAAAGACATATTGTTGTCCTCCTATATATCCGCTACTAGCTGTCAATACTGTTCCGTCACCGTGGCGCGATGTGTAATGCCTTACGGGGCGGCCATCCGGCCATACCCTTGCCGGTGTGGCTGAAGCGACTGCAGATCTTGCGACGCTTATATGTGTCATAGTCGGCTTGGTATCGCCTATAATGCTGGATATGCGTATATCTCTGGTGAAAAGGTTGTAACTCAAGCGGTTTAACTCATCAAGGAAATGGTTCCTGTAGTATACGCGTTCCACAGGTATAAACTGTTTTTGATTGAACGGCTCGTCACTTATTAAATATGGTGGATGCTGAATGGAAGGCAGCATATCCTGCAATGACGGCAATGTTATGTGTATGGCATCCAATGGTGAAGGAGCGTCCAAAATCCTTGCAAACAGCCAAGCATAGCCCTTCAACAGCCAGTGTGAAGCTATGCCGACGGCGCTGTCATCAGGCGGTACGGTACCGCCGGCCCATGGATAATAGGCTTTGACAGAACCGGTATTGGGGGTTCCTATCATTATGAATTTGTCTATATCATAGCTGTATAAGGTGCTTTGTATATAGCAGCGCCCCAGTAATCCCCCCATGCTGTGAGCTATGATATCTACCTTATCCTGGTGACATTTGGCTTTGACCTCATGTATTTTGGGTATAAGATAACGTTCGGTGCATTCTTTTACACTTTTGCGCCAGTCATAGAAGCATATAAACAGATCGTGTCCTTCCTTATAACCCATAGACGTCAGTCGTTCTATAAATGGCCTGTAATTTATGGCGGCTAGGCCGAAATCCCAATCACCGGTACCCGGTATTATATCGTTGCCCATCGAACCGAACAATCCGGGGATGAATATCAAAGCCTCCATATGAGTCCTCCTTCTACTCGTTGCTATATATTCCTCCTGTTAAAATATATTTTTATAAAAAAATATTATGCTTGAGTTGTATCATAGCCTATGATATAATCGGAAAACATAAGCGATGATGAGGAGGTTTATTATGTCCATAAGATTTGTGAACAGTACGGATTTTGCCCGAGTGCAGTACATAGCTACTTACTGCTTCCCTTGGTTGCATCAGGCGCAGGACAAGATGGCGGCATATGCTCAAAAATATATAAAGCCCGAGTATGTGCTCGGTTATTACGACGATATGGATATCTTAATGGCCGCTATACAGGTGCTCCCTTTTAGCATCATGGTCGGCGGAGCCCCTTTGAATATGGGGGGCATAGCTATGGTGTCATCTATGCCGGAGGGAAGGCACGGTGGGCGTATAGCCGACCTTTTGAAGAAATCCCTGGGAGTGATGAAAGAGCGGGGACAGGTGGTATCCATGCTTGGCCCGTTTTCATTTGAATTCTATAGAAAATATGGTTGGGAATTGGGATTTGATCGCATGGATTATGTCATTCCCATAGAACACCTTAAAGCTTTTAACCATAAGACCGGAAAGATAACGGCGGTTACTGAAGAAGATATAGATGCGTTAAATGATATATACACAGCATATGCTAAAAAGCATAACGGCTGCGTCATCCGTGATAGGACGTTGTGGACAGATTTCGTATTGGACGATCCTTTCGCTGATGAATATAAAAAGTATTCCTATCTCTGGCATTACGATAGCGGTGAGCCTGGTGGATACATAATATACACAATACGCGATGGTAAGATGAACATATCTGAAATGATATATAAAGATATAGAAGCACTCAAAGGCTTGCTGTGGTTTATATACGCTCATGAGGCCCAGATAGAGCAGGCAAGATGGTCTACAGCCATCGATGAACGACTGCATGTTTTGCTGCCTAATCCGCGCGTGGATATGAAATTGACACCGGGCATGATGTTCCGCGTTGTGGATGTGAATAAAGCTTTGCTAGAGAGAGGCTATCCTGATGACATCGACGAAGAATTCAGTATGCGGATAACCGATACGTCCGCTTCATGGAATGAGGGGCCATGGCATGTGCGCATAGCCGACGGCAGAGCTCAGGTGGAAAAAACCGATACGGCATCTTTAAGCTGCGATATACAGGCCTTTAGCCAGATGTTTTTAGGCTATATGCCGGCCGAGAGACTTGCGGCTATAGGCAGAATAAAAGGCGAGTCAAGCGCCATAAATGCTGCAAATAAAACTTTCCCACCTTCGGCTACGTTCAACAATAACGGATTTTAAACCTTTAAGCGCCGGCTGATCAACCGGCGCTTTGCTTTTATTACAATCTGTCTATTATCTCTTTAGCGTTGTCGGATGTAAAGTAGTTGCTCATATCCTTGCCTTGCTCTATTAATGAGCGCAGGCGCATGGACTTCGATATATCCCCTATCATGATAGCGCCCGCAAGGCGGTTACCATCCAAAAACAGCTTATAATATTCGGTATCGCCTACATGCTTTATCTCTTTAAATCGATTGTCCTGGTTGTTTATATCGCCCACTGAGAAACAATCGATACCCATTACTTTCAACATGTTGGAAGGCGGTATAGTTTTGTATTTTTCCTGTCCGCCTGCGGCGTTTATACCAGCTATCTTGCCCTGAGCATTGGCTATGGGCCATATGGCCGGTATGGCGCCGTTGTACTCCGCCACGTCCCCTGCCGCATAGACATCGGGCGCATCAGTGCGCATATATTCGTCTACTACTATGCCTTTGTTTATGCTTATGGATGCATTCTTGGCAAACTCCACATGCGGCCTTACACCAGATGAGAATAGAACAAAATTGCCGGATATAGATCTGCCGTCCTTTAGCACAACGCCGTCGGCTTTATCATTACCGCTTATTTTAGCGGCTTCTACGCCTAGATAAAGCTCTATACCCAGATTCTCTATGATGCCTTTAAGTATGACGGAACCTTCATCATCCATTTGCCTGGGCAATATGCGGGGAAAGAATTCCAAAACCGTCACATCGAGACCTTTTTGTTTTATACCCCAAGCTGATTCCAAACCGAGCAATCCACCGCCTATTACTATAGCTTTGTCGCTCTGCTTTATAGCATGGTTTATTTCGAGTAAGTCATCCATGCCTCTCAAAGCGAATACACCTTTTTTATCGGAGCCCTCTACAGGCGGTATGAAACAGTAACTTCCGCTGGCTATTATTAGTTTTGTATAATCGATATCGCCCTTATCGGTTTTCAAAACTTTACCGTCGGTATCTATACCAAGAGCTTTGGTATTCAAAATCATGCTTATGTTTTTTTCGTCGTACCAACTTTGAGGATGAATATATAATGTTTCCGGCAATATGTTCTCGCCAAGATGATGGGATAGCACAAGCCTACTGTATGTAAGGTAATTTTCATCGCTTATAACCGCTATGGGTCGATAAGCATCGTGTTGCCTTATGGCCTCGGCTGCGCTTAGCCCTGCTATGCCGTTGCCGACTATAACGTAGTAAAATTCTTGTTGCATAGAGGTTTCCTCCTTTTCGCTTTACCTATACCATAATTATACTATGTTGTACCGACGATATCAATTTTTTCTGTCGACTTCCAGTATAGCGGTGCTGTACAGCGAGCATATATTTATGATAAAATTAATTAAAATGATAAAAAATAAGCGAATGACAATATCGAAAGTTATATTTGAAAGGTGAAGTGCATGAATGATTACATGATGATAATTATCGGCATACTCATTCCTTTTGCTGGGACGACCCTCGGCGCCTTAACTGTTATATTTTTAAAAGGCGAAATGAAACAACATACGCAAAATGCATTGCTCGGATTCGCCTCGGGAGTGATGATCGCGGCCTCGGTGTGGTCATTGCTTATACCGGCGATCGATATGGCCGCTGACCAAGGAAAGCTGGCGTGGTTCCCCGCATGCGTGGGATTCTTGTTGGGAATCGGTTTCCTCCTATTGCTCGACAATGTTATTCCTCATCTTCATTTAGATGAAGAAAAGCCGGAAGGCATACGTTCAAGGTTAAATAAAACCTCTATGCTGGTACTGGCTGTGACGCTACATAATATTCCCGAAGGTATGGCCGTCGGAGTGGTATTTGCCGGTATAGGCAACGTAAGTTCCGGCATGAGCTTAGCGGGGGCTTTTGCATTATCCATCGGTATAGCACTTCAAAATCTTCCTGAAGGTGCGATAATTTCTCTTCCGCTGAGAAGCGAGGGCATGACTCAGAAGCGCTCTTTATTATACGGTATTTTATCCGGTGTTGTTGAGCCCATAGCGGCCGCAATCACAATTTTGCTGGCAAATATGATTACTGATATACTGCCATACCTTCTGGCTTTCGCAGCGGGCGCTATGATCTACGTGGTTGTAGAGGAACTGATCCCAGAATCGCAGATCGGTGAGCACTCTAACATTGGAACCATCGGTGTGGCAATAGGTTTTGTCTTGATGATGGTTCTTGACGTCGCACTGGGATAACGGAGATATTGATGGTTGTCTTTCTTGCCGAGAACATCATAAACATGGCTTCTGCCGTATCCGGGCAGAAGCCATAAACCGATGTGCGCAATCCCTTTATATGCTTCTCGCTAACTCATATGCATCCCATATGGCGGCCATTATATTGCGCGCGCTGTTGGCATCGCCTATCGCATAGACGTTCGGTACTTTGCCTATTATATCATTGTATAGTTTGGCATCCGGTTTGAGGCCTATGGATATAACAACCGTGTCTGCAGGGATGGTATTTCTCTTGAAATTCTTGTCTATAACATCTATGGCACCATCTTTTACTTCTTGTAGGCTGCTGTTTAAAACAACCTTTATATTGTGGAATTTAAGCATATCGAGAACCATGATCCTATTGGCGTGGGGTACGGGTATGCCTGCGCTCATAAGTTCGGGAAGCATCTCGACGATGGTGACATTCTTGCCATCCATTGCTAAGCTTAGTGCTGTCTCACAACCGACTAGCCCGCCGCCGATTACAACCACATCTTTACCGACCGGTTTCTTCTTAAGTAACACATCTGTAGCCGTAGCGACGTTGGAATTGCCTATTCCAGGAACATTGGGCATGACGGGGATAGAGCCCGTGGCCACTATTACCACATCGGCCTTGCTGTTTTTGACGTCCTCTGGCTTTATTTCGGTATTCAGCTTTACGTCTATCCCAAGTTTTTTTATCTGTGTTTTATACCATTCGAGGAGCCTGGCGTTATCCTCCTTAAACTCATCTACGGAGCCTTCTACTACATGACCGCCAAGCTCATATGTTTTCTCGTACAAGGTCACTTTATGGCCTCTTAAAGTGGCTACCCTGGCTGCTTCCATGCCGGCTACTCCGCCGCCTATGACCATTACATCTCTTACCATATCAGCGTGGCCTATGCTGTATTCATCCTCTCTGCCGCAAGCCGGATTTACGGCACACGAAAGCGGCTTTCCTTGGAAGCCTCTCCCAAGGCAACCGTCATGGCAGCCTATGCATGGGCGAATATCCTCCGGCCTTCCATCTAAGACCTTGTTGCTCCAATCGGGGTCAGCTAGCAGGCCTCTGCCGATATTTATCATGTCCGCCGCTTTGCCTTCTTCCAATGTCTTTTCAGCCAATTCGGGTATATCAATCCTTCCTGCTATTATCAGCGGGGCATTGACGACCTTTTTGAGCTGTTCGGTTAAAGGCAGATACAGACCGTGCTTCTGATAAATCGGTGGATGTGCCCAGTACCATGCATCATATGATCCGGCATCCGCATCAAACGCATCATAGCCGGCTTTTTCAAGTATGGGAGCTATGGTAAGGCCTTCCTGTATATCGCGGCCTTTTTCGACAAAGTCCTCTCCGTCAAGTCCGCCCTGATTCCAATCCTTTATGTAGCTCTTTATGCTAAACCTCAATGCTACAGGGAATTGTTCGCCGTTAACCTTTTTTATAGCCTTTACTATCTCTATAGGGAGTCTCAGCCTACCCATTAAGTCTCCGCCGTACTTGTCTGTCCTTCTGTTGAACATGGCTATAGTAAATTGGTCCAAAAGATAACCTTCATGCACAGCGTGGATCTCAACGCCGTCAAAACCCGCCATTTTCGCTATAGCGGCCGATTCTGCCGCCATTTTGACGAGCGTCTCTACCTCTGTCGTGGTAAGCTCTCGGCATGTGACGGATGGATTCCAATAGTTTGGAATAGCCGAAGGGGCTACCGGTTGCCCTACGAGCATTTGAGGAGCAGCCACTCTGCCGAATCCTATTCCGAGCTGAAGGAATATCTTAGTGCCATAAGCATGTACCCTTTCTACTGTTTCTCCACATGTGCTCATAAAATGGCCAGGATCCATGGTCGGACAAGGTACGCTTCCCTCATGAAATTTTTCTATTTCATTTTCTATTTTTGCAACTCCGGTGATTATGAGCCCGGTACCGCCTTTAGCTCTTGCTACGTAATAGTCCTGAGCCCTTTTGGAAAAGCCACCCCTCTCAGTAGATAAACCGAGTATGCCCATCGGTGCCATAGCGATCCTGTTCTTTATCTCTACGTTTCCTACCTTTATGGGTTCGAATAATTTTTCAAAAGTATCCATTTCTTTACTCCATCCTAATATTGTTTTTTTATTTTATGTTATGCTGAATAGTATATCCCTTGTTGCTATAGATACTCTATTGCTTATCTTTGCGTACGCTCTGGACGAATTAGGCGTTATATTCGAGAAATTGTGTATCAGATATGAGTTATCGCATGTAAGCGTTTGAAATCAATTTGTCTGTTTTTTAACATATTGCAACCGATATTTACCATATATTATATATCAGGCCGTATTAACACGTCCTGTGTATTTCTTAATTGCATCCGAGGCATCACTTTGGACGCTTTAAGCGTGAACATATATCTGGGTTTCAGTTCCCACACATATTTGCCTGCAAATGTGTAAAAGAAGCCTGTATTAACGCTTAATTCATATACTATAGGCGCGTAATGCGGTATCGCTTATTTTGCCTCACCTCCCATTTAACGTCCGACATAATTATATCACAAGGGCATCCTTATTGTATAGCATTAATGATAAAAATTTAACGATATATTTTCGGCTTTATTTCAAAATTGTCAACTTGGTGACTATTCAATAACCAAGCCTGATTTTTGCCATGCCATATTATAGTAACGTAACAGGCGGTAGCGGCAAAAGTTCGCTTATATTCCTTGCCGCTGCCGTCGTCGACTACAACAACCTGCATTCCTTGCGCTTTGAGTTGGCCGGCAAGGTCGACTAGAATAGGCTCGGGCTTATAAGCAGGTATTAACGCTATCCTTAATGTGTCGGACATAGTCTAAAACCTTCTGGGCCAGCGCAACGCTATTATGACAGCTAGCGCCGAAATCACTGCTAAAGCGCCGATAGCTGGTATATTATTGGAATATGAAGTGCCGTTTTGACCGTCGGTTGCCTGCGTTTGCTTATCAAATGGCGCACCGGCTATGTCACCTCTGTTACCTTGTTGCATTTGCCCATCCGGCATTGTCGGTGGATTGCCATTTTGGGGCTGAATGAGGTCTTGCCCGTCGTTTTGCTGTTGCCCTTGCACCGGGCGAAAACCTTCGCCGTTGAATCTGCCGCCGCCCTGAGCTCCCATGGCTGACAGATTTACATTGTCTGCGGATAACAGGGCTGTACCATCAGCATTTTGTCCGTCGGCAGTGGCTGGTATTTCGCCGGATAATTGACCAGCCACGCTCTGCGCGCGGAGCAAACAGAATTCCCTGAATGCGTTTAATGCCGTTTTATATTGTTCATATGTGCAAAAAGCGGTCGGATCGTTTTTGACATACGGGTCTATGATCGACGTAATATTCTCCAATGTTTTCTCAAACAACCCGCTGTTAAAATAACCTGTTACTATATCGTTCAGATAGTTGTGGTACTTTTCCAGGTACTCAGGAACAGATAACAGGACATTTATGAGGGGACGCTGGCTCATATCCACGTCGCTTACGGGTGTATCGATCGGGAAGTTTATAGCGGCCTGGACATCGCCTGACTGAAATCCTCCGAACGCGAGGTTATAATCCCACGGCAGTACCGTTATCTTTCCATCATTTTCATAAAGATAATAGTTCTGTTGCATATTGGATACGTAGCTGTCCAAATTCACCACAAAGGTATGCACTGCCAGATAACGCAGTATCTGATCTACGTCAAGGTATTTTTCCAGTTCAGTTCCGTTATTTAAGTGCTTTATGGCCTCGATCACGCGCTCATAATCATCATCGTCGGCCTTGAATACTGCATTATCGAATATGGCGGAGTAACTGTCCGGATCATCGTCTTTATACACGAGGTCCCCGCCGGTAGAGCGGCCTATGCCGGGCGCGCCGCCATCGAAAGCATTTCTGTCATCCGGAATGTTGTCATTGGAAGCATCGCCGTTGAAAGCACGGCCTTTGATATTCGTGTTAGTACTTTCAGGAACGTTATTATCGCCTCGTTTGTCTTGACTCATACCCATGCTTTTGACATTGTAAAGCTGCCCTTCGGTTGCACCGTAAGTACGCTCCAGGAAGCTTTTACCATAACCTTCAACAGCCAGGTACAAGCCCCATGTTTTACCGTTGACTTTGATATCGGCGAACGTGGTCAGAGGGCTGTTTACGCCCATGTAATGCATTATGTCGTATGCGAAATACTCTTTTACATATGTGTAATCTGAATCCATATTGTTCAATATTAAGGTGTCCAAGCCGAAACAAGTTTGACCGTCGACGTATTTATCGAAATTTAATCTGAAGCTGTATCGATCGCTGCCGGAGCTTGCCACCTTGGACAGGCTGGAATTCCCTTTAGGCCGTATGCCCACGGAAGAGAATGTAGTACCGTTTATGGTAATATCGCATGGTATATACTCCTCGGCCGTTGCATTTTCCAGTATCTCGTTCCATTTGTCCTCATTGACCTTAATATCTAAGGTAACGATGTCATTTAAGAATAGTTTGCTCACATATTCTGCCTGAGATGGCGAATTGACGGTCTCCGTTTTATCGACAAACCACGGTAGCATAAAAGCTGTCGCTACGGCGATTATTATTACAGTGATAAGCGGCAACCGTTTGCTTTTAATCATTTTATCACCGCCTTATGACAGATACTCACCGTTGTAGCTGACCAACATTACATTGGAAACCCCTTCTATAACCTTCATCTGGTTTATAAAAGCGGTATCATCCTCTTGCAAACGTACCTCGACGATGAGCTCGGTACCCGCGTCGGATACACTCTTTGACTTTAAAAGATATTTTTTTGCTCCTGATTGGATAGCCGAAAATACCTTTTGTTCACACTCTCCCCCTGTACAGTCGATTAGCAGCATATAGGGCGTGTCTTTGACTTTGAAATTAGCAAAGACCAACAATATTATGCCGATGATAACCGACCCTATAACGGCCAAAGGTATGAGACCGGCGCCTATTATGATTCCTATGGCAATGGCCCAGAATAAGAAGGCTATATCCATCGGCTCTTTAATGGCCGTGCGGAAACGAACGATGGACAAAGCGCCGACCATGCCTAGCGATAAGACGACGTTGGATGTTACCGCCAGTATTACCAATGTAGTGATGGTGGACATGGCGATCAAAGATACTCCGAAGGATGCGCTGTACATTACCCCATTGAACGTCTTTTTGTACACGAGGAACATAAAAAGGCCTATCGCAAAAGCAAAAGCTATAGCTATTAATGAATCAGTCAAAGAAAAAGAAGATGCTTTTTCTAAGAAGCTCGACTTAAAAATATCTGAAAAGTTAATCATATATCTATCACTCCCAATTCAAAATTCTTGATGCTGCATATTTAGAAAAAGATGTACGATGGCGGTGGCGGAGGCGCGTGATGTCGCATATAAACTGCGGTAAAAAGGCGTCATATTTTATTTCCAGAACTGCTCGGCCGTCTATATGCACCGTTGGAGCATAGGGCTCTAGAAATTGTCTGATCAATATACCACGTTTTATATCACTGTCTACGGTAATACGAATATTGCCCGCAGGATGGGCAAAGGCTTCGCGCCGGTATATTACCACGCTTTTGGGACGGAGAATGTTTGTGGCTATATGTGCGTATAACTCTCTCATGAGAGGATGATCGGTCGTTTTGAGCCAATCCCACTTGCCGTTCAATATCTTTCTGCATTGTTCAAATGTAATGGGAGCGCTTTCTTTGTATGATAAATCGGAGCTCTTACATTTTTTCTCCAGGCGTATGAAATCCGTATTATCATTATAGTAGCGCAGCCTGAATTTTGTCCTTGGCGTTACGCCGTCCAGCTTTTCCTGCAGCGCGGTATCATCAGGCGTATCGAAATACAAACTGTGCACGATATAACTGCCGGACTCGTCGGCAAATGGATCGTGCTCCAGTGCAAGGGACAGTCGGCGGATTATCTCTATGCGGTCGAAAACATCTATTTCATGTTTTAATTCATGACGATAATGTTGATTCATAATTATCCCTCCTATGCTTATTTTTCGTTACTCGTATGTTAAACCGCTGTTGTCGGCTCATCGAGTATTACAGGTAATAGTATAGGAGGGTTATTTGAAGCCTGTGAGGTGATGATGTGAATGTTATGTGAATTTTCTCTTATATTTTGGTGATTATTGCTCCGCAAGCTTTAACTCAAACCAAAAAGTGCTGCCGGCCCCAGGCTTGCTCTCTACGCCACATTTGCCGTCGTGCATCTGTATTATGGATTTGACGATTGAAAGGCCCAGGCCTGTACCTAAAGCGGCCCGACGATGGGTTTTATCCACTTTATAATATCTGTCCCAGATATTGTCTATATGCTCGGGCGATATACCATCGCCGGTGTCTTTTACGGATATGCGGACATAGCCGTCTTTTATCTGCTGGCTTACAGCGACGGTTTTATCTTTACCGGTGTAAGTGAGGGCGTTGCCTAACAGATTGTATATCACCTGAGAAATTTTTAGCTCGTCAGCTTCTACCCAGGCATCCCCATCGGATGAAAAAGTTATGTCGTAACCGTCTTTTTTCGTAAATTGAGCGCAACGTTCGATAGTTTGCTTTGCTACATCGGTCAAATTGAAACGGCTGATCTGAAGTTGCTGTGTGCCCGATTGCAGTTGAGATAGTTCCATCAAATCGTTTACCAGGCGGGTCAGGCGATTTGCTTCATCAATGATAACCCGGATATTTTCAGGCGTGTTTTCGTCGGGCAAGTCGCGTATTATCTCGCCATAACCCGTTATCATGGTGAGCGGCGTGCGCAGATCATGCGATATGTTGGCTATCAGCTCACGACGCAATTTCTCAGTCTTTGCTAATTCCTTAGCGGCGTTATTTAAGGTTTCGTTTAACTCCATTATTTCCCTGTAGCCGGTCCCGTTGAATGAAACATCGTAATTGCCCTTTGCCAGTTTCTTAGCAGAATCGTTGATCTTTATAATGGGTCTGGCAATGCCTCTGGATAATATAAATGCCAAAAATGCTGCAGCTGCAATGAGAATTAGCGTGGCATAAATAAGCTGTACCCTCAAAGTTTTGACGGTGGCGTCCACCGGTGTTATGCTGGATCCCAAAAGCAACGTCCATGTTTGATCACCAGCCTTTTGTATCACTTTGACGCATACGATGGTTTGCATAGGGTTCTTCGGCGGAGAAGGCATAAATCCGTTTTGCGGTCGAGACGGAGCTGCTTGCTCGTAACGTTTGAATAAAAGCCCGCCGGAACGCATGGCTTCCCAGTAAAGCTGACGCACGTCGGCTGCCGATAGCCTATCTATTATGCGGTCGTAAGGCTGGTTGGTGCGGTATAATTCCATACCATCGTTGTCCAGCACCCTAACGTTTAGCTCATTACGCGAGGATATATCTTCCAATATAGATGATATGTCCGATGAATCTATGTTTTCGGCTATATATTCCGCCGAGGCGCGTATATCTTTTATTTTTATAGCTTCGTAAAAATCTTCCAAAAGCATAGTCTGGAATATCCATAAAAATAATATAGTGCATAGGATAAAGATGGCTAGGTAGATAAAGATTTTCCATCTTATGCTGATATTATTGTGTTTCAAAGCGGTACCCCACTCCCCTTACTGTGACTATCAAACGGCTGTATTCTTTGAGTTTTTTGCGCAGTAACTTGACGTGCGTATCCAAGGTGCGATCGTCCCCGTAGAAATCGTATCCCCATACTTCTTGCATCAGCTTATCTCTCGAAAGGGCGATATTTTTATTCCGTACCATATAAAAGAGCAGATCGGATTCGCGGGGGGATAAATCTATCCGTTGTCCATCTATCTCCACGGTATGCGCGGCAAAGTTTATAGAAAGCCTTTCGTATATAAAGGCGTCGCTTTCTGTCTCTGCTTTGCGAGTGCGCTTCATTATGGCATCGACGCGCAGCATGAGTTCCTTAGGCGAAAATGGTTTCACTACGTAATCATCCACGCCGAGTTCGAAGCCGTGTATGCGGTCGTATTCCTCGCCCCGCGCCGACAGCATCAATACAGGTGTGTCGCATATTTTGCGTATCTCATGGCATGTCGAAAAGCCATCCAATTCCGGCATCATGACATCTAAAATAATAATGTCGAAATTATGCCTTCGGCAGAGCTCAATGGCCTGCATGCCGTTTTCAGCTTCGACTATCTCATGTCCTTCGAATATGGCATATTTGCGAATAAGTTCGCGTATTTTCGGTTCATCGTCTACTACCAGTATATTATACATAACAATCTCTCCGTTTTCGGTTTATTTACCTGAAGCATAGCGGAATACCAACTCCTGAGAGGCTTCATGACGCAACAATTCCTTTGCTATGCGCCCTTTATGGAGCACCAGCAGCCGATCGCACATACCCAGCAGCTCGGGTAATTCAGGCGATATCATTATTATACCACTGCCGTTGCGGGCCAGTTCATTCATGAGGTTGTACACCTCAACCTTTGAGCCTATGTCCAGCCCGCGCGTAGGCTCATCCAAAATAAACACGCGAGCTTTTGCCAGCATCCATTTAGCTATCAATACCTTTTGTTGGTTACCGCTGCTCAGCTTTGAAACTGCCTCTCGACTTTTTGGCGTTTTAATGCCTAGCTTTTTTATATACATATTAGCCAGCTTGTCCTCTTTATGCTTGTTTATCATCAGATCTTTAGTGAATTGATGTAGGTTGGCTGCCACCATGTTAGCTGATATGCTCATATAAGGGAATAAGCCTTGTTCCAGACGGTCTTCGGAAAGAAGGGCTATCCCATTTTCTATGGCCTCTTTAGGTGAGCTTATTCGCACTTTTTGCTGGTCTATGAATATCTCGCCCGTGCTTATAGATTCGGCGCCGAACAAAGCCTTGGCCAATGTGCTGCGCCCAGAACCTAAAAAGCCTGCTATACCCAATATCTCGCCTTCATGGAGAACAAAAGATATATCGCTTAATTGATCTTTAACGCTTAGGTCTTTTACGCGAAAAACCTCCGCGCCTTTTTTTATGGGAAGTTTCGGATATTTATCCTTTACGTCTTTTCCTATCATTTGAAATATGAGCGAATCTGGATCGGCGACATCTACCGCTTCTGTGCTTATAAGCGTGCCGTCGCGCATTACGCTTACGCTATCGGCTATCATCCATATTTCTTCTAAACGGTGAGTTACGTATATAATAGATGCACCGCGCTGAGAAACTATGTTTTTCAGCACAGAGAATAATTGCATGATTTCCTGCTCGGCTAGAGCTGATGTAGGTTCGTCCATTATCAATATGCGGGGTTGTTGTGCTAAAGCCCTGGCTATTTCCACCATTTGGCGCTTTGGCATACTTAGATCCTCTACTATAGCGCGTGGATCTATGGGGAAACCTAATTGTTCTAATAAAGCCTTGGCTTTGCAAAATAAGGCACGCCAGTTTATCAAATCAACAGAGCCTTTTATCATAGGCTTATTGCCTATAAATATATTTTCGGCTACGGTAAGATGAGGAAATAGCGCAAAATCTTGATATACCATGCTTATGCCGAGTTTTTGGGCATCAGCGGGGGAGGAAATGGTAACTCTTTTTCCATCAATGTATATTTCGCCGCTGTCCATGGGCACAGCCCCGGTTAAGACCTTCATAAGCGTGGTTTTTCCGGCGCCGTTTTCTCCAAGGAGGGCATGTATCTCGCCCCTTTTTAATACAAGAGATACGTTACTTAATGCTGCGGCATTTGCAAATTGCTTGCACACATTTTTGAGCTCCAATATTATTTGATCCATAGCTAGCACCTCCGGCCTCTCATAATTGATAGGTAGTGAAGATGGGTATTTCTTCATCAAAAAAGTATTTTTTAAATTCAATGGGTACTTTATCATTGGTTATGATTTTACCGGCATTATGTATCAGTCCTATTTGATTGAAGGCTATTTTGCCGAATTTGGTATAATCTGCTACTATGATGACCTCTTTTGTTATTCTCATCATAGCCTTTGTGACGGAGGCCTGCTGCGCATTGTTAATGGTATAACCCCTATCTTCGGATATACCATCCACTTCGATAAACGCCTTATTTACAAACATATCGCTTAAGAATTTCTCAGTCAGATCGCCATATAAGGATAGATTGGATCCAATCAAATACCCCCCGGGTATTATTACATTTATATTGGTACAATCGGCCAATTCTATAGCGATATTAAGATCTATGGTTACTATTGTGAGGTTATTTTTATCTTTTAAATTCCTGGCTATTTCCAGGCACAATGAACCGGGACCCAACAGTATGGCTTCATTGTCGTCTACCATATGAGAGGCTATTATACCTATCTGCTCGCGCTCCTCTTTTAATGGATCTTCTTCTTGCTGAGGAGGATTGGCGTCTGGTTCCTTCAATATGGCCCCACCGTGGGTTTTGGTTAGAAAGCCTTGCCCTTCGAGTTTTTCCAGGTCGCGCCGTACTGTTACCTCGGATACATCCAATATGGAACTCAAGGTTACTACATCTATTTGTTTTTTCTCCAGGAGAATCTCTTTAATTTTTTCCAATCTTTGTGCTGCAAACATATATTATCCTCACCCATCTCATTTTATGATAATTTTGTTGTATTATCAATAGATTTTATTATTCTTTAGATGACTTACAATAGAGAAACATATTAATAAAAATTGATAAAAAATAATAAAAAAAAATAACTCAGAAAAGAAGGAATTTTAATTTTTATGTCGAATATATAAATATGATAATAAAAAGGAAGGAGGAAGAAAATTGCCTGTCAATGAAGTCCTATTGGATGTAAGGGATATAGTAAAGAGATTTCCCGGTACAGTGGCATTATCCGGTGTATCGCTGGAAATATTTAAAGGTGAAATACATGCGCTGGTGGGTGAAAATGGTGCCGGTAAATCAACGCTTATGAATATTATAGGTGGTGTATTGCAGCCCGATGAAGGCGAGATCTTCTGGAACGGACAGAAAGTGCACTTTGCTGACACTCGTCATGCCCAGGAAGCCGGTATAGGTTTTGTGCATCAGGAACTAAGCTTGTGCCCCGATGTCAGCGTGGCCGAGAATATATTCATGGGCAGGATGCCTGTTAAAGCTGGCGGAATGATAGACTATGATGAGCTTTATAAGAGATCATCGGAGATACTCAAGATGCTCAACAGCAATATTTCACCCAAAAAGCAACTTAGGAAATTAAATGTCGGCGAGCAGCAAATAGTGGAAATAGCCAAGGCATTATCGCTTAACTGCAAGCTGCTCATATTGGATGAGCCCACGTCATCGCTTACCGAAAATGAGGTTGAAATTCTTTTCCGATTACTGCGTTCTCTAAAAAGTCAGGATATAAGCGTGTTGTATATAAGCCATAGATTGCAGGAAATATTCGATTTGTGCGATAGGGTGACAGTACTACGGGACGGGCATTATATAATGACGCGTCTGGTGAGCGAAGTTACCGAAAATGACCTTATAGTATCTATGGTAGGCAGGAATATAGATGCTATGTATCCTGATAAATCTGAAGAGAGAGGACAGCTTATACTTAAAATAAGCGATCTATCTCATGCCGACGATTTTAAAAACGTAGAGTTTGAGTTATATAAAGGTGAAATATTAGGTTTTGCTGGCCTTATAGGTGCAGGCAGGAGTGAGATGGCGCGCGCTATATGCGGCATAGACCCAAAAGACAGCGGTGAAGTATATGTTTACGATCAAAAGCTGAACATATCCGAATATGGCGACGCCATCCGGAATGGCATAGGATATATGACTGAAGACCGTAAAGAACAGGGCCTTTTTCTTAATCTGGAGGTGAAAAAGAACATATCGGCTGCCAAGCTGTCCAATATCGCAAACGGCATCTTCATAGACAATGACCGAGAAAAACGTCTGGCCGAGCGATTTGTAACCTCGTTGAATATAAAAGTGTCATCCATAGAGCAACCGGTAGAAAGCTTAAGCGGTGGCAATCAGCAAAAGGTTATGCTGGGTAAATGGCTGGCTATAGAGCCGAGGATACTTATTATGGATGAGCCTACAAGAGGCATAGATGTTGGGGCAAAGGCAGAGATACACGCTTTGATGCGGCAACTCGCTGAGCAGGGTGTGGGTATAATACTCATATCGTCTGATATGCCGGAGATAATCGGTATGAGCGATAGGGTCATAGTTATGCATGAAGGGTGTATATCGGGAGAATTGAGCGGTTCGAATATAACTGAAGAAAACATAATGACATTGGCGTCAGGCGTCTGTCAGACAAAGTAAATTATAGATTGGAGGAAGAATATGGCACAAATAAATAGTCAAACGAGCCTAACAAGTACCGCTAAGTCATCATTTTGGCAGCGTATGATGGCTATACGCGAAATGGGCCTGCTGCTCATAATAATATTGCTGATGATCGTACTTTCACTGGCTAGTCCGCACTTTTTAACGGCCAGCAATATAACTACTACCCTCATAGGTCTGGCTACAGATGGTATTATAGCCGTCGGAATGACTATAGCACTGGTATCGGGAGGCTTTGATCTATCGGTAGGGTCGGTCCTGGCTTTAAGCGGCGTGGCTACAGGAGCACTTTATATAGGCGGTATGAACATATGGCTTGCTACTATATTGGGTCTTGTGATTTCTGTGGGTTGCGGCATGGTAAACGGCTATTTTATAGGCAAGATAGGCATAAATCCTATGATAACGACATTGAGCATGATGAATATAGCTCGAGGTGCAGCCTATGTTTTGACAGAGGGATCGCCCTTATCCCTGGCCCAAACGCCGAAAGCTTTTACAAATTTAGGTGGAGGTACAGCGCTGGGTATACCAGTCATAGTATTGATATTTATAGTAATAGCGGTCATAGGCGATTATATGATGAGGCACTCAGCATTTATACGGCAGGTATTTTATGTGGGCAGCAATTCCAAAGCCGCTTCTCTGTCAGGCATAAATGTGAGTAAAGTTAAATTCCTGGTATTTATAATTGTAGCTGTACTCTCGGGTATAGCCGGTATATTGACGTTGTCGCGCTTTAACGTAGCTACTCCGTCGGCAGGGCTCGGCACTGAAATGAGGGTTATGTCGGCGGCCATAATAGGTGGTGCCAGCTTGAGTGGCGGCGAGGGTACGGTCTTTGGCGCCGTATTGGGCGTTATACTTCTGGCACTGGTCAATGACGGTCTTGTGCTGCTGGCTGTATCGGTATATTGGCAAGATTTGATAAGCGGCATAATATTACTTGCGGCAGTTACTCTCGATTATATAAATCATACCAGACGTAGGACTGCATAAAAATAAGAATGGAGGTTGTTTAACATGTTTAGAAACAAAGGCAAAAGGATATTGGCATTGGTCATGGCGGTAGCGCTTATGACGGGATTGATGCTGACAGGGTGCAGCAATGCAGATAATGCTTCGCCAACGAATTCGTCAAATAGCAGCGGTACAGCATCATCTTCTTCAGATTCGTCGTCTCAGTCACCGTTTGTAGGGAGCAAAGACGAGGAATACTATATGGTCACATTTTCCTCAGGTATAGAATATTGGAAAGGCTGCTTCAAGGGATTTGAGGATGCCGGCAAACAGCTGGGAGTAAAGACTACATATACCGGTGCAAATCAATACGATGTGAACCAGGAAGTGACGGTATTAGAACAGGTCATAGCTAAAAATCCGGCCGGTATAGCGGTTACATGTATAAACCCGGATGCTCTGGCGGCACCTATAAAAAAGGCGAAGGATGCAGGCATACCCATCGTTACATTCGATGCCGACTCCCCGTCGTCAGGGAGGTATTCATTCCTGGCTACAGGTAACAAAGCAGCCGGTGCTATGGCGGCCGACTATCTTGGCAAAGAGCTGAATGGTAAAG
Organism: Mahella australiensis 50-1 BON; assembly: GCF_000213255.1. Lineage (NCBI taxonomy): Bacteria > Bacillati > Bacillota > Clostridia > Mahellales > Mahellaceae > Mahella > Mahella australiensis. Next base: position 118,407 of record NC_015520.1, read on the forward strand.
GTAAAGTAGCTATATGCACGCTTCCAGGCCAATTGAACCATGAAGAACGTGTCGCAGGCTTTAAAGAAACTATGGCCAGCAAATATCCGGATATAGAGATAGTATCCACGGTGAACGGCAAAGCCGATCAAACCATAGCGGCTACTATGATGTCTGGTGTGTTGCAGGCAAACCCCGATGTAAACGGCATATTTGCGTCAGACGCCACCAGCGGCGTGGGTGTTGCTACAGCGGTAAAAGAGGCCGGCAAAGTAGGACAAGTAAAAATAGTAAGCTTTGATACCGATAAAGGCACGTTGGATCTTATAAAAGATGGCACTATAACGGCTTCGGTGGCACAGGGTACATGGAATATGGGTTATTGGTCCATGATGTTCCTCTATACCTTGCATCATGACCTGGTCAATCCTGTAGACGGTTGGAAAAATAAGAATATAAATCCTCTGCCGCCATCGGTGGACACCGGTACCAATATGGTTACCAAGGATAATGTTGATGCTTTCTATACAAAATAGAGGTCTATTTATAGAGCATTAAGAAACCTCCTTGATTTTGCGCAGTGGGGCTACAAGTCCTCATTGCGCAAAATTATTTATATTTCTCATCCAATATTTTCTCTTAAAGGAATTTCTATACTATAAGGCGAATATCATATAACTTCGATTCGTAATATATAACTGAAACGGGTGATACAAAGCGATGCAAATGATATAAAGCCGGAGAACGCCTTGAAATATTGCGTAGGCGTACTCAATGAGTGCAGCGCAGAGCAAGCGTAGGTCGGGCATGGACGCCCGACCAGCCGGCATTGAGCATGGACGCGAATTGCCGGCGTTAGCTTGCTCAAGCGAAACGAATTGTAAGTACGCCAGCAATATTTCATGAGCGGGCGTAGGATTTATATCCTTGCATCGCTGAATTTGTTATATTACGAATCGCAGATCATATAATAATCCTTTCTCATTTTTAAATAAAATGGTGTATAATATTATTGTATTATACACAAAACGCTTGGTGGGAGAGAATATTGAAGATAAAGAATAAACTTCTCATATCCTATATGCTGGTAGTACTTCTACCGGTGTTGCTGGTAGGCATAATATTGACTAACGCTATTAAAGAAATGGCTCTGGATGCGGCTGTCAAAGAAGCTTCAGATAATGTTAACAGAATATACAATAAGTTAAATGAGACATTTAATACAACTATAGATATATCTCTGCAGGTGCAAGGGGATGATAACCTAGAAGCCCTTTTGAGCGCAAGCTATACATCGGTGTCAGATATATTGGATGCCTATAACCACTATAAGACATTTGACAGCTATTTGCTTTTATACAGCCAGTTGCAGGATATCAAACTGTACGTTTACAACCTATCTATACTAAATAGCGGCTATTTTATAAGAATAACGGACGATGTATACGAAACCTCATGGTATAAAAATATTTATCAGAAAAAAGGCCAAATATCATGGCAGTATGTATATGACGAGCAAAAGGATGAATATTCCCTATGTGTGACAGGCCTTTTAAAAAACCGGTATGCCAGTAGTCCTTTAGGAGTGATGCTCATAAGCCTGAAAAACGATTACTTGAATTCTATTTTTGAGAATGAACCTTTCGATGTTATGCTTATAGATGATACAGGCCATGTAGTTGCCGCGAAGGATAGGGATTTGACAGGAAAAACTGTAAAAGAGACTGGTCTTTATGATATTGCCGCTGCATCGGACGGCATATACAAGATGATGTATGGCAATGACCTTTTTCAGGTTATAGTGAGGGATATAATGCCCAGCGTTAACAACGAAAATTTCAAAATTGTATCTTTATTTCCTATTAAGGAAATAGAGGCTAAAACTGCGCCGGCAAGCCGCCTGGGCTTTTCCATAATAGGCTTGAGCCTGGCTGTGGCTCTTGCACTCATATTTATTTTCTCCAACACCATGAGTGCAAGGATCATGGCAATAAGCAAAGATATGCATAGGATTGCGGGAGGCGATTTTGATTTTTCTCCTACGTTAAAAGGAAAAGACGAAATCGGACAACTTTCACGGGATCTGGGTGTGTTGACTAAGAGCATAAAAACACTTATACATGAAGTATATGAATCAAATATGCAGAAGAGCCAGCTTATGGCAAAACAAAAAGAAATAAAACTTCAAATGCTGGCCAGTCAGATAAATCCTCATTTTCTATTCAATACGCTTGAAACTATACGCATGCAGGCCCATTGCTCAGGAGAAAAGGAGATAGCTCGGGTAGTGAAGTTGCTCGGGAAAATAATAAGGAGAAATCTTGAGGTAGGAAATGAACTAGTAAAACTTAGTTCCGAGATAGAGGTAGTCAACGATTATCTTGACATAGAAAGATTCAGATATGGCGATAAAATTGACTATAATATAAGCTGCCAGGAAGGTATTGCAGATTATATGATATTGCCGTTGCTGATACAACCAGTAGTGGAAAATGCTATAGTACATGGCCTTGAACGAAAGCAGGGCAAGGGCAATATAGATGTTGATATTTTAAAAGAAGGCGGTTTATTGAAGATAATAATCCAAGACGATGGAATGGGCATGGACGATGAGGAGTTGAATAAGGTAATAACTGCACTTGATAAAATAGATGATATGCCAGGATACAGGATAGGCTTGAGAAATGTGCATCAACGTATAAGGTTGTTTTACGGTGACGGTTACGGTATTAAGATATACAGTAAATCTGGAAACGGTACGCGCGTAGAGATAATTCTGCCGGGGAATGAAGTGATACCATGCTGAAAGTCCTACTAATAGATGATGAGCCTATTATCAGAAATGGGCTTAAAACAATTATAGATTGGAATAAATATGGTTTTGAAATAGTGGGTGATGCTGCGGACGGTATGGACGGCCTCAATAAATGCGAAGAACTTAGTCCCGACCTGGTGATAGCCGATGTAAGGATGCCGGGTATGGATGGTTTGGAAATGATAGAGGCATTGCAAAATAAAGGTATAAATTGTAAATTTATAATACTTTCCGCTTACTCTGATTTTGAATATGCACAAAAGGCCATAGAGTTGGGAGCTAAATTTTATATATTAAAGCCTATAGAAGAATCAGAACTTATAGATAAACTAGAAAAAGTTTACGAAACAATAAAAAATGAGAGGAAAATAAAACAAAGCATCTTTCTGTCGCGCGACAAAGCTTTAGAAAATATAATCTTAGGCCGCTATGAAGAGTCTTATAATGAAATATATAATTTGGGATTTCCTTGGAAAGTATATCAGGTTGTGCTCCTGCACTTATGTGAAGAAAGTACTCAGGCAAAAGAAATTGTAAGAGATAAGATGTCAGAGCTGGTATTATATCGTTTCAGAGGTTACGCGGTTGATGTTGAAGGCGATACATGCCTGCTTATGGAAAATGATAGATATGATCAAGCGCTTATATGCTTTTTTGCGGATGCATTATCCCGACTGGAAAGAACATTGAATATAAGGTTATTTGTAGCCCTTGGTCAGCCTGTTTGCAATGCCGGAGATATTAATGCATCCTATGTACATGCCCGGCGGCTGATGAATCAGAGGTTTCTTCTGTCTCAAGATGGTGTCATAGCAGATGTACAGGACAGCCAACTCGATATGGCTGTGTGTGATATGGACGTTTTGTTGGATAGGTTATATGGGGCTGTTGATTCGGGCAATACGCTTCGTGTAACTGAGCTCATAGAGGACTTTAAAAACTCGTTTATTCTAAAGAATGCATCAGAGGAACTTATTAAAATAAGTTATGTTAATCTTTATACCATGATAGTTGACAGGATCAGAGCAAGTGAGAAGAGCTTATCAGAAGGTGTGTTTATCAATGAGAGCATAATAGATAAGGCCTACTCTGCTCTTCATCTCAAAGAATTGCACGAGGGTATAAAAGGGAAATTGATTTCTTTATCTGAAGAATTAGCCCGAAAGCGCCCATACAGTCTTATGGAAAAAATACTGGATTATATTGATAGAAACTGTAATCAAGATATTAAATTAAATAAATTGGCAGATATTTTTGGATATAACAGCGCATATCTCGGCAAACTGTTCAAGGACTTTACAGGTGATAACTTCAACGATTACTTAAATAAGACGAGGATAGAAAAGGCTAAAGAATTTCTGCAGGCAGGGATGAAAGTATCTCAAGCGGCAGAGAAGGCCGGTTATAAAGATGTAGATTACTTTTACCGCATGTTTAAAAGATATACTGGAGATATACCTTCTGCATATAAAAAATAACACATCTAATTTTTACATGAAAACATCTAAAGTTTATAGGATGTTTATACAAGGCAGATCATGATATATTTTAAATCGTAAATACTATATATCGTTTGGGAGGAGGAAATTCTTGATGAAATCGACCGGCGTAGATACCTCTATGCCCATAAACAGGAATTTAAAACGCAAAAACATATGGAGTATTATATCTCAGCAGAAATATTTGATAATGATGTGTTTACCATTTGTCATATGGGTGATAATATTTGCATATGTGCCATTATGGGGATGGACCATGGCCTTTCAGGATTATAAGCCCGGTCTATCGTTTTCACAGCAGCAATGGGTTGGCTTTAAGTATTTTGTAGAGCTTTTTCAGGATAATTATTTTTATCTCGTTTTAAGAAATACGTTGGCTATGAGCCTTCTGGGTTTAGCATTTGGATTTACCTTGCCAATTGTTCTGGCCTTGCTATTGAATGAGATAAAAAATGATTTATTTAAGAGAACTATTCAGACAGTATCATATTTACCACATTTCGTATCTTGGGTCGTCGTGGCCAGCCTAGTCACCGAAATGCTGTCGGGTAGCGGTACTATAAATAATATATTGCTGGCACTGGGAATTATAGATAAGCCTATACAATTTATGGCCCAGCCTCAGTATTTCTGGTGGATAGTTACAGGAGCAGACATATGGAAAGAATTGGGATGGAATTCTATAATATTTTTAGCGGCTATCTCCAGTATCAATCCTGAGCTATATGAGGCAGCGACAGTGGACGGAGCAGGAAGGTTTGGCAAGATGTGGCACATAACGTTGCCTGGTATCATGCCGACGGTGATGGTTATCTTGGTTATGACTATAGGGAATTTGATCAATATAGGGTTTGAGAAACAAATGTTATTGAGGAACCCTCTGGTAAAAGAATATGCTGATGTTATAGACCTTTATATTTTGGATTTCGGTATTGGCAGTGCTAGATATGCATTGGGTACGGCAGCCGGCATGTTTAAGTCGGTGGTATGTGTTACGTTGCTTTTTATAGCAAATACATTCAGCAAGAAATTTGCTGATATAAGGGTGGTATAAGGGAGGCGTTATTTTTGAAACGTTCAGCAGGAGATCTAATATTTGATGTGATAAATTATAGTTTAATGGTAATACTGGCAGTGGTAACGTTGTATCCTTTCCTTCACGTGCTGGCAGTATCCCTAAATGACTCTATAGACACTATAAGGGGTGGCATTACTATATTTCCCAGGGAATTTACATTAGCTAATTATAAGGAGATTCTAAGTTCCCCTAATATTGCCTGGGCTACCTTTATATCGATTGCACGCACCGCAATAGGTACTATAACTGGCATCATAGCGACTTCCATGGTGGCTTATGTTATAAGCAGGCAAGATTTTTTTGCCAGGAGATTTGTATCAGGGCTTTTCGTCATAACAATGTATATAAGCGGTGGCATGATACCGAGCTATATGCTGATGCGCAGCCTGCATCTGATCAATACCTTTTGGGTTTATATATTCCCAGGTCTTATAAGCGCATTCAATGTAGTGGTATTGAGATCATATATGGATGGGTTACCCGTGGATTTACAGGAATCGGCGAAGTTGGACGGCGCTAATGACTTCATAATATATGCTCGTATAATAATGCCTTTATGCACGCCTGTAATAGCGACGCTGTGTTTGTTTATAGCGGTGGGGCACTGGAATTCGTGGTTTGATACCTACCTTTATAATCCCTTTAATGAAAAATTGACTACTTTACAGTTCGAATTACAGAAGATGCTTACTAACGCTCAAGCGCAAATGACATCTTCTCAAGACATATATGGATTTGCGCATAGTGAGCAGGCCAAAAGGATATCGCCGGATTCGTTGAGAATGGCAATGACCATTGTAGCTACATTGCCTATATTAGTGGTGTACCCATTTGTGCAGAAGTATTTTATGCAGGGCCTTATACTTGGTGCCGTGAAGAGCTAATAAGGCTATAAAATCCTTAAGGATTTTATAATAAATAACATTAATAAGGAGAGGATTTTGTTATGAGAAGAATGGTTGCTTTGTTGATGGTGATGTTTATGGCGCTCATGCTTTTTGCCGGATGCGGTAAATCATCGGACACCGGTCAGACAAATGAGACTTCGCCTAAAGAAACATCCGATAAGACCACAGGAGGTGAAGATGCTGCCAAAGAGCCTATTACATTTACTATGTATAGCGCTGATGCAAACCCAAACGCTGATCAGTTCAAAAGTCCTGTGGCAGAGAAGATAAAAGAAATAACGGGAGTAACGCTCAATATCAATCATGAAGCTGGCAGCGATCCCAAGCAGACGTTGTCTATAATGGCAGCTAGCGGCGATTATCCAGACCTGGTATTTGCTAAAGGCGATCTTTATCTGTTAAAAGATGCTGGCGGCATACTCCAGTTAGATGACCTTATAGAGCAGCATGGGCCAAACATTAAAGCCCTTTTTGGCGATTATCTTCCCAGATTACGTTGGAGTCTGGATGATCCGCATATATATTATGTAGGATCGTATCCGGTATACCAGGAAAGCCTTACGCCAGGCGGGGCATTCTGGCTGCAGCATGCAGTAGTTAAGGATTTGGGATATCCTAAGATAAATACATTGGCCGATTACGAAAACGCCATAAAGGAATATTATCATAAATACCCTGAAATAAATGGTCAGCCCACCATACCGTTTACCTTGCTGGCTGACGGATGGCGATTCCTCATATCGGTGACCAATCCGGCATGGGCGGCTACCGGTGGTTCTGACGATGGGGAATGGTATGTAAATCCTGATACTTATCAAGCTGTCCGCCACGTGACCAGAGAAGAAGAGAAAGAGTATTTCAAATGGCTTAACCATATGTATAACGAAGGCTTACTGGATCCAGAAAGCTTTACACAGAAATACGATCAATATAAGGCTAAGATAGCATCCGGGAGGGTGTTGGCCATGGCTGACGCACAATGGGAGATCAACGATGCTGAGGTGGCTTTGAGACAAGCTGGTATGGAAGATCGCATGCATGGTCTGTATCCTGTCATGTTGTCGAGCGACATGAAGTGCCGCGTGAATCAAAGCCCAGGTTATACAGGAGGCTGGGGCATATCCATTACTACCAAGTGTAAGGACCCTGAGAGGGCGATGGAATTTTTGGATTGGATGTCCACCGAAGAAGCCCAGGTACTCACCCACTGGGGTATAGAGAACGTACATTGGAAGTATGACAGCAATGGCAAGCGTGTATTCTTGCCGGAGATAGAGGAACAAAGGCGTACAGATCCATCTTTCAGTAAAAAAACCGGTATAGGCAATTATACTTATCCATTCCCTGAATGGGGTAATGGTAAAAAGGATTCTACCGGCAACTATGTACAGCCCGACAGCGAAGTGGAAGATATCATTAAGAATTATACTGATACCGAAAAAGAGGTACTGGCCGGCTATGGTGCCACTACATGGATGGATCTCTTCCCCAAACCGAACGAATTCCCGGTTAAACCGTGGGGGGCCGTGTGGATGTATCATATAAGCGATTCCGATATAACGGCTATAGACAGCAAACTGACCAATGATATAGGGCCGCGTTTGGTGCCGAAAGCTATACTGGCACCCAAAGATCAGTTCGATAAAGAATGGGATAACTACTTGAGCGAGATGAATAAGGCAGGCCTTCCAAAGGTGACAGATGAGATCAACAAGCTGCTGCAGGAGAAGCTGGAACTCTGGGGAGTAAAATAATAATACTATTGATATAAATCCTACCGATGTACATCGGTAGGATTTATATTGCAAACCTATCACATACTGCGAAAAGCCAATGAATACCCAAAGCATTATTTTTATAAAATCTTCATAGAAATATATTGGCATTTTAATATTATCCAATTACACATATCCGTAAAAGGTATATAACGCGTTTTGCAATCGATGTCATGATTAAAGGGAGATGAAGCTTATGAAGGAAACGTTGGTTAAACAATCCGGCTCGGGGTCAGCCATTATAACACCACCAAAATCCAGCGCTTGGTCTGCGATAAAAAAAGATCCATGGCTTTATATACTATTGATTCCTGGTTTATTATATTTTATCATCTTCAAATATCTGCCTATGTTTGGAATCATCATAGCATTTCAAGATTATCAGCCTTATTTAGGAATACTCAAAAGCGAATGGGTTGGATTTGAGCATTTTAGAGATTTTTTTACCAATCCAGATTTCTTTAAATTGTTGAGGAATACACTGCTTATATCATTATATAATTTAGTTTTTTCTTTCCCATTACCAATTGTTCTGGCATTATTGCTCAATGAAGTCAAAAATTCCGCATTTAAGCGCACAGTACAAACCATGGTCTATGTACCTCACTTTATATCATGGGTGGTTATAGCCAGTATAACGTATGTTCTTTTAACCACTGAAGGAGGCGTCATAAATGAGATTTTGTTTAGGCTTACAGGCAATAAAATAGCCTTTCTTACCGACCCTAAATGGTTTAGACCGCTCATCGTAACGCAGACTATCTGGAAAGAAACGGGATGGGGTACTATCATATTTTTAGCTGCATTATCGGGTGTAGACCCAACGTTATATGAGGCAGCAACTGTAGATGGCGCCACAAGATGGCAGCAGACATGGTATATAACCTTGCCTGCGATAAGCAGTACCATAGTGATAATGCTGATTTTAAGACTGGGCAGCATATTGGATACAGGCTTTGAACAAATATTTTTGATGATGAATTCCTTAAATCGTGAAGTTGCTGATGTGTTTGACACCTATGTTTACGTAATGGGTATAACGCAGGGGGCCTTTAGTTACAGTACAGCAGTCGGATTATTTAAGTCAGTGGTAGGGCTTATATTAATTGAAGCTGCCAATTATTTTGCCAGAAAAGTGGGAGAAACTTCATTATTCTAGGAGGAAGGGAGCAATAAGAATGAAGAAAAAAACGTCTTTAGGTAGCAATGTATTTGATATATTTAATTATGCTTTTTTGGCTTTTTGCGCTATAATCACAATTTTGCCTTTTATATATGTCATAGCTGCTTCATTTGCTACGGATGTCGAAATTGCGGCGAGACCATTTTTCTTATTTCCTAAAAAGCCTACATTGGAAACTTATCGGTATATATTCGCATCTGAAAGCATAATCCATAGTTTATTCGTATCTATTTATGTTACGGTAGTGGGAACGTTGGTTAATTTATTCTTTACTTTTACCATGGCGTATCCGCTATCGAAGAGCAATATAGTCGGTAAGAATTGGATAATAAATGGCATAATATTCTGTATGCTTTTTAGCGGCGGTATGATACCGACATATATAGTTATAAAAAGCCTTCATCTATTGGATACTTATTGGGCATTATGGCTTCCTGGTGCAATTAGCCCATTTAATTTGTTCATCGTAAGAAATTTTTTTCAACAATTGCCTAATGAGCTAGAAGAAGCTGCTAAAATAGATGGATGCTCTACTATAGGTATATTTTTAAGAATAATACTGCCATTGTCTATGCCTATCATCGCTACTTTTACCTTATTTTACGGAGTAGGACATTGGAATAACTTTTTTGGGCCGTTACTTTATATAAATGATTCTAATAAATGGCCTTTACAAGTTATGCTAAGGAATATAGTCCTGCTTTCTTCCGGTATAATGTCTGATTTATCACAGTTTGACCCAAACTTTGTTCCGCCTGAGGAATCTCTAAAGATGGGTGTAATAGTGGTAGGGACTGTTCCAATATTGCTAGTGTACCCATTTTTACAGAAATATTTTGTAAAAGGCGTACTTGTAGGCTCTTTGAAGGGGTGATGTAGTATGAGATAATTAAGTGATTGCTAGCAAATGGCCTTAAAAAATAAAAGGGAGGAATTAATTATGAAGACTTCAAACAAATCAAGCAGACGTTGGATTAGGATTATATGTGTGGCCGTTCTGGTCCTCTCATTATTGGCTGGTTGCGGAGGTAATGAGAGTACAACCAATAGTGGGCAAGATGATACATCTAGCAGGAATACGGCGCAGGAGGGAAAACCATTTAAGATTACTATAATGACCCAAACGTTCGATGCTGATCCAGCACCGGCTGATAGCCCGGTCATACAGGCAATGGAAGAATATACAGGGGTAGATGTAGATATAAACTGGGTGCCTTCCACATCGTACGACGATAAACTAAATACCACTTTAGCGAGTGGTAGTCTACCTATGGTGGTATTAGCAGGGTCAAAATCTCCAAGCATAATAAGTGCATGTAGGGCGGGCGCCTTCTGGGAATTGGGGCCTTACTTAAAAGATTATCCTAACTTAAGCAAGGCTAACCCTGTTATACTTTATAATTCGTCCATAGATGGCAAAACATACGGTATCTATAGAGGGCGAGATCTGGGCAGAAATGGCATAGTTTATCGTAAAGATTGGCTGGATAATACCGGCTTGGATGTTCCTAAGACTATAGATGATTTTTATAACATGTTGAAAGCATTTACCTATGATGATCCGGACAAAGATGCCAAGCAGGATACTTACGGTATGGTAGTGACAAAGTATAATGGACCGTTTAAGATTATGCTCACGTGGTTTGGAGCGCCTAATGAATGGGGGGATGACGGAAGTGGCCGGTTAGTGCCATCTTTTACTACTGATGAATACATGGACTGCTTAAAGTTCTGGAAAAAGATGTATGATGAGAAACTGATTAATCAAGATTTTGCTGCTGTTGATCCCGGTAAATGGAATGATCCGATTTACGCTGAAAAAGCTGGCGTAAAGGTAGATGTACTAGATGATGCAGGGCGATGGGAGGACCAATTTAAGAAGGCCGGTATAAGTGCGGTCGTAGACGTTATTGGAGCTGTGGAAGGGCCGAAGGGACTCAGGAATCTGCCGACTTCCGGTTATTCGGGCATGTACCTTGTTTCTAAGAGTGTAAAGACCGAGGATGATTTAAAGAAGGTTATTGCATTTTTGGATAAATTAGGCGATAAGGAAATGCAAGATTTACTGGGATGGGGCATAAAAGATCGACATTACAAGCTGGTGAATGGTGAGATAGAACCTATAACTGATCTTCCGGCTGATATAGCCCGTGAGGTTCATGGTACCAATCAATTGCTAACGTATATACCTCCTGAAAATGCGATGCCGCGTGCGCAAAGTGAGCTTAGGAAAAAGGCGAGTCAGACCATGAAAGAGAATGAGAAGATAATAGTTCCCAATCCTGTGGAACCATTTGTCTCGCAAACTGATACCTATGCAAAGAAAGGTCAGCAATTAGACAATATTATAGAAGATGCCAGGGTAAAGTTTATAGCTGGGCAAATAGATGAAAATGGTTTTAAAAATGCTGTTGAACAGTGGCGCAATACTGGGGGAGATAAACTTATCCAAGAAGTCAATGAGTTGTACGAAAAATATAAAGATAGTATGCCGACAATGGATAATACATCTAACTCAACTACTATCAGTCAGTAGCAATGTGAATAGCTATTATACTCAGCTAACCGAGTATAATAGCTATCATTGCATAATTAAAGAAAGGGAGTATAAAGTAAAATGTTTGATAAAATATTTAAAAAATTTATAGTAATAGTAGTGGTAGCTTTAATATTTAATATAGTATATGTACCGCAGCAGAGTAGAGGTCAAGCTGCTTCCTATTCGAAGCGGCAGATGGAAGCTCTTGATAGAGGGCTTGTCGCTGCAGTTTCACAAGGCGGAGTTTTTCTAAGCTGGCGTATGTTTGCTACTGATCCTGCCGATATATCTTTTAATATTTACCGCAATGGCATTAAGATTAATAATTCGCCTATTCACACTAGCACTAACTATTTTGACACTGGCGGTACCGTTAATGATACTTATTATATAAGACCGGTGCTGGATAATATAGAACAAGCGCCGTCTAGTACTGTAACACCATGGAAGAACAATTATCTTGACATCCCCTTGATGAGACCGTCGGGCGGTGTTACACCTGATGGTGTGAATTATACGTATAATGCTAACGATTGTAGTGTTGGCGACTTGGACGGAGATGGTCAATATGAGGTCGTGCTGAAGTGGGATCCTACTAATGCTAAAGACAATTCACATGATGGATATACGGGTAACGTTTATATCGATGCTTATAAGCTGGACGGTACATTTTTATGGCGCATTGATCTCGGCAAAAATATTCGTGCGGGAGCTCATTATACTCAATTTATGGTATATGATCTTGACGGAGATGGCAAAGCGGAAATTGCATGCAAAACTGCCGACGGTACTATAGATGGTAAGGGTAAAGTGATAGGGAATGCGGAGGCAGATTATCGTAATTCTGCTGGCCGAATACTTGAGGGTCCGGAATATCTAAGTATATTCGAAGGGACCACCGGCCGTGAACTGGTTACCGTTCCTTATGAACCGGCAAGAGGGGATGTTTCATCATGGGGCGATAACTACGGTAACCGGGTAGATCGTTTCTTAGCCTGTGTGGCTTATCTGGATGGACAAAGGCCGAGCCTCGTTATGTGTAGAGGTTATTATACTAGAACGGTGCTGGTAGCGTATAATTGGAGGAATGGTTCATTATCTAAGGTATGGACTTTTGATAGCAATACAGACGGCAACCAAGGATATGCAGGCCAAGGTAATCATAACTTGAGTGTAGCTGATGTTGATGGAGACGGAAGGGATGAGATAATCTACGGCGCTTGTGCCATTGATGATGATGGCACGGGGCTATATACAACAGGGCTAGGGCATGGCGATGCTATGCATGTTACTGATATAGACCCCGACAGACCGGGTTTAGAGGTATGGCAGTGCCATGAGAGCGTAAGCACAGGTGCGGGCGCTAGCTTACGTGATGCCGCCACCGGCGAAATATTGTTTAGGGCCACTACATCTAAAGACTGCGGCAGGGCTTTGGCTGCTGATGTAGATCCGGCTTATAAAGGCTGTGAGATGTGGGCTGCAGCCGGAGTAGGCTTATACGATTGTAAAGGCCGTAAGATAAGCGATACTACACCGTCGATAAACTTTGCTATATGGTGGGATGGTGACCTTCAGCGAGAACTGTTGGATAATATTTCTGTAAGCAAATATAGTGATGGACAAATTATTAATTTGTTTACAGCAGATGGATGTGCATCAAACAACGGTACAAAGGCCAATCCATGTTTACAGGCAGATATATTTGGCGATTGGAGAGAAGAGGTTATTTGGAGAACAGCTGATAATAGTGCCTTGCGCATATACACTACAACATCTTTGACCGAGCATCGCATATATACCTTAATGCATGATCCGGTATACAGGCTGGGTATCGTTTGGCAAAATGTTGCTTATAACCAACCGCCGCATACAGGCTTTTATTTAGGTGGTGATATGCAGAGCCTACCAGTGCCGAACATATATACGCTCAATAATGTATTATACGCTGACGTAAATATACATCCGGATGTTTTAAACTTAAAGAGCAAAGGAACGTCTATAACCATAGAGATGGATCTTAACGGCTATGGTAGGTTAACATGTCCCAATATAGATGAATTAATATTTGAAATAAACGGTAAAACTTTAAATGACTGTAACAATATAGAATATAAGAACAATAAATTTAAGATTAAGATTAACAGGATAGATATGATTGAAGCTATAGCTAATAAAGACGGTGCTTTAGCTGTAAGCGTAAAAGCTAGATTGTCAGATGGCAAGTTCATTTGCGGGAGCGATGTGATTAAAACCATTCATTAGGAGGATTTGTTATAGCTGCCTCTTTATTTAAAATTATGATGTTTTCATGGGTTTTTTATACTCCGAAGGCGTCATATTGGTGAATTTTTTAAAGACCTGGCTGAAATATTGAGGATTATTGCCAAAGCCTGCTCTGCGTGCAATGTCATTTATAGAAGCATTGGGTTCACTGAGCATAATTTTTTTGGCTTGTTCAATGCGTATTCTGGCAAGGAAGTAGGAAAAGTTTTCCCCTACTTCCTTTTTGAATAATTTACCTAAATAATCTGGATTTACATACAAAACCTGCTCAGCGAGATAAGTAAGAGAGAATTGCTCGTTACCGATGTTATAAGCTATAATTTTTAAGGCATCTTTAACCAGCGAGCTGGTATTTTTATAATTTGTTATATATCTATCAATATCTTGAATTGCGATATCTTTTTTTGGGATATTATCTTTATTTACCCGAGATAATATGAATTCTACTTCTCTCTGATTTTCTATATCATTTATAACATTTTTCATGACATCCAATATTTCATCTTCATTGCAGGGTTTCAATATATAGTGTTTTATACCGTATTTCATGGCCTTATTAGCAAAGTCGAATTCCCCGTAGGCGGAAAGTATTACGAAATAGATTGTAGGATAGTGATTTTTTACCTTATCTATAAGCTCCAAACCGTTCATTCCAGGCATTTTAATATCTGTTATGACGATGTCAGGAACATCTCCGGTTATTTTTTCCCATGCTTCTATTCCGCTTGCCGCGGTATCGATACGTATATTAAGAGAAGCCCAGTCTACTATGGCCGAGATACCTTCGCGGATCAAGCGTTCATCATCGACCAGCAATGCTTTGTACAACCTCTTCATCTCCCTTATATGGAACTAACATATGAACTTGCGTTCCGTATCCGATGGTACTTTCTATTTTTAAACCATATTCAGAACCAAAAACTATCTTAAGCCGTTCGTCTATATTTTTGATACCTATGCTGTTTCCACTTGGATTGATCTCGTTATTATTCAGCTTTTCAAGGCGCTGTTCGGATATACCGGGGCCATTATCGCTTACTGTAATGCATAAACGATCTTTTGATTCTGTTGCCGACACGGTTATTTGGCATGCACCCTCCAGTTTCTCCAAACCATGCTGTATGGAATTTTCAATTAAGGGCTGCAGAGAAAGTTTGGGTATCATTGCATTGAGGTATTGATCTGGTATATCTATAGAAACGCTAAGGCGTTCTTCATATCGGTAACTTTGTATAGTTAAATAATCTTTTAAAATAGCTAATTCCTCTTTTAAAGGCACCAATAGGTTATGTGTGTCGATGGAATTTCTCAATAAATTACCCAACGATTTTGCCATAATAGCTATAGGTTCTTGTTTGTTTATTTTTGCCATCCAATTGATAGACTCTAGTGTATTGTAAAGAAAATGGGGATTGATCTGGGCTTGCAAAGCTTTAAGCTCTGCTTCTTGCATGGTTATATGCTTTAAGTAATTTTCCTTTATAAGATCATTTATTCTTTTAACCATTAGGTAAAAATCTTGCTGGAGTTTGCCTATCTCATCTAACCGGTTTTGGCCGGCTGTTATATTCATCTCACCGGTTATCTCAAAATTACCTTGTTCCAATGCTTTCATTTGCTCGGTTAATTGGCTCACAGGGACTGTTATGCCTTTATACAGCATCATCCCTAAAAATATGGCGGCGCCGAACGCACATAAGCATACTGCGAGCATTATATCTCTTGTGGCAATGATTTTGCCATAGATGATATTGTAAGGTATGGCAATAATGAATTTCCATCCGGTATAAGGCGATGTTATATGACTTATTATTAATTTTCCATTTCCTGTATCTTCAATATAGTAACTACTATCGGCATTTAGTTTGGCAAACCTATTTGGGGTATAAGGTTGTTTATTAGATTGATAAATAGTTATATTATCGCTTGATAACACATACATATTCGCAAAATATTTGCTATGCAGCAGTTGGTTTTCTTCAAATAACTTTGCCGGATAGATTCTAAGCACTAAAGTACCGAGACTTTCGAATGTAAGATTTTGCATACAACGTATGTTCCTTACGACTGTTATAAAGTTATTGTCCCCTGCTGGTTCAACCCATGCGGCCTTACCCTTGTTATCGTAAGCGTTGTTTCGCAGAGAAATGATTTCATCAGCATCTCTGATCGCTTTGCTTGTTCTGCCCCATGAATATTGCTTATTTGCGCTATCTATAATGCTTATGGATGCAATGTAGTTTCTGTATTGAGACCATGGTAAGATGATATCCTCCAATTGATCGATTGCTGCATAACGCTTATATGATGGTGAACTTGTGGATTTCACGATTTTAAGGGAGTCCTGTACCGTTTTATCCGTGACTATTTTAAAAGAAATCTCATCAATTTCCTTTACCTTTGCTTCGGCTATATTGGAGGATAAGGTCAATACATCTTTTATCTCTTGCTGTAATATATTATCATAACTGGAAAGTGAAAACTGAAAGGCAGATAAACTGGTACCGCTTATAATTATGGATGTGAGGAATAATATCAAAAACAATCTTTCTTTTATTTTTAGGTTTAAAAATAATCTCCTCATATTTATCTACCTCGCTTTTGTTGACATTATATCTTTTTTACGCCTTCAGAGTCAAGCAAGGAACCACGGTGGAGTAATACATAAACAGGGTGAATGCCTTATTCGGGCTCTCTATTATCCCGAATAAGGCACGGACATTCATCCTTTCAAACCGGTAGTGCTTATGCCTTCTACTATATATTTTTGGCACATGACAAAAATTATGAACACCGGGACCAGCGATAAGGTGGACATGGCAAACATAGCACCCCAATCCGTGACGGCGGCAGGATCGGAGAACAGCTTAAGTGCCAGCGACACGGGATAAAGATTGGGCTTCTTTATATACAACAATGGTCCAAAAAAGTCCTGCCATTTCCAATAAAAAGAGAATATAGCAGATGTAATCATTGCCGGTCTTATTAAAGGCAGTAATATACGGAAGAATATGCCCCATTGATTACATCCGTCGATCCTTGCAGCCTCATCCAGTTCTCTTGGTATGCCCTCCATAAATTGCATCATCAAGAATATAAAAAACGGATAGCCGAAATACGATGGCACGACCAAAGGCTTGAATGAGTTAACCCAGCCTAACTTACTGAACAATATATACTGAGGGATCATCAAGACTTGAGATGGCAGCAGCATTGTTACTATCATGCATCCGAATAAAACCTTTTGCCCAACGAATTTAATCCGAGCGAAGCCGTAAGCAACTAAAGCTGAAGATGCCACCTGACCTATGGTTGATAATATCACTATTACAAAAGAGTTTTTGAAGAATGTGCCGAACGTTATACCTCCGAATCCTTTCCATCCTTGAACGTAATTATCGAATTGTAAGGAACTTGGTATAAGGGAATAGGATTTTTGAAATATTTCGACTTCGTCCTTAAAGGAGCTTGCTACTAACCAAAGTATAGGGTATATCATAAAGAAGCCGAATATCCATATAAATCCATGGTAAAGTATTGTGCCTGAGATCCTTCGTATTTTTATTGATTTCATATGCCTTTATTCTCCTTTCGACTCGGAATATACCCAGTAATTGGACGATTTAAATATAATAGCTGTAAAAGCACCCATAATCAACAATAGCACCCATGCCAGAGCGCATGCGTAGCCCATATTGTAGAACTGGAAGCCTTGTTGGAACAAATAAAGCGCATAGAATAACGTTCTGTCAAACGGCCCACCCTGGGTTATAATGTAACTTTCTGTAAAAGCCATAAAGCCGCTTATAATTTGCATTACCAGATTAAAAAATATTATAGGAGTCAACATGGGCAAGGTGATCTTTGTAAATTGTTGTATGCCATTAGCGCCATCGATGGATGCAGATTCATAGTAGCTCGATGGTATTTGTTTCAATCCTGCGAGGAATATGAGCATAGGTGATCCGAATTGCCATACTGCAAGTAGAACCAGTGTCCATAGAGCGGTATTGGGATTACCTATCCAGCTTATTTGCTTATCCAATAAACCCAGGCTGGATAATACACCATTTAAAGCACCATTGACACCGAACAACTGGCGCCACATGACGGCTACGGCTACGCTGCCTCCTATGATGGAGGGAAGGTAGTATACGGTCCTGTATAACGGGACTAATTTGCGGTTTTTTACGAATAGCATTGCGACGAATAAAGCGAATATAAGCCTTAAAGGTATTGCCGTGAATACATATTTGAATGTGACACCAAGGGCTAGTCTGAATCTGTCGTCTGAAGTAAACATAGTTTTATAATTTTCCAAGCCTATCCATTTGGGCGTGGATAATACATCATATTTTGTAAAAGAAAAATATAAAGCCATTAACATCGGAAATACCGTAAATATAATAAAACCGATAAGCCAGGGTGATATGAAGGCATAACCGGCCAAATTATTATAATCGCTTTTATTTATGCTCTTTCTTTTATTTTTTACGGTTTGAATGTTCACCATAATATTTGCCTCCCTTTATGTGTGTTAAAAAACCGTTGCAAAGCGACGGCGCTTTGCAACGGAAGACCTCATTATTGAGCGTTTTGAGACAGAATCTTGGTTGCCTCTTCTCTGAACTTTGCAGCAGCCGCTGCCGGTGTTATTTGTTCATAACATATCTGTTCTTCTAAGGTTTTTAATAGTTTGTCTATCTCCGCATGGCCTGCTGGTTGTGGCGGGCCTATAGGCGAAGAATTTTCGATTACAAGATCAACATAATCGAACATCTGCTTTTGCGCGTCCGGCAAAGAGGGTTTTAACGCCTCCCTTACTTTGGCAGAAATAGGAACGCCGCGTTCTGCCATCATTACTTTATTGGCTTCTATATCGTTTATAAAGTAATTTACGAATTCCACTGCTTGATCAGGATACTTTGTATATTGGGTAACCGAGAAGAACATAGACGGCTTTATATACTGCCCTTCTCTTACCTGATCCTTTGCTTTAGGCAATAAGGTCATTCTTAAGGGGCGTCCGGCAGCAGTGGCAACTGCTACTATCTGATTGCTGTTTATAGCACCTATCATAGCGGATTTTTTGGAGACTAATAAACTGTCTTCCGGTGTTTTTATCTCGTTTCTTACTTCAGGTAAAGGTATAGCCCCCGCTTTGATTAAATCCAGCTCTATGTTGAAAAATTCTTCAAACCATTTATCGTTGTCATAGCCCAGCTTTGTACCGTCTTCTGAATAGAGCTCATACTCAGGGCCGTGCTGGCGTATATAATGGTTTAATCCATGAAAATAATTGCCTGGGATATTTTCATCGCCATAAAGCCCGGTCTTTTCATAAATGGTTTTAACGGTATTTACATAATCCTCCCATGTTAGGTCCGGAGTTGGTTCAGCTACTCCAGCCTGTTTAAATATTTCGGGGTCATAGATCATGCATAGTGAATTGTTGCCCAGATTAATGCCGTACAATTTGTCGTTTATTATTCCGCCGGCTATACTGTTTTGATCGACATCAGAAAGGTTGAGTTTGCCTTTATCCACATACGGCTGTAGGTCTAACAATAAATTCTTATTTGCGTATTGTGATATATATTGATAATCCTGCTGCCAAATATCGGGTAAGCTGCCTGCCGCAGCTTCGGCCGCGATCTTTTCCCAATAACCGTCCCAGGCTGTAAATTCGGGCTCAAAGGTTATATTCGGATATTTTTGCTGAAACATTTCTAGGACCTTTAATGTTTGGTCATGTCGTGTCTGAGAGCCCCACCAGGTAATACGCATAGTGACCTTTTCATTATTGCCACTTTGAGGTGTGTCAGTTGTTCCTGTACCTGCAGAATCGTTGCCTTTAGATGACATATCATCAGCATTACTGCAAGCAAACAATGCAAACGATATCATCAGGGCTATTGCCATCAACAGAACCGACCATTTCTTCATGATTTCATCCTCCTTTTGATGTTTTGTGATAAATTCATTATAGCAGTTATTATAATACTCTAAAATATAATAAACCGATCCAAATGTTTAAAAAACCGTGCAAAGTGCAAAACGTCTTATGTCAATAGTCAGCGAAAATGTCATAGTAAATGGCTGATATTTATTCAACGAAAATTTCATAGCGATGTATGGATTTACTATAATTGGAACATTAAATATAGATTATATTACAGTAAGCTGGTTATATAACTTTAGCAACTTACATTAATATGATATGAGAACATATATTACCACCAGATGAGCAAAAAAGATAATACTATCTTAAGGCTTACTGCTTTGCTAAATTCTAGCTGCTCCATTCCCGTGCGTAAAGGGTAAAATAAACAAGCTCCGCTTGCCCTTGACGCACGTTCATTTCGCAGCTATTATATAATTAGGCTGTAAGCCTTAATACTGGCTAGTGCCAGGCGCGTGAGGAATTATACAGAGCCTCTAAAATCTCTCTGTCTGATTCCTCATACCAATATGATGGCGCCTTCTGCCAACCTTGTTTCCAAGGATGAGTGGGAGAAGGCTTATAAGGCTTAGCTGTGCTCGATGAACTTGCCTTATTAGCTTTCTGAGCTTTCTTAGGCGGTTCATCGAGCTTTTTCACAGCATATATATTATTGCCATACTGCACCCGTATACCTATCCTAGGGCTGGTAAGAACCGTTATCTTAGCTCTAGGAACGATAGGTGCAACGGTTTTGCCATCATCACATACAACTTGATAATATTGGCTGTGTAGAGAAAATACGCCGCCATTATCAACTTTTCTAGATAACTTAACACAAAGTATATTATCTAAGTCGATATCCGGCGGTAATTCTCTAAAAGCAGGCTCGGGATCTTGAGGCTCTATGGCGAACCTTTTATTATATCTCTCCAGGAACTTAGGCAAAAACTCATTGGCCTTTTCCATAGAATCAATGCCATAAATCCTCAATTCTGCCCTGAGCCTATCCTGCAAAGTATTCCATAGCCTCTCTACGCGGCCCTTAGCCTGAGGGGACCTGGCATTAATGATAGATATACCCAATGTACTCATAGCCATTTGGAACTGGGTTTCATTTACCACTTTACCCTCAAGCTGCTCCTCGATAGAGATTTTACCCTTATTAGGAGAAGCAAATATAGTATGCTTATCGGCATATAGAGATATAGGGATACCATATTGGCCAATGATGGTACGCATGAGCTCAAAATAGCCATTCATGCACTCGTTTTCAGTAAAATAGAGCGCGAGGACCTGACCGGTGGCATCGTCTATGGCACCGTGGAGAGCCATATTACCTACAGAAGGAATCCATTCAAAAGAGGTGCAATCGATTTGCACCAACATGCCAGCCTGAGGCATACGTTCCCTTCTAGCATGAATCTTACGAGGGCGTCTATGCTTTCTAGGGCTTTGAATACCGGCATTATCAAGGATTCTATAAACCGAGGAATTACTAAGAATAATACCCTTATCATCCTCAAGCAAATCTCTAAAATGAGAGAAATTCGTATCAAAATACTTTTCCTTCCTCAAAGTGAGGATATGGTTTACTAGCTCATCGCTTAAAGCATTAGCAGGTTTACGGCCTCTGTTCTTATGAATAACGAAAGACGCACCTTGTTCTTTAACCCCCTTCTTAAGTCTAAATATTTGACGAACACTGAGGTCTAAAACCTGCGCAGCTTCACTTGCGGTTAACGTCCCATCGATGACTTTATTAATAACAACAAGTTTTTGCATTTCGCTCTCTGTCATACAATACTGTTCCTCTCTCCTCATAATGACATTATCGCAGAATAATTTTACTATGACAATATCATAGAATAATAACAAGTGCAAAACGTCTTATTGATTTTGATATGAGGATTTGTTATAATTTCTCATAGCGATATGTTTTATCACGTTTATGCAAACGATATCATTGGGGGGAGGCATTTAGTATGTGTAAAAGGGGAACGAATAAGAGTATTTTTAAGACTATTTTACTTTCGTACATACTTATACTGCTTATACCGTTGATCATGGGAATGATAGGCTATTCCCAAGCAGTCAGAGTGGCGAAGGAGGATGCTGAACAATATAATATGGCTGCATTGGGGCAGGCAATGAATATCATAGATACTCAATTGGATTTGATCGAAAAACTCATGACCGATATATCTCTTAATAGCAGGATACAGAATTTTATTTACAAGAATGCTCCATTAGATGACAAAAAACGCTATGAAATGCTTAATGTTATAGACGAGATTGCTCGTTATAAAAATACCAATCCTTTTATAGATGAGTTGTATATCTATTTTAAAGGCAGCGATATAGTGTTGAAAGATAGTGGCATATATGAGCCGCATTTCTTTTATGAACAAGCTGGTCTTGATTGTACAGATATGAGTTACGATAAATGGATAGAGCACCTTTCTCATTATAATTATAAATCGTATACGTCCCTTGGCTATGGCGATGAAAAGAGCAGCAACGGAAGAATGATATTGGCTTTCCACTCGCTCCCGTTAAATGCCCAATTCGAATCGGAAGTAAAGGCTTCTATAGGTATGATTATAGATGAGCAAAAACTGAAAAAATTATTGGTAAATGTTGATGTCTTGGATAACGGTACTACCTTGATCTTGGACAACAATAACAGCATAATAGCTAAAATGGGAGATGCAAACATTCAATATAAGGATATCGATAAGGTTTCTGCTAAAATGATTTTTGAGAGGGGTTATTTTTATCAAAACATTTTAGGTATAGACAGCATGATCGCTTATACGGTATCAGAGCACAGCGGATGGAAATATATCACCATAATTCCGAAACAAGCCTTCATGGAGCGAGCGCAGTATATAAGGAATCTAACCGTGGCTATATTTGTATTATCGCTTATAACGGGATTTTCTATGGCGTACTTTATGACATGTAGAGAATATAATCCACTAAAACGTATTTTGAATAAGTTGTCAGACAAGATGGGCATATTGCCCAAACAAATAGGAAACGAATACGAATTCATAGGCAAAGCGCTGGATGAAGCCATATATGCCAGTGAACGGATTGAACAAGAGCTTGCCAAACAAAAGCCCGTATTGCGCAGCACTTTTTTGTCCAAGCTGATACGTGGCGGCATAATGAAAGATGACATCGGTATGAAGGAGACTATAGAGTTTTTGAACATAAATTTGCCTTATAAGTTTTATTCAGTAACATTGGCTTATATAGATGATTACTATCCATATAATATGCAAAGGTTATCTGAAGATCAGCGTATAAAATACAATATTGCAATACTCGATTTGATAAATGATTTTGTAGCGAATAATGGCCTGGATGTTATTGTAAATATGGTTGAAGGAGAAGATGACGAGTACATATTTCTGTTCAATATAGCTGAAGATAATATCAATGATAGTATAGTGCAACTTATTCAAGACATCCAGATGATTATGGAACGCGATTACGGCGTAATTATGACTTTCTGTGTAGGCGGAACTTACCAAGATTTTACTGGTATAAAAGAGAGTTTTATTGAAGCAAAGGAAATGGCAGGATATAAAGGCTTGGGTCGGAAGGTTATAACTTATGGCGATTTATCGGAAAATGAGCATAGGGGTTATTATTATCCTACAGATGAAGAACTAAGGTTGATGAATTATATGAAAGCAGGCGATATAAATAAAGTTGAGCGTGCAGTAAATGATATATTCAGCCGGAATTCAGAGTGCGGTAAAATATCTATCGAAATTATGAAGTGCTTGTTTTTCGATATGGTAGCTACAGCCATGAAGGTTGCCAATGAAATGCATATAGACTGTGAAGATATAGTTTGTAAGAACTTTACTCAAGGAACCATTTGCCATGCAAGGGACGAAATATTATCTATATATGGTAATATTTGTTCACTTATAAATCAATATAGGGAAAGCCCCAATCAGAAATTGTGCAAAGATATACTGGCATATATCAACGATAATTATACAAACCGCGATATATGCCTTACAGATATAGCACAAAATTTTAATATGACAGTTGCCTATATATCGCATCTTTTTAAAAAGCAAATGGGCATAGGTATTGCAGACTATATAAATCGATTCCGAATAGAGAAGGCAAAAGAGTTATTAATCGATCCGCGCTTAAAGCTGAATGATATAGCTGAAATATTGGGATATGCTAATGATGCAGCTTTTATACGTGTATTCAAAAAATATGAAGGTGTGACACCAGGACATTACAGAGAGATGTTATCGATAAAAAAGCCCATCGAGTTATAAAATTGTATATCTCTTTTTATAAAATTATATATTTTTCTATAAAAATCGTTATTCAATTCTTAAACTGCCTCTCATATAATTGAAGATACAAAAGGAGCTACGCTGATATAAAAAATCAAGCGAGCTTAAAATCTATTTTATTATGGAGGTAGAGTAGCTATTATGAAGGTTGCAAAAAGATGGTTGGTAATGAGCCTTATATTGGTATTGGCTGTCAGCCTATTAACGGCTTGTGGTCAATCGGAGCAAGTACCTACGGATGTTGCTGGAGAGAGTAGTGCCGGCGATAAGGAAACGGCACAAAGCACATCATCTTCGGAGCAGGAAGCCCTAACACTTCCTATAGTATCTGAACCTATAACGCTAAAATATTTTTGGACACTGGACGCCAAAGCGGCAGCAAGTATGACGAGCTATGATGAGGTAGCCTGTTTCAAAAAGATGGAGGAATTAACCGGTATAAATATAGAATGGATTCATCCCCCGACAGGGCAAGAGAAAGAACAATTTAATCTTATGATAGCATCTCAGGAACTTCCGGACTTGGTACACTGGGATTGGAGCACAGTTGCCGGCGGAGCTTCAAAATTGATCAGTGACGGCTCTATAGTGAAATTGAATGACCTCATAAGCAAATACGCTCCGAACTTCACCAAGCTTATGGAAGAACATCCCGATTGGAGGAAAGAAGCTATATTGGACGACGGTTCATATTATTATTTTCCGTTTATACGTGAAGATGAGTTATTAAGATTAAGTTCAGGGTTTCAAATGCGCGGTGATTGGTTGGAAAAGCTAAAATTAGAAGCTCCTAAAAACATTGACGAATGGCACAGCGTTCTAACCGCTTTTAAGCGAGAAGATCCGAATGGTAACGGACAAGCCGATGAATTGCCATTTGTAGCTATAGGCCAATCGCGTGTCCAGTATTTTGAATATGCTTATGGTATAATGCACAATTTTTATCGGGACCCGAACACCAGAAAGATTAAATATGGGCCCATGGAGCCGTCTTATAAAGACTATTTGACTACTATGCGCCAATGGTATAAAGAGGGCCTCATAGATCCGGACTATGCCGCTACGGATACCAAGAACTTCGATGCCAAGGTTACTGGAAATAAAGGCGGTTCTTACTATGGTATGTTAAGCGGTAATATGGGCAGATTTATGGATCTTATGAAATCTAAGGATTCCTCATTTAAATTGGTGGGTGTACCGTGGCCTGTCGGTCCTGACGGTAAAAGCTATGGTCCTATGGCCATAAACGCCGTTCAACCCGTCGGTACGGCTATAAGTGCACAAAGCAAGTATCAAAAAGAGGCCGTGAAATGGCTGGACTATTGCTACAGTGAAGATGGCAAAATGCTTTTCAATTTTGGTATAGAAAATGAGAGCTATAAAATGGTGGAAGGCGAGCCGGTTTATACCGATGCGGTATTGCATAATCCTGACGGCCTTGCTGTTTCGGATGCGTTGATCAGATACGCCATGGCTGTATCCAATGGTCCGTTTGTTCAAGATAAACGTTACTATCCGCAGATTTTAGTTTATCCTGAACAAAAAACAACACTGGACATTTGGATTAATAGCTGCGATCCGTCTTTACAAATGCCTCCCATCACACTTACAGAGGATGAAAGCCAGCGTTTTGCTTCCATCATGAATGAAATAAACACCTATGTACAGGAAATGTTTGATAAGTTTGTGATGGGGCAGGAGCCGTTGGACAACTTCGATAATTATATAAACACGTTAAAAGGCATGGGAATTGAAGAAGTTATAAATATTGAGCAGACCGCTCTGGATAGATTCAATGCCAGAAAATAATATATTGTTTGCTGGTAGGGGTAAGTGCAGCATTTACCCCTACCTATTATAACAAAATAAGATATCGCTATAAATGAAGGGTTGGATAAGACTATGGCTGGTTTAGCTAAAGAGACAGATATGCGAGTTATTATGCCCATCACTAATAAATGGGATATTATTCGCAAAGATCTGGTGAAAAATAGATATATTTATATAATGCTTTTGCCTGTGGTGACGTATTATATCGTTTTTCATTATGTACCTTTATATGGTGCTCAAATAGCATTCAGAGATTTTAGCCCATCTAGAGGTATATGGGGAAGCCGGTGGGTTGGTTTTAAGTATTTCGAAGAATTTTTCAACAGCTATTATTTTGGGCGTTTGTTAAGGAACACCGTGCTCATAAGCTTATATGATTTGATATTTGGTTTTCCCGCGCCCATAATATTAGCCTTATTATTGAATGAGGTCAAAAATAATATTTTTAAACGAACGGTTCAAACAGTGACGTATTTACCGCATTTTATATCATTGGTGGTTATATGCGGCATGATTATAGATTTCCTTGCCAGGGATGGCCTGGTGAATAATATGCTGAACCGTTTCGGGATAGAATCCATACCTTTTATGATCAAACCGGAGTGGTTTAGAACGGTATATGTAGCATCTAATATATGGCAAGGTATAGGATGGGGTTCAATAATATACCTTGCCGCGTTATCGAATATAGACCCGCAGTTGTATGAAGCCGCCACCATAGACGGAGCCGGGCGCTTTAGGCAAGCGCTGCATGTGACTTTACCTGGCATATTGCCTACTATAGTGATAATGCTTATATTGAGGCTTGGCCAGATGCTTAATGTGGGATCTGAGAAAATACTCCTTCTGTATAATACAAGCACTTACGAGACGGCCGATGTCATATCGACTTTTGTATACCGAAAGGGGATTTTGGAAGCAAGTTATAGTTACAGTACGGCTGTAGGGCTGTTTAATTCAGTTATAAACTTCGCTTTGCTTGTGACGGCTAACTTTATAAGCCGTAAAGCGACCGAAACCAGTTTATGGTGAATGGGGGCCGATAAACGTGCATATCAAAAAGAGCATAGGCGAACGGATATTTGATGTATTTAATACAGCGCTGATGATATTATTGATGGTAGTGACCCTTTATCCATTTTTACATGTATTTTTTGCCTCTATAAGCGATCCGACGGCCGTCGTGCAGCATAGAGGGCTGCTACTTTGGCCTGAGGGTTTTACAGCAGGGGCTTATAAGTTGGTGTTTAAAAATCCTATGATACCGGTAGGGTATAAAAATACATTGATATATGTATTGGCAGGTACCACTATAAATATATTTATGACCACTTTAGGGGCGTACGGCCTGTCAAGGAGGAACGTATATTTTAAGAATCATATAATGTTTTTGATAACATTTACCATGTTCTTTAGCGGGGGGTTAATACCTACTTATCTTCTGGTCAAAGATTTGGGTATGACTGATACGCGTTGGGCTCTTCTTATACCGAATGCCATAAGCGCATACAACCTTATAATAATGAGGACGTCCTTCGCCGGAGTACCGGTTAGCCTGGAGGAATCGGCCAAGCTGGATGGAGCAAATGATTTTACCGTTTTGTTCAGGATTATTTTGCCGCTGTCTATGCCTGTTGTAGCTGTAATGATACTATTTTACGGAGTAAATCATTGGAATTCGTGGTTTAATGCCATGATATATTTGAGGGATAGACAACTATTTCCTCTACAACTGGTATTAAGAGAAATACTTATATCAAATAGCACTGACACTATGATAGCGGGCTCAGCCGGTCTGGATAGGGAACCGATAGGCGAGACGGTAAAGTATGCTACTATTATAGTGGCTACAGTGCCAATATTATTTATATATCCATTTTTACAGAGGTACTTTGTAAAAGGTGTTATGATAGGCGCTATTAAGGAATAATTCAATTGTCCTCTGGCACAATGCAATTAACCAGCTCGGGAAGTACGAGTATAGAAACTACTTCTCGAGCATTTTTTATAACAAGGTTAAATTTATCCACCTATTATATTGTTCATGCTACTTAACAAAGAATTATGAAAAGCTATAATTGTATTAACTACTTTTGAAATATGTTTGTATTTGTGGAGGTGATAATAGATTGATCGGTAATTAGGGAGAGATAGGGGCTGTTGGAAGGCATAATATGACTTAAAGCAATTTTATAAACACATGAAATGAGAGTAAGGGGGCAATAACAATTCATGAAAGTTAAAAAGTCACTTATATATTCAGACGGTTTTTGGGCATGCTTGCTTTTACTGCCTAACTTATTAGGATTTATTATATTCACATTATTTCCGGTAATAGCTGCGTTGTTTTTAAGTTTCACAGAATATGACATGATGTCTCCCGTAAAATGGATAGGCATACAAAACTATACGGAATTATTTAATGATGCCACTTTTAAGCAAGTGCTATTTAATACACTTTATTATAGTATATTTACGGTGCCGTTAGGAGTGATAATTTCGTTATTTTTGGCTATTGCTTTAGATCAAAAGATTGCTTTGGTTAAATTTTATAGAGCAGTATATTTTTTGCCAGTTATATCATCTATGGTCGCTGTTGCTATGGTTTGGCAGTGGATATTTAATCCAGAGTACGGATTGTTGAACTATATATTGAGCTTATTTAGAATAAAAGGCCCTGCTTGGTTAAGTGACCCAACATGGGCTATGCCGGCCATCATTATTACAAATATTTGGAAGGGCTTAGGTTTTAATATGCTTTTATTTCTCGCTGGATTACAGGGTATAAGTAATTCTTATTATGAAGCCGCGGATATTGAAGGAGCTAGCTGGTGGACTAAGTTTATAAAAATTACCATTCCGTTGCTTTCTCCCACTACTTTTTTTGTTTTAATAATGAGTTTTATAAGTTCTTTTCAAGTATTTGATTCAGTATTTTTAATGACAGGTGGAGGGCCGGGACGTTCTACATCAGTGTTAGTTCATTATTTATATCAAAATGCGTTTCAATATTTCAGAATGGGTTATGCAAGTGCATTGGCTTACGTATTATTTTTGCTAGTATTTTTGGTTACTATAGTACAGTTTATTTTCCAAAAAAAATGGGTTGTTTATTAAGAAGGAGGAATATAGGAAATGCAGGGAAAAATGAGGAGAAACGCTATTATTTCTCATATAATATTAATGTCTGGAGCAGTTACTATGATACTCCCCTTTTTATGGATGATAA
The DNA here is from genome assembly GCF_000213255.1 of Mahella australiensis 50-1 BON. Classification (NCBI taxonomy): domain Bacteria; kingdom Bacillati; phylum Bacillota; class Clostridia; order Mahellales; family Mahellaceae; genus Mahella; species Mahella australiensis. The sequence goes on from NC_015520.1 coordinate 147,806, forward strand.
GCACCTCATTAAAGCCGTTGAACGAGGTTTTTACTTTTCCACCAACGATTTTCGGCAGCAGAATAGTTTGGGAAAACTATTTAAGGATATCAGAGAGGTTTCCTTTTTGGATATTTTTTCTAAATAGTTTAAAAATATCCTCTATTGTAGTATGTGCTCAGCTTATAACAAGTTCCATGGCAGGTTTTGTATTTGCGCGTCTAAAATTTAAATTTAGAGATACATTGTTTGCGTTATATTTGGGTACTATGATGATTCCGAGCCAAGTAACAATGATTCCTAATTTTCTTCTAATGAGATTTTATGGGCTGGTTGATACGCATTATGCTCTTATTTTACCTGCCTTGGTATCGCCATTTGGTACTTTTTTAATGCGCCAGTTTTTCTTAACGGTGCCGTTGGAACTGGAGGAAGCCGCGAAAATAGATGGATGTACACCTTTTGGTATATATTGGCGTGTATTTTTACCTTTATCTGGCCCTTCCCTTGCTACTCTCGGTATTTTCACTTTTATGGGAATATGGAATGATTTTTTAGCACCATTGGTTTATATAAATACTCAAAGCAAAATGACGCTACCGTTAGGGCTAGCTTCTATGCAAGGTATGTATTCAACTGATTGGCCAGCATTAATGGCCGGAACTTGTATAAGTATACTACCTGTACTTATAGTATTTTTAGCAGCACAGGATATGTTTATTAAGGGTGTTACTCTTTCTGGTTTAAGAGAAGGATGAATAGGACATATACTGGTATATAGGAATAAAATGAATACTCTCGAAAGTTAGCCAAAAATCCGCGTAATTTAGTGCAGTTAAAGTGACTTATAATAAAAGGTCTAACAAAAAACAGAAGCCTAATATAACATGCTGTATATTGGCATTGTTGTACATTGATAATCTCATAATTTCCCCACTGGTTTAAAAATAAGCTAAAAAGGCCATAGCAAAGCTAATTATAAAGTATAATGAAACTTATTTAAGTATTGGACAAATTTGAAAAGATCAAGATAGAATGTTAGCATATAAAATTTTTAATCAAGTTTAGAGAATAAATAACGGAGAACGATTGCAAAGATTAAATGCCTGAAAATAAAAATGGGTATATGACGAAACTGTTGGAAGTAAGACATAAACGGTCGAGGTTTTAACTAGATTCTACATGCTTTCGGAGTTTTTGAAAGTACTCCATGAAAGGATAAGGATGTGAGATATTATGTTTTATATTGATTCATCATGATATGTTTTAGCATATAAAATTAAAATATTTGTTAGGAAAGATATTATTAAATAGATCCGTAACTATACTAAATTTTATTCGGAGGTAGTGAAAATGAAAAGATATTGTTTATTGGTAATAAATTTGCTTATAATAGCTATGCTTGCAAGCGCATGCTCTGGGACAACTAACAAAAGCGATAATGGGCAAAGCGGCGATATAAGCCAAAATGGGCAAACTGAAGCCGAGAATCAAAAAATTGCCTTGAAGATGATGGGCTGGGAAGCAAGTCCGTTAGAAACACAAAGTGTAAAGAATGGCTTAGCTAGTTTCATGAAAAGCAATCCTAATATCACGGTTGAATATACTACAGTTCCAGGTACTAATTATTTGTCTAAGTTAATGACGATGTTAGCAGGGAATGCTGCGCCTGATGTTTTTTTCTGTGCCACTGACTATTACCGGACATTGGCCAAAAGAGGACAATTATTGGATATTACAGAACGTTTTATAGATAGCGAATACAAAGAGGAAGATTTTCTTCCTGGAACCATGAAGCTGATGAAAGTAGATGGTAAATTGTACGGTGTAATCAGTTGTATTGTCGGTCCAGAGTTATTCTATAATAAAGAGATATTTGATAAAGCTGGTCTGCCATACCCGCCAAGCGACCCTGCCAAAGCATGGACGTGGGATGAATTTAGAGAAGTTGCCAAAAAGTTAACTGTTAAAGATGGCGACAAAGTAACACAACATGGCGCTTATGGATTTGAGGCTCAATATGTTACAACGGCTCTTATTATGGGCAATGAAGGGAAAATTTTCAATGATACTTATGATAAAATGTTTATAAATAATCCGGAGGCAAAACAGGTGTTTGAAGCTGTGTTAAATTTGCGTAAGGCGGATAATGCAGCACCTGATGCTATAACATTGGAGAAGGTGGGAATGCAACCACATCAGATGCTCCAAACGGGAAAAGTTGCAATGTTGGCAGATGGCTCGTGGTCATTGCAGGAATTGGCTCAAATGAATTTCGAAGTTGGGGTAGGCGTTTTACCTAAATTTAAAGAGTCAGTAACCCATGTTCAAGCACATATGCATTCTGCTTGGGCGAATACCAAATATCCTAATGAAGCATGGAAGCTTGTTGCGTACTTGTCTTCAGATGAATATCAGACACAAAATGTTAAAGAAGGTCTATGGTTACCTGATAGAAAATCATTGTATACTGAAGAAGGTATGGAAAAATGGTATAGTGAAGAGATCTATGGAGAAGAGTTCAAATCAATGGTAGATTGGTTTATAAATGCGGATGTTTATCCATATGCTATGGTTGGGAACAGTAAGGTTAATGATATCTATACAGAGGTGACGGATATGTATTGGCATGCTGACAGGGACATAGACTCCACATTATCCGAGCTGGAAACAAGAGTAAACGAGGAGCTTTCCAAAGGGCAATAATTCTATAATTTACGTCTGTTTATATATAAACTAATATACCAACGTTTTACTCATGGATTTATAAATCAATGAGTAAAACGTTGGTAATTCATTTAGAGGTTAAATTTGTCCACCTATTATATTGTTCATGCTACTTGTAATGCTCAGCAAAAAAGCTATGATTATAGCTAAGAGGAATTAAGTAATATCGATATTTTGAGAGGAGAAAGATTGTGAGCGATATGAAGACCGTTAACCTGAAGAATATAAAGGCCCGTAATAAATCCCTTTTAGGCAAAAGAGTTTATACGGTATTAAACAACACGCTTTCTTATCAGTGGGAGGCATTAAATGATCAGGTACCCGGCGCACCTAAAAGCGGCTCCGTGAATAATTTCCGCATAGCTGCCGGTGAAGTGAGTGGTAAACATTACGGCCCTGTGTTTCAGGATAGTGATCTTGCTAAATGGATGGAGGCTGTTTCATGTTCGCTGGCATTACGAAGCGACGATGACTTAAAACTTCATCTTGAGGAGGCTATAGCTCTCGTTTCAAAAGCACAGGAGGCGGATGGTTATTTAGACACATATTTTACTATAGAAGAACCTTCTGCCCGTTGGACTAATCTGAGGGACAAACATGAGCTTTACTGTGCGGGACATATGATAGAAGCTGCGGTGGCCAATTATGAAGTGACAGGCAATAAAACTTTGCTCAACGTGGCTTGCCGACTGGCCGACCATATATGCGAGATGTTTGGGCCGGAGTCGACTAAAAGACACGGATATCCGGGACACGAAGAAATAGAGTTGGCACTGGTAAAGCTTTATCATGCCACAAATGAGAGAAAGTATCTTGATTTGGCACACTACTTCATACGCGAACGCGGCAAAGCACCTTATTACTTCAAAATAGAAGCGATGGCCAGAGGAGAGGCTAAGCTCGATGAACTATGGGATCCATCAAAGCTGGAATACTTCCAGGCACATATGCCTGTGACCGAACAGGAAGCTATAGGGCATGCGGTTAGAGCTATGTACCTTTACAGCGGCATGACCGATGTGGCTCTGGAGACGGGCGATGAGACTATTGCGCAAGCTTGCCGCAGGCTATGGGATGATGTCGTAAAAAGAAAAATGTATATAACCGGCGGGGTGGGTTCCAGCAGTTTCGGAGAAGCCTTTACATTTGCATATGACCTTCCCAATGATACGGCATATACAGAAACATGCGCTTCTATAGGTCTTATATTCTGGGCCCACCGTATGTTTAAGATGGATCAGGATGCAAAATACATAGACGTTATGGAAAGAGCACTTTATAATACGGTATTTGCGTCTATGTCGTTGGATGGCAAGAGATACTTCTATGTCAATCCCCTTGAAGTCTGGCCTGAGGTCTGCCATAAGAGAGAAGACCATCGCCATGTTAAGACTGAACGACAGAAATGGTATGACTGTGCATGCTGCCCGCCTAATATTGCAAGGCTCCTTACATCGATAGGCAAGTATGTATATGCACTTGACGAAGATAAGAATATGCTATTTGTGAATCTGTACATGGATGGACAAGTCAAGTTTAACCTAAACGACAAAGAAATTATGTTAGAGCAGGATACAGTTTATCCATGGGATGGGAGCATCAGTTTTACAGTGACATCGAATACCCCAGTTACGTTTTCTTTAGCCTTCAGGATTCCTGATTGGTGCAAAAAGTGGAGCATAAAGATAAACGGACAGGAAATTCAAGAGCATGAGAAAAATAAGGGATATGCCGTAATAACGAGAGCATGGGTTGCAGGAGATAAAGTAGAACTCATGCTGGACATGCCAGTGATGATGATGCGGGCCAATCCTGAAGTGCGTGCAGATGCAGGCAAAGTTGCCATACAAAGGGGCCCTGTAGTCTACTGTGCAGAGGAAGCAGACAACGGGCCTAACATAGCGAACATTAAGCTTTTAGCCGAGCCGGACTTTGCAGTTGTGTATGATGAAGAATTACTGGGCGGCGTGTGCTATATAACGGCAAAAGCGAGGCGTGCTAAAGCAGATGGGTATGATGGACTTTATAGACAAATAGATGAGGACTATGAAGAAACTGTTGTAAAGCTTGTGCCATATTATGCGTGGAATAATCGCGGCGAAGGTGAAATGATGGTGTGGTTAAGGCAAGTATAAAATTTATGGGGCAGGACGGCTGGCTTTGTCCTGCCCCATTTTAATTGAATCAATGCCCCGCGTATGGTAGAATAAAATCGATAAAATATTCTGAAAGAGAACGGTGGTGAGCGGTTATGCAGTTCCTGAGGATACCTAAAGAGACGGGGGTACGATATGTATCCAGTGGAGAATTTGTGTCCGAAAGCCAATGGTGCCATACAAAAAGGAATATAGATAGCTTTGTTATATTGATGGGTTTAAGTGGCAAGGTTTACGTACAACAAGGAGACGAGAAGTATGAACTCATACCACAAAGCGCTCTTGTGCTGCTGCCGCGTATGACGCATTTCGGCTATAAGGTTTCGGAACCAGAGATTTCTTATTACTGGTGTCATTTCTATTGTCAGGGTTATTATGAGATAATGGACGAAGGAGCTGCAATAGATGCCTTGATAAGAGCCAAAACCGTTGGCCAAAGCAGCGATATAATTATTCCCATATTTTCAGTTTATCCTAAAATAGAAAGAGCGGATATACTGTTTCGTTGCATGCTTCATACATCGAATTTTAATGTTTATGCCAAAAAGGAATCCGATCATATTTTGAGCGCTGTTTTGTATGAACTGACCGAACAAGCTGCTGAGATAAATACGTTTACATATGCTATGGATGAGCGGGAGGCAAGATTTAATGAATTGTTGGAATGGGTAAGGGCTAATATGGATCGCGATATGACGCTCGATGAGGTAGCCAGACACTTCAACTACAGTTCTCCCTATCTTTGCAAAATGATAAAGAAGAAAATCGGATTGAGTTTTAAAGAGTATCTTACTGCAACCAGATTGAATAAGGCTAAATCTATGCTGGTCAACTCCGATAAAACGATAAAAGAAATAGCCTATGAAGTAGGTTTTACGGATGAAAAATACTTTATGAGGACGTTCAAAAAGTTAGAAAGTATAACTCCCACCCAGTTTAGAAATGCTTATAACCTTACACACATGAATAATCATTAATTCAATAAATGAGCACTATGAGGTAAAACGATCAATGGCAGATACAGTGTTGCTGGTTTTAGCACTGTTCGGTATTGTAGGCGGGATTACTGCTGCGATAATAGCTTTGCTCATGTCCGGCCATCGATGGGGTTTTAATACAACTTAAGATATATTGAAAAAGCCGTATTGACGGTATAGAATTGTATAAGGTAGCAAATCAGGTTATAGAAAGAGGGTATACTAATTGAAATATGGCTATTTTGACGACGATAATAAGGAATATGTCATAACCACACCTCAGACACCGTATCCATGGATAAACTATCTCGGTATGCAGGATTTCTTCTCCCTTATTTCCAATACTGCCGGCGGCTATTGCTTTTATAAAGATGCGCGCTTAAGGCGCATTACTAGGTATAGGTACAATAATGTACCTACAGACAGTGGGGGAAGATATTTTTACATATACGATAACGGCGACTTCTGGTCACCGGGCTGGATGCCGGTTAAAAGAGATCTGGACAGTTATGAATGCAGACACGGGTTGGGCTATACCTCCATAACTGGGCAAAGAGATGGCATAGAAGCTAAGGTTTTGTTTTTTGTGCCGCTTGATTTCAATGGGGAAATACACCGCGTAACACTAAAAAACATTGGCGATCGGGAGAAAAGAATAACGCTATTCTCCTTTGTAGAATTCTGCCTGTGGAATGCTTACGATGATATGACAAATTTTCAACGAAATTTCAATACGGGCGAAGTGGAAATCATTGGCTCGACTATATATCATAAGACTGAATACAGGGAGCGACGCAATCACTATTCATTCTATTCGGTCAATGCCGATATAAGCGGGTTTGATTCGGATAGAGAGAGCTTCATCGGCCTTTATAACGGCTTTGATGCACCGCGGGCAGTGACAGCCGGCAAGTCCAATAATTCAGTAGCCGACGGTTGGTCGCCCATAGCCTCTCATAGCATAAATGTAGTGCTGCAGCCCGGTCAGGAGAGGGATTTTGTATTTGTACTCGGTTATGTCGAGAATCCCGAGGATGAGAAATGGGAATCTCAAGGTATTATAAACAAAAAACCAGCGCTGGCCATGATAGAAAGATTTAAGACGACCGAGCAGGTGGATAAGTCCTTGAATGTCCTAAAGCGTTATTGGGATGAGCTTTTGCTGAAATATCATGTGGACAGCGCTGACCCAAAATTAGACCGCATGGTGAATGTATGGAATCAATATCAATGTATGGTTACGTTCAACCTTTCTAGGAGCGCTTCTTACTTTGAATCCGGCATAGGCCGGGGTATAGGATTCAGAGACTCCAATCAGGATATACTTGGCTTTGTGCATCAGGTGCCGGATACGGCGCGGCAGAGAATATTAGATTTAGCTGCCACACAACTTGAAGATGGCGGTGCCTATCATCAGTATCAGCCGCTTACCAAGAAGGGCAATAACGAGATAGGGGGAAATTTCAACGATGACCCGCTGTGGCTCATACTCTCGACCGCTGCGTATATGAAGGAAACAGGCGATTTTTCCATACTGGATGAAATAGTGCCGTTTGATAACGATTCTTCCAAGGCAGCCGATATGTTCGAGCATTTAAAGAGATCATTTTATCACGTAGTAAATAATTTAGGCCCCCATGGTCTTCCGCTAATAGGCAGGGCCGATTGGAACGACTGTCTGAATTTGAATTGTTTCTCGACTGAGCCTGATCAATCGTTTCAGACTACGACCAATAAAGATAGTAAAGTGGCTGAATCGGTGCTTATAGCCGCTATGTTCGTATTTATAGGCAAAGAGTATGCGGAAATCTGCAGGCGCCGGGGCCTCGATGAGGAAGCGCATATTGCCCGGCATTATATAGATGAGATGAAAGAAACCGTTATGAAATACGGCTATGACGGCGAGTGGTTTCTGAGAGCATATGACGATTGCGGCAATAAAGTAGGTAGCAAGGAAAATGAAGAAGGCAAGATATTCATAGAGACGCAGGGATTTTGCATTATGGCCGGCATGGGGCTGGAAGACGGTTCGGCCGTAAAAGCGTTGGACTCGGTGAAAAAGTATCTGGATACGAAGTACGGCATAGTGCTTCTTAATCCGGCTTTTACCCGATACTATGTCAATCTTGGTGAAATATCCAGTTATCCACCGGGATATAAAGAAAATGCAGGTATTTTCTGCCATAATAACCCGTGGGTGATGATAGCTGAGACGGTTATCGGCAGAGGGGAACGGGCATTTGAATACTATAAAAAGATAGCGCCGGCTTATGTGGAGGAAAGAAGCGATATACACCGGATGGAACCGTATGTGTATTCGCAGATGATAGCTGGCAAGGATGCAAAGAGGTTCGGTGAGGCCAAGAATTCATGGCTGACAGGTACGGCTGCATGGAATTTTGTGGCCATATCGCAGTGGATACTGGGCATAAAGCCGGATTACGATGGCCTGGTCATTGACCCATGCATACCGCCGGACTGGAACGGTTATACAGTTAAAAGGATGTTCAGGGGCGTCAGATATACTATAACGGTAGAAAACCCCGAGCATGTATGTAAGGGCGTGAAGTCGATGACCGTAGACGGATATCCGGTTGAGGGCAATGTACTGCCAGTATTTGCGGATGATGGGGAACATGAGGTGCGCGTGATTTTGGGCTGCTGATCCTCTGCTATAGCGGAGATAATAAAGCTTCTTTCTGCCTTTGTTAACAGAGAGAAGCTTTATTTATAACATTTTTTTGCCCTGTCATGCTATAATGTGATACAATTTATAAAAAGATGGATTAACATAGAGTCGGAGGGATACATATGTTCAAAATAGCACTGGTGCCGGGCGATGGCATAGGCCCGGATATAATAAAGCAAGCTGTAAAAGTGCTGAAGGCAATAGAAAGGCCGGGCGAAATAGAATTCGAATTTACTGAGGTATTAGCTGGCGGAACCGCTATAGATAAAACCGGCCATCCCTTGCCTAAAGAATCGTTGGATATTTGCCTGGCCAGCGATGCAGTATTGCTAGGGGCTGTGGGCGGTCCCAAATGGGATAATCTACCCGGTGACATTAGGCCGGAGCAGGCGCTGCTGGGGTTGAGAAAGGGCCTTGGAGTATTTGCTAATCTACGGCCTGCGGTGTTGTTCCCACAACTGAAAAAGGCATCGCCGCTGAAAGAGGAAATAATAGGCGAAGGCATAGATGTGCTGGTGGTGCGCGAGCTCATAGGCGGTATATACTTCGGCCAACGCGGCAGGGACGGTGACAGGGCATATGATACCGAATGCTATAGTGTGCCTGAAGTTGAACGCATAGCCCGCGTCGCTTTTGATACCGCACGTAAACGCCGCCGCAAAGTGACATCGGTGGATAAGGCAAATATATTGGAGAGCTCGCGCTTATGGCGTGAAACAATAACGCACGTGGCCGAGCAATACCCTGACGTGGAGCTGAATCATATGTATGTCGATAACTGCGCTATGCAGCTTATAAGGAATCCGCATCAATTTGATGTCATAGTGACCAGTAATATGTTCGGCGATATATTAAGCGATGAAGCGTCTATGCTGGTAGGTTCACTGGGCATGCTTCCGTCAGCCAGCCTTGGGGATACCAAGCGAGGCTTTTACGAGCCCATACACGGTTCGGCGCCTGATATAGCAGGCCAGGATAAGGCGAATCCACTTGCTACTATACTGTCGGTTGCCATGATGCTGCGTTACAGTTTCGACCTGACGCATCAGGCCGATATGATAGAACGTGCCGTAGCTCAGGTGCTAGAGGATGGATACCGGACGGCGGATATTATGGAGAATGATATGAAGCTTGTAGGGACTGATAAAATGGGGGATTTAGTAGTGGAGTATCTGAACCGTATATAGAGGGGGTGAGATTGTGTTCAATGGTACCCAACGCCGGGAGGGCATATTGAATAAATTGAAGGCAGCCAAAGCTCCTATAACCGGTACTGATCTGGCTACAGCATTTGATGTCAGCCGCCAGGTCATAGTGCAGGACATAGCTATATTGAGAGCGGCCGGCATAAATATAATAGCCACGCCGCAGGGCTATATGCTGCCTGATGCCATAAAGCAGAAGGTGAGCCGCGTATTCGCATGCCGCCATACGCCGGAGCAGATCGAAGATGAATTATGCACCATTGTTTCATTGGGTGGCAAGGTCATAGACGTGATAATAGAGCATAAAGTCTACGGCGAACTGCGCGGCCTTCTCATGCTGTCGTCTATCAGCGATATACGGGATTTTATGCATAAGATAAATCAAAAAGGCGTAGAACCTCTGTCATCATTAACTGGCGGCGTACACCTTCATACGGTGGAGGCTGATGATATAGAGATACTGGATAAAATAGAGAATGACTTAAAGAGAAAAGGATATCTTCTGGATACGGCCTAAAAGCTTTTAAAAAAGTTAGTGCCGGGTGGGGGGCCACCCGGCCTATATTAAAAGGAGGTCAATAAGTAAAATGTTTGGTGTTGGTATTGTAGGTTGTGGTGTTAGCAGAAAAGCATTTCGCTTTTCGTGTATAATTATATCGCTGAGAGGGTAACATAACAATAGGCGGATTATATAAAAATTCGACTTTTTTTTATACATTATTCATAAAAATTCGGTTTTTTGGCATGATTCTTGTTAGAGCTGCGGATTTTTTATCCATCGGTGTCAAATATATAGATGATATACCGGACGAGACATCATAACAGGTTGCGGTACATCGTATTATCTGTGGCAAGCAGCAACCTCCGTAATGGCAAAAAGTGCTGCTCATAGCTGTGTCCCGCTTGGGACAAACCAGCGAAATGATAAAAAAGGTACAGGTATTTTAAACATATATGCCAAGCGGGCTTTTGAAACGCGAGGTCACAGCGATCTTTGATTGCGCAGTGGCCCGGTTTCACAGCCATAGCAAGGCATATATGTTTAAGTTGTTATATGATAGGAAATTCTACTTTGCGTCCCTCTTTATAGGATATGTATGCGGCTTGCATGAGTTCTGTCAATTGTATTCCTTCTTCGATGCCGAAATATATGGGTGCGCCATGCAAAATGCCGTTTACCCACTGCTCGATGGGATGCGGCAGACGTTCAGGTAAGTTATCGGGAACTAGCCATCCCTTCATATCGACGCTTGTCATATCAGAGTGCAGGTGTACCTTGCCATCAACGCCGCCGATTAGCAAACTGCCTGCTGTGCCATATACCTCAAGCGAGAATGGGCTGTGTGAGGATACGAATCCGGTTTCGGCTACAGCCAAAGCTTTGTTCTTAAATTCTATTACCGCTACGGCGTTATCTTCTACCGGCTTAGCGGTGAAACTATTGAACATTGCGCTTATGCATTTTGGTTCGCCCAGCAGCCAGCGGCATAAATACATAGGATGTGCGCCTAAATCCATCATAGCACCGCCCCCGCACTGTATCGGGTCATAGAAGTATTCGGGCAGCCAGTTGGCCGAAGCCCCATCGTGGGCATTTCTCACCCTTAACAGCGTTACATCACCGAGCAGTCCGTTGTCTATGGCCGTTTTGGCAAAAAGGTTTGCAGGTTCTATTCTATGCGGAAAGCATATGCAAAACTTAACGTCGGATTTCTTGACGGCCTCTGCTATATCGTTGGATTCCTGTACAGTCAATGCCATGACCTTTTCGGTGAATATATGCTTGCCCGCGCCGGCGGCTGCCACCATAATATCGCGGTGCATATTAGTGGGAGCAGTGACCACTACGCCGTCTACATCATCGCGTTGCAACAGCGCGTCTAATTCGGGCTCGAAATCAGCGCCAAGCTCATCAGCCCAGGATTTACCTCGTTGGGAATCTTCATCCCATACCGCTGTTATTTCTACATCAGGCATATTTTTAAGTTGATTGGCATAACCGCGTGCATGAACATGCCATCCGCTTAACATAGCAACTCTTAACATCTCTTTTACCTCCGCATCTATTATACATTCATATTATAGCATATCAAATTGGATAACTATATGATATAATTAAATAAAAAAATGAAGCAATAATTATATCCAAATTCATCATGCCATTATATGAAAGGATGCGATGTAATGCCTGAGCTGATAACTTTAGGCGAAACCATGGCGGTATTTAACCCGGCATCATCCGGGCCGCTGCAGTACATAGCCGATTTTAAGCGCCTTATAGGCGGCGCCGAATCCAATGTGGCCATAGGAGTATCCAGGCTAGGCCATTCGGCCGGATGGATAAGTCGGTTGGGGGATGATCCGTTCGGCAGATTTATAAACAACTTCATAAGAGGTGAAGGGGTAGATACGTCAAGGGTTATATTCGATGAAGTGCATCCAACTGGCGTGTATTTCAAGGAGATAAGAGCCAGCGGCGATGTTACGGTATATTATTACAGGAAAGGATCGGCGGCCAGCGCGATGTCGCCTGCGGATTTGGATGAGGATTATATAAAGAACGGGCGTATACTGCATGTAAGTGGTATAACGCCGGCTCTTAGCGATAGTTGCAGGAAAACGGTGTTTAAGGCCATGGAGATAGCCAAGGCTTCCGGCGTCACGGTTTCCTTCGACCCCAATATAAGGCTCAAGCTGTGGAGCGGCCAGCAGGCAGCCGGGGTACTCAAAGAAATGGCCCGATACGCCGATATAGTGCTGCCCGGGATAGATGAGGGGGAGATAATGTTCGACAGCCGGGATCCTAAAGCCATCGCTGAAGAATTCTTAAAGCTCGGAGCATCTACTGTGGCCGTTAAACTTGGGAAAGAAGGTGCGATGGCCGTAACGCGTGACGAGGAGATAATGTCGCCGGCCTTTGACGCTGGACCAGTCATAGATACCGTAGGTGCCGGCGATGCTTTTGCATCAGGTTTTTTAACGGGGGTATTGGAAGGTATGCCGCTTGAACAGGCTGTCGGTCTGGCCAATACCTGCGGTGGATTTGCCACCACTATAGTGGGCGATGTGGAAGGCTTGCCTTCTAGGAGAGAAATAGGGGCACTTACAGACAACAAACGCCTTATAGAAAGATGAGGAGTATTACGCACATTGCCTATTAAGTATCATTTGGACACCATACCGGTATGGGAGGCGTTTGAAGAAGGCAGCGAATGTCCTTTGTGTTGGCTGGAGGCTAAAGCTGAAAAGCAATACATAGAATTTTATCTCGGAGGCTCGGTTATGGAACCGGATAATCGCATCGATGTCAATAAAAAAGGCTTTTGCCGACGCCATTATGCACTGCTCTATCAAAATGCCGGCAATAAACTACCCGTAGCGCTGATGGCTCAAACGAGATCGCGCCAGATCATGGACGAATTAGCGGGTATGGCTCCGACAAATACCGCCGCTAAACGGTCGTTTTTGGGCCGTGGCAGCGTCGACAGCGTGGAGGCTGTAATAACATATATAGAGGGTGCTTTGGATAGCTGCGTTGTATGCGATAAGCTGGATAATTCCATGAAACGCTATGAATATACTATTTTGCACCTATGGCAGCATGACGAAAGCTTTAAGGGTACGTTGATGCAATCCAAAGGCTTTTGCCTGCGCCATTTCAAGGACGTGCTTATCATGGCGCGCGATATCATGCCAGGCAAAGCTGCGGACGAATTCATACAGGCCATATGGCCCGTTCAGATTAGCAATATGCAGCGTGTGCAGGCCGACCTCGATTGGTTTATAGATAAATATGATTACCGCAATCAGGATAAGCCGTGGGGGACATCCAATGATGCTTTGCCCCGGATACTGCTCAAACTGACAGGGCGCTTTTAGGAGGATGATGTTTTGAATAAAGAGGAATTTTTACATAAGCTGAATCTCATAAGGAATTTGATGAAAACCGAAGACCTTGACGGCATATTGATAAACAGCCAGGCTAATTTTTCATGGCTCACAGGAGGCCGAGGTTTCATAGGGATAGCGTCTGAGAATTCATGTGCTTCGATACTTGTCACATCCGATGCAGCATATTTGCTGGCCAATAATATCGAGTCGGGTAGATTGGCTGATGAAGAAGTAAACGGGCAACTGGTTACGCTCAAGGAATTTCCGTGGTTTGATGAAGATCAAAAGCAGTGCTTGATCGAACAAATAATAGGGGAAGGCAAATATTGTACCGATATCCAACTCAACCGGCAATTCGTACAGCTCAGAAGCCGGCTCAACGAGCAGGAAAAAGAGAGATACAGATGGCTTGGGCTAAATACCGCGAGGGCTGTGGAAAGGGTATGCAGACAGTTGAGAGAAGGCATGAGCGAATTTGAAGTAGCGGGTATGGCTAGCCGTGAATTGTGGTCACTGGGTATAGAGCCGGTTACGCTACTCGTTGCTTTTGACCGGCGTATATCATCATATAGGCATCCATTGCCAACAGACGATAGGCTGGCCAAGTATTGCATGATAGCGATAGGCGGGCGCAAATGGGGGCTTGTTGCCTCTGCTACTCGACTGGCAAGCCTTGGAGCGCTCGATGATGATATCCTGAAAAAGCATAAGGCAGTGGCCAAAATAGATACGTGTTTCATCAGCAATACCAGGCCCGGTAACAGCGTGAAGGATATATTCAATAAGGCAGTGGCCTGCTATAGCGATGTGGGGTACCCAGAGGAGTGGAAGAAGCATCATCAGGGCGGATTGACCGGATATGCGCCGAGGGAATACAGGGCTACCCCGAACATTGACCAAACAGTAAGCGCAGACCAGGCTTTTGCGTGGAATCCGTCTATTACGGGGACCAAGTCCGAGGACACCATCCTTGTATTGGAGGACAAAAATGAAATCATCACCCATACGGGCGAATATGCATATATAGAAGCTGAATATGAGGGATACAAGCTTATGCGGCCGGATATTCTGGTTTTATAAATTCATTCCATATCGACGCGGCTTTTAATATACTTCCATTTACCTGAGCGATAGCGCATATATACGATGGCCGAGCGGGTGTACTGATCGAGTACCATGGCCACCCATGCGCCTATAAGGCCCCAGCCGAATATATTGACGAATATATAGGCCATAACGACGCGGAATACCCATATACCCAGGGCCGAAGCATACAGCGGGTACATAGTGTCGCCGGCGCCGCGCAGTGCACCGGCGAGCACTAACTGGGTGGATTGCCCAGGCTGTGCCAGGGCCATGATTTTGAGCACCGTGCCGGCCATGGCCGCTACTGCCAGATCGTTGGTATAAAGCCGCGCTATGGGGTGGGAGAATAATATGAACATCAAGCCCACGAAACACGCTACGGCCATTCCCATTTTATGAATAAGGTTGGCGCATTCATTTGCTTTTTTTATATCATTGGCGCCAAGGCTCTGCCCTACCATAGTTGTGGCTGCTACGCCGAAGGCCTGGCTGGGCGAGAATGTCAAGCCGTTTATATTTAGCCCTATCTGATGCGCGGCATATGTGGCCGTCCCTAATCCCGATACGGTACGAGCAAAAAGTATGAGGCCGCTTTGCAGTACGAACTGCTCTGCGGCCGCCGGTATGCCTATTTTGAATACCTGTTTTATAGTGTCGAAGTCCGGACGGTAATCGCCTTTTACTGTCAAGGCCAGCTTGGTCTTGCGCGAGAAGAATAAGATATAGAGTCCGGCAAGGCACGCCAGTATACGCGCTACATCGGTGGATATGGCGGCACCTGTTACGCCCAGGGCGGGAAAGCCCAATTTGCCATATATGAGCACATAGTTGCCAAATACGTTGAACAGATTTGCCCCTACGTTGTACAGCATTGGTATTCTGGTTTCGCCGGCACCTCTTAAAGCGGAAGTGACGGCCATTGTTATAACCTGAAATACAAGGCCTGCCGATATGATCTGGAAATACTGCGTGGCCGGTCCGATGGTATCGGATTTGGCACCCATAAATATTATTATGTATCTGGCGGAAAATAAACCTATTATGCTTATAACTATGCCCAGCGTCGTTCCGACAGTAAGCGATTGTCGCGTAACTATACGCGCTTTTTTGAGGTCGCGGGCTCCTATATTCCATGCCACCAATGTGGTGGTACCTACATTTAGTGCCGCAAATACTGCTATAAGCAACATAAACGGTTGATTTGTCAGCCCGACCGCAGCTATGGCGCTCGGACTTACCTGTCCTACCATTATCATGTCGACCATGCCGAACAGCGTTGACATGACCAGTTCAATAAAAGCCGGCCATGTGATTTGCAAAGCTTCCTTTAATAATTCATTAGAACGTTGTCGATCCTCATCCCCATGCCCATCTTTTGATGCAGCCAACTTCAAAGCAATCTCCCTCTCGTTTGGTATATATACCGAGAATTTATCTATAAGTGATATTATATGCTTAAATATGCATTGTGTCAATTTGGCGTGTAATAAAATGGTAATATATACTGTAGAAAATAGCGATGATTTTTTATAGGAATACATCAAAAGCGATGATATAATATAGATAAAAACGAGTGTAAAGAGGGTCTTATGGCGTTAAATAATATTAAATGTTTTATATTGGACATGGATGGGACGTTTTATCTGGGAAACCGTTTGCTACCCGGCGCTATGGAGTTTATAGACTTTCTGAAGGCTACCGGGCGCGATTATCTCTTTTTAACAAATAATTCTTCCAAAAGTGCTGCCTTTTATGCGGATAAGATACGGAGAATGGGGCTCAATGATATCACCGGCGATAAGGTATTCACATCAGGGCAGGCCACTGCCATATATCTAAAAAGGCAAAATAAAGGCAGGCGCGTATTTCTTGTAGGCACGCAGTATCTACGACAGGAATTGGAGGAATATGGCCTTATTGTGGTCGATGATGAACCGGATTTCGTGGTGGTGGGTTTCGATACGACGCTGACATATGATAAGTTGTGGAAAGCCTGTGATTTTATAAGAGAAGGTGTAACATATATAGCCACACATCCCGATCTCAATTGCCCTGTGGAGGGAGGCGTTATGCCAGACTGTGGCGCTATAATCGCTTTTATAGAAGCCTCGACAAGCAAGCAGCCGTTCATAGTGGGAAAGCCATACGGAGAGATAATAAAGTGTATATTTGAAAAAACCGGTTTAGGGCCGCAGCAGCTTGCCATAGTGGGCGATAGGCTTTATACTGATATACAAACCGGCATTAACGGCGGCATAACCTCCATATTGGTATTGACCGGAGAAACCACTGTTGATGATTTAGAGCATTCCGCTGTAAAGCCTGATTACGTTGTGGACGGTATAGGCGATATAATAAAGCTGGTGCGATGAGAAACCACTATGCCGAAATTATACCTGCTCTGTTGTTGCCGGCGGCATTGTAATCCCACAGCGTTAACTGCTGCCCGCCTTTTGCGGCGGCGTCCAGCGAAGGATAATATTTGCCGTTTATAGTTACAAAAGGCAGCAAGTGCTTTAAAACAGCGCCTGTGGCCTTTAACTGCATAGGGTCTGTGATTTTGCCGATGCGGCGCATGGCTTCTATGCGTTTTGCCGATATAGGTCCTATGCCTGGTATAAGCAGCAGTGTTTGATAATCGGCCCTGTTTATTTCTATGGGGTATAGCTGGGGATTATGCAGGGCAAAGGCCGTTTTCGGGTCAACATCCTGCAGCAGATGGCCGCTGTTATCGAACACGAGCTGGTCCGGGGTGAAGCCATACTGTCGAAATAAAAAGTCCACCTGATAAAGACGTGTTTCGCGTATCAATGGCGTAGGAGCCTTATTCTCAAGAGGCGTGTCTATGACCGGCGTAAACGCGCTGAAATATGTGCGCGCCAGTGAGAAACGCTCTTTCAGGTTCCACGTGGCATAGACAATGTCCCTATCGCTCTCATCGGCTGCTCCAACTATGAACTGAGTGGTTTGGCTTATGCGTATGCCCTTTTGCCTTAGTTTGCTTATATATTCCATACCGCCGGCCAAATCGGCATAACGTTTAGAACGGCTGAGCATTTTAAGGTGCTCCGCATCCGGTACCTCGAGGTTTATAGATAACCTATTGGCTACCGTTGCTGCTGCTTCTATATGCGCGGTGGAGGCGCCGGGCAGTATTTTCATATGTATGTAGCCTTTATAGTTATACCGCTGGCGCAATATCTGCGCTGTTTTTATCAAATTATCCATGCTGGCTGAGGAATTGGGCTGTATGCCTGAACTTAAAAACAGGCCCTGCACTTTACGCTGGCGAAAGAGCTGTATAAAAAGGCGTGCCATGTCTTCGGGCGCAATGGTAGTTCGCGGTATATCGCGTTGTATGCGGTTCTGACAATATGCGCAGTCACGCGTACACTCGTTGGACAGCAGCACCTTAAATATAGAGCAGGTACCGCTGGATGTCTTGACGCGGTAGATGCCGTTGTTTATATAGTCGTCTTCCGAGACACGGCCACATCCGCACATATCATATCTTGCGCCCATGCCCAGTATACCGAGTTTTTCTACTGTATCCATTTATCCGGCCTCTTTTTTATAATTTAAACTTAGCAAAATATTCATCGATTTCAGATCGAAGTTCTACACCAACCGATTCAAAACAATCGAGAATGTTTTCATACGCACCTTCATCACCCAAAAAATTCCATAGCTCGCTGGCGACAAGCAATTCATTATCAATATCCAACATACCACGCATAGTCCAACGATTATATGGTTCTGGTTCGTAGGGATTATATGGGATAGCAATACAAGTATGTATCTTCCCATTAGGATTTTCCGCAAGATAAGCGGCTACCCATTCAAGAAGCGTGCGCTTGAACCCTTTAAATTCACCTATATTTGGTTTGGCGGTTTTAAGATCGAACATATATATCTCATCATCGAAACTTTCGATAAAGATATCTACTTTAGTTAACTTTACTTTGTTCATTTGTCCGACTTTGCAAACCTGCCGAATGGACTCGATTTCTCTTTCTTTATCAGGAAGGATTTTAGCCGCAGTCAAGCCGTCAATTATGTTTTGTATCGTTTTTTGGGCATATTCAGAAATATAACTACCTGCATCAGCTTTGATTTTAGCATTTTTGAATCGACCTTTTGCAAGCGCTAATGCAACCGGTTCAAAAATTGATGTTCCAAAATTTGTATTTAATGAATGGATAAAGGAATATAACGCGAGCCTGTCTTTGCCGAGAAGCCTAGTGTGAAAGGGCATACTGGCAGGCTCGGGATTATAGTTTTTCATTTTATTTCTAAGACTATTACGCAATGTCTCTTTTACATAATCAATCTCATTGTTTGTCAGTGGCATATTAACTATTTTCCTTTAAATGAAATATTATTTCGGAATATGCGCCTTTATCTCTCTCCGTTCTATTTAACACGGGGCGTTTATATTGGTTGACAATTTTCATACCTGCTTGTTCGGCAATGGTTGGATATAGATTGTATTTATCGTTGGCGACCAAAAATACATTATAATCTTTTACCATAAAACGCTTGCAATTATTGAGTACCTGAGCTATCCCCTCTATATAAGATTCTCTGGCTTCCTTATTCTGTCCCTTGTAAAGCGGCCCTATTTCTAGCTCATCCTTACGAGCAAAACCAAACAGGTCATAAGCATAGGCATGCTGTTCATGATAGTCTATAAGGCCAACATATGGGGGACTAGAGAATATACCGCTTATTTTTTGTTTGCTTACCATTTCAGCAAATAATTTGTTTTTGTTTTCCAATTCGCGAACTATATCTATTGTGCGTGAATCACCGGTTAAACATATTTGAAAAGTTCGGGTCCTTATTTTGTCAAAATCTGTTAATCTCTTTATTGTATCCTTGCTATATCTTTGCCACCAGTTTTTTATAGAAAAAATAGGTTTACAAAGCTTTTTGTGCTTGGTGCAGTAATATGTTGAAATCACCGGTTCCTTGAGCGTCGCTAAGTCAGAATGGGTGGTAGCTCTGCAAGAACGAATAGTACGGCTTAAAATAATGCTGATTATTTTTTTGGTATTAATATTCTTAATGCCTTTTATTAACGAAAAAACATAATCGATCTCCTTTCGGACATTTTCTAGATACCACTTATCTAAAAATGTGTCACTTTTGTCTTGTGTTAGCTTTATTCCATATTTATTAACTAATTCGTTATAAATAATCATGAACTCCATTGCTTTTTGTTTACTATATTCGTCTTCTCTAATTTTTCCTTCGCTTATCCAATACTTAAAATCAGGAGAAGGGAAATATCTGTCATTGAACTCAGAAAGCTTATTTTGTAATTCTTCTTCAAATTCGGTTATTTTTAATTCAGCTGAAAATCGGTCCAGTGCCTTGGTTATATTTTGTGTTTCGACAAATACATCAGTTAAATCATATTTTAGCACCTTTACATTGCTTATCAAAGCATTGAAAGCAGATACGTCAATGCCTATAGCGTGCATATCCAGCTCGTTGCATTGCACTAAAGTTGTACCGCTACCGCAAAAAGGGTCCAAAACAATATCTCCCTTTCTGAAATAAGTTTCTTTTTTAAAATCATCTGTGTGGTCGTCCAAGAAATATTCTACTAACTGAGGAATAAACTTTCCTTTATACGGATGAAGTCTGTGAACATGTTTAGTAGTCTCAGCCTCTTTTACGTGTTCGAAAGACAATGCCCAATTCAGATCTTCTCCCAATTTGTTCTTCCAATCGACCTCTTTTCTGCCATAATATGACTCATAATAATTCTCCAGTTCATATCTGGAAACCAATACGGAACCATTTTGACTTATCTTTTTGATTTTACCGTATTGTATAAGGTATAATATATTCGATTCTGTAACCTTCTTATTTAGATATTGAGCAGCCCAATCGCTGGCTTCTTTAACGGTCATCAAATCCGTATGTTCATATGTACTTATGTTAATCATCTATTAAGCGTAAAAGCCCTATTCAAATTGAGCAAGATACGCTATTTCCTCCCTTCGTATTTATCAAATTTTGCTTTTGGGCAGATGCTGTTTCTTTTATTATTTATTATACTACAGCAGCAACCATAAGTCAAACATATATTCGCATTTTTGCGAAATGCTGCCTTCAGGCTGAGTAGTTATGCTGCCTTGCTGCTTTTATGACGAAGTATTATCGTGGACAACATGAAGCCTATCACTGCTATGGCTTGCACCATTATGCCCGCCTTATACATGGTGTGTATCTCATAACGATCTATTATAACGCCGCCGAGATAACTGCCCAGTATGCCGCTTACACCCATGTATGCCGCGGTGGCTATGGTCTGAGCAGTAGCCTTGAGGCCGTCGGGTGCTATTTCGTTTATATAGTATACCGTGCCGGTCAGAAATAGCCCGAAGGATAGGCCTTGCAATACCTGGTTCAATATAGCC
This sequence comes from Mahella australiensis 50-1 BON, assembly GCF_000213255.1. Classification (NCBI taxonomy): domain Bacteria; kingdom Bacillati; phylum Bacillota; class Clostridia; order Mahellales; family Mahellaceae; genus Mahella; species Mahella australiensis. Next base: position 168,947 of record NC_015520.1, read on the forward strand.
AACCATGGCGTATAGGTAAAAGCATATATCAACAACCGCGCTATGAAAAATACTGACGATATTAATATAATGTGCAACGGCTTATAGCGCGTATTAAGGCGCTGTCCAAGAAATAATATCGGTGCTTCGCTGGCTGCCGATACGAACCATGCCATTCCCAATTGAGCGCTGGTACCTCCGACGCTTGCGAATAACTGGGGCAGAAACGTAAAGCTGGCTTTATGCGGCGTAAAAAGAAGCGAGCCGAATATTAGAAATAGCACAAAATTCGGATTGACGAATAATGACAGCGCGCTGGGCTGTGTTTTAGCGTTTGCAGCATCTTCTGACTTTATAACAACACCGGGATCGGGTAACGACAGCACTATTTTTATAACGAATATTGCGAAGAAGCTGTATGCTATAAACATAATACCAGTGCCATATATTTCCATAAATAAACCTATAAGGTAGGCTGTTATGGCATAGCCTATAGATCCCCAAAGTCGTATGCTTCCATAGCTGGTATTGCTCATGCGGTGCATATTCTGCATGACCATGCTGTCCAAAAGCGGGGGATTTGGGCTGTCGGTAAAGGCTATCAGAGCCATTATAAGGGCTATAGCCCATAATTGATTTATAAAAGGCAATATAAGTATTGCTATGGCAGTCAGCGAGGCGCATGCGACCATGATCTTGTTGATGGCTCCCGTGCGATCGCTTATATAACCCCATATAGGCGGTGATATTATGGATATGACAGCAGTCAGCGATATAATAGCTCCTATAGAGCTATTACTGTAGCCTTGCCGGCTCAAATACATCACTATATAGGCATAATAGCAGGCGCTGGCCGACCAATAAGCGCCTTCCAAAGCGGACAAGCGCCTGGGCAATTGCATGTAATCTGATTTTTTCATGTTGCTTCCTTTAAATCTTCGTTACTACTCAGCTAATTTTACACTATTTTTTATATCTACTCAACGGTTTTTTGTCTATATTTCTGGTATAATGTAATGGGTGATGATGTTTATGGCATATACAGCGATATACAGGAAATGGCGGCCTCAAACCTTCGACGACGTGTACGGCCAGCCGGCCGTTGTCAGGACGTTGAGGCATCAGATAATGAACCATCGTATAGCTCACGCATACCTTTTTTGCGGCTCAAGGGGTACGGGTAAGACCAGCACGGCCAAGATAATGGCCAGGGCGGTCAACTGCCTGTCGCCTGTCGACGGGAATCCGTGCGGTCGCTGCGATGTGTGTACAAAGCTTTCCGATGAAAGCAATATGGATATAATAGAGATAGACGCTGCTTCCAATAACGGCGTAGATGAGATAAGGGACCTGAGGGAGAAGGTGAAGTATCCTCCCACTATAGGACGCTATAAAATATATATAATAGATGAGGTGCATATGCTGTCGACCGGGGCTTTCAACGCGTTGCTCAAGACGTTGGAAGAACCGCCGGAGCATGTGATATTCATACTGGCTACCACCGAGCCTCATCGCTTGCCGGCTACCATACTGTCGCGCTGCCAACGCTACGATTTCAGGCGCATAAGTGAGCAAGATATGGTGGAGCGTATGCGTGTTATACTGACCGCTACAGGGGCGCATGCCGAAGATGAAGCGCTGCAGCTTATAGCGCGCTCGGCACAGGGGGCTATGAGGGATGCCTTAAGTATGCTGGATCAGGCGTTATCCTTTTGCGACGGCAATATAGGTTATACTGACGTATTAGATATGCTTGGCGCCAGTGGTACCGACTTCGTGGCCGGTCTGGTCGATGCCGTTATAGCAGGAGATGACGGAGGCGCTTTGTCGTTGATAGACCAGGCAGTGGATCAGGGCAGGGATCTTACCGCCCTTGTACGCGAGATAGCCTGGTATGTGCGCGATCTCATGATAGTCAAGTCCTGCCGTCAGCCTGAGACAATGATATGGGCCTCGCAGCATCAAATGGATGTCTATAAAGCCCAGGCCGACAAGCTCGATGAGCGAAAGCTTATAGCGTATATGGATATACTTTCGGTTACCGATAATCAATTGCGTTTTGCTGCTCAGCCGCGCATAACCGTAGAGATGATGGCTATAAAGCTGTGCCACTTGAGGGAGGAAAGCTCTATGGATGCCATAGTGGCGCGCATGGATATGCTGGAAGGCAAGCTGGATGGCTTGATGAAAGGCACCGATACAGTAGGTGCTGAAAAACAAAGCGCTCAAACCAAGCCATCGCAGAAGACCAAACCGGTGCCCAAAGAGCTCAAAGCTGCCGACAAACCGCCTGCTCAACCTGCCTCAGTGCAGACGGAGGCAAAGGCTGATGGATTAAATGAAGTCATGCGCGCGTGGCCTGCCGTATTGCAGGCCGTAAAAAAGGAAAAGATGACCGTATATACGTTTCTGTGCAACGGCAAACCAGCTGCGTTGGAAGGCGAGCAGTTAACGCTGGTGTTTCCTGAGGGTGGAGGCATCTTTGCTGCCGCTGTCGAAAAGGATGAGAACAGGCAGTTGGTGGAGAAGGCTATATCGGATGTGACCGGCGAAGAACTAAGAGTGAAATGTATTACAGGCCAAGCTGCAGCGCATGAGCCGGCAAAGGATGTGGATATAGTGGAAAAAGCCAAAGAGCTTTTCGGAGAGGATAAAGTGGAGGTAATAGATGATGAAACTTAGCGTACTGGGTGGCAGCAGTTACTATACATCGCTGCTTTTTGAGGCGTTGGTGCAGCATAAAGAGGATATAAGGATCACAGAGCTGGCATTGCACGGTAGGAACGAGTCAAAACTCGCGGATGTGGCGCGCTTTGGAGCCAATATGTTCAAGAAAGCAGGTATCGATACTGCGGTTACATTTACCACCGATCGCAGGAGGGCTATAGAAGGCAGCCAGCTTATATTGTGCCAGATCCGCGTTGGCGGTATGCAAGCCAGGGCGATAGACGAGTCTATACCGCGCCGCTACGGGATTATAGGCGATGAAACAGTTGGCCCGGGCGGTTTTAGCTGTGCGCTTCGCACCGTGCCTGTTATGGCCGATATAGCAGCTGATATACGCCGATGGGCGCCCGAAGCGTTGGTGGTAGATCTGACTAACCCTGCCAGCATAGTAGTGGAGGCAATTTTAAACCGCGAGAATATAAATATAATAGGGATATGCGATCTGCCGCTTATCGTCCTCACGCGCGTCGCTGATGTTTTGAATCTCGACTATGATGGATTGAGCGGCCGATATTTTGGTTTGAATCATCTCGGCTTTTATAGTAATATATATTATAATGGGGATGATATTACCACCGCTGTATTCGAACATGCAGAACAGCTCGGGTTGGGGATAGATGCCGATCTTGTGCGCAGTATGAGGCTGGTGCCGGTGCCGTTTTTGCGGCATTTTTATCATCATAGCCAGGTGGTTGAGGAACAGAAACAACAGCCAGTGCGCGGCCAGGTGTTGTATGAGAACGAGCAGCAGTTGAGCAGATTATTCGCGCAGCCCGAACTCGACGAAATACCGCAGATTATAAGGCAAAGAAACGCCATATGGTACAGCCACGCCGTAGTACCGTTCATGGTCGCTTATGCTTCAAACCGTAAGGGCCGCTTTATAGTCAATATACGCAATCGTGGGCGTATAGCGGGCCTGGATGACAATGCGGTAGTAGAGGTGTCGGAGGATATAGATGCGCTTAAGATGTGGCGCACCGATGCCACCAAGATGCCGCTTTATGTGAGAGGCCTGGTGCAGGCGGTTAAGGCTTTTGAATCCATGACGGTACAGGCCATATATGAAGGCTCATACGACAAAGCGGTGCTGGCGCTCATGTCCCATCCGCTGGTAGGCCAATACGATGTGGCTAAGGCTATATTGGACGATATACTGCGCAGTTATCCCGAAGTGGATTATTTAAAATAGAAAGGGGACTGGAACATGCCAAAAGGAGGATTTCCCGGAGGGAATTTTAATGTCAACCAGATGATGAAACAAGCGCAAAAGATGCAGCAGGAGATGGCAAAGGTGCAGGAGGAGCTGCAGAATAAAACGGTAGAGGCTACCGCCGGTGGCGGCATGGTTACCGTTGTGGCAAATGGCAAAAAGGAACTCGTCGATATAAAGATCGACCCTCAGGTCGTAGATCCGGACGATGTGGAGATGCTGCAGGATCTGGTACTAGCTGCATGCAACGAGGCGCTGCATAAGGCCGAGGATATGATGGCTGAGGAAATGCAAAAACTCACGGGAGGATTAAATATACCCGGTCTATTTTAACCGGGGCGAAATATGAATTATTATGCTGAACCGATTTCGCGTCTGATAAACGAGCTTTCGAAGCTGCCTGGTATAGGGCCTAAGACCGCGCAGAGGCTGGCTTTTTATATGCTGCATATGCCCAAAGACGCCGTACACACCCTGGCCCAGTCGATAAACGATGCGCGGGATAAGATAATATACTGTTCTATATGCGGGAACTTGACCGATGTGGACCCATGCGCGATATGCAGCAGCTCTACCCGCGATAACAGCACGATATGCGTCGTAGAGAGCCCTACCGATGTAGTGGCTATGGAGAAGACGCGAGGGTATAACGGGCTTTACCATGTATTGCACGGTGCAATATCCCCGATAGATGGCGTAGGCCCTGACGACATACGCATAAAGGAGCTGTTAACCCGTTTACGCGACAGCCAGGTAAAAGAGGTCATACTGGCCACAAATCCCAGCGTGGAAGGGGAGGCCACGGCCCTCTATATATCGCGCATGCTCAAGCCCATGGGTTTTAAGGTAACGCGCATAGCCAACGGCATACCGGTGGGCGGCGACCTGGAGTATGCCGATGAGGTGACTATAACCAGGGCATTGGAAGGACGCCGCGAGATGTAATGATGTATAATCCTCTCAATGAATGGAAACAATTAAAATGTTTATTTCATTCTATTGGGAGGATTAACCTAAAATGAAAAAGTTGGCTTTCCTGAGTTTCTTAGGCGATATACCCGAAGATAACAGCGTGTATGACCAAGAAACCGTTGAATTTATAAATACATTGCAGCAGGCCAGAGAGGAATGGCTGGCTGCTCAAAACTTCTTTAATAGCGTCAATGACCCGGATTTGGTGGATTATGCGATATACGGTGTGGAAGCTGCTCGGCGCAAATATATGTACCTTATAAAGCAGGCAAAAATATTGGGTATAAAGATTAATGCGGACAGCCTAGAAGGTTAAGTTCTGCATACAGGCTGTCCGCCATATATATAGAATATCGCTATGTGACAGATTAATCATATATAAAATGAATAGCAATTATTAGCGAAGGAGGAGCTTGCTATGTGGTGGTTTAATTTATTGGCCATAGATATACAATTCAGCACTATACTGGCTTTTGCAGGAGGGTTGGTGCTGCTTTATCTGGTGGGATGGCTGCTGCTGGTGCCGCTCAAGATAGTATGGCGTCTTATATACAATGGCATAATAGGCGGTGTTGTATTATGGCTGCTGAATCTGATAGGCAGCTATTTCGGTTTTACATTGGCCATCAATCCGTTGACCGCCCTCATAGTTGGCTTCTTAGGCGTACCTGGTGTCATACTTTTGGTGATATTGAAGTTTATACTGCCTTGATGCGCCTCGATTATTTCCCCATCGATCTGGTATGCATTTTCCGATACTTTCTTAAAATTGTCAATATGATATAATATTATAAAAACAAAAGGAGCATGGTAGTATATGACCCCGAAAACTGTACTGGATGAGAGATCGCCCATGTCGCTCTATTACCAATTGAAAACGATATTGGCCGATAAGATACATTCCGGACAATGGAAGGTCAATGACCGCATACCAACTGAACGCGAACTGTGCGATGCCTATGGCGTCAGCCGGGCTACCGTTAGGCTGGCTTTGGGCGAGCTGGAAAACGAAGGACTGCTTTATCGCAAACAGGGCAAAGGAACATTTGTAGCAGCGCCTAAGATAGAACAGCTTTTGTCCGGCTTTTATAGTTTTACCGATGAGATGAAGAAACAGGGATATAACCCATCTACACGTATTATATCATTTAGAAAGGGCAAAGCATTGGATGAGATAGCACAGTTTCTTGATCTACCCGAAGGCGCGGATATTTTTATCATACGCCGTTTGCGCCTGGCCGATGAACAGCCGGTTATACTGGAGGTATCATATGTGCCGTATGAGATATGCCCTACATTGACCGAGAGGGACGTAAAAGAGCATGCTTTGTATGATTTATTTCGCGAGAGATATAATGTGTTTCCTAGCAAAGCCCAGGAGAGCTTTGAAGCGGTGCTTGCCGACGCAAAAGAGGCCGATTACCTCGGTATACCGCACGGCTCACCGGTTTTGCGCCTCGAACGCATAACATATGCCTTTGACCGGCCGGTGGAATACAATGTGGGCTTGATAAGAGGCGACAGATATAAATATAAGGTAATATTGACATAATGCTTTACACGGCCGGGGCATCGATGGTATAATTGGTTATAACAATATAATGAAAGGAGTCCGACAATGCAAAAAGGACAAAAAACATTGGATGAAATATCGCGCCAGCCATTTATATTTGATGCTGTATGGAATGATAGAGATGATATAGCATCGGTATTCAGCGGCATATTGAAGGAGTATGCGCCGGATGAGATTATAATAACCGGTTGCGGCACATCGTATTACCTATCGCAGGCTGCGACGCCTGTACTAGCGCATTTTTTGCGCATGCCGGTCAAGGCTGTACCGTCGTCCGAACTTTTTCTCTTTACCAATACATATTTGCACGGCCAAAGGGTGTTGCTCATAGCGGTGTCGCGCTCGGGACAAACTACTGAAACCGTAAAGGCTGTGCGGGTATTAAAAGAGCAGCCGAATGTATTCGCGTTGGCCATAAGCTGCTGTGCCGACAGCGACCTATGCTACGTGGCTGATCGATATATTATATCGCGTGAAGCAAAAGAGCAGAGCGTGGTTATGACCGGATCATTTTCAAGTATGCTTTACATATTGATGTTGGCGGCATTTTCCGCGGCAAAAGAAAACGATTTGTTGAAAGAGGCTTCGCGTTTGGCTTCGGAGGCTGAAAGGCTGCTGCCCGATATGAATGATTTAGCCCAAACGATTATGTCAAGCCGTTCTTTGTCGCATTTCGTTTATCTTGGGTCCGGGCCGAATTACGGGCTGTCGCAGGAGGCCATGCTTAAGGTGAAAGAAATGGCTATAGTAACATCCGAGGGTTATCACGCCATGGAGTTCCGCCATGGGCCTAAATCCATAGTCAATCCGAATATGCTCATATCCATGTTTATGTCGGACGATGCCATCGAATATGAGGCAAACCTGCTTGAGGAAATCAAAGGCCTGGGCGGGGTGACGCTTGCCATATGCGACGGTGCAGGAGAAAGGGTAAGACCGGCGGCCGATTATGTAATGGATATAGCATGCGGTATGAGCCAGTGGGTGAGGCTTCCTATTTACATCATCCAGGCTCAATTGCTGGCATTTTACCTGGCTACATCTGTTAAAGGCATAGACCCTGATTCACCCCCGAATTTGTCGCAAGTAGTAAGACTGTAAGGAGATACGAATCAGTGTGGCAGTCATTTGAGGAGGACAGCTAATGCCCATAGGCCGGCTTTAAGACAATTTGTCGAGTCAAAAATTATTTGAGGGGTGATCTGAAAGATGGAGAGGAATAATTCAAACGAGGTTGTATTAGGTGTCATTGGCCTCGGCGGCCGTGGCAGGGGCTTATCCAAAATCCTTTTGGATATGGAGGATGTGTCGATACCTGCAATTTGCGATGTATTGGATGACAGAGTGCAGATGGCCGCCGATCAGTTTGAATCTCTCGGGCGTCCAAGACCGCAGGGATACAGCGATTACAAAGAGTTATTGGCCAGAGACGATATTCAAGGCGTTATCATAGCCACCTCATGGACTACCCACGCCATGATAGCTGTAGATGCCATGAAAGCCGGCAAATATACGGCTTCGGAAGTGGGCGGTGCATCCTCGATCGAGGAGTGCTGGGAGCTTGTCAGGACCTCAGAGCAAACCGGGATACCTTGCATGATGCTCGAGAATTGCTGCTATGGCCGCAATGAAATGGCTCTGCTCAATATGGTTAAAAAAGGTATATTCGGCGAGCTTATACATTGCCAATGCGGATACGAACATGACCTTCGTGAAGAAGTGGCTATGGGCATAGAAAACAGGCACTATAGGATTCACAATTATCTGAACAGAAACGGCGATGTATATCCCACTCATGGACTGGGACCGGTGGCCAAGTATTTAAACATCAACAGAGGCAACCGGTTTTTAACATTAAGCTCCATGGCATCCAAGGCCAGAGGGTTGCATAATTGGGTGATGGATAACTTAGGGGAACGCCATCCGCTGGCCGAAGCCGATTTCACGCAGGGCGATGTGGCCACTACCATGATAAAATGTGCTCACGGAGAAACGATTATGGTGATACACGATACTACATTGCCGCGCCCGTATTCCAGAGCCGGTAGGGTACAGGGAACAAAAGGCATTTGGATGGAGGACAACAATTCGATCTATATAGAAGGCAGGAGCCAGGAACATACATGGGAATCCTTCGACAAATACCTGGATGAATACGAGCATCCGCTATGGAGGGAATATATAAAGATGGGCGTGCGAGGTTCGCATGGCGGCATGGATTACCTGTGCCTGATGGCTTTTGTAGAGAGCGTAAAGACCGGTTTGCCGACGCCGATAGACGTTTACGATATGGCGACGTGGATGGCCGTAACGGTTCTATCAGAGCAGTCGGTGGTTCAGGGAGGGCATCCGATGCCGTTTCCGGATTTCACAAAAGGCAGATGGATAAACCGCCCGTTGGGTCCAGCCGGCAAATATTCGCTGGACAATGTGTATGAAGAATTTTGGCAATAGGAGGAAATAAGTACTTAGCTAATTAGTGCATACAAGGGGAAAATGGGTCCGGACGGTTATTAAACATCCGGACCTTTCGTATTAGATCCGTTTCGCGATAAAAAAGGCATGGATTTTATTCTGCTTATGTTGTATAATGTTTGCAATGATTGCTTTTCAAGTACATAGGGGGTATAAAATATTATGGAAGAATTAAGACAACAGTTTGGTAATCCAGGTAAAGATTACAGGAGTGCGCCATTCTGGTCATGGAACGATAGGTTAAAACCCGAGGAAGTGGCCTGGCAGATCAGGAACATGAAACAGGCCGGCATGGGCGGTTTTTTCATGCACTCGCGCGAGGGGCTGGAAACGCCTTTTATGGGCGAAGAGTGGATGGAATGCGTTAAGGCGGCGGTAGATACGGCCAAAGAGGTGGGCATGAACGCCTGGTTGTACGACGAGGACCGTTGGCCTTCGGGCTTTGGCGGCGGCATGGTAGCAGCCAAGATAGGCGATGAGGGGCGGGCCAAGCTGCTCACGTTGGTGGAATTGGAGTCCGGCCAAAAGGTCGAGGGCGTTTTATCGGCTTTCTACATACAAATAGACAGCGAGAAAATAGCGTCGTTGGAACAATTGAATGCAGGCGATACTGTGATGTCGGGCAGACGTGCCGTAGGCTTTAGGCGTGAGATATGCGCTAAAAGCGATTGGTTCAATGGCGATGCGTATGCTGACAATCTGAATCCCAAAAGCGTGCGAGCCTTTATAGAGTCGGTCTATGAGCCGTATTACAAACAATTCGGACACGAATTCGGCAAAACGATACCCGGCATATTTACCGATGAGCCTAACATCTTTTCCGGCCATAATCCCGGCATGAAAGGTATACCGTGGACCGATATATTCCCGCAATATTTTGAGCAAAAACGCGGCTACGATATATTACAATTCTTACCGTACATATTCTTTGACGGCGATAGATCCATAGAAGTTAGACACGACTATTGGCGTACCATATCGGAATTGTTCGTAGAGGCATACTCCAAGCAACTTGGCCAATGGTGTGATGAACATGGTTTGGGATTCACCGGTCATTATCTTTATGAAAACGACTTTGCGCTTGCCATACGGTCTGGCGGCAGCGTTATGCCGCATTATCAGTATGAGCACCAACCCGGCATAGATATATTGACCGAGTCCATAAGCGAAACGCTGACGGTGAAGCAATGCAGCAGCATGGCCAATCAGTTCGACCGCAGCCGCGTAGTGTCAGAGCTTTACGGCTGCACTGGCTGGGACTTCACTTTTGAAGGCCAAAAATGGGTGGGCGATTGGCAGTATGCGTTGGGCGTCAATATGCGCTGCCAGCATCTGGCGCTTTATTCGCTGCGCGGTTGCCGTAAACGCGACTATCCCGGATCGTACAACTACAATAATACATGGTGGAAATATAACAAAGTAGTCGAGGACTATTTCGCGCGCTTGTCGCTTATGCTCTCATCGGGTAAGGTTAAGCGAGACATATTGGTGGTGCATCCCATAGAGAGCGCGTGGTGCCGTTATAGTGGTACAAACGATAAAGAGGTCAATGAAATGGGGGCCTCCTTCCAAACACTGTGTGACGGATTGCTGGGCCTGCACCGCGATTTTGACCTGGGCGATGAGTCCGTTATAGAGGATTATGGGCGCGTCGGAAACGATGAATTTATAATAAATAAAGCGGCATACAAAACCGTGATTCTGCCGCCTATGATTACCATAAGGCGCAGTACGGTGAATTTGTTAAAAGCGTTCATGGATAATGGAGGCAAGGTTATAGCAGTAAAACCGTATGCTACCATGATAGATGCTCGCCCCGACCAAGGGCTGGCCGAGCTGTTTGATCATGAAAATATGACAGTAGTGGATAATGCGATGTGCCAGATAGAAAGCGCGCTGGATAATATAGTACAACGCACCATAAGCATAGACGATAAAGCCGGGCAGCAAGATGATGCTTTCATATATATGGAGCGTTATGAGGGCAATAATCATGTGTTCTTCATAGTCAATACCGACAGGAGCAGCGGCCATGATGTGCGTATATGGCTAAAAGGCACGGGGCATATAGAACAATGGGATGCGTTGACCGGTGATATCAGGCCGGTATCTGCTGATATCGAAGATGGATATATGGTATTCGATGCCTCTTTTGGGCCGGCTGGCTCCATGCTGTATGTGATAGATGCGAGCCGTCAACCGGCTGATGTAGCATATGAGCCGGTTAAAGAAGTGGATGCGAGATACATGGGGCCTGTATGCGACTTTGTCCGTACCGATCCGAATGTGCTTACGTTGGATTATTGCCAGTACCGCTTTGATGGTGAGGATTGGTCGCCGTTTATGCAGGTGTGGCAGGCGCAGGAGGCTATACGCAAGCGTTTGGGTATGCGCTCTGTAGCCGTCAACGGTTTGGAACAACGCTGGCGCTGGATATATACGCCGCATCCGAACGATGGCGCTCATGTGCAGTTGCGTTTTGCCTTTGATGTAAACGATCGGCCGATAGGTCATGTATATTTTGTGGTGGAAGGCGCTGAAAACTTTGATATAACTTTTGATGATATGCTCATATCCAATGAGCCGCATGGCTGGTATCTTGATAAGAGCTTCGACAAAGTCGAGCTGCCGCTGCTGTTGCCCGGCCGCCATGAGGTGGAATTGAGCTGCAAATATAAAAATAGCATGGAGCTTGAGGATTGTTATATAATAGGCAATTTCGGCGTAGATCTATTGACCAAAGCCATTATAGACGAACCTGAAAGGCTGCATTTCGGCGACTGGTGCTCACAGGGTTATCCCAATTACCCGGGCGGCATGATATATAAAGAAAGGGTAGAGCTGCATATAAAAGATGGGCAGAGGGTATATATCGATTTGGGCGAATACAGGGCTACTACGGTAGCTATATGGGTAAACGGTAATATCGCGGCACATATACCGTGGCGTGCCGCCAACGGGGCCGACATCACCGAATTCTTGCACGATGGAGTAAACGAGATAGGCATAGAGATGATGGGCAGTCCGAGGAACATGATGGGCCCGTTGCATCAAAAGAGCGGCAAGCGGCCGTGGACCGATTCTCGCTCATTCCGCACCACTGGATATGAATTTACGCCCGATGAGGTGTTGGTGCCCGAAGGCTGTTTTGGACAGATTAAATTATCCATAATGGAATAACCATTGCTCCTTTTAAGAAGCGCTCCTATTGATGGAGCGCTTCTTTTGCTATAATGCTGGATATATCCTGCAAACAGCCTATATCATCGGCTAGGCGCAGTACGGTATAACGCGTGCGTATATACATGGCATTGAGCAGCGTTTGTTGCAGTAAGCTGGCATCCACATTTATATGCTCGGCGCTGTGTGCCGCACCGGCACTGGCCAAGAGGTGTTTTATTTCTCCCGGATTCGGTACGGATGATAGCAACGCTTCTCTTATGGCAGGCCACATCTGTGCTATATGCTGTGCGCGCTGCTTTTGCTCATCTTCGGGCAGCCATACGCTTGAGCTCTCAGCCATGACCTCATCGGCCAAAGGGCCAAAGGCATCGGCTATACGTTGGCGGCGCGTGCTTGGGCTTATCGGCGTATATGCGTCGGCCAGGGCCTTTATCTGTGTCTCGTCCATATCTATCAGTTTTTTGTAAACCGAGGCTATCACAGGAGTGGCTATGCCGACCTTGGCGCCGTGGTATGGCTGCTCGAGTCCTTTTTGAGCAAACATCATCTCCCAGTAGTGTGCCATATGATGTTCGCTGCCCGAAGCCGGCCGCGAATTACCCACCAGCATCATAGCCACGCCCGATAATATAAGGCCCTCCATCAACGCCTTTATGGCATCGGGTTTGCGCTGGCGTATGCCAGAAGGGTCGGACAGGCATTTTTGCACGGCGGAGTTCATCATATCAAAGGATGTCTGGCATAGATATTCGCCGTCGAGCACATGGCTCAGTTTCCAATCCAGGAGCGCGGTCAGTTTGCCGACCATATCGCCGAAGCCTGCCGCTATCATAGAAGAAGGTGCGTTGCACAGCACGTCCGTATCAGCTATTATGGCTGTCGGATGCGTGCCGGGTACCGTGCGCTTGAAACCGTCCATGAGCAGTGGCACCACAGTGGATGCGTATCCGTCCACCGAAGGCGCGGTCGGTATGCTTACATACGGTATGCCGGTGCGCGAGCTGACAAAGCGCACCAAGTCGTTTATGGTGCCCGAACCTATGGCCAACAAAAAAGAGGTGTCGGGCTTCAGTGCCACCATGATGCGCACTATTGAGCGTTCGTCTGTGGCTATGGCATCGGCCGGCTCCCACGGCGAGGCTATGCCGGGCTGCGATGCTGGCATTTCATCAGCGCCGTACTCGACGCTTGGCCTTTTTAACATGCATATATCTGTATCTAAACTATGATTTGTCAGCGCTTCATATACCTTTGCACCTGCGGCTTTATATGTATTGTCGTCGGCTACCAAAAGAGCGCTGCCACCTGTAAACAGCTTGCGGCATACATCGGGTATGTGGTTTATAGCGCCGCTTTCCACCTCTATATGTTTTATAAGGACCTCGTGTCTGCGGCCGCAGTCGCATTCTATGCTCCTGCCAGCCAGATCTGATATATCGTACATTTCATGTCAACCTTTCTAAAATGATTCTACGCCGTCCCTGCTGACCAGCGCATGTATGAGCTTAGGCCTTGCCACCGGCTTTTCTGTCATTTGTATGGAGCTTAATATATCAGGCAGGACCTGGCTTAGTTTTTGCCGGTCATTGGTGTGAACGACGGCTATCGTTTCGCCCTTGCGTACAAAATCCCCCACCTTTTTGTTCAGCATGATGCCTGCCGACAGGTCTATGCTGTCATCTTTTATCATGCGGCCGGCGCCCAGCCTCATGGCGCACAGGCCGAGGTTTTCAGCGCTGAGGGACGATATGTACGCGTTATTTTCAGCTTTTATTTCGTATTTAATCCTTGCCTGAGTTAGCAGGGAATAATCATCCAGCGCATCGGCATTTCCGCCCTGGACTTCAACCATCTGCTTGAGTTTTGCAAAACCGCTGCCTGATTCGAGCGCGTGTTCAAGCTCAGCCACAGCCTCTTCCCTCGTACTTGCTATACCGGCTAGCATAAGCATATAGCTGCCCAAGAACATGCATACGTCCAATAAATCCCTGTGTCCGCGACCCTTCAATGTTTCGCAGGCCTCTATCACCTCAAGTGAATTGCCGATGGCCAGGCCCAGCGGCTGATTCATGTCAGTGATGGCGGCCATCGTTCTCTTACCGGCGCTTTCGCCTATGTTTACCATGATATCGGCGAGCTCCAAGGCGCTTTTATAATCCTTCATGAATGCGCCCTGGCCGACCTTTACGTCCAGAACTATGGCATCAGCGCCTGCCGCCAGCTTTTTGCTCATGATGGAGCTGGCGATGAGCGGCATGATATCGACGGTGGCGGTGACATCCCTCAGAGCATACAGCTTTTTATCGGCGGGAGCCAGGTCGTCGGTCTGACTTATTATGGCCAAGCCTATGCTGTTTACGTTTCTTATGAACTCGTCCATAGATAGCGATGTCCTCATGCCTGGTATGGCCTCGAGCTTATCTATGGTACCGCCGGTGTGGCCCAAGCCTCTGCCGGCCATCTTGGCCACAGGAGCGCCGCATGCTGCTACCAGCGGCGCCAGTACCAGAGTAGTGGTATCGGCCACGCCGCCGGTACTGTGCTTGTCCACCTTGACGCCGTTTATGGCCGAGAGATCGGCCATTTTGCCCGAGTGCGCCATCGCCATGGTGAAGTCGGCGGTTTCCCGCTTGCTCATGCCTGTGAAATAGACGGCCATCATAAGCGCCGCCATCTGATAATCCGGTATGCTGTCTGCGGTATAGGCGCTTATGACATACTCGATTTCCTCCTCGGCAAGCTCGTGCCCGTTCCTCTTTTTCTTTATAAGGTCAACCATGTTCATGTTCTATACCTCGCTTATCTCTGCTTTGGATATTATATCATAATATCCAAGATAGATTAACTCACGATCTTATAATATGTTCTTGCGGTCAAGGTGTATACGGTAATATAAAAGGCAGCGAAGATGATGATGATCACGGCTGTACACACGGCAAACAACGCAATGTTGGTGAGGTTGAGCACGAAAAGCAGTTTTGTCATGATCTTGAATGCGAAGGCCACATGGATGGCCGCTGTAATGAGCGGCAGGAAAAATACGCTTAATACCTGGCTGCGGATGGATTTCTTGATCTCATCGCGGCTCATGCCCACCTTCTGCATAATCTCGAAACGCTTTTTATCGTCGTAGCCCTCGGCTATCTGCTTATAGTAGATTATAAGCACTGTCGCCGCTATAAACAGTATGCCGAGGAATAGGCCGAGAAAGAATAAACCACCGTAAGTGGCATAAAAGCCATCCTTAGCGTCTTCGACACATTCGGCATAAATGTCTATGCCGGCATCTTTTATGGCTTTACTTAACGATGCTGTTAGGGCGGATTGAACGCTTTTACCGCCGGCAACATCGAAGCTGTAATAATACGAGAATCCTGGAGTACCCGTACCATTGCCGTTCATGGAATCGTAAACGCGATTTATGGTATCCATGCTGTCGACCACTATGAAATAGCTGTCGATAAGCTTTTCACCTATTGTGTCTGCCGCATCGAAAGATGTCAGGCGCTCTTTAACCGAAAGCTTAAAACCGTTAAAGCTTACAGTATCAGCCGGTATATTGCCGCGCACAACATAGAGCAGCGCTTCATCGCTTTTTAATGAAACCGATTTGCCTTCCATTTCATTATAATCATCGAGCAGAACAAAATATATGACAGCTCTATTATTGGCATAATAATTAATCGTTTGCTCTGCGGTAAAAGCTGCGCCGTTTTGGATTGTGTAGAAATCCACAAAACGGCTGCGAACCACATTCTTAGGGATAACACCGGCTGCCGCCGTCTGTTTCTCGATAATGTCGTCCAGCGCGGTCACCTGTTCTTCCGAAACACCGCCCATTGTGAGAATAATATTCCTTGGGAAGCGCGTGCGCAGTATATCCTCCATTCCTATATACGTGGAAAATGTGATGGCCAGCATGACGATCACCGCGGTGGACAATATGCAAATATTAGCCAGACCGACGGCATTTTGTTTCATGCGATAGATCATGCCCGAAACCGAAACGAAATGCTCCGGCTTATAATAATATCGCTTGTTTTTGCGTAACATCTTCAAGACTGCTATGCTTCCGGCGGTAAATAGGCAGTAGGTACCGATTATAACCAGCACTACGGCTATGAAAAAGATGTTCAAAGCATTCAAGGGTGCTTCTATGGTCAGAGCGATATAATATCCCAGGCTGAGGCATAACGCTCCGATTATGGCTGTGAGCCATTTCGTCTTGGGCTCTTTTTCACCGACATCGCCACCTTTGAGCAGCTCGATGGGCTTTGACAGATGCACCTGGTAAACGTTATATATGAGGTTCACGGCAAAGATTGCAATAAAAAGCATCGCTGTGGTGGAAACAGCCGTTAGCGGGACCTCAAAACCAAAGGTGGCCTTAAAGGATATTATCTTAAAAAGCAATAAAATGATCAGCTTGCTGAAAAGTATCCCTGCCCCGATGCCGATGCCAAGGCTTATAAGGGCGATAAAAAAGGTTTCGTAAAACATGATCCCGGCTATATGCTTTTTCTCCATGCCCAAAATGTTAAAAAGGCCGAATTCCTTTTTGCGCCGCTTTATCAAGAAACTGTTGGTGTAAAATAAAAATATGACCGAAAAGATACCGATTATTATCTGCCCAAAAGACAATATATTTCTTATCGTACTGCTGTCGCTTATGCTGCCCAGGTCCTTTGCCGCTGTCAAAAAGGCCATATTGTAGAACATGGCGATTATCCCGATGCAGGTCAATATATAAGGGATATAAGCCTGAGTGTTCTTTTTGATGTTGTTCACAGCCAGCCTGGCATACAAGGATTTACTCACCTCTGGCACCTCCCGTCGCTATCATCGTTAGGGTGTCCGAGATTCTTTGATACATCTGTTCATCGGACAGCGATGCCTTGTAAAGCTGGTGATATACCTCTCCGTCCTTTATGAAGAGCACTCTTTTGGCATGGCTGGCGGCTTTTATGCTGTGTGTAACCATGAGGATCGTTTGCCCGTCGTCGTTTATTTCTGCAAATAGTTTCAGCAGCCCTTCGGTGGTATGGGAGT
This sequence comes from Mahella australiensis 50-1 BON, assembly GCF_000213255.1. Taxonomy (NCBI): domain Bacteria; kingdom Bacillati; phylum Bacillota; class Clostridia; order Mahellales; family Mahellaceae; genus Mahella; species Mahella australiensis. The sequence continues at coordinate 186,118 of NC_015520.1, forward strand.
CCAATAAGCCGGTGGGCTCATCGGCTAGTATGAGCTGCGGCCTCGTGATGAGGGCGCGCGCTACGGCCGTCCTTTGTTTCTGACCGCCCGAAACCTCATAAGGGTATTTCATAAGGATGTCGGCGATTTTGAGTTTTTCGGCGATGGCTTTCAGCCTGCCGATCATTTCATTATAGCGCTTCCCGGCCAGTACCAGAGGCAAAAGGATATTATCCTCGATGGAAAATGTATCGAGCAGATTAAAGTCCTGAAATACGAAGCCGAGATTATCCCGCCTGAATGCTGATATCTCCATTTCGCCGATCGATGTTATGCTTTTGCCATTCAGCAGCACATCGCCGCCAGTAGGCTTATCGAGCGCGGCGATAATGTTGAGAAGCGTCGTCTTGCCAGATCCGGACTCACCCATGATGGCGACGTATTCGCCCTGATCTATCGAAAAGGATACGTTGGCAAGGGCCTGAACGGGATTTCCTCCGAATCTCGTGGTATATATCTTCTTTAAGTTTATAACTTCCAAAAGTGGCATATCATATTCCTCCATTGTCTTTCTTCCCGTCCATTATAGCAAAAAGTGAAAATACCATGCCATTGCTTTGTCTTACATTTTTGCCTCCAACCTTACATTTTGGTAACTGTAATTCGTAAAATGTAAAAATTGATATCAACAGAGATATAAAACCTTTGCCTGTTCATGGAGGTGAATTGCTTCTGGAATGTTGTGTATCAATAAAATTACATGCACTCGCAGAAAATTTACTATTGATTTTTTTATACTATTGTTGTACAATATATGATACAATACATTGTACAACAACAATGAAAGGGGCGAAACAATATGCTGGCTGTTAATTATTCTACCATAAGGAATAAATTGAAAGATTATTGCGATAAAGCAACTGATGATAACGAGACGATAATTATAACAAGGAAAAATGAAAAGAACGTTGTTTTAATGAGCCTAGACGAGTATAACAACCTCATGGAAAATTTATTCATCATGAGCAACAAAAAATACTATGAGCGCCTTTTGGAAAGCAAAAAGCAGATCGAGCGCGGTGATGTTGTAATGAAAACAACAGAGGAACTGGACTCATTAACGAATGAATAAGGTTTTTTCCGACATCGCATGGGAAGATTATACTCGGTGGCTTATAGAGGACAAAAAGATAGTCAAAAAAATAAATGATATTATCAAAGATATAGAACGTAACGGTTATAATGGCATAGGCAAGCCTGAAGCACTAAGACATGAGCTAGCCGGATACTGGAGCAGAAGAATTACAGATAAAGATAGGTTAATCTACAAAATCGAAGATGCCACCATCTATATTTTAAGCTGCAAGGGGCATTATAATGATTAATACGGATATCCTTGCATCAATCGGCGGCTATGTCGACCGTGCCGAATCCGATTTTCACTTTGGTACCTTTGCCGACTTGCGATTCTATTGATATGGTGTGCGACAGCTTGCTTAAAATGCGCTTGCATAGATACAGGCCGATGCCGGTCGATTTTTTATCCAGCCGACCGTTGTAGCCGGTGAAGCCTTTTTCGAATATGCGCGGTAGATCCTCCGATTCGATGCCTATCCCCGTATCTTCAATGACCAGCGTATCGGGCGAATCGCTGTCCATATATATGGAAATTTCACCCTTGTCGGTATATTTGAGCGCGTTTGACAATATCTGCTCTATGACGAACACCGTCCATTTCTCGTCGGTCAATACCTCATGATTTAAGCCATTGTAATCGAGCTTGATTTTCTTGTGTATAAAAGATTTCGAGTATTTGCGCACTGCCTGCTTCACCATATCGTCGAGAGAATACCTTTTAAGCATCAGATCACCGCTCAGGCTTTCGGTGCGGAGATATTGCAACGCCATTTCGACGTACTGTTCCACCTTGAACAATTGATCCGACAATTCGCCATTTATGTCTGCATGCTTGGACTGCAAAAGCAATTGCATGGCGGCTATTGGTATCTTGATCTGATGCGCCCATATGGTATAGTAATCAGTCATATCGGCGAGAGCCTTATCCTTCTCGTTTATAATTTCCCTCCTGTTTTCATGGATAGCCCTGATCAATCCCTGATAATCCCGTTCAATAAGGCCTTGCGGATTGGGCAGCATAAGGTCCGATACTGCGATGCTGTCCTTCAATTTTTCGAGCACCATGTGCTTGCTGTAAAAAGCTACGAATTCTATAATGCCGATCAGCAGCAGGAAAATGCCGGCCAGCAGAGCCGCATAGGCCACCGGTTCCAAAGGCAAAGCATACAGATAAAAGATCACTAGGGAGATGCTGAATGATACCGCTATAACGATGATGGTTGTGATCTTCTGTTTTAAGTATAAACCCAAAATGCATGCAAAATGTTTCATATTCATCACTCTACCATATAACCAAGTCCCTTTTTGGTCTTGATGAAACCTTCAAGCCCTGCTTCGGCCAGCTTTTTGCGCAAACGGGCCATATTGACCGTAAGGGTATTATCGTCGATGAAATCGTCGCTTTCCCAGAGGCGCTGCATTATTTCTTCGCGAGAAATCACCCTGCCGGCATTTTCCATAAGAAGCTGCAGTATCCTATAGTCGTTCTTGGTAAGCTCGATTTTGTTGCCATGATAAACCAGCGTGGCATCGCCGAGGTTTAGGACGGCGCCGTTGTGTTCGATAACATTTACCTGCCCTTGGAGCGAATAGGCGCGCCTTATCAAAGCCCCCACCTTTGCCGTGAGGACGTTCAAATCAAATGGCTTTGCGATAAAGTCGTCCCCGCCCATATTCATGGCCATTATGATATTCATATTATCGTCGGCCGAGGATATGAATATGATAGGCACTTTGGACACCTTGCGTATTTCGCTGCACCAGTAGAAACCGTTAAAAAACGGAAGCATTATATCGAGCAATATAATATGCGGCTCCAGCCGGACGACCTGTTCGGTGATATTCTTAAAGTCGGTTATATAGACAGCCTCGTAGCCCCATTTACTAAGATGCTCCTGCATAACCCGCGCGATTATGACATCGTCTTCTATGATCATAATTTTATACATCATCATAATTTCCTCTTATATCTATGAGACAGTTCTTATTATCTCCTGTTTTGTTATTCCTGTTAATATATTATCATACAGTCAACTGTTTATCCAAACGTTGTTTCGAAAAAACTTTTTGCTGAAGTATTGACAAAACAATATGTGCATTATATAATATTATCGTTTCCGGTAACGTTAATGAAAACGTTAATGTAACATATTCTGGTTGAATTATTATGCTTTGGTGGGGTATCTATATGCTTCTTCTACTTCCATTACATAATAAGACGTGGTGCAGATTGCCAAATCTTATAAAAAAGATTTTGCAATAGATTAATATTTTTAGAGGAGGAGATTTTGAATGCGGAAAGTGAGGCTATTATCTCTGTTGTTGGCTTTGGTTTTAGCTGTTTCCCTTTTTGCGGGTTGCAGCGGAGGGCAGACCGGTGATCAAACCGAAACTGGAACTGAAACATCTACCAACGAAGGAGAAACAGATGGCGATGCTGCGGCTGTAGAGAATCCCGAACTAAGCGATCCTAATTTAAAGGATCCATATAACATTCCAAATATTGTTTCTGCTTATCCGGTGAAAGGCAATCCCACACTTACCTATTGGTGGCCTATAGATGCTTTTCAGGGGGTAGCGATTAAGGACATGAATGAGCATGAGGTGTGGAAAGAAATTGAGAAGCTCACTGGCGTCGATATCAAGTTTATACACCCTCCGATAGGACAAGAGAGTGAGAAGTTTAATTTAATGATTGCTTCTGATGATTTACCTGATATGATTTGCCAGTCGGATCGTTATAAAGGTGGTATAACCGTAGGTATTGATGATGGCGTGTTCATAGATCATACCGAGATTATTGATAAGTATGCTCCTAACTATAAACAATTCAGAGAATCTGACGAAGATAGACGCAGAACCACTATGGATGATAAGGGCCGCGTATTAGGATTTTATAATGTTGCGCCATACTCTGAATGGATATGGTTCGGAGGATTAATAAAGCAGGAAGCTCTTGATAAAACGGGGTTACCAGTACCGGAAACTATGGATGAATGGTATGCTTTCTTAAAGAAATGTCAAGAAGTTGGCTATAAGAGCCCCTTAATGTTTAATACAGGTGCTGGCACTATATTTACCGGCTACTTTGTAAGCGCTTATGGCGCATATGATTGGACATTTATAGATAAGGATGGCAAAGTAGCTTGGGGTCCACTTCAGCCTGGTATGAAACAGTATCTGACGGAAATGCGTAAATGGTATGCTGAAGGCCTGATAGATAAGGATTTTGCTACACGTGATTTTAGCAGCAATATGGCTTTTGCTTCTTCCCCGGATTGTGCTGTCGCTATGGATTCGCCTGATACTATGTGGGGAGTATGGAAAGAACAAAACAATATTGATTTCGTAGGAGCTCCTTATCCCGTTCTTAATAAAGGCGATAAGCCCACTACAACTTATAAACATTGGAAAAATGGAGGTTGGCCAACGTCTATTACCACTGAATGCGATAATGTAGAGGCTGCGGCTAAGTTCTTGGATTTTGGTTATACAAAGAAAGGATGGGAACTTTGTAATTTTGGTTTACCTGATCGCACACATAAGCTCGATGAGAATGGCATGCCGTATTACCATCCTGAAAGCGTGATGTGGAATGATCCCGAAAATATACCTCTATCCAACCGGGTATGGAAATATAAGCTGCATCAAGGGCCATTTATAAGAGAAGAACATAAGTCTAATCCCCTGATAGTTGCTCCGGGCAGTTATTCGGGTGAAATTCGCCAGATGTGGACAAATGGAACAGATGCGTCGCCTGCTGTACCTCCGCTTAGTTTCACGGTGGACGAGGCTTCAAAAGAAGCACAGCTTGGCACACAATTGGCAACGTTGCGTAGTGAGACTTTCTTGAAAATTATAATGGGGCAAAAGCCAGTTTCGGAATTTGATAATTTTGTTAAACAGGCAGAGAAAATGGGTGTTAATGAATGGTTGGCTATCTGGCAAGCAGCTTTAGACCGTTATAATTCCAGATAAAACGGGCTATATATTACAATGGTATCGGGTTAACCAGATACCATTGTAATATCTCAATAATATAAAGCGAAAGAACGGTAAGCATATAGGTAACACCTTCGAATACATACTTATTTTTCTTATTATCGATATTTTATGAGGGGAGATTTTATGAGTTTGCAAAATGTTAGAGAAATTTGGCCGATGGGAGAACATGAGTCGACACTAAAAATTATTAAAAAAGATTTTAGACGTAATTGGATGATTTACCTAATGGCCATTCCCGTTATTGCTTTTTATATTATTTTTTGCTATGTTCCAATGTGGGGAGCACTCATTGCCTTTGTTGATTATAGGCCCAGGCTTGGTCTTTGGGGTAGTAAGTTTGTTGGTATCAAACACTTTATAGACTTTGTTACGGACCCATACTTTGGCCGATTAGTTTCCAATACTTTTATGCTAAATGTGTGGGGCCTGGTGTTTGGGTTTCCTGCGCCGATAATATTGGCACTTATGCTTAACGAAGTAAAAAACGGTCCTTTTAAAAAAACTGTGCAAACTATTACTTATATGCCACACTTTATATCTTTGGTGGTAATATGCGGATTAATTCATATTTTTTGCGAAACAGATGGACTTATAAACGATATTATAGTCGCTTTTGGAGGGGAACGAAGTCCACTATTGGCTAATCCGAGCTTATTCAGGCCTATATATACTTTTTCGGGGATATGGCAAGATGTGGGTTGGAATAGTATAATATACCTTGCTGCTATGGCGAATATAAATCCTGAGTTGTATGAATCGGCTACGATTGATGGCGCTGGTAGATTCAAACAAATGTGGTATATAACTATACCATCAATAATGCCCACAATAACTATCCTTTTGATATTTGCTATTGGAGGTATGTTGGCGTCAGGTTACGAAAAAGTTATTTTGTTATACAATCCTATAACTTACGAAAAAGCTGATGTAATAGCATCTTATATATATAGACGAGGATTACAGGAATTTGATTATAGCTATTCTACTGCTGTAGGTTTGCTTAATTCGATAATTAATTTTGCTTTTTTATGGTTCGCTAATACTACTGCTCGTAGGATTTCAGATACGAGTTTATGGTAAGGAGTGACTTGGATGAATAAAAAAACTTTTGGTGATAGAATTTTCGATGTATTAAACTATACTTTATTAATACTTATAACAATAGCATGCTTATATCCGGTTTTATATGTTCTTTTTGCATCTGTCAGTGACCCGATTAAGCTTCAATCTTATAGAGCACCATTATATAAGCCATTGGGCTTTACTTTGGAAGGCTATAAGATAGTACTAAATAATCCGGACATTATAAGAGGATATGCTAATACCATATTTTACGTTGTAACTGGTGTAGCTGTTAACATGATATTTACGATACTGGGCGCATATGTTATATCCAGGAAAAACCTTTATTGGAAAAAAGCTATCATGCTCATGATAACCATTACCATGTTTTTTGGGGGAGGTTTGATACCGTGGTTCTTAACAGTTAAAGGATTAGGTATGTATGATAGTTGGACAGCATTAGTGTTTCCTTTTGCCATTAATACTTGGAATATGATAATTATGAGGACTGGGTTTGAAGGTGTTCCCGGCGAGTTAGAAGAAGCAGCTCGAATAGATGGAGCAAACGATTTTTATATACTGACGAGAGTCGTCGTACCACTCTCTAAAGCAGTATGCGCTGTGATATTATTATATTATGTGGTGGGCGCGTGGAACTCGTGGTTCCCGGCAATGATTTTCCTAAGCGATAGGAGTAAATATCCCTTGCAGCTTATTCTCCGTGAAATACTCATAACCAGCGACGCAAGCCAAATGCAGCAGGGTATATCGTTGACGACAAGTGGTCAATTTGGTGAGACAAGTGCCTATAAAGAATTAGTTAAGTATACTACTATAGTAATAGCTACAGTTCCTATAATGTGTTTCTATCCTTTTATTCAAAAATATTTTGTTAAAGGAGTGCTTATAGGTTCATTGAAAGGCTAGATTTGGGGAGATTTGTATAATGAATAAAAAAGTAAAAACGGTTTTACTTTTGTTTGTGATAGTAGCTTTAGTATATGTAAGTGCATCATATATAAAACAAAAAGAGGTAAAAAGAGTGGATGCGAATATAGTACAAGGGAAGTATGTTCTTAATTCTTCAAAATCGAGCGCTATAAAAAGCAGATTTTATAGCAATCCCTTACCTATAAATAATATAGGAGATCCTTTTGTTTTAAAAGCTTCTGATGGTAAGTATTATTGCTATGCTACATCAGCGCCAAATGGATATAAAGTATGGATGTCGTTTGATTTGGTAAATTGGGAATATAAAGGGATGTCCTTCACTAGAGATTTGAACAGTTGGGCTATAGGCGATTTTTGGGCTCCTGAGGTTATCGAATATCAAGAGAAATATTACATGTTTTTCTCTGCGAGAGAGTTGAGAAGCAATAGCTTACGCATAGGTGTGGCTGTAGCAGAGAGTCCTTTAGGGCCATTTAAGGATATTTTGAATAAACCCTTGTTTGATTTCGGATATGCTACAATTGATGCCAGCCCATTTATCGATGAAGATGGAGAAAAGTATCTATATTTTTCCAAAGATTGCTCTGAAAATGTTGTTAATGGAGTTCATGAGAGTCATATTTATGGCATAAAATTGAGCGACGATATGATGTCGACAGTGGGACAGCCGATTTTGCTGATGCGTCCTGATCAGGATTGGGAAAAACTATCCGGTGATGCGTGGAGGTGGAATGAGGGACCTATAATATTCAAGGACAATGAAACATATTATATGTTCTATTCGGCCAATTACTATGGGGATGCTACTTATTCTGTAGGGTATGCTACTTCTAGACAACCGTTAGGACCGTTTGTGAAAAGCAAAAATAATCCTATACTTAGATCAGTCACTGATATAGAAAATAGTGGGATGCTACCTATCGTTTCTGGTCCTGGCCATAACAGTTTTGCAGTATCACCTGATAATAAAGAAATATTTATTGTCTATCATACGCATACGAACCCGGCGGAAGGTGGAGGGGATAGACAACTGAATATCGATAGGATGGGTTTTAGAAGTGATGGGACGGTTTATGTGAATGGGCCTTCTTTTAAACCTCAACCTCTGCCATCGGGTGTAGATGGGATTGATAATATTGCGCCTGAAGCGAACGTAAGCGTTAGTTCCATAAAACCAGGTTATAAAAGTGAAGCGTTGGTTGATGGAGAGGTTGGCTTTACCAAAGAAAGCGAAAATTATGATTGGGTACCAAACAATGAAACAAAAGGTTCTTGGGTTTGTTTAGAGTGGGATAAAGAGAGTTATATTGATACAGTAATAATATACCTATCTCATAATAGAAAAAGGACCTTTAATACAGCAAAGCTTATTATTAACAATAACGCTGTCATTAACGTTGATACTAACGCCGACGAAGATAAATTTGGGAATGATATAATAATTAATTTTGAGCCAATGAAAATTAAAAATATAAAATTTGTTATAGATAATGTTCCAAACGATGTACAGGAAATAGGCCTTTCCGAGATACGGGTTATGCCATCCAGTACAGACTAGTGGTTAGGAGATAAATGCATGAAACAAAGAGCTGAGGAGATATTAAACGACGATAAATTACTTTTAAGTCGGAAAAGATGGTTTGATAGACTCGAGTCATTATTCGATGGCGAGTGTATTGATAAGGTTATTTATCTTAATGGCATATATGGTCGTTCGAATATTGATCCATATAAAGAACCGGAAAGATGGCTAACTGATGCTCTAGATGATTTGGCATCACGTGCAGATAAATTGTTGGACAATGAGGTGTTTCGCCCCCTGTGCATTGAATTTGGTCCATATGGAGTACATTTTATTGATAAGATATTGGGAGCTAATGTATACTTTGATGAAATTAGTAATCAATGGTATAATGAATATATTCAAGGTCATATTGGTCAGCTATGCTATCCTGATCTTGAGCAAAATGAGGCATGGAATTTAGCAAAGAGATTGGCGCGGGCTTTTATCGAAAGCAAGGTTAAAGTACCGTTGTTTGGCCTCCCAACCATTGCTAGTGTATTGAATGTAGCTGTTAACCTTTATGGGCAGAGGTTTTTGGAGGCTTTATATATAACACCGAATGAAGCGGAACACGATATAAAGGTTATAAATAGACTTTTATGCGATCTGCATGGCTGGTACTTAAAAAATATACCTATAGATCAACTGCAGCCTGTTATATCGGGGCATCGTACGCAGCCACCTGGTTTTGGACAGTTATGCGGTTGCAGTACCCAACTGATCTCTTCACGCATGTACCGCGAATTTATCGCGCCGTTTGATGATCAGTTATTGTCAACGTATCCTCATGGAGGAATGATACATCTATGTGGAAATCATGTGCAACATATACCTGTGTGGAGAGAGATGAAGTCATTGCGCGCTATTCAAGTGAATGATAGAGCTGCTGAAGATTTAGAGACCTACTTTGTAGGTCTGCGTGAAGACCAAATAATATATCTAAATCCCACTGATATGATGACTGTTGAGAAAGCGATTAAAATAACCAAAGGGAAACGCCTCGTAATAGTAGCTGATATTTGATAATAGGGAGGTAAAAGTATGGAGGATTATAAAGTTCCTTCATATTAAGAAGGCATGAAAATAACATTAAAGGACATAGCAGAAAAGACCGGATATAGTATAAATACTGTGTCACGAGCATTAAAGGACAAGGATGATATAGCGGAAGAAACAAAGAAAATTATCAAGCAAGCTGCAAAAGAGATGGGCTATATACCTAATAGTATAGCTAGTGGTTTGCGTTCCGGAGTGTCTAAAACTATAGCAGTAGTATTAAGCGACGTATCCAACCCTTATTTTTCCATAATGGCCAAACATATAGAAATCGCAGCGAGGAAATATGGTTACACTATTTTTGTTATAAATACTGATGAACGTTACGACCTCGAGGAACGTGCCGTCTATACAGCTATGAGCAAGGGTGTTGACGGTATAATACTCTTCCCAACGCAAAAAAAATATGAAGATATAGACTTTTTAAAAAAATCTAATATGCCATTTGTAATAGTAGGTCGCCATTTTGAGGAATGGAATGATATGGATTATCTGATATCCGACGATGCAAAAGGGGGATATCTTGCCACAGAGCATTTGATAAAAAAGGGGAAAAGGCGTATAATTTTCTTGAATGGGCCTGAATATGTATCACCCGCATTGGAAAGAGAGGAAGGTTATAGGCGAGCTTTGGCTGATAATGACATAGAATTCGATCCGAAGCTGGTCAAACGAGTATCTATATTAGCAGGGCGTTCATACTCTGCTATGAAAAAAATTATAGAGCAGGGAATAGATTTCTCAGGTATTTTCGCTTTCAGCGATGTGATAGCATGGGAAGCCATATATGCGTTGGAAGATGCGGGGCTCAAGGTGCCCGATGATGTCGGCGTAGTGGGTTATGATAATATACAGTCGCAATTATTTTTTCCGTGGCCACTTACTACCATCAATATCTCCAAACGCAAGATGGCACATAAAGCAGTGGATATATTGATGAAACGGATAAACGGGCAGAATAATGGCAAATATTATCATGAGGTATTCGATACAAAATTGATAGTGCGAAAAAGTTGCTAAAATCAATAATAACTAATGATAACTGTGAGGAGGATTTTTATGTCAAGTATACCGAGGCCGGAATATCCACGGCCAGATTTTGTGAGGAAAGATTGGCTTAACTTAAATGGAATATGGGAATTCAAATTCGATGATGCCGATGAATGTTGGAGTACCATCAATGTGCCTTTCTGTTTTGAGAGCAAATTAAGCGGCATAGGTGACCCGTCGCCACATGATCGTATATGGTACAGGCGTGCATTTGATATCCCCCAGCAATGGCGGGACAAAAGGATAATGCTTCATTTCGGGGCAGTCGATTATATAGCTAAGGTATGGGTCAACAGCGTTTACATGGGGAGCCATACGGGAGGTCATACCCCATTTTCATTCGATATAACCGATGCCCTTAGCGCAGATGGTGAAAATATAATAATGGTCGAAGTCGATGATTATGCCTATGAACGCCAACAAGCCAGGGGCAAACAATCGTGGATGGACGAACCATTCGGTTGTTGGTATGACCGCACATCGGGCATATGGCAGACAGTATGGCTGGAACCTGTGAACGCGATACATGTAGAGAACGTACATATAACGCCGGATATAGACAACGGTATCGTGAATATAGAGGCGTGGCTTAGCCGTGAGGCTGTAGATTGTAGGTTGAAGGCCGATATAACTTTCGATGGTGTGCATATCGTCTCGGCCGAAACAGATTGTCATCAGGGCGTTGCCAGATTCAGCGTCAATGTGGTAAGCCATATTTTTGAATGGGGCCTTAAACTGTGGAGCCCGGAGCAGCCGAATCTATACGATATAAACTTCACGCTTATCGATAGGGGCGGCAGGGAAGCAGATCGTGTGTCCGGCTATTTCGGTATGCGCAAGGTATCGATTAAAGATGGTAAGGTATTGCTGAATAATCATCCATATTATCAAAAACTTATATTGGATCAGGGCTATTTCCCCGAATCTAACCTTACGGCACCGTCCGAGCAGGCTTTGATAGATGATATAAAGATGACAAAAGCTTTCGGGTATAACGGCGTAAGAAAGCATCAGAAAGTGGAAGAACCTTTATACCTGTATTGGTGCGATAAGTTAGGATTATTGGTATGGGGGGAAATGGCGTCGTATTATGAATTCAGTACGGCTGCAGCCGATGCCTACATAAAGGAGTGGCAGGAGATAATAGAAAGAGATTACAACCATCCATGTATAATAACATGGACCCCGTTCAATGAATCATGGGGTGTGCCAAATATATTAAACGATAAAAAACAGCAATATCACACTATGGCAGTGGTCAATATGATACGATCGCTGGACAGTACTCGACCGGTGGTATCCAATGACGGATGGGAACATACAGACACTGACTTATGCACGATACACGATTATAGAGCTGATGGAGAGGATTTCAAGAAGGCATATGCCGACAAGGACAAAGTGGTAAATGGTGCGCCGGCGGGTAAATTCATATTTGCCGAGGGTCATACCTATGATGGTCAGCCTGTGCTTATAACCGAATACGGCGGCATAGCATTTGCTTCCGATAAAGGATGGGGATATGGCGATAAAGTATCCGATGAAGAGGAGTTTTTGAGCCGCTTCGAAAGGATAACGCATGCTATTATGTCTGTAGATTACATATGCGGATTTTGCTATACACAACTTACCGATGTACAGCAAGAAGTAAACGGTCTTATGACATATGACAGGAAACCGAAATTTGATCCGGCCAAGATAAAAGCGATAAACGATAGAAGATAATCAAAAACGCAATAAAACGCTTTAAAGCGTTAGAATAAGGAGGAGAAAATGAGTAGTAGCAAAAAAGCCAGGATGCTGGTAGACAAGAAGTATAAGGTAGGAAATGTCGACAAAAGGATATTCGGTTCCTTTATAGAGCACTTAGGTAGAGCAGTGTATGAGGGTATATATGAGCCGGATCATCCACAAGCTGATGACAAGGGCTTCAGAAAGGATGTCATAGAACTCGTAAAAGAATTAAATGTCCCTATAGTACGTTATCCAGGCGGTAATTTTGTATCGGGATACAACTGGGAGGACGGTATAGGGCCAAAAGAAAAAAGGCCTAAACGCTTGGAATTGGCCTGGGGAGTTATAGAGCCAAACGAAGTCGGCGTAGATGAGTTTGCTGAATGGGCCAAACGAGCTGATACCGATATCATGATGGCTGTAAACCTTGGAACAAGAGGAATGGACGCGGCACGTTATTTAGTAGAATATTGCAATCACCCGTCAGGCACCTATTGGAGCGACCTGAGGATATCCAACGGTGCTGCGCAGCCGCATAACATAAAGGTATGGTGCTTGGGCAATGAGATGGATGGGCCGTGGCAGATAGGCCATAAGACAGCTGATGAATACGGCAGGTTGGCGTGTGAAACAGCAAAAGTGATGAAATGGGTGGATCCGACCATAGAGCTGGTGGCGTGTGGCAGCTCCGGCTCAGGCATGCCTACATTCCCTCAATGGGAGGCCACAGTACTGGACCACACATATGAACACGTGGATTACATATCGCTGCATACGTATTATGGCAACCGGGACAACGATACGCCAAACTTCCTTGCAAGGTCGCTTGATATGGATAAATTCATAAGCACAGTGATATCCACGTGTGACTACGTAAAGGCAAAGAAACGCAGCAACAAAACCATAAATCTATCGTTCGACGAATGGAACGTATGGTACCATTCACATGATTCTGATCAACATGTAGAACGCTGGAGCACGGCGCCACATCAGGTGGAAGACAGTTATAACCTTGAGGATGCCTTAGTGGTGGGTTGCATGCTCATAACACTTCTAAAACACGCTGACAGGGTAAAGATAGCATGCCTTGCTCAATTGGTCAACGTTATAGCGCCTATAATGACAGAAAAAGGCGGTCCTGCATGGAAACAGACCATATACTATCCGTTTATGCACGCTTCGAATTATGGCAGGGGTACTGTATTGATGCCGGTAGTAGACGCGCCTAAATACGACAGTAAGGACTTTACCGATGTGCCAATAATTGAATCCGTAGCTATAGAAAACGAGGAGAAGAACGAGCTGACCATATTTGCGGTAAACAGGGATATGGAAGATGCATTGGAGCTCGAATGCGTACTTGGCGGATATGAGGGCTATAAAGTGAAAGAACATATAATACTCAACGGCGATGATATAAAAGCGGGGAATAGCGTCGAAAGGCCGGACAATGTGATACCGCGCAAAATACAGGATGGACGCGTAGATGGGGAAACCTTATCCGTAATGCTTCCTAGGTTATCTTGGAATGTTATAAGGCTAGGGGATTAACTTTTTGCCGTTCAACAGCACATCGTTGCTGTGTAGGCTTGTTGAGCAATATAATGTGTTGCTCGAGCTAGATGACTTATATTGTTTCGGGGGGAGGGAAATTTTTACTGAAGTATTGACAGAATAATATGTGCATTATATAATATTATCGTTTCCGGTACCGTTAATGTAAACGTTAATATGAAAATATTTTTTGGCTAAATTGTTAATTTTATAAAAGAGAGGTTTTACTATGAGAAAGTTGAGAGTATCTTTGGTATTCCTGTTGGCTATTAGTATGTTTGTACTGCAAGTTGGGTGTACGCCTACTAAGACGCAAAGTGATAATATGCCTAGCGAATCGGGTACTAGCGAAACTGATGGCAGCGATGCTTCGTCAGAGAAACAAACAATAACATTTTGGAAATGGATTCCGACTGAAGGTTCTCAAACAGATGATTTAGTGGCAGCGTGGGAAAAAGAGTATCCTAATATTAAACTTGATATTACTCATGTAGGCGAATCAGAAGCGCATTTCCAAAAATTATCTGCTGCTCTTGCGGCTAATGAAGGGCCATCTGTCCTTGCTCTACAAGTAGGGGCTCGGGCTAATCAATTCAAAGATTTCTGTGAGCCACTTAGACCGTTAGCTGAAAAGAAGTGGGGCTCCGATTGGGAGAATAAATTTTTGCCAGCTGCTCTTGAACAATGCCGTTATTCAGGAGACGATTATACAGTGCTTCCCGGTGGAATGACAGCGACGCCGGTTATTATGTACAATGCAGCAGCATTTGAAAAGCTTGGTATTACAAAAGCTCCTGAGACCATGCAAGATGTTTATGATGCTATCGAGAAATCAAAAAGGGATCCTAACATAATACCTGGTGTCGCGATTGGAGCGAAAGAAGGATGGGCTTGTCGCGATGTGTTCATGGGTATTATTAACCAGATTGCCCCCGGTAAGGTTTATGAAGCTGCGGATGGCAAATCGAGCTTTACTGAACCGGAATTTGTTGAAGCGCTAGAAATTTGGAAAAACTTATTCGATAGTGGGTTTTTTGCAGAGGGTAGTTTAGGTACGGCTCTATATCCTGATATAAACGATAATTTCAGTCTTGCAGGGACTGATGGAAGGCGTTACTATATAATGATGAGTTGCGGCACATGGCATGGTTCTGGACTTACTAAAAAAGCTGTTCAAGAGGGTATTGAAAAAGGGGTTCGTGCTCCTGAGGATAAGCTGACTATGGGTGCTTTCACATTACCGGCTGTTAAGGAAGACGCACAAAAAAATATGGTTGTTACAGTTGATGTGGCTTGGGGAGTAAATAACTCAAAACCTCAAAAAGAAAAAGAAGCTGCATTTGAATTTGTTGCTTGGATGGCAGCAGGCCATGGCCAGGAAATTTGGAGTAATTCTTTGCAGGTACTACCGTGTGCTAAGGGTGTATCCTTAGAGCCAGCAATGAATGATATGAGGGGCGAGCCTGAAAAGAAAGCTTTGGAAATGTTCCAATATTATGTTGAAAATAATGCCGGAGCTCGCGAGATAAAATATGCAGAAATTTCTAATGCGTTGAATGATGTTTTACCGGCTGTAGCTGCTGGTGCTATGACTCCAGAAGAAGCAACGAAGCAATTGCAAGCAGCTTCGGAATCTGTAGCTCGTTAAAAAGACTTTTTGAATTTTTGGGTGCACATAAGTGTGCACCCAAAAATTAAGTTTTATAATAGAACAGCAAATATCAATTATGTTAATCAAAGGGGGTGCCTTTTATGACAGAAAAAGCCACAAGAGAGCCCAAAAGGGTGGTAGGAAAAGGATTAAAAAAAGCTGTGTTTGGTAAAACATATGCAGCGTATTTTTATATAGCGCCAGCTTTTATTTTTTTAGGGATCTTTACTTACTATGCTATGGCATATAATATTCATGTTTCATTTTTTGAATGGAATGGGGTAAGTATAAATAAAATCTTTATTGGACTTAATAACTATACAAGAATGTTTAAAGACCCATATTTTATTTTAGCACTTAAAAATACAGCGATTTACTTTGTTATAACTGTCCCTGTTCAAGCAGTTTTTGGCTTAATTTTGGCATATTGTTTCCAACAAAATATTTTCGCTAAGGGATTAGCCAGATCTATCATATTTTTACCAAATGTCATGGCTTTAGTCGTTATTGGCTATGTATTCAGTCAGATGTTTAATTATCAGCAGGGTTTTATCAATGAGCTACTGCGCCAGATAGGGCTTGGCAACCTAGTAAGGGATTGGACTGGAGATCCTAATACAGCTCTTTATTCTGTTATTATTGCGAATATTTATACGTATGTTGGTTTCTCTATGACACTTTATATTGCTGGAATTGTCGGGATTCCAAAAGACGTGTTAGAGGCAGCGCAGATCGATGGAGGTTCTGAGGTTAAGGTCATTAGGTATGTTATATTGCCGCTTTTAAGGCCTACTCACATTACAGTCCTTATACTCGGTATCGTTGGCACGCTTAAAACTTTTGATTTAGTTTGGCTAATCACAAAAGGAGGGCCAGGTAGAAGCTCTGAGATGTTAGCGACGTTGATTTACCGTTCTTATATTCTTGAGTATAAAGCAGGATATGCTGCGGCAATATCGGTGATCGTATTGATTATCGCCCTAGGGCTTTCATGCTTGAACCTGTATATTCAAAGACAGGGCGAATATTAAATGTATTCGACAATTACGCTAATATGAAAGGAGTATAAGTAAGCATGAAGATGGAAAAATATAGTCGCAATCAATATAGGGGGCATTGGTCGGCGGGAAGAATTGTTTCTCAAATATTTATTATTTTAATGACGGTAATTTGGATTTATCCAATCTATAAAATGATTGAACGTTCGTTCTTTGGTCAAGGCTGGGGAAATTATCAGCGTGTACTATTTCAGGCCGATAGTTTTACTATAGCAAAAGGATATAATGCAGAAATCGCTGATTTTTGGATTTATTTAAAGAATTCATTGATGGTGACCGGCATAGACATGATATTAATACTTGTATGTGTGTCATTAGCTGCTTTTGCTTTTTCAAAGATGGACTTTCCAGGCAATAATGTTTTGTATATTTTAACATTAATTGGGATGATGATGCCTGCTGCAGGTTTCATTGTGCCTTATTTTATTACCTTAAAAACAATTGGGTTGACCAATAATCCGTTTGGTTTAGTCGGTCCTCATGTGGCAGCGTCCATACCAATGAGTATGTTGATTATACGGAATAGTATGGATGCGGTGAATGATGAAATGATCGAATCGGCTATTATAGATGGATGTTCTAAAATAAGGGTATTTATTAGTATGTGTATACCATTGTGCAAACCAGCTATTGGTACGGCTGCAATTTTTGCATTTATGGGGAGTTGGAATGATTATTTATTGCCCTTAGTTTTATTAAATTCTCCTGAATCTATGACAATTACACTATTACCGCAACGATTTACTGCATTTGGAGGAGGCTCTAATTATGGTGTTATCTTTGCTAGTTTAGTATTGATTTCAATTCCAATATTTATTATTTATTTATTTTGTCAGCGTTATATACAAAGCGGAATTGCAACAGGTACTATCAAATAAGTTATCTATTTTAGAGAGTATATTATTTTTGGAGGGTTTTATGTATTTGGATAAATGGGATCAAGAAAAAGCATGGAGTTGGTATAATAGTCGGCCATGGTTAATGGGGTACAATCATGTTACTGGTTCTGTGAAAAATGATATTGAAATGTGGCAGGAAGCTACATTTGAAGAAAGTTTAACAAAAACTGATCGGGAATTTCGACTTGCAGAAGAAACGGGATTTAATGCAATTAGAATATTTTTACCAGAGGTTGTATGGAAGTATCAGCGTAAAAGCTTTTTGGATAATCTGCAGCGTTTTGTGCATTGTGCCGGAGAACATGGTTTGGGTGTAGTAATCGTTTTTTTAATGATTGTCTTCTATCGAAGAAAAGTTCGGATTTATTGTCACTGAAATTCGGCTCACAGCCAGATCCTGATTGGGGATATCATGGCGGGAATAAAGCTACGCCTTTTGATGGCGCTGATGAAGTTGGTTGGTGGGATGGAGATGACCTGGCGACATGGCCGCAAAAGGAAGATTATGTGAGAGATATTGTTGGATTATTTAGGAATGACGAGCGTGTCATAATGTGGGACATATGGAACGAACCAGGCAATAATAACCGCGAGACTCGCAGCTTAGTTTTGATGGAGAAAGTGTTTGAATGGTTCGTAGTATGAACCCAATTCAGCCATTGACAGCATGTGCATGGGATTTTGAAGGGAACTATAGGACTCCGCCAACCTTCTATAATAACCCGATGTCTATAAGCGCGATTGAGCGAAGGGCTATTGAACTTTCAGATGTTATTACATTTCATTGTTATGGGAAGTTTGAAAATGTTAAATTCGTAACGGAACAACTAAAAAAATTTCATAGACCTATTATAAATACAGAATGGTTACATCGTATTTTGCATAATAACGTGTGCGATATTCTCCCATATTTTGCATGCGAGCATATAGGTTCTTTTCATTGGGGGCTTGTGAATGGATATAGGCAATTTCATGAACCCTGGGGATTTTTGCGTCCTCTTGCTGATCAGTATGATATTGATATAGAGAAGTGGCAGCATGATATTTATAAGAGTGATTTTACTCCTTATAATCCAGAAGAGATAAAGTTGTTTAAGAAGCTTTCGCCAAGGAGAAACAGAAACACACTTTAGCTCATAAAAATGCTTAAACTCAGGACGTGCATCTTCACTGAAAATTAACAGCTTTTATGGAATAGTACTTTGAGTAGGGGGAAACGCATAATGGAAAATAGTGGATTACTAAATATTCTCTGGATTTGTACTGACCAACAGAGGTTTGATACTTTGGGATGTTATGGGAATAAATTCGTGAAAACACCTAATATTGATAGGCCTGCAGAAATGGGCGTACTATTTGAAAGGTGTTATTCCCAGAGTCCTATATGTACTCCAAGCAGAGCCAGCTTTTTAACTGGACGCTATCCACGTACTACAAGATGTAGGCAAAATGGCCAGTCTATACCCAGAGATGAAAAACTGGTTACAAAAATGCTTGACGAAAAAGGGTATGTATGCGGGTTAGCAGGGAAGCTGCATATATCTGCATGTCGCCCTTCTGTTTGCAAGGCTATGGAAAGGCATGTCGATGACGGATATTCTGTTTTTCATTGGTCTCATGGTGCCCATGATGGTTGGCCTACTCATGAATATTTTCAATGGTTAAGAGAGAAAGGCCGAAGATTTAGAGTTGAAAATATAGAAGGAACAAAACGTGTAAGCTATGGAATGGATGAGGAATATCATCAAACAACCTGGTGCGTAGAAAAGGCGATTTTATTTATGGAAGCTAACCGTGAGTATAACATGCGAATATCATCGACTGGGTGAAGCCTTAACTCCGTAAGAAAGTCCGATTGTACAAACTGCCAGAACCTCTCTATGCACCCTTTGCCGGCAGGGTGATACGGTGTGGCATATGATAGACGTATACCAAGCCTCGCACAGCTTAGCTTGAAATTATACGATACATACACCTTACCGTTGTCCAGATATACCCTTTCGGGTACACCGTATTTGGTTATGGCCTTTTTAAGACAGTCCTCCATTCTGGGCAAGCTGGATTCATAATAAAACTGAGAATGGGGCACGAACTTGGAGAAATTATCGATAAACCCAAATAAATAGACTTTTCGTTTATTGCCGTTCTTATCAGTTATATATACCCCCTCCATCATATCGCCCTGGTATTGCTCGAATATATCCGCGGATACATTATGATTGTACACGTTCTTATCCCTGGCAAGGTTACTCCTCGTATAGCCCATATCATGCAATACCCTGCTGACCGTCCTCTCCTTCATGCAAGACGCCTCCAGCATGGCGATGATCTTTCGCACCGAGCGCAGAGGCAGTTGCTCCTTAAGCTGCGTTATCCATCGTATCTGTTCGGGAGATAAAACGCAGTGATTGTTCCTATTCCTATTAACCTTAGGCTTTAACCCATCGAATCCATACAACCTGTATAGCTTAAGATAACGGTATACAGTTCTATCAGAAAAAGAGAAAGACCGGTTAAAATAAGGATCGAATATAGTCCGAGAGGCTACCTCTTTGACCATTTCATCAACTTTCCCTTTTTGTGCGTCCAGTACGGACTCTATAGCTCTGTAGCGCAAATAAGCCATCATATCAGCATCATTCATGGTATATACATCCCTTTCCCCTTTGATTATGGCATCATAATATCAGATGATACGGCATGATTAAACAAACCAAGCGGTTAATATACAGGGAGGCATATGGCAATATAAGGGAGGTTGTTTTGCTAGAATTAAAACCTATATCCGAACGATACATGTCTATACGGATAAAATTATAGTAAATAGGATATACCGATGCATAATAGGCCATAATATACTTAATGTGGGATTGAGAAAGTATAAAGGGTCTATAGGCCTCTATATGCTGAACATGCGGTTTAATGCAGATAATGTAGTGTATGGTGCCAAAGGATGCTTAAGATATGCCATCAGCTGCTTAAAAACATCCATCAGCTGATACATATGAGCATATATGCAGCCGGTAACGGATTTATTGATGTCAGGCATAGACTGTGTTATCTTAAGATAAGATGACGACAGATTCTCTAAGAGAGCTGCATTCTCTACCCGCGTTGCCAATCGTTTAATCCAAACCATCAAGCTGTCCGAGCATTGGAGTATATTTTGCGGGTCATCTATATTATCCAACGGATCGGCTCCTTTGGATACGTTCTCAGTATAGAGCTGATCGATGGTATCCAGGCAGAAAGGGCAGCGTTTCAGAGCAAAAGAGGGATAAAGGTATATATTCCCTGTGGCCGTTGCTATCGACCTTTGCCAATCGCCTTATCATGAATACGGTTTTATACAAGATATTATCTATGGTATATATAATGGCTTTCTTGCGATAACCGTAGAACCATAGCTTATCAGTATCGGCTATACCGCCTATGAGCTCTTTTGCCTGTTCTATATTCAAATTCTCAAAGGGATTATATATTTCCCCAAAGTATTGCTTGTATTTAATGGCGAACCATACTAACATGGTATATGTATTATACGATTCATACTAACATAATGAAAGTGGTCTGTCTAAAAAATTTGTATAGACAGGCCACTTCGTTTACCAAATGATGTAATATGGACGATATTGCTTCTGACAGTGAGATTGGCTAAACATACCACGTTTACTGTTAAAATTCATGTCTTATAACAATACTTAAAAAGGAAGAAAGGCAAACATATAAAGGTAAGCCATTCATAAGGACGAGACAATATAAAGCTTCTAAAAAAATCCAATATGCCGTTCGTGATAGTCGGCCGTTATTTCAAGGAATGGGAAGATACCGATTATTTGGTTGCCGATGATATAAAAGGCGGATATCTGGCAACGGAATACTTGATTAAAAAGGATAGAAAGCGTATACTTTTGTTGGAGGGCCCTGATTATTTATCCTCTTCTCAGGAAAGAGAGGAAGGCTACAGGCGTGCTTTGGCTGATAATGGTATAGAATTCGATGGGAAGCTGGTCAAACGAGTATCTATATTAGCAGGGCGTTCATACTCTGCTATGAAAAAAATTATAGAGCAGGTAATAGATTTCTCAGGTATTTTCGCTTTCAGCGATGTAATAGCGTGGGAAGCTATATATGCGTTGGAAGATGCGGGGCTCAAGGTGCCCGATGATGTCGGCGTAGTGGGTTATGATAATATACAGTCGCAATTATTTTTTCCGTGGCCACTTACCACCATCAATATCTCCAAACGCAAGATGGCACATAAAGCAGTGGATATATTGATGAAAAGGATAAACGGGCAGAATAACGGCAAATATTATCATGAAGTATTCGATACAAAATTGATAGTGCGGAAAAGTTGCTAGAATATAACGAGAGTATTCTCTTTGGTTAATTGGGATGAAACTTTTGAATATCATAACTATTCAGTTATCAAGTTAGCTGGATAGTTACTTGATATGATAATATGTAAATAGAAGTAGTTTTGTTTTATGTTGAGGTGGTAACTCTATGAGGCATGTACTATTTAATAAAGTTCTGAGTAACTTTTCAATATCTCAAAAAATGATACTTATTTTTATTGGCTGCGTGATTTTACCGCTTTTTATTCAGAACATATTTTATTATAGTACTACCGAAAATAATATACAAAATCAGGTTATGCAACGATTGACCCAGGCATTAAGCGAAAAGGCAAACAAAATCGATGGATGTATATCTGGTGCCATATCGCTTTCTTTTCGGTACAGTATGAATGAGGAACTGTATAGGTTCTTGGATACTGATTATAGCAACAGTTTAAACTATTTTACAGGATATCAGAGCTATATTAAAAATTTATTACTGCCTGACCTTGCTTATGATCTACAAATAAGCCAATTAGTCCTGTATTCGGACAATCCTACCATATTAAATGGAGCGCTTGTAAAAAGGCTAGAATCATGGAATTTCGATACGCTCGGAGAAAATTTGGTCGATTATAGTCTCAACGACTTGACTCAGTCGCCCAACGGACCGAAATTGAGGGTAGCATTGATTCCTTCGAAGCCTGAGATTTCAAGCGACAGGAGCTTAAATATCATTAGGCCGCTGAATTATTATAAGAAATATTCTAAATATCAAAAAGTCATACGAGTTGACATAAATTTATCATACATTTCATCGATGATAAACGAGACCAGTTTATTTGATAATATAATCCTCGTAGATTCCGACAATCGAATACTTGCTTCGGCTAATACCTATCGTGAAGCTGGCAAATACGATATCTTTTCGGAGGACAAGCTGAAAAGTGGTATTGTTGTCTTGAAACAGCCTTTGAGTAATGTTCCATTGTCGTTATATGGATATTATGATACCAGTATTATTTCAAAAGAATTTGTAAAGATGAGGTTAAAAATCATAACGGTGACAGTCAGCAGTATATTGATGGCATTTTTTTGTATATTTATCGTAGCAAGCAATATCACCAGGAGGACGAAGCTTGTCGTTAATTTATCAGAAAGTATAGCTAAAGGGAATTTTATCCAAATAAGCAACGGCAGGATGGGCAGCGATGAAATAGGTATTTTGGCTGAGAGCATTAATCAGATGAGTTTACAGCTTCAAACCCTAATCAATGAAAAGTATAATGCCCGCCTTGTTAAAGCCCATTTAGATAGGGAAACTGCTCAAGCAAAATTATTGGCCTTGCAAAGCCAGGTTAATCCCCATTTCATGTTCAATGTTCTTGAATGTATCCGTCTGAAGGCGACCGCGAAAAATGAAACCGAAACTGCAAGGATAATTATGTACGTATCCAAGATGTTCAGGTATTTGATTAACTGGGACGATGATATAATAACTTTAAGCGATGAGATAAAGTTTTTAGAAGAATTTCTGTATGTGCAGAAATATAGATTTGAGGATGAATTTGAATATAGCGTTGAAATTGATGATGCTGCAAGGACATGTCTTTTACCTAAACTTATTATACAGCCCATAGTGGAAAATGCGTGCGTTCACGGAATCGAGTCGATCTCTCAAAATAAAAAAATAGAAATACGCATAAAAGTGATAGATACGCAGATATCAGTATCGGTTTCGGACAACGGCATGGGCATAGACGAGCCTCGGCTGTCGGAAATAAAGAATATGCTTGAAGGTGGAGAAAAGCTCATTGACAGTGTCGGCCTGTATAATGTGTACCAGCGATTATATTTATATTACGGGAATAATTTCAGCATAGATGTGCAGAGCAAAAAAGGTATAGGGACAAAATTTAATATAACTATTCCGATTCGTTATTCAAAGGAGGAGTTCTAGTGTATTCGATTTTGCTGGTAGATGATGAAAAGACAATAAGGGAGTATTTGCCGATTGCTATTCCATTTGAAGAATATGGATTTAAGGTAACGGGTACCGCCAGGAATGGCCAGGAAGCCCTTGACAAGCTTTCGGCTATAAAACCGGATCTAATTTTGCTTGATATACGGATGCCAGTTGTAAATGGATTACAATTTTTAGAAATCTTGAGACAAGGGGAATTCTCAGATACTTTGGTTATTGTGCTTTCAGGATATAAGGACTTTGAATATGCAAAAGAGGCGATGAGGTACGGAGTAAAATTTTATTTGAATAAACCCGTTGATGAAGAAGAAATCATTCCTTTGCTGAAAGAAGTGCATAAAGAGCTTGACCGGTACAATGAGGAGAAGAGCTTTGACTTGCTGCGAAAGCACATCAATGTGCTCAACGATTTATATAATGGAGTGGATGAAAATGAAGAGGTATTGCGCGGCTATACGCTCATGACATGCGTTCTTTTGCCGTGTTCACAGGATTTTAAATGTGATAGATCTTATCTGTCAATGCAGGAGTGCCTATCTAAAGCAATTGGAGGATTTAAAAATTATCTGTTTCATACGGATAATAGTCAAATTACTTTTATGCTTCCTCATAGAGTATTTGAGCCATTTAGCAATAGTAAAGAGCTATTTGCGGATAATCTTCTGGGAGTGCTTGGCGAGCATGAAATCAATTGTTCCTTGCTTTTTGACTCATATATTTTTGAACATAGAGAAAATACGTTTAAAGAAGATTTTACGAATCACATGAACAGGATGTTGACCGAACTGTTTTTCTCAAGTGCGAAGTTTATAGAATATAACCCTAGCCGGTTTAAGATTGGTGAAAAATTGTGTTTTGAAAGCAAGTACATGGATGAAATAAAACAGTATTTTTTGTTATGCAATGAAGATGAATTATTAAAAGTTATTGAGAAACTGGTTGCTGAAATTCAAAGGATACATTTAGAGATTTGCCGCATAAAGGAAATAAGCCAAAGGATATATTATATTTTGTGCGATGAATTAACGGGGGTTGATGACCAAGACCAAGCTATAACAAGTCCGGATTTTTCTGTGTTGCTCGAGTATCCTTACTTTATCCCATTTAATCAATGGAAAGAACTATTGTTTTCTTTGATACATACCAGCTTAGATGTTATTAAGTACAGATGCAAGATGGTTAAGCTGGGTATAAGCAGAGAGGTTATCGACTATGTGCAGATGCATTATAAAGAACAAATAACTTTAAAGCAGATTGCGGATAAGTTTTTTGTTAATGCTACTTATTTGGGCAGGGCATTTCGGAAGGCTACAGGTATGAACTTTAATCAATATGTCAATCAGCTTAGGATTACAGAAGCAAAGAAACTCTTACTGCATACAGATAAACTTATCTATGAAATAGCAAATGAAGTTGGTTATTCGGAGAGCAAATATTTCGTCGTTAAGTTTACTGAAGAAGTGGGGAAAAGCCCTAAGGAATACAGGGATCAGGTTATCTGAGGGGATATCGGCTGAAAAATTTGAAAATGTCTTAAATGTGGAATTTGAAGTATGCTTTTTGGAATGATTTACTCTTTACCCTATGTTATTATTATGTTAATAAAAATAACATAGGAAGGGTGGATATTCCGAAATGAAGAGGTTTGGTAAAGTATTAGCGTTTCTACTGGTTTTGGTTATAGCTGTTTCTATTACTGCTTGCGATTCTTCGAAGGATAGCGAACCTACAAATCAAGACAGCCAGTCGTCAAATGAGAACAATGAGTCAACGAAATTGGGTACAATAGACGGGAAAGACCCGGAAACCGGTTTGCCTATGTTGGCAGACCGTAATAACCCTATAACATTTAAAGTGTTTCTCGGCAGCCCGGGCCAGGCACCGGCAAAGGACAATCCTGTTATCAAAAAAATCACCGAATTGACAGGGGTTACAATAGATTTTGAATTCCTTGTCGGTGATCTTTCTCAGAAAGTAGGTGTCATGATTGCAGGAGAGGATTATCCAGATGCGATTAATGTTGATGACGCACAAAAGTTTATTGAGGCCGGCGCATATATACCGCTCGATGATAAGCTTCCCAATTATCCGAATTTAAACGATTTGTATTCACCATTCAAAGAAGATTTAACTGCTAAATACGGAAAGACATATATACTTGAGCTTTATAATGTTTATACGCCAGAATTAGCTCCGCCAATCTTTGACAATGGAGGAGCAGGTTTCTTTATGCAGAAGGATGTTATTGCAGAGAGTGGTTATAAAGTGCCAAGGACGCTGGATGATTACTTTGGCATGATCGAAGCTTATGCAGCAAAACATCCGACTGTTGATGGTGTGAAAACCAGAGGCTTTGAGATATTATGCGATGGATGGCGAGATTTCTGTTTGCGTAATCCTGCACAGCACCTTTTAGGCGACGGTAATAACGGTGATGCTACCATCGATTACGAAACAAATACCGCGTATTTCTATCAAATAACCGATACTGCTAAAAACTATTATAAAAAGCTGAATGAAGAATATCATAAAGGTATTATAATACCCGATACTTTTACACAAAGCTATGACCAATATTTATCCCGAATATCGAGCGGAGCAGTGCTTGGCATGTTTGATCAGCGATGGAATTTTGCTGATGGGGAGAACGCATTGAAGGCTGATGAAAAGTGGAATCGTACTTATGTTTCTCTCCCGATAACAAATCCAGGTGTCAAGGATGGCTATCTCGATGCTCCGAATGGACATATAACTGGAATAAATGGCATAGGCATTACTAAAAATTGTAAGGATACCGATCGTTTGCTCGAATTCTATGACTATTTGTTGAATAGGGAAGTACAAGATTATCTGCAGTGGGGCGTAGAGGGCAAGGATTGGGTAAAAGCCGGCGAAAATGATAAAGTTCTTACAGAGGAACGCCGTGTGCTGAACTACGATACTGCCAAAGCGCGCGATCTGACCGGTGTTACTCTGTGGAACTATTCTCCAAAAAGGCAAGGTCGTTATCCTGACGGAGCGCCCTGTGGGCCTGGCGATTCAGTAGCGGAATATAAGGCATCGCAGTCTGACTATGATAAAGGCTTCCTAGAGGCTTTGAAGATCGATTATCCGGCACAGCTATTGTCTGAACCGGTTAAACGCCCTGCGTATTATCCCATCTGGGCCATGGCTATTGAAGAAGGGAAGGGCGCAGCTGGAGCAGCTCAAACTGCAATGATCGATGTTTGCAGAAAATATTATCCGAAGTTGATCATGTGCGATCCGGGCGAATATGATAGCTTATGGAATGAGTTCGTGAGTGCTTTCAATGCGGCTAACCCTCAGCCTTACCTGGACGAAATAAATAAGCAGATTAAGGAGAGGTTGGGCCAGAACTAATTAGTCTGATCTGCGTATAAACAAATGGTGGAGACTGAGATGGGTATCTTTCTCCACCATTTGTTTATAATGCGTGCGGAGAGAAGTTTTATAGATGATGTGTATGAATAAAATTGAGGGTATGGGAGAGGACAGAGATGAATAACGGTAATATTGCATTAAAAAGGGAAACAGCGAGCCCGTTAAAACATGAAAATAAGTGGAAAGAATATAAAGCACAGAGGGATCTCTTTATTATGATAATTCCATGCATGATCCTGACTTTTATATTCAGCTATTGGCCTTTGACTGGCTGGATCATGGCCTTTGAAGATTTCAGGCCTGCTAAGGGATACTTTGGTTCACCGTTTGTAGGTTTTGACCAATTCGCCTTTTTGCTAAAAGCGCCGGAATTTTGGAGGGCTTTTAGAAACACCGTTTGTATGTCGGCGTTGAACTTGGTTTTCGGGACTGTTTTTGCTATTGGATTTGCGTTGCTCTTAAATGAGGTTCTCCATAATGGATTTAAACGATTTGTTCAGACCGTGTCGTATATGCCGCATTTTTTAAGCTGGGTCATAGTTTGTTCGTTAATAGCAAATATGTTAGCGTCGGATGGAGTATTAAATAATGTATTAATAGCTTTAGGGCTTATAGATAAGCCTATTTTATGGCTTGGAACGCCTCAATATTTTTGGTGGATCAATACATTTTCAACTGTATGGAAAGAAACCGGGTGGAATTCTATAATTTATATTGCGGCGATGACATCTATAGATCCAGCGCTTTACGAATCCTGCGAAATAGATGGTGGAAGCCGTTATACGAAAATGTGGCATATCACGCTTCCAGGGATTCGCAACACCATTATGGTACTCCTGATTATGAATATAGGATGGCTGCTGAATGCGAGCTTTGAGGTGCCATATTTACTCGGCAATAGGGGATTGGTGCTGGATGTTTCTCAGACCATTGATATATATGTGTTGAAGTATGGCATCAATATTGGGAATTATTCACTGGCAACAGCGGCAGGAATTTTTAAATCGGTTATTTCTATAGCGCTGGTCGCAGGTGCAAACTATATGTCCGGTAAAATTAACGAAGAGGCATTACTTTGAAAGGGGGATTTTTGCATGGCCAAAAATAATAGAATTAAAAGAAACAGCTTGGAACCGGTTATATTTCATACCGTGAATACTTTGTTGATGCTCATTGTAGTCGTGGTAATGCTGTATCCATTCTGGAATACGGTGGCGGTGTCTTTCAACAATGCTATGGATACCTTAAAGGGAGGCATCACTCTATGGCCTAGGAAATTCACACTTTATAATTACCAGACGGTATTTAAAAATCCATTATTAGTGACTGCTACTATAAATTCTGTTTTACGTACCGTGTTGGCAACTGTAACAGGCGTTTTCGTAGCTGCGCTTGTAGGATATGTACTTTCCAGACCTGAATTTTTATGGCGTAAGTTTGCTACACGCTATTTTCTCATAACTATGTATGTATCTGCGGGCTTAATACCCAATTATTTCCTTATTAAGGATTTGAATTTATTGAATAACTTTCTGGTATATATTCTGCCTGGAATGGTCAGCGCTTTTAATATTATCATTATAAGATCTTATATGCAATCTCTACCGCCGAGCCTTTCGGAAGCAGCCTTTATCGATGGCGCGGGCCACTTTCGCTGCTTTTTTCAAATAATACTGCCATGTTGCAAACCTGTGTTGGCGACCGTTGCCTTATGGTGTGCTGTTGGTGCATGGAATTCATGGTTCGATACATTTATATATTGCTCAAGCGATGATAGTTTGACAACCCTCCAGTACGAGATGATGAAAATGTTATCTTCCGCAATGCAGGCCGGCAGCCAAAGGTCGCAGCTATCGATATATGGACAGCAGAGTAAGACTGTTGTGACAAATACCATGACACCAGCATCTATGCAAGCAGCGGTAACCGTCGTGGCTGCTGTACCTATTCTATGCGTATATCCGTTTTTGCAGAAATACTTTGTTAACGGAGTCACTCTGGGTTCAGTAAAAGGCTGAACATTGCGTGGAAGAGTTTGTTATAATATGTTATAATAGTCTATGAATATGAAAGGGAAAGATGCTATGCAAAATGGTGCTTTCTATACAGGGAAATATCCGAATCTATTTGCGGAAATCGGTATAGCCCAGGATAAAATAGAGCAAAAAATCAATGATACATTCAACACGATGTTTTTTGATCCAGAAGAAAAGATTTATTTTGAAACTGGCGAGAATATGGCCTATATGCTCGATACAGGCAATAATGATGCTCGTACCGAAGGTATGAGTTATGGGATGATGATGGCCGTCCAAATGGACAGAAAGGATATATTTGACCGGTTATGGTTGTTCTCCAAGACATATATGTATCAAAGTAAAGGCAAATATCAGGGTTATTTCGCCTGGTCAGTACGCCCGGACGGTACAAAAAATGCCGAAGGCCCGGCGCCTGACGGTGAGGAATATTTTGCGATGGCCCTCTTTTTTGCGAGTAAAAGATGGGGTGACGGTGAACCGCCTTTTGATTATAGCGTCCAAGCGAGGGATATTTTAAGGCACTGCTTGCATCAATCCGAGATGGTGGAGGGCGGAGAACCCATGTGGGACCACTCCAATTACTATATAAAATTTGTGCCCGAAGCATCATTTTCGGATCCATCCTATCATTTACCGCATTTTTATGATCTCTTTGCTCTTTTAGCGGGTGAGCAGGATATGTATTTTTGGTATAAAGCTGCAGAGGCAAGTCGGCAATATTTACACCTCTGCTGTGATGGGGATACCGGTATGGCGCCAGAATATGCCGAATTTGATGGTACTCCGAAGAGATTGTTTCATGATTGGCAGTTCTATTCGGACGCTTATCGCGTAGCGATGAATATAGGCCTTGATGCGGCATGGTTCAACAAAAACGAAACGCTTGGTGATATAGTTGATAAGCTTCAGGCTTTTCTGAGTGAAAATACCACTCTGGGAGAATATTATGCATATACTATCAAAGGTGAACCATTTGACGAACCAGCGATGCATCCCGTAGCTATTATTGCTACGACTGCTGCAGGGTCGCTGGCTGCAAAGGGAAAATACGGACTTCAATGGGTGAAAGATTTCTGGGAACTTCCGCTGAGGAAAGGGGATCGCAGGTACTATGACAACTGCCTGTACTTCTTCTCGCTGTTGATGCTGGCAGGGCAATATAGAATTTATATTTAGCTGGAAGTATTGTTTCATTCTTCACTCCTAATGTGTTCACTGCGATTCTTAATATGTGACTGAAACGGCCGATATAAAGCGATGCAAATGATATAAAGCCGGAGAACGCCTTGAAATATTGCGTAGGATTTATATCATTGCATGCGCTGAATTTGTTATATTACGAATCGCAGATGTGCCCACTATATGCTTGCAACTACATATCAAGTGAAATATAATAATCTTTATATGCAAGATATTAAGGTGAGGAGGATTTTTATGTCAAGTATACCGAGGCCGGAATATCCACGACCAGATTTTGTGAGGAAAGATTGGCTTAACTTAAATGGCATATGGGAATTCAAATTCGATGATGCCGATGAATGTTGGGGTACCATCAATGTGCCTTTCTGTTTTGAGAGCAAATTAAGCGGCATAGGTGACCCGTCGCCACATGATCGTATATGGTACAGGCGCGCATTTGATATCCCCCAGCAATGGCGGGACAAAAGGATAATGCTTCATTTCGGGGCAGTCGATTATATAGCTAAGGTATGGGTCAACAGCGTTTACATGGGGAGCCATACGGGAGGTCATACCCCATTTTCATTCGATATAACCGATGCCCTTAGCGCAGATGGTGAAAATATAATAATGGTCGAAGTCGATGATTATGCCTATGAACGCCAACAAGCCAGGGGCAAACAATCGTGGATGGACGAACCATTCGGTTGTTGGTATGACCGCACATCGGGCATATGGCAGACAGTATGGCTGGAACCTGTGAACGCGATACATGTAGAGAACGTACATATAACGCCGGATATAGACAACGGTATCGTGAATATAGAGGCGTGGCTTAGCCGTGAGGCTGTAGATTGTAGGTTGAAGGCCGATATAACTTTCGATGGTGTGCATATCGTCTCGGCCGAAACAGATTGTCATCAGGGCGTTGCCAGATTCAGCGTCAATGTGGTAAGCCATATTTTTGAATGGGGCCTTAAACTGTGGAGCCCGGAGCAGCCGAATCTATACGATATAAACTTCACGCTTATCGATAGGGGCGGCAGGGAAGCAGATCGTGTGTCCGGCTATTTCGGTATGCGCAAGGTATCGATTAAAGATGGTAAGGTATTGCTGAATAATCATCCATATTATCAAAAACTTATATTGGATCAGGGCTATTTCCCCGAATCTAACCTTACGGCACCGTCCGAGCAGGCTTTGATAGATGATATAAAGATGACAAAAGCTTTCGGGTATAACGGCGTAAGAAAGCATCAGAAAGTGGAAGAACCTTTATACCTGTATTGGTGCGATAAGTTAGGATTATTGGTATGGGGGGAAATGGCGTCGTATTATGAATTCAGTACGGCTGCAGCCGATGCCTACATAAAGGAGTGGCAGGAGATAATAGAAAGAGATTACAACCATCCATGTATAATAACATGGACCCCGTTCAATGAATCATGGGGTGTGCCAAATATATTAAACGATAAAAAACAGCAATATCACACTATGGCAGTGGTCAATATGATACGATCGCTGGACAGTACTCGACCGGTGGTATCCAATGACGGATGGGAACATACAGACACTGACTTATGCACGATACACGATTATAGAGCTGATGGAGAGGATTTCAAGAAGGCATATGCCGACAAGGACAAAGTGGTAAATGGTGCGCCGGCGGGTAAATTCATATTTGCCGAGGGTCATACCTATGATGGTCAGCCTGTGCTTATAACCGAATACGGCGGCATAGCATTTGCTTCCGATAAAGGATGGGGATATGGCGATAAAGTATCCGATGAAGAGGAGTTTTTGAGCCGCTTCGAAAGGATAACGCATGCTATTATGTCTGTAGATTACATATGCGGATTTTGCTATACACAACTTACCGATGTACAGCAAGAAGTAAACGGTCTTATGACATATGACAGGAAACCGAAATTTGATCCGGCCAAGATAAAAGCCATAAATGACAGGAAATAATTAAGGTTGTTGGACTGCTCTGTGACCAGCAGCGTAATTCTGTATATAGCCACTGCTATATATATATGCTATAATAATAAAAAGCAGACAGGTAGGTGATTCCGCCATGGCGTATACTATGCCGCGAAAGGAAGAAAGGAGGGCTAAACTTACAAGCGAGCTGGATAGAGCATTGAAAGCCGTTATAACACTTAACCCCCAAAAGGTTATATTATTCGGTTCCATGAGCAGGGGTGATATAGGCTCCGCCAGCGACATTGATCTTCTTATAATATGGGATACTGACATGCCCTTTCTTAAGAGGTCAGGCGTTTTTTATGATGCTATAAAACCCGATGTTGCAATGGATATACTAGTATATACGCCGGACGAAATAAACCAAGCCATTCATACAAACTCATTTATACGCCATGCTATAGAAGAAGGGGTTGTTTTATACGAAAAGTGATTATCAATTGTTACGGAGTGGATTAAATGGGCTGTATTTTTTGCGATTATCTGAATAATAAGGCATATATAATGGAAAATGAACTTGCTTTCGCAATATATGATAATTTTCCTGTAAACAAGGGGCATATGCTTATTATCCCTAAAATGCATTATGCGGACTACTTTGATGCTACACCTGATGAAATAATTGCATTGAATGACCTAATTAAACGAGCCAAGGGATTGCTTGATAACAGGTTTAACCCGGATGGTTATAATATTGGCGTTAATAAGGAACAGGGCTGTGCCTTATTCGGTTGAATGCTTTTTCTTATATGAAAATCACTTGCATTGGAATTGGACTGAAAGGTTGACCGGGTGAAATATCACACCGGTCTTATACTTTCCTCTTCAAAGAATACGTTCCTTATACAAAATTCTCTCGGCGCAAAGATAATTCTTTTAATTCTTTGCAAGCTCTCTTTTTCTACTCCCGGGGTATAAGGTTCCTCAAGTTTCAACTTACTCGAATAAATCCATTCATATAATTTTGCCTTTGGCTGTCTGTTACCGACATATTCAATAATTGCAGCTACCTTGGTAAGCTTATCCAGCTCTTCGCTGCTCAACTTATCTATAATTTTCTCGTCAAACCATAATTCTTCAAAATACTTTTCATAATCAGAAGAATAGAGATCGATTAACAAGTTAGTTAAAGCCACATTAAAATCTTCTGCTCTGATTATATTGAGAATTCTTTCCATTGCATTCCTAAATCCTTTCCAACATAATTTAAAAACATTTTTTGCCTATCTCCTAAATATTTTCTTCCTACATACCTGTCAAATATATTAAGTACTTGTTCCAATTTTTCAATTTTAAGATACTTGATCAAATACTCTGCATCCTTAAAATCACTATATGGTTCAGGCCTTGCTGACAGGATCTTCATTGCAAGCATCTGCTCTGCTGTGGGAGCTAAAACTCTAAGGTTTTTATAAGTGAATACTTCCTTCAAATTTTCCTGTTTAATATATTTTAAGGGTTCCTTAACGTCTTGGTTTATCCAATCTTTATTTAAGCCATAAGTTTCAGCTATGTCTGATAAAATATTCTCAATTATGGAGGATGTTTCAAATAAAGCATCTACATCCTTCGTAGCCGGTCTTGCATCAAAGCAAATCATCATTACGGTTCCTCCATAGATGTTTAATGTTAACTTTAATCTATTTTCTTCAAGCTTTTTGTCCAGCACTTCCATAATCTCTAAAAAAAGCTCTTTAGTCATTTTTTCTAAACCCATTCTATCACATCCTTTATATCTGGCTCTCACCCGTGCAAACAAGAAAAATTTCGTTATCTTATTCTATCATGATTCCAATATGAGGTTCAAGGGTTATGAAATATCGTATCTTTTGCTTTTTCTCCATTGATGTATTTTTCAGCACCTTGAGCGACTCTTCAATCCTCCATAGGTTGATGCTGCCCACTGTCATCATCGGCATATATGGCATGAACTTCGATATTCCAGAACCCAAGTGGCATTATGGTTACCTATGGGCATTGAGCCTCATGGCGGCAGTCACCATAGCTATGATCATATACATACACATACGCCACAAGCATTGGCTGTAATAAAAAAATTAAAAAAGGCAAGCGTTATGGGGAATAAATGTGCTATAATTTATATGGAGATGAGATATGAAAGGTCCTATATAGGTAAGAGATGAACTTATTTTGGCATTGGACGTCTACTCTGAGCTTGGCCGGAGGCATAGCATATGATGCTTGTATAAAAGGCAGCTAATTGTAGAATGAATATTATCAATTGTTACGGAGTGGATTAAATGGGCTGTATTTTTTGCGATTATCTGAATAATAAGGCATATATAATGGAAAATGAACTTGCTTTCGCAATATATGATAATTTTCCTGTAAACAAGGGGCATATGCTTATTATCCCTAAAAGGCATTATGCGAACTACTTTGATGCTACACCTGATGAAATAATTGCATTGAATGACCTAATTAAACGAGCCAAAGGATTGCTTGATAACAGGTTTAACCCAGATGGTTATAATATCGGCGTTAATATTGGAGAAGCTGCTGGGCAGACTATTTTTCATCTTCATATCCACGTTATTCCAAGGTATATAGGAGATGTTGAAAATCCTAGAGGTGGCATCAGGAAGCTAAAGAAGCCTCTTATAGAATACGACGGTTAGAAGAAGCGAAGAAGGATTAAACATATGGGAGAGTATTCGTATTTATATAATAAATCCACCCATGGCGGAAATTGTATCACTGGTGATGGCGATCATCTATACATATATTTAAAAGAATCGATAGCTAAAGCGGTGAATATAGATATTATCGTTGCTTTTCTTATGGAATCCGGAGTAAAGCTTTTAGCAGAGGATTTTAAAGAGGCAGTTAATAGAGGTACTGCTTTGAGAATTCTATGTGGGAATTATCTTAATATAACACAGCCACAGGCCCTTTATCTTCTCAAAGATTTTTTAGGGGATAAAGTTGACTTGCGTTTCTATAATAACCCCAACAAATCTTTTCATCCAAAAGCATACATTTTTAGATATAAGGATAACGGTGAAATTTTTATTGGCTCATCTAATATCTCACGTTCAGCCTTGACTGATGGTATAGAATGGAATTATCGCATTTGCTCCGATACTTCCCCACAAGATTACGCTCATTTTAAGCAAACATTTGACGATTTATTTTTCAATCAATCCATTATAGTGGATGATAATGAGATGCGTAAATATTCGAAGAATTGGAAGAAGCCAAAACTTTTTTATGACTTAGAGAAGCTTGAAAATAGGACAACGGAGGATAGTGGATTTAAGCAAAGCCAATTTGTAGCTGAGATGCGATCCGAATATATTACCGATGCGCAAGACGAGGATAGGAAAAGAGGCATAATAATTGGGTATCCGCGTCCGATGGGACCTCAAATTGAAGCGCTATATGAATTGAAAAAAGCCAGGCTTGACGGTTGGAACAAAGGTATCGTAGTTGCTGCCACAGGGGTAGGTAAAACATTTTTGGCGGCTTTTGATTCTAAGGAATTTAAAAAAGTCCTTTTTGTAGCTCATAGAGAAGAGATCCTATTTCAGGCCGAAAGGACTTTTAAGTGTGTAAGGCCTGAGATTTCAACTGGATTTTTCAGCGGAGAGCAAAAGGATAGAGAATGCGATGTGTTATTCGCGACTGTTCAAACGCTTGGACGTAGAGAATATTTAGATGATAAAATCTTTAGTAGGGATGAATTTGATTATATAGTCATTGATGAATTTCATCATGCGGTTGCGGAGAGTTATGTTAATATCATTGAATATTTTAGACCTAAATTTTTGCTTGGACTTACGGCAACACCTGAAAGGCTCGACAATCAAGATGTATTTGCTTTGTGCGACTACAATCTGGTGTATGAAGTCAGATTAAAAGAGGCAATAAATAAGGGATGGCTTGTGCCTTTCAGATACTATGGAATTTATGATGAGATAGACTACAGTGGTATTGATTATAAAAATGGCAAATATAATGAGAAACAATTAGAGCAGGTATTAAGCATAAACAAACGGGCTGATCTCATATTGCAGAATTACCTTAAATATAAAAGCCAAAGGGCTTTAGGGTTTTGTTCGAGCAGGAACCATGCGGTTTTTATGGCTAAGTATTTTAAAGATCATGGTATTAATGCTTGCGCGGTTATCAGCGGAAATGGTTATAGTAATTTGGACGATACTCAAACATATTTATATGTAGTGGAGCGAAATGAAGCTGTAAAAAGACTTAAAACGGCTGAGATTAAAGTAATATTTTCAGTAGATATATTCAATGAAGGGCTTGATGTTCCCGAAGTGGATATGGTCATGTTTTTGAGGCCCACCGAGTCGCCGACTATTTTTCTTCAGCAATTGGGTAGGGGGTTGCGTAAGAAAGGTGAAAAGAAGTATGTAAATGTTTTGGATTTTATCGGGAATTATAAGAAAGCCAATCTTATTCCTTTTTTTCTCACAGGGGATATAAAGGAGCGTAATGAAAAATCAAGAATGGCTTACTTGCCGGATGAAGATGAATACCCTGAAGGTTGCTTCGTTGACTTTGACTTTAGGTTAGTAGACATTTTCAAGCGGATGTGGCATGAACAGAAAAATCTTTTTGACAAAGTTAAAGAGGAATATTTCAGGGTTAAAGAATATTTAGGCGACAGGCCGTCGAGACTTTCAATGTATACTTATCTGGACGAAAATATATATTCTGTAATACGTACAAAAAAGGAACTGAATATTTTTAAGGATTATCTTAGCTTTCTTGATAAAATTGGTGAATTATTGCCAAGTGAGCAAGCGCTGATTGGGACTAAAGCACATGAATTCCTTAAGGAAATAGAAAATACGAATATGACAAAAATGTATAAGATGCCGGTCTTATTAGCTTTTTATAATAAGGGGAATATGAAGCTTGCAATAGACGAAAACGATATATATGAAAGTTTTAGAGAGTTTTATTCCCATCCGTCCAATGCCATTGACCTCATGAAGGATAACAACACGTCAAATTACAAAGAATGGGGTAAAAAAGAGTATGTAAACTTAGCAAAGAAAAATCCTATCAAGTTTCTTTTGCAGTCCTCTCCGGATTTTTTCCGCGAGAGAAATGGGCAGTTTTGCCTTGCGCCAGCTTTAGATAAGTATATTAACAATCCGGCGTTTATTGAACATTATAAAGATATCATTGATTATAGAACCAGAAAATTTTATAAAGAGAGGCTTGAAAAAAGGTATGTCGATGAGGGAATGGATATCGTAGATAATTGAAGGTATCAAATTGCCTAGCTGTTATAGTGAGGAATACAACATATACGAGGAACAGCGCAAAAAAGCGTTATTTGCGTATGGTAGAAAAACGAACGTAAAAACAATTGTGATGAAAGAAGTGGGGTAGATGTTAGAAAAATGCGAGAATCTATTTCAATGTGAGCTTGTGTTATCCGGCAAAATCAATAACGTTAAGCTTTTGGGAGAGCTGCCATTTTTGCAATCGGATTTGGATAAGCTCGATGAGATGGTAGTAGAGCTGATGCATTCTGAGGCGGGCGGCATAGACTTTCTGAAACAAAGAACCACAGCTTGCTTGTCATGCTTGCTCGTTTGGCATGGTGTATATGATTACAAGGAAGGTAATTATTGGTCTACAATTGGGAAAATTATCGGAGAGTTAGATGCCATACAGCAGGCCGATTTAGGCAATGCATTTTTATCATTTCTTGCTCAGCGCGGCTTACCCACTTTTAATATAAAAGGTGCTAGGGCCTATGTTACACCGATCTTGATACATGGAGGAATCCCGGCCGCATGTCTGGATGGATTCTTTGAATATGTTGTGGATAGGTTTATAAAACAAAGGTTGACCCAGTCTGACATAGTAGCTCTTGAACTAGCTATACGCCGAGATGAGCATGAAGAACGTTCAAGACAAGAAGCACAAATAAATGACGTTCAACAAAGAAAGACTGCTTTGCAACAACGTATCTTACATGAACAACAGAGGCTATCGCTTGCTGCGCGATTAATGCAACTTTTGGCAGAACGCGAAACTCTTGCTGATGCAACTTATTTGCCAAATGATTGTAGAAAGCAAAGGGAACAGTGGCTAAAAGAAATAGAGTGTTTAGAAAGTGAGAAATTGCAGCTTAAAAAAGATATTGAGGCATTTAAGCTGCAAATATCTTCTTTTACAAAAGAAGATATGGCAATTTTAAGTTATGCTGATTATATAGACGATTATAAACACTGCTATGATCAATGGTTGTCTATACAAAGTAATTTGGGAAACGATAAAGCTGCGGCAGCCGAACTTTATGGGTACTTTCTGCAATTATGGGCACATATGTTAGGTTGCACTTTTAAGCAGAAATACGTGACCTGGTTGGAAACATTTGATGCAGAACAAGCATTTGACTTATTGAATATGCGTGATAAATTACGGCAGAAAATAAAAATGACAAGCGCTGATATGTGGCTTAAAGAACCATATATGAATACCAAATGTTTTTATAGATCCAAAGTGGAATTTAGGCGCCTGCAAAAAGCCTACAACAATATTTTAAGGCAATTGAAACGTATGTTTGAAGACATAGCGTTAAAGGGGCATTGGTTAAAAGATGATATGTCAAGGGTCCCTATGGGACCGAACGACACGAACTTGTCGGCAATGCTTTTAAGTTGTGAGGATAGTAAAAAAGCCGATATGTTAAGTACCGTAGTGCATTTTTTGACGAATAAAGAACTGAAATATATTTTGACCTGGTAAACCCAAAGATCATACGCAGACATATCCATTCGTTGGTGCTGGCTGACTTTTGGAGACAGCATGAAAATGCTTTTGGCAAAGTGGAAGATTTCTTCTTTAACCCAACAAACATTCCAGCTCTTTTGGGTGAATATCTTCAAAGTAAACCGCAGCATATTTTAGAAAGCTTAAAACGCATAGTGCCTGAAAATATGCATGATGCCATGGGGTTTGACGATTGGTCATGGGTAAAGTATCTTCTGGATCCTGATATCGGCGTGTTGACTATGGCCGAACTCGAAGTCACCGAGGATGTAAAAGCTCTGGATGAAGTATATAATGAAAGGACGGCGCAGCATCGATATGCTGACCACATACTGAGAGCCATAAATACCATAATGGGGAGAGAGCTTATAGACTACCTGGCCAACCACAACGTTTTGCCCAAATACGGTTTCCCTGTGGATGTGGTCGAATTGCAGCTGCCTCATGTAGATGACGGCGATGTGCCTGAGCTTGAGCTGCAGAGGGAGCTTCGCATAGCCATATCGGAGTACGCGCCTGGTAGCCAGGTTGTGGCCGGAGGAAGGCTGTGGACGTCAAGGTATTTGAAGCGTATACCGCAAAAAGCCTGGCCCAAATATAGATATGCCATATGCGAATGTGGCAATTATAAAAGCGTATTGGCTGATACCGGTATAGAGCTTGGCGAGTGCGATAGATGCAATAAACCTCTTGAGAAGGCTAAAGAAAAAGGCTTCTTTGTTATACCTGAG
The DNA here is from genome assembly GCF_000213255.1 of Mahella australiensis 50-1 BON. Taxonomy (NCBI): domain Bacteria; kingdom Bacillati; phylum Bacillota; class Clostridia; order Mahellales; family Mahellaceae; genus Mahella; species Mahella australiensis. The sequence goes on from NC_015520.1 coordinate 226,259, forward strand.
TTTGGGTTTATAGCGGATAATGCTGTTGAAAAGCCATCTACATCAAAACCTGAAAGGACATATTCATTATATCCAAATTTTGCGGGTAAAGCTGACGAGGGACGTAGCATCCATATGGAGGCAAACAGCATGACCATTACGGCTACAGCGGCTTCGCACGGTAAAATAGCGGTACTGAATACGGCGGGTGATGCCAAGTTTATGATATGCAATACATGTGGATATGCTAAAGTCAATTCGCGTATGGCAAATGATACAGTTCATAAGAACCCTCAAGGGATCGATTGCCATGGTAGCTTTCAACGATTAGCATTAGGGTATGAATTTGAAACTGATATATTGCAAATGGATTTTGGCATATACGGCAATAATAAAGACGGATTTTGGTTATCGCTTTTGTATGCTATATTGGAGGGGGCTGCTGAGGCATTGAACATCGAAAGGCAGGATATAGATGGTTGCTTATATCCTGTTTCGGGCAGTATGTATAGACCGGCTCTAATATTGTTTGACGATGTGCCCGGCGGAGCCGGCCATGTTAACAGGATTGCCGATGAAACTGCACTAAAAGATGTTTTGAATGCGGCGTTAAAGAGGGTGAGCCAGTGCGAGTGCGGCGGAGAAAAAGGCGATGCAAGCTGTTACGGTTGCCTGCGTAATTACCGCAACCAACGCTGGCATGACGTGTTAAACAGAGGTATGGTCATGGAGTTCCTCAAGATGCTGTTGTGAATTGAACAAAATACTACCGAACATCACAATGCGTTATGTTGTTTATGCCTCCATGCATTGTTAAAATTATAACATGTAAAAACAAATGTGCAGGAGGATATTTTATGACAGGCAAAGAACGCATATACAGCACCATGAGGCATGAGCGAGGCATAGACAAGGTGGCGTGGGTGCCGTTTGCGGGCATACATGCGGGCAAATTGACGGGTTATACTCCCACCGATATATTGACCGATGAGGATAAATTATACGAGTCGCTGGTAAAGGTAAACGAAACCTATAAGCCGGACGGCCAGCCGATAATGTTCGACCTTCAGATAGAGGCCGAGATATTGGGCTGCGAGCTGATGTGGGCAGAGAAGGCACCGCCGTCGGTCAAGACGCATCCTTTGGAGTCAAACGACGATATACCGGATTATATCCCGAAAGAACATGACGGCAGGATACCGGTAGCGTTAAATACATTAAAAAGGCTTAAAGACGGCGCAATAGGCCAAAATACGGCGCTATATGGCCTGATATGCGGGCCTTTCACGTTGGCGTCGCACTTGAGAGGCAACGATATATTCATGGATATGATAGACAAGCCCGAATATGTAAAGGCTCTGCTGGCATATACCGTCGACGTGGCCGAGGCCATGGCCGGCTACTACATCGATGCCGGTGCGGACGTGGTGGCGGTGGTCGACCCGCTGGTATCGCAGATATCGCCGATGCATTTCGCAGAGTTCTTAACCGACGGATTTAACCGGATATTCTCATATATAAGGCAGAGGGGGACTTTTTCATCCTTCTTCGTATGCGGCAACGCCACCAGGAACATAGAGGAGATGTGCAAGACGCAGCCGGACTGCATATCCATAGATGAGAACATAGATATGCCCGAAGCCAAGAAGATAACCGACCGGTATAATATAGTCATAGGCGGCAATATACCGCTCACATCGGTTATGCTGTATGGCTCGCAGTACGATAACATGAAATATGTCATCGGCCTGTTGGACGCGATGGACCACCACAACCTTATAATATCGCCGGGATGCGATATGCCCTATGACGTGCCGCCGGAGAATGTCGTGGGCGTACGCCAGGCAATAGATGATACGCAGGCTGTAAGGGAGATAGTGAAGAGTTATAAGGCAGGCGTGCAACAAGAGGATATAGACGTGCAGTTGCCCGATTACGATAAACTCGACAAGCCGCTTATAGAGGTGTTCACGATCGATTCGGCTACCTGCGCAGCATGCGGTTATATGGTCGACGCCGTAAAGGTGGCGAAGCAGCATTTCGGCGATAGGATAGACTTTATCGAATATAAGGCTGTTAACAGAGAAAATATATACAGGATACAGAAGATGGGCATAAAGAATCTGCCGTGCATATTCATAAACGGGGAATTGAAGTATTCGTCCATCATACCCGACAGAAAAGAGCTGTTCGAAGAGATAGAAAGGTATCTGGTCAAGGATGAGCAAAGAGCATAGCAAGAAAGTCTATCTAATAACAGGATTTTTGGGTGCCGGCAAGACTACGCTGATAAAAAACATCATAGAGGCGCATCCCGATATAAAAATAGGCGTCATAGTCAACGAATTCGGCAAGGTCGGCGTGGATGGCAGCGTCATAGGCAAGGATGGCATGGCAGTGCATGAGATAACCAACGGCTCCATATTCTGCTCGTGCCTTCAGGCTACGTTTGCGCAAAGCCTGATCGAGTTTTCGGGCTTGCCCATAGACATACTTCTCATAGAAGGGTCGGGCATGGCCGATCCTTCCAATGTCGACGCCATACTCGAGAGCATAAAGGATAAAACGCATGCGCCGCTGAGCTATAAAGGCGACATATGCGTGGTGGACGCGGCCAATATAGATAAGCTTGTACGGGTATCCCAGCCGGCTGAGAAGCAAATAAAATATGCCGATTATATAATAATCAACAAAGCGGATAAAGTGGATGAGCATAAAATAGAGGTCATAAAACGGCTTATGGCAGAGCTCAATCCGTACGCGGCCATAGAAGTGACCAGTTTTTCAAGCGTCAACGGCGATATACTCGACAAGATACAGGCATTCGACAAAGAAGGCGCTGAGCTAAAACAAAGCTGTAATACGCCCTCCAACAGGCCGACCGTAATCTATATGAAATCCCAAAACAGCGTTGAAGAAGGGGCGTTCAAGCGGTTTATGAATTCCATAATAGGCGACGCCTTCAGAGTAAAAGGCTTTTTCAAATTAAACGGTGACTGGAAACACATAGACGGCACAACCGACGAATTCACTATAAAGCCGATAAACGTAGAAAGAGAAATATCCGAGTTAGTCATATTTCCTAAAGCGGATGAGCACTCGGTGCAAAATATAAAGCAGAAATGCGAGGAATTCCTGCACGCCGCTATAAAGTAGAAAATCATGCAAAATGCTAGACATGCCGCCGATATAGTATTAAAATAGAAGCAACAGCGTTTACAAAACTGCCTGAATGAACATTCAGGCAGTTTAAAATATAAAGATATAAGGAGAATGGTGGCATGGAAGAAAGGATAATATACATCGACGGGCAATTCTACCCCAAATCCGAGGCAAAAGTCTCGGTATTCGATCACGGATTTTTATACGGCGACGGCGTATTCGAAGGCATAAGGGCCTATGACGGCCGCGTATTCCGCTGCGAAGACCATATAAACAGGCTCTATGAGGGCGCCAAAGCCATAGACCTTGAGATACCGATGAGCAAAGAAGAGATGACCGAGGCCATGCTGGAGACTATACGCCGCAACGGTTTGAGAGACAGCTACATACGCCTGGTGGTATCGCGGGGCATGGGTGACCTCGGGCTCAGCCCTGACAAATGCCCGAAACCCACCGTGGTCATCATAGCCGATACCATAGCTATATATCCGCCTGAGATGTACGAAAACGGGCTTGTGGCCATAACGGCGTCGGTGCGCAGAAACAGCGCATCATCGCTCGACCCGCAGATAAAATCCCTCAATTACTTAAACAACATACTGGCCAAGATAGAGGCCAATCGCGTCGGCGCGGCCGAGGCCATATTGCTCAATCAGAACGGCCTGGTAGCCGAATGTACGGGCGACAATGTATTTATAATCAAAGACGGCGTTATCATGACGCCTCCGATATATGTCGGCGCATTGAACGGCATAACCCGCCGCGTGGTGATAAGCGTCATAAAGCAGCTTGGGCTTCCATTCGAGGAAAAAGAATTCACGCTTTACAACCTCTACAATGCCGACGAATGCTTCTTTACCGGTACGGCGGCCGAGGCTATAGCGGTGACCATGGTGGATGGGCGTACCATAGGCAGCGGTAAATGCGGCCCGATAACGGCCAAGCTGCTGGAAGAATTCCGCAAGGTCACACGAGACCCGTCGCAGGGCAAAGAAATATATTAATAAGAGGTTATATTATGAGAAGCGATAATGTGAAAAAAGGTGTTGAGAAGGCCCCGCACCGCTCGTTGTTCTATGCGCTCGGATTTACTAAGGAGGAGCTGGATCGCCCGCTGATAGGCGTCGTGAATGCAAAAAGCGAGATAATACCAGGTCATAAGCACCTCGGCATCATAGCCGACGCCGTCAAAGCAGGCATACGCATGGCGGGAGGCACGCCGATAGAGGTGCCTGCAATAGGGGTATGCGACGGCATATCCATGAACCATGAGGGCATGAAATATTCCCTGGCCAGCCGCGAGCTGATAGCCGATTCGGTCGAAACGCTGGCCATGGCCCACGGCTTCGACGGTTTGGTGCTGATACCAAATTGCGATAAGATAGTGCCGGGCATGCTGATGGCCGCCGCCAGGCTGGACATACCGGCTATAGTGATGAGCGGCGGACCCATGCTGGCGGGCCGCCTCGGCGACAGGGCATTGGATTTGAGCAGCCTTTTCGAAGCGGTGGGGGCCATAAAAGCCGGTACTATAGACGAGCGGGAGCTGGAGGAATTGGAACAGTATGCCTGCCCCGGCTGCGGTTCATGCTCGGGCATGTATACGGCCAACTCCATGAATTGCCTGTCCGAGGCCATAGGCATGGCTTTGCCCGGCAACGGCACCATACCGGCCGTATACGCAGAGAGGGAGCGCCTGGCCAAATATGCCGGCATGAAGATAATGGAGCTGGTGGAAAGGAATATAACGCCGAGCATCATCATGACCATGGAGGCCTTTGAAAATGCCCTGGCGGTGGACATGGCACTGGGCTGCTCCACCAATTCGGCATTGCACCTGCCCGCTATAGCTCATGAGCTCGGTATGGACTTAAACCTTGACATAATAAATGAAATAAGCTCGCGAGTGCCCAACCTGTGCCATCTTAGCCCGGCTGGCCATCATCACATAGAGGATTTGTATGCGGCCGGCGGCGTGCCGGCAGTGATGAAGGAGCTGACCAAGAAGGGCCTGCTGCATACCGATGCCATGACGGTATCCGGTACATTGAGCGATGTCATAGCCTGCGCCGAGGTCAAAGACTACGATGTGATACGCCCCATAGACGACCCGTACAGCGCCACTGGCGGCATAAAGGTGCTGCGCGGCAATATAGCGCCCGACGGTGCGGTGGTGAAGCAGTCAGCCGTGGCACCCGAGATGCTGGTGCATACCGGCCCGGCGCGCGTATTCGATTCCGAGGATGAGGCTATAGCGGCCATATATGATAAAAAAATACAAAAAGGCGACGTAATAATAATACGCTACGAAGGCCCAAAAGGCGGTCCCGGCATGCGCGAGATGTTATCCCCTACATCGGCGGTGGCCGGCATGGGATTGGATAAGGACGTGGCGCTTATTACCGATGGGCGTTTCTCAGGCGCCACGCGCGGAGCATCGATAGGCCATGTATCGCCCGAAGCGGCCGAAGGCGGTCCAATAGCCGCCATACGCGAAGGCGATATAATAGACATAGATATACCGAATGGTAAGATAAATGCCCGCCTGAGCGATGACGAGATAAAGGGCAGGCTGTCAGAGTGGCATGCCCCAGAGCCGCGCATAAAGAAGGGGTATCTGGCCCGCTACGCCAAGCTGGTTACATCCGGCGACAAAGGCGCGGTGCTCAGCGACTGAGGTGGCTTATGGAATTGATACTTATACGCCACGGACAATGCAGGACCGACGACGGTAGCGCTTACTGCGGCTGGACCGATGCGCCGCTGACCGATGAAGGCGTGCGCCAGGCTTATGCCTTGGCCAAAAAGCTGGCCCAGCGCAGGCTGACCGCCGTATACTGCAGCCCGCTCAAGCGCGCTAAAGATACGGCTGCGCCTATAGCATCGGTGCAGGGGCTGGTGCCCATAGAAGAAGAAGGATTGAAGGAGCTCAATTTCGGTATGTGGGAGAGCAAAAACTGGAGGCAGATAGAACGGGAGTATCCCGAGGAATGGCTGCAGTGGAGCCGCGACTGGAAGGACTTCGTCATACCGGGGGGTGAGAGCGCCCGGCAGATGTACGACAGGACCGCGCATAAGCTGGACGAGATACTGGAATGCTATAGAGATGACAAAGATGCGCAGATAGCCGTAGTCACCCATCAAGGCTGTATAAGGGCTATGGCGTGCCATGTATTGGGGCTCGGGCTGGACGCTTACTGGCGCTTTAAGATGGGACCGGGCGGCATGGCGGTCATAGAGATAAACGAGGGCCGATTCGGTATTTTGAGCCACTGGGAATAAAGAAGGGGTAATTATAATGAGCAAAGAAGAGACCATTGCGAAGCTGTGGGATATTGCAGTGAATACCACTGCCGCCATGGTCCTGTCCGTTCTTAGCGGCCGCTCGGCGAAGAAATTAAAGAATGGCCGGGATTACAGATGGTACATCGACGAAGAAGCCGCTGAGGCCTTGCGTTATGTATTGGATGCGTTGGAAGGCAGAGCAGTTATCGATGATCCGGCTTATATAGAGCACCATATCGAAATGCTCGATGAGCGCATGGAAACGCTGTCGGCTTATATAGTGGAGACCATGTCTGCCGATGAGGTAATAGGGTTATACTATAATGAAAGGATGGCGCGGGATATCGATTTACCGGTGAGCGCTCATCGCCTGTTAAACGAGATGGCGTTCTATATTATGGGAGATGACGACCAAGATCAGGATGCCATTGAAGATGACGATATTGAAGGAAGGATACAGGATGTATTGCCCCTGGTGCCCATGCCGTGGAATAAGCAGCGGTTTTACGAATATGTCAGAGATGCATTAAAATGGCAGTTCGATTACATGGATAAAGAGCAGATAGACGAGGCCATACAGAGATTGAAAGAGGCGTTTACCGGGCGCTTGGAGCCCAATTACGGTGTCTTTTTCACTGAAATAGCCAGAGAAATAGATGAGCTGCAGCAATTAAAACCTTTGAAACTCAGCGATCAGGAGATAATAGATGCCGCAAACAGGGTATCGGCGCTTATAAATGAGTTGCAAGACAGGATGAACTTTTACGTATTGACGAGAGAGGGATTGCGCGTGCTCAAGAATGCGCGCAAAGCCCATATAGAATTATCTTCCACATGGGGTGAGGTCGCTGGCTTAGTGGATAAATTGCTGCAATTGACGCCGGGCACCGTTGACTCGGAATACGTGGATCAGCTCGAAGACAGGATAACGAGCATGGTGTCTGAAGCTATAACAGATTTACCGATCGATGAGTCGTATTATGAAGAGGAATTAAAAGACCTTCTGGAAGGGATAGAAGACGTACCGGAAGACATAACATCGCAACTGAACGATATTATGCCGCAACCGGTCAAATATGCCGCGATGGTAGATTGGGACGAATTATGGTCGGAAGAGCCGGCTGATGAAGAATATGCAGAGGCTAAAATACAGGAGTTCATCGACTTTATGGACAAGGCCATGGTCGATATGCCGTCGATGTACAGGCGGGCGCGCATGAAAGCCGTTATGCAGGCGCTGCCTTTGAATTTCGATGAACCTGAGGAGGTTATCGATTACCTGCATGAGGCGCTGGAATTCATGCCATCGGACGGTGTATTGCGCTTTATAGAATCCAGATTCCATGATATGATCGATTCACAGCAGGATGACGATGAGGGTGACGAAGAGTGAAATCTTTTATAATAGACCGTTTTGAAGGACGGTGGGCGGTTATAGAATACGGCGACGACGTATTCAACCTCCCAAAAGAGGTGTTGCCCGAAGGCTCAAAAGAAGGCGATGTTTTGGACATAGACATAAAAGTGGATGAAGAGGCCACGCGTGCGCGCAAGCAGCGCATACAGCGCATGGCTGATCAGCTTTTCGAGGAAGGGTAGCATGCGCTGGGATAAGACCAACGTAAAAAAAGCCGTTTATATAATAATAGGGGCATTTATATACGCCATAGGCATAAATGCCTTTTTAGTGCCCCAGCGATTTTTGACAGGGGGCTTCGCCGGTATAGCTATGCTGCTTTATTATCTGGTCAAATGGCCGGTGGGCGTCACTGTATTCATAATGAATATACCTCTATTCGCACTGTCGTTTAAGTATATAAGCGGCAGATTTGTCATATTCAGCCTTATAGGTATGATAGCCTTATCCGCTTGCCTGTCGCTGACCGAGGGATGGGCTATGCATCTGGAAGACCCTCTCCTGGCATCGATATTCGGCGGCGCCATAGCGGGGCTGGGCACAGGCATAGTGCTGCGCCAACGCGGCTCGCTGGGCGGTACCGACATCATATCGGTGCTCATAAACAAATACTTCTCATTCGATATAGGTACCATCACCGCCATACTGAACGGCATCATACTGGTGGCGGCCCTCATAGCCTCCGACATAACGGTAGTGCTGTATTCGGCTGCATCCATATTCGTTTCATCGCAGTTTATAGACGGCGTGCAGGCCGGTTTAAACAGGCGCAAGACCGCCTTCATAGTCACCGACCACCCGGACGAAATAGCCGCGCGCATAATAGAGAAGATGCACCGCGGCGTCACATTTCTGCACGGGGAGGGCGCATATACCCACCAACAAAAGAAGATCATATACTGCGATGTGACCACTATGGAGGTGGCGCGCCTGAAGGAAATAGTCAAAAAGATAGACGACCAGGCCTTCATGACCATAATGGATGCCAGAGAGGTGCTGGGGCAAGGCTTCAGCCTGGAGGATTCGTTTTAAGGAAGGAGATATCTATGGGCAATATATACGGATTTATAGGGTTTATGCTGCAAGCGTTCTTTAAGCGCAGCGAGAAACTGTATACGTGGTTTTATAAGCAAGCCGTGAAACACCATACCACAAATGCCTACGCCCTATTATCATACGGCATTATAAAGCTCAATGAAGGCGATTATCAGACAGCCGATGAGCTTTTCAAACAGGTCTTAAAGAAGAAAAAGCTCAATTGGACCATAGACAAAATAGCCCGTGTGGACCGCGCGCTCACACAGTGGAAGCTCGGCAATCTGGACAGGGCCATAGAAATACTGGAGGCGGTATGCCAGGAATACGAGCGGGCCGATAGCTTTGCTACACTGGCATATTTTTATATATTGAAGGGCGACTATGAAAAGGCTGCACTGTATAATGAAAAGGCGCTGGAGGAAGAAGAGGATCACCCGCCGGCGCTGGATAATTACGGCCAGATGTATTACAGGCAGGGCGATTACGAGAAGGCCAAAGAATACTTCCAAAAAGCATTGGACAAGAAACCGAATCTGCCCGATTCGCTGTACTATATGGGCTGCATAGCCGCGGAGCAGGGCCGGCGCGACGAGGCTTTGGAGTACCTTAACAAGGCTTTGCAGTCCCCTATACGCCCTCTCAATACCGTAACCCGCCAACAGATAGAGGATAAGCTCAAAGAACTGAGCGAAGGAGAGTAGGGCCTATGGAGGCATCCGAATTCCAATTGGGCGATATCGTGCAGATGAAGAAACCCCATCCATGTGGCGGCAATGAATGGGAGATAACCAGGGTAGGGGTGGACTTCAAAATAAAGTGCTTGAAATGCGGCCGCACGGTCATGCTGCCGCGTTGGGAATTTGAGAAAAAGACAAAGAAAAAGCTCGGGCATAAAGAGGAGGAGAGCGATGGGTAGGACAATACTGAAGGGCGGCCGTATATTCACCGGTCGGGCATTTGTGGAAGGCGGAGCGGTGTTGATAGACGGCGGTCGCATAAAAGCCGTATACGACCGCAGCGACCAATGCGAGACCAGGCCGGGTGACGATGTGAGGGATATAGACGGCATGATAGCCGCGCCGGGGTTTGTGGATATACACATACACGGGGCCATGGGCTGCGACGCTATGGACGGCACATATGATGCCATAGACACCATAGCGCGTGCCATAGCCTCGAGGGGCACCACGTCGTTTCTCGTTACCACAATGACGGCATCGATAGACGATACGTACAATGCGATAGTGGCGGCGGGGCGTGCCATGAAGAGGGGCACATCCGGCGCTCAGGTTCTGGGCGTGCATATGGAAGGCCCGTTTATAAACGCCGATCACAAGGGAGCCCAGATGGAATCGCTCATACTTCCTCCGTCGATGGATGCCTATCGTTCCATGACGGGGGAATACGGGCATATTGTAAAGCGCGTAACGTTGGCGCCTGAAGTGGAAGGGGCTCTCGAGATAAGCCGTTATCTGCATAAGAACGGCATACTGGTATCGGCGGGGCATACCGGCGCGTCATACGACGAGATGCGGCGGGCATATGACGCGGGGGTAACCCACACCACCCACCTTTTTAACGGCATGAATCCGATCCATCACAGGGAGCCCGGCGCGCCCGGCGCGGCATTGACGCAGGACGGTTGGACGGTGGAGGTAATAGCCGATACGGTGCACCTGCATCCGGCCATACTGAAGATGGCGTGGCTGTGCAAGGGGGCCGACCGATGTGCCCTTGTCACCGATGCTATAGAGGCGACGCTGGTGGGCGACGGCGTGTACGAGCTGGGTGGGCAGAAGGTTATCGTAAAGGGCGGTCAGGCCAGATTGGAGGCCGGGAATCTCGCCGGCAGCACGCTGACGCTGGATAAGGCCGTAAAGAACATTGTGGAGGCGGCCGGCATACCGCTGGCCGATGCGCTCAAGATGGCATCGCTGACGCCGGCCGGGCTCATAGGTGCAGACGGCCGCAAGGGGTGCATAGAACAGGGCTATGACGCCGACATCGTGCTTCTGGATGAGGCCGACCTCTCGGTAAATGGTGCCATGATAGCCGGAAAATGGCACTGATGTAGCGCGGTATGCGGCTAAAGGAGATGATTTTGCGATGGTCCGTGCCTTTATATACGACAAAGGGTCGGGATTAAAGGAAACCGAAAATACCGATGAGATGATAGAGGTTTTCGCCGAACAGCGAAAGATCATGTGGGTGGATATTGACCGCCCCAGCGACGAAGAAGCGCGGATATTGGACGATGGATTTCACTTCCATCCACTGGCTGTAGAGGATTGCTTGCATGACCTTCAGCGGCCTAAGCTGGACAATTATGAAGGTTACTTTTTCGCCGTCATGCACGCTGTCGTGGCGGCTGATAAACGCGTGCGGGTCAGGGCAGGCGAGTTCGACATGTTCGCTTCGCAGCGCTATGTTGTCACATTTCATAAAGACGAGCTTAAATTCGTGAACGCGACGATGGATGTTTACAGGAAAAATCCGGCGCTTTTTGAGAAGGGCACCGACTTTATCGTATATAACCTAATGGACGCGCTTGTCGACGAATATTTCCCGCTGCTCGACGATATCGACGAGCGCTTGAACCGCATAGAGGGGCGCATATTCAAAAAGCCGGATCAGAGCGTGCTCAACGACCTGTTCAAGCTGCGCCGCGGCATCACGCGCATCAGGCGTATGATATCGCCGCAGCGCGATATAGTAAACCTTATGCTGAGGCACGACTTCGAGTACATGAGCGATGAGAGCCGCGCATACTTCATGGATGTGTATGACCATCTCATGCGCCTGTTCGATATGGCCGACCTCTATCACGACATGATATCCACCTCTATGGACGCTTACCTGTCCAGCGTATCCAACAGCATGAACAGTGTCATGAAGGTGCTGACTGTCATCACCACCATCATGATGCCGCTGAGCGTCATCACCGGCATATACGGCATGAATTTCGAATATATGCCCGAACTCAAATGGCGTTACGGCTATCTGTGGGCATGGGGGCTAATGGCCGCGTCGGTGGCAGCCATGGTGATATACATACGCCGCAAGCATTGGTTGTGAGCGCCGCCTCATCCACAAAATGGCCGTTGCAAAAGAGGTACTTATGTGTTAATCTGATATGGAAAATAAAAAATACAGAATTGAGGTGGGTTTCATGCCTGTAAAATTAGGTATAATAGGTTATGGCGGTATGGCCAGGTGGCATCATAAGAACGCATCCAAGATCGACGGCGTCGACGTGATAGCAGCGTATGACATAGATGCCAGGATGGTAAAAGAGGCCGAGGAAAATGGATTGCGCGGCTACCGCGCATTGAATGAATTTCTGGCCGATAAAGATATAAACACCGTGTTGGTGGCCACGCCCAACCATGTGCACAAAGAATTGGCCATAGCGGCCATGGACGCCGGCAAAAACGTTATCGTGGAAAAGCCGGTGGCATTGTCGGTGGCCGAGCTGGATGAGATGATAGCGGCCTCGGAGAAAAATCACGTGCTGTTCACCGTGCATCAGAACAGGCGCTGGGATAGGGATTACCGTATCATGCGCAAGGCTGTCGAGGATGGGCTGCTGGGCGACGTGTACACCATAGAATCCCGGGTGCATGGCTGCGGCGGCACTATGTACGGCTGGCGCGCCTATAAAAAATACGGCGGCGGTATGCTCTATGACTGGGGAGTGCACCTCATCGACCAGATACTTTACATGATGCCTTCTAAGGTGGAGTCGGTATATGCCAGGCTGTTCAGCATAGTCAATCCCGATGTCGACGATTACTTCAAAGTGCTGCTCAATTTCGGCAGCGGCCTGACAGCCCAGATAGAGGTGGGCACCATGTGCCTGGAGTCGCTGCCGCGCTGGTTTGTGTGCGGCAATAGGGGTGCCTTACATATAGACGATTTCGAGGCAAAAAGCGGCAGCATAACCAGCCTGAATAAATTGGCCGACGAGGTGCCGGCGGAGGTAATAGATACGCCGTCGGGGCCCACCCGTCTTTTTGCCCCGCGACCGGAGGATGCTACCGATCATCTTGAGCTGCCCGAGGTAAACGTCTCCTGGACCGAATTCTATGAAAACGTCCGCGATGTTATAGATGGCAAGGCGGAGCTCATAGTCAAACCGTCCGAGGTGCGCTACACTATGTCGGTCATAGAGGCGGCATTTAAATCGCACGAGACAGGCCAAGCGGTCAAGATGAAGTATTGATGGACGCTTTGGAGAGCAGGTTTACAGGATGTTTGATAGGGGCTGCGGTAGGCGATGCCTTCGGCATGCCCCTTGAATTTTTGTCGCATGATGACATAAAGCGCATATACGGCGGTCCGGTGACCGATATGTCGCCTCCCGGTCCGCGTTCCCCGTACCGGCATCTGACAAAAGGCCAATACACCGACGATACGCAGATGATGATGGCGCTGGCCCAGGCCATAATAGAGGCCGGATTCCCCGACCCGTATATCATAGCCGAGAAATTTGTAGAATGGTATCATTCCCCGGGAAATAACAGGGGGCCTGGTGTCGGATGCATGCAGGCCTGTCGAAAATTGTCGCAAGGTGAGTGCTGGGATAGGGCAGGATCGGATAGCGCCGGCAATGGGGCCGCCATGCGCGTCATGCCGGTGGCGCTCATGTACCACGGTGATACGGCTCGCATCATGGAATTTGCGCGCCAGCAGAGCATCATAACGCACAGGGATGAGCGCGCAATAGAAGGCGCTCAGCTCATAGCGCTGGCTGTAGATTACCTTCTCGACGGCAAAGACCCTTCCGACCTTATAACGTATCTTCTGCCCTATGCTGCCATGGGGGAAATAAGACAGCAGCTATTGAAGGTGCGGGCATTGCTCGAGCTCAAAGCCGACAGCGAGGGGGTATTCTCACATATGGCCAGCCTCGGCACGTCGGGCTATATAGTGCATACCATGGGGGCTGCTTTGTATGCCTTCCTGCACAGCCCGTATGACTTCGGGCAGGTTGTCGTCACCGCTGCCAACGCCGGGGACGACGCTGATACAACAGCATGCATAGCCGGAGCATTGGCCGGCGCATGCAACGGATTTGAAGCCATACCGGCATCGTGGGTGGAGGCGTTGGAGGACCATGACTGCATATATGCCATGGCGCAGAGGCTCTACAGCCTTTACATGAATCCTTACAAACCGGTGCCCGATATGCTTGACTACGGCCTCAAAGCGGTATTTGTCGGATTCAATCCCGGGCTCACATCCGCTAAAGAGGGCCACTACTACGCCTACGCAGGCAATCACTTCTGGAAGCTCTTATATGAGGCCGGCATACTGCCCGAACCTTTGAGCGCCAAGGACGACAGGCGCATGTTGGAATTCGGCTACGGCATGATAGACATAGTCAAATACCCCACGCGCTCGGCATCCGAAATCACTGCTCAGCAGTACCAGCAGGGCAGGCAGCGTCTGCTCAGGGCGCTGCAACAATACAGGCCCAGGCTCGTGTGTTACAACGGTAAGACCATATACGCCAGGCTCACCGGCGCTAAAAAAGTGGAGTACGGCTTGCAGCCATACAGCGCGGTGGAGGGCGTTACGGACTTCGTGGCCATATCATCCAGCCCGGCCAATGCGGTGCCTTACGCCGAAAAACTGCAGTGCTATAGGCAATTAGCCGATATAATAAAAAAGATAAATTGATAAATGAGAAAGGGGTACGCTATGCCGAAGATAACATTTATGCCCGATAACGTGACGGTGGATGCGCCGGCGGGCAAAACGCTGCTTGAGATAGCTATGGATAACGGTATAGAGGTGAGGCATGAATGCGGCGGCCATGGCATGTGCACCACGTGCAGATGCATAGTGCAAAAGGGCAGGGAGAACCTGTCAGAAGTCAATGAAAAAGAGAAGGAAAAACTGGGCGCCAAAGTGCTTATGAATTACCGCCTTTCATGCCAGACGGTGGTAAACGGCGACGCTACGGTATTCGTAGCACGTTCTACACGACTGGATTGAGATTCCTGCTTGCCATTTGCCGCATAATATATTATAATAAGAGCATGATAGAGATAAACGCAGCGAAGGGGCATTCCACCCCGGAGCGGCCCGCGACGAGCGGGAACGGCAGGCTCCGTTATGGCCAGAAAGATGGCGGCATATGCCGCTAATACGGGTGGCACCGCGGGAGATAAGCTCTCGCCCCTGATGATTTGTCAGAGGCGGGGGCTTTTTTGATACATTTTTTAATAATGAAAGGATGGTATATATGCTGGATATAAAACTGGTCAGAGAAAACCCGGACTTTGTAAAAGACGCCATAGCCAAGAAGAAAGACAAGGCCGATATAGACCGATTCCTCGAGGTGGACGAAAATAGGCGCCGGCTTTTGGCGCAGGCCGAGGAGATGCGCAGCCGCCGCAACGACGAATCCAGACGCATAGCCGAGATGAAACGCCGCGGCGAGGATGCCTCCGAGCTTATGGCCGATATGAAGGCGCTGTCTGATAAGATAAAGGCGCTGGACGACCAGATACGCGCGCTGGACGACGAACTGGAGGCTATACTGCTGACCATACCCAATATACCCCATCCCAGCGTGCCGGTGGGCGACAGCGAGGATGACAATGCCGAGATACGCCGCTGGGGGCAGCCGCGCGCATTTGCCTTTGAGCCAAAGGCGCACTGGGATATAGGGCAGGACCTAGGCATACTGGACTTCGAGGCGGCGGCCAGGGTATCGGGGGCGCGCTTCACCTTCTACAAAGGTGCAGGGGCCAGGCTGGAGCGCGCGCTGGTAAACCTTATGCTGGATATGCACACCCGCCAGCATGGATACGTGGAGGTATTCCCGCCGTTCCTGGTGCACAGGCGCAGCATGGTAGGCACAGGGCAGCTACCCAAATTCGAAGACGATGCCTTCAAGACCGTCGACCCCGAGTACTTCCTCATACCCACGGCAGAGGTACCGGTCACCAATATGTACCGCGAGCTGATACTGGACGCCAAAGATTTGCCTATAAAGCATGTGGCGTACAGCGCTTGCTTCAGGGCCGAGGCAGGGGCGGCCGGGCGCGATACCCGCGGCCTTATACGCCAGCACCAGTTTAACAAGGTGGAGCTGGTAAAATTCACGTTGCCCGAGGACTCATACGATGAGCTGGAGAAGCTGACGCACGACGCCGAGGAGGTGTTGCAGGCCCTCGAGATACCCTACCGCGTGGTGGCCATATGCACGGCCGATCTCGGCTTCGCCGCAGCCAAAAAATACGATCTCGAGGTGTGGATGCCCAGCTATAACCGGTATGTCGAGATATCCTCGTGCAGCAACTTCGAGGACTTTCAGGCCCGCCGCGCCGGCATAAGGTATCGCCCGGCACCTAAAGAAAAGCCGCGCTATGTCCATACGCTGAACGGTTCGGGCGTGGCCATAGGCCGCACCACCGCCGCCATACTCGAGAACTTCCAAAATGCCGACGGCACCGTCAGCATACCACCAGCCCTCGTGCCATACATGGGCACCGACAAAATATCGGGCATATAGCGGTTGTATAATGCATGTGCAAGGTATATAATAGCGGTGTAGCAAAAAAACGAAAGGGTGGTCTATTGTGCAAAAAGCGGTAGAGATAGTAAACCGGCGCGGCCAGACGCTGCGCGGCATGCTCCATGCGCCCGATGGCGCGAGCGGCAAAGTGCCGATGGTGGCCATATACCACGGCTTCACCGGCAACAAGATGGAGCCGCACTTCATATTCGTGAAGCTCTCGCGTGCATTGGAGAAGAAAGGCATAGCATCGGTGCGCTTCGATTTTGCCGGCAGCGGTGAGAGCGACGGCGACTTCATCGATATGACAGTGTCGGGGGAAATAGACGATGCTCAGGATATACTCGACTATGCCCGCTCGCTGGAATTGGCCGATAAAGAACGCGCCGGCATAGTGGGCCTGAGCCTGGGCGGCGCCATAGCCAGCTCGGTGGCCGGCACGCAGCGCGATAAGGTGAAATCACTGGTGTTGTGGGCCCCGGCAGGGCATGTGTTAAAGAGGATGACCAACGATCCCGATGCCACAAAATCCATGCAGGAGAAGGGCTATTTCGATTTGGGCGGCCTGCTCCTCGGCAAGGGTTTTGTCGACGACGTGGGCAGCGTGGATATATACGCCGACGCCGCATTGTACGACAAAAAGGTGCTAATAGTGCATGGCAGCGGTGATCAGAGCGTGCCGCTTTACATATCGTCTGACGAATACGCCATGGTGTACGGCGACAGGATGGAGCTGCACGTCATAGAAGGCGCCGACCATACATTTAATAAGAAGGAATGGGAAGAGGAAGCGATAGGCGCAACAGTGGAATATTTGGTCAATACTTTGTAATAAACTCACACTATTTTTGTGAAAAATACTGTTGCCAAAAATGCCTGTGCATGGTAAAATGCTTAAGGATAGGCATGGTAGAATATTTTTCTAAAGTGTTATTGACAAGCGTCCCCCATGGTTTATAATAGTATTGTAAAGGGTGTGATTGCCCTAAGCGTCATACGGAGGTATTATTTACCGGTTTGGCGTAGCTGTGAGAGGGGTGATGGTTGTTATGGCAGTACCAGTGAAAGGGGTGATACATAAGGCGAGTGGCTCGAGAAGATGCCTCGGAGGGTAGGGCGGTGATAGCCCGAGGTTATGCCTGCGGCAGCGGGAAATTATCACGTGTACAAACCAATATATCAAACATATCAAAAAAACTTAAAGGTAGAGGAGGACTTGAAACATGAGTAAATCGAAAAAAGCTAAGAGTATAGCGTTATTGCTGGCATTAGCTTTCGTATTTACCAGCCTGTTCGGCGGCATAGGCGCCGTGGCGTTTGCTGCTGATGAGGGCACGAGGATTTACGGCGATAACAGGATTGAGACCGCCGTAGAGATCAGTAAAGAAGGATGGGAAACATCAGATAACGTAGTGCTGGTGTATGGCGGCAAGAACAATGAGCCGCAGTCATTTGCCGACGCATTGGCCGCAGGGCCTTTGGCCAAGAAATTGAACGCTCCTATTCTTCTTACACAAAAGGATGCGCTGCCCGATGTTACCGCGGATGAGATAGACAGGCTTGGAGCAACCAAGGTATACATAGTGGGCGGCGAAGGCGTGGTTTACCCCGCGGTAGCCGACGAAGTTAAAGATATCGACGGCGTAACGACGGTAGAGCGCCTGGCCGGCGCTAACAGATATGAAACGGCTGTAGCGGTGGCTGAGGAAATAGGCGATGCCGACAAGGTCGTAGTGGCCCGCGGCGACGATTATGCCGATGCTTTGGCAGCCGCTGCATCAGTAGAGGTACTGCCCATACTGTTCGCAGGCAAAGCCGGTGCCGGCAGCTTGCAGGCAGCTACCGAGGATGCCCTTGCTGACCTTGGGGTGAAAGATGTCGTCATAGTGGGCGATACCGGTGTCGTATCGAGCGCTATAGAAACCCAAATAGAGGGTATAGTAAGCGGCGACGTCACCCGCATAGGCGAGGCTAACAGATTTGAAACGGCTGTGGCCATAGCCGATTACTTCAAGCCTGCTGACGGTTACAAAGGCGCTGTGTTGGCCACAGGTTATAATTATGCCGATGCTTTGGCGGGCGGACCATATGCTGCCAAGAACAGCTATGCTCTGCTTCTCACCGGTAAAGCAAACAATCCTTTGGATGCCGCTGCGGTGGACTTTATAAAGGCCAATACCGGTATAAAGGCTGATACCATAGTGGCATTGGGCGGACCTACAGTGGTGCTTGATGCGGCTATAGCTGCTGCGGTGGAAGCGGCCACGCCGGAAGAACTGGAAGTGGTGAGCGTAAGTGCTATAAATGCGGCCCAATTACAAGTTAAATTTAATAAAGCAGTGGATAGTTCAACAGTTCTTGATTCTGACGGAACTTTAAAAGCGAATGTATTCACGCTTACTAAGGTTAGTGGAACGGGAAACGTTACTATAGGCGACACTTCTTTGGCCGCATTGAGTGCAGATGGTAAAATTTTAACTATAACAGCGGCGACAGGTGCTTTTAATAACGTTAGTTTTGTTGTAACTGTTCCAGGAAATACAATTGCAGCAACAACTGGAGAGTATATGGCGTCATATACATCTAATGTTATTGCGGCAAGTGATGTTACAGCACCAGCATTGGCGGGTCTAGAGAGATTAAATGCTTCTGCTGTACGTGTCAAATTCTCAGAGCCCTTGTCAAGTGCTGGAAGCTGGACTTTCAAGTTTACTTCTGATGGAACAGCAGCGAGCGTAACTGCTGATACTTCGAATCTAGCAAAAGGCTATGTAGATCTTACAATTGCTGCCGGAGTAACAGCAGGTAAGGAAATTGCTGCAACAGTAGTTGGTGCCGCCGATTATGCTTACAATTTAATAAGCCCGAACCCTGTAACATTTAATTTCACAAAAGGAGAACTAGATGGGGTCAAGCCTACTGTTACCTCAGTTACTCCGTTAAGCTTAGGTTCATTTGAGATTAAATTCTCCGAACAGATACAGGGCTTTGAGGCAACTGATGTACTAATTGATGAAATACCAAGGACCGCGAATGATGCTACCCCTGCTTTAATTGGAACAGAAGCTATCATTACTCAAAGCAGCACAGATATAACGAAGTATACAGTTGAATTTGCACCTGTTGGGGCTGGATTACACACAGTAGGGATAGTGGCAAATGCTGTAACCGATCTGTCTGGAGAACAGAATGATGCTTTCTCGAGAGTTTATGAGTTCAAAGCTGATACAACAGCTCCGAAGTTAGTTAAAACAGAGGTTAAGACTGAAAACGGCGCAGAGTATCTGTATCTGACATTTGATGAAGGGGTTGTTGCGGGGACATTGACATCATTAGCTGCAACACAAGTGAAAGATTATGTTACGACATATGGCACAATTAACCTGAGCGGTCTTACACCAGTAGCAAATACTGGTGACAAGCAGTACAAAGTAGCGTTAAGCGCTGTACAATTTGATCCAGACGGTGCTTTACCATCGGCAGTGATTGCTAAAGGTGCTACTTATACTGTAGCGATAGGCGGAGCATTTGCCGATAAATCAGGCAATCCACTTGGCACAACTTCTATTACCTTTGCTCGTGGAGCTGATACTGACCTAGGCAAGCCTTTGGTTGTTACAACTGTAGATGCTGGAGAACTTGCTCCATATGTGGCGAACAATGGCATTGATGTCATTGACAACGATACTTTCCAAATAACGTTTGATAGAGCGCTCGATGGCGCATCGGCTACTAATAAAGCTAATTATGTAGTTAATGGCGCGTCAGTGGCCTCAGCTACATTGTTACCCAATAATGTTGTTGAAGTTAAGCTTACGGAGGGTACAATTACACTTGATGGCATGCGCAATGTTACTATCAGTGGTGTAAAGAGTAGCGCAGGTGTTTTAATGGACGCTTATACTACTTCTGAGTACTTCAAAGAGAATGTGAAGCCGACAATATCTTCAGCGACATTGATCGCTCCTAATAAGGTAAAGGTAGTATTTACTGAGCCTGTAAAGGTTGCAACAGTAGATCCTAATGACCTAGATGTATATGTCGGCACAACCAAAGAAACTGGTGAGACTGTTGCTGCTGAAGCTACAGCTCCAGGAGAGTATGAGTCAGCTTATATCATTACTTTGGCGGATAATTTGACCGCTGCTGAATATGCACAGACTCTGACAGTTGAATTAGTAAAGGATTCTACGGCTGCGAGTATCATAGTTGATGCTAATGATAACCAAGTGAAAGTCGGAGTGTTTAGCATTGCAAAATAACTAAAAGTATTACAAAAAAGAACCGGTATCTACCGGTTCTTTTTTGTTAGCGATTAGGCGACAAAAGTCGCCATACTGTATAAATAATTATGGCAATAATATAAATGCAAAAGCTATACCATTGCTACGAAAATACAAAGAACAGTCTATTGCTAAAAATAGCCTGGAAATCCCTATACACAAAACTATTTATATCCACGATGATATATTCGAAATAAGCCGACATAAGCCGGCTTAAAGATTATCTTGTCCGGTGACAAGGGGACGGGGTTATTGTCACATTGATCCGATGAAAAAAGCACCTCACATGGGATTTGTCTGTGAGGTGCTTTCCGTTTATAAGCTTGTCATTCTATGCTGTGCTTTGCGCTCTCTAGCAGCCTGTTGCTTTCATCGTACGCCCTTATGGTTACGGTGTCGCCGGGCTTTAGGCCAACCAGGCCGCAATTGTAGGTATCGTTGCCTGTATAATGCAGTTCCATGCCGTTTGCCGTCACCTTGTACACGTCGGACGAGACGGTGACGGTGAGGTTGGTTATGATGGGATCGTATGCGCTCTCAATGGTTATTATACGGTGGTCGGTGATGATGAACGGCATCACGACCTGTTGGGACAGGTGCCTGCCATGGGCGCTGGCTACGCCGGTTGTGGCGTGTATGCTGTATTGGCCGCCGATGGTATACGGTGATACAGGCGTTACCTTCACCGTTGTTTTATCGGCGCTAAGCGCCAATTTTACGTCTATGCGCTTGCCGCTGGCATCGACCACGTATATGGTTTGATCGTTTACGCTGTTTTCATTCAACGGCATATTGAACTTTATGGACCATGTTTTTCTGACATCGGCCGAGGACTTGCGCGGCCATGTCTTGTACTGGGCAGGCGCGGCGGAGGCATATGCCGCCGTTGTCAGCCATAAAGCTGCCGCCAGTACGATTATCGCAATTCTTTTGTTTATATGCATATCTGTCGCCTTCCTTTTTGCTTTTCATTGCCCGCTTATGCCGATATGCAGGTCGGCCAGGCTGTAATACTGCAGCATGGAATTGAGCAGCTTGCTGTCATTGAGCAGCGTATGCAGCGTATATGAGCCGCTGAGGGCATTTTTGGGCACCTCGTTGTACGATGTCTGTCCATCGGCCAGCTTTTTGACTATGGGTGACTGGATGCTGCTGCCGCTGCTGTCCAGAGCATTTATGATTATATCTGCGCCTTTTTGCAGGCCCATGAATCCTGCGTTAAATATTCGCTTGTCGCCCGATATCCTGTAATCGGACAGCGTGCGTTCGGCACCTCCTGCCGTTATCACTACAGAAGACACGGCGTTGCCGGTGGTTACGGTTATATCGGTGATGTAGGCCGTGCCGAATGAGGTGTGGGCAATGTCTATAGTGTATATGTGCTTTGCGGGCACCACGATGTATATGGATGTGGTGGGCATGCTGTCCAGCCATCCTGCCAGCGTGCCGTCGTTTATGGCATCTTCAAGGCTAACGGTGGCAGACGGTGCGTTTCCGGTGATGGTGAAGTTGCCGGCGTTTATATCGGCGTTGGCCACAGCCAGCGCAGTCTTTGGTATTACAAGGCTTATCACCTGGTCCTGCGCTATATCATAGCCTGTCACTGCCGGGAACCTCAGCGTCAGCGTGCGCTTGTCGGCTGACAGTGTGATTATGTCGGAAGGATTGGCCGAAGATAAGGCCGATTGCACCTTTTTCCATTGGTCGGATTGCGACGATGCCGATAGACCTTTTGTTAAAGCGCCGGCCTTTTGTTTATTCGACGCTGTATCCGCCGCCCATGTGTTGTTGGCCAACGTTATGTTTATGGCGGCGCTGCCGGCTGTTATGCCATCCTCCGGCACAGCGGCCGGCGAGATGGACGCGGTCGTCGAAGCGCCTATATTTATGGCCGGCGTGGCGCTTACATTGCTGTTGGCGCCGTTTATGAGCTCCTTGGGTATGGTCAGCGTTACCTGGCCGCTCATATTATATCCCGGCACTGGCGGCAGTTTTATGGTTATCTGGTTGCCTTTCAGCGTTATATTCTTTGGGTTGGTCAGCAGGATTTCCTTTATGGGGGCCCATGCCGCACCGTAAAATCCGTTCAGCAGAGTGTTCAGGTTTGCGCTGTCCGATACGGCGTCGCTTACCCACGATGCGTTGTTGAGCGTTATAATGATGGTC
Source organism: Mahella australiensis 50-1 BON (assembly GCF_000213255.1). Classification (NCBI taxonomy): domain Bacteria; kingdom Bacillati; phylum Bacillota; class Clostridia; order Mahellales; family Mahellaceae; genus Mahella; species Mahella australiensis. The sequence goes on from NC_015520.1 coordinate 249,117, forward strand.
TTACCGCCTTTTTGCACCGTCGGCGCGTCGAATACGCCGGTCAGTACCGTGCCGGACAGCGCAGCGCTGACGGCGTATATTGTGAATGTCGGCGAGGCGGTGATATCGGTATTGGATGTGGTCAGAAGGCTGCTGTCTATGCTAAGCTGCACGCTCATGTCGCTGCTTATGTCGAAATCCGATTTGGCCGGCAGCGTTATGTCTATCGTGGATGAATTGACCAGCCTTACTGTAGCGCCTGCTATGACGCTGTCCCATGCAGATGAGGACGGCGTTTCGGTAAATCCGGACAAGAGCTGCGCGCGCTTTGTCGCATTGCTTTCTATGTCGGGCGCCCATGCGTCGCCTTTCAGGGTCACCCTTATGATCTTGCCGCCGCGCGCTATGTCTATTTCAGATGTTTTGGACAGTATCGTGCCGGATATGGCAGCAGTTTGGCCTGTGACAGCCTTTATAATGAAGGCATCGTGTACGGCGGGTATGGCGGCGTCGGTCAAACCGTCACCCACCGATATGCCGGCAAAGTCTACTGCCATGTCCGACGATATGTTGAATGCGGGCACCGCGGGCAGAGTTACGGTCAGCTTTGTATCGCTGTTGCGGGCGACAGTGCCCTGCGCCTTGACGGCATCTATCACTTCCTGCCATGCGCTCCCGCCGGCAGTGAATTTATCCAGCAGCATCTCGCGCTTGGATCGGCTGGTGGCTATGTCGCCGGCCCATTTTGCATTGGTCAGCGTTAAAATGATGGTCTTGCCGCCTGAGGCTATGGCGCTTTCATCTGCCGATAAGGCGGTGCCGGTGAGGGATAGGGCTTTGTCTGCTGTGATAATAAAGCTCATGGTGTCCAGCCGATAACTGTATTCGAGCAGCGTCGGCAGTATGCTTATATTTACGGTCTGATTGGCGGTTATATTGTAATTTGTCACTGCCGGCAGCGTTATGGTCAACTTTTTATTGCCATCCGATAACGCTAACGCAGCCGGTCCGGCCGCTTTCAGCGCATTGGTTACCTTGACCCATTCGGTTTGTTCGCTTCTTGCGGTTATACTGTCAAACAGCGCGTCCCTTTTGGCTTTGCTGGATGCTATATCACCGGCCCAATGGTTGTCGGTCAGCGCTATGACGAGGGTCCTGCCGCCGGCTTTTATATCGCTTTCAGAGGCAGACAAGGCGGTGCCGCTCAATTGAGCTGTTGTATCGGACGGTGTTATGGTAAATGACGGTTGCGAATCCTTGAGCGTGCCGTCTACTGTTACCAGGCTTGCCAGCGCTGCGGTGTCCAATGTTATGGTTTGCGCGCCGGATATATTGTATTCAGGTACTGCCGGCAGGGTTATAGTCGCTGTTTTGCCATCGCTGGATACATCTAGCGTAGAAGCGGGGTCAGCGGCCTTGAGCGCTGCCTTTACCTTGTCCCATTCCCCGCTTTGGGAAGATGCTGTCAGGCAGTCGAATAATGCCTCGCGGTTTGTCGTGGCATACACGATGTCATGCCATGAGCCGTTATTGAGCGATATTGAAAGCCTCCTGCCGCCACGCACTATATCGGCTTCGCCGGCTGCGGTGGCGGTACCTGATATGAAGGCCTCGGATTCGGCCTTTACTGTTAAAGCGGGCGGGATTGATACGAGGTCGGACGAGTTGGCGAGCAGCGATGATGGTATATTGACCGTTATGGTTTGGTCATACTTTATGTCATAGCCGCTGACCGCCGGCAACGTTATAGTCAGGGCCTGCCCGCTTGCATTGAATGCATCGGGATTATTTCTCAGCGCGTCTTTGATTTTATTCAGCTCTTGACTTTCCGAGCCGGTAGTCATCGCGTTGACCAGTGCGTTGCACTTGGCTGTTTTGGTGCTGCCGCTGTCCAGCGCCCAACTGTTGCTGTCCAACGTTATTGTTATTGTGCTGCCGCCGGTTATGACAGATTCGTTTATGGTATCAGGCGATATGGTGGCCCCGGCTGCATATGTAGATGCGGGAAACAGCGCGAGCACCAGCAAGGCCGCCATCATGGCTGCGCTTAAGCGCATTAGATGGCAGGCATGTGTTTTTTTGAAATGCAATATTATCTGCCCCTTTCTTAATTATGTTTCTTATTATATCATTCGGAAAGGGACGTGCATTTCTTTATGAATCGAAGGCAAAATTTCTATTGTACAGCAATCTAAAATATGGTATTATTGAGGCGACAGGGAAGTATTCATTTTCCATAGAATATGGTATAATAGTTCCAGCAGATATGAGGGGTGATCTCGATGAAAAAACTGAAGAAATTAAAAAGCGTTTTGGTGCTCGCGCTGGTATTTGCACTGTTGGCGGGTCTGCAGCCGACCATAGCCGCGCCGCAGCCGGATGTGCCGGAGCAGCAGCCGGCCATAGCGGTGCAGCGGAGCGCTGACATAAACGCTGAAGATATATACAGCAGGCTGGCTGACAGCAAAGCATCGACGTTGTCAGTGCCCGATGGCGCCAAAGTCCAGGGAAACCGCATTATAGTCAAATTAAACGAGGGTTATATGCCCGAGTGGAAGAATTACGGGCTGACGGTGGACCAGGATGAGCTGGCGTTGAGCAAGAGGAACATATATGTGGTGAATGCCCCAGAAGGGGCCGATGTTGCCTCTATAGCCCGGCAGTTGAGTGCGCTGCCCGGCGTCGAGTATGCTCAGCCTGATTATGTTTATGAGATGGATATCGAGCCTAACGATGAATATTATCCGAATCAGTGGGGATTAAAGAAGATAAATGCGCCCAAGGCATGGGGTATAACGCAAGGCAGCGCGAAGGTGACGGTGGCTGTGCTTGATACGGGCGTGGATGCACGTCATCCGGACCTTAAAGACCGCGTGCTGGAGGGCTATGATTTTGTCAATAATGACTCTTATCCGTCGGATGATAACGGTCATGGTACTATGGTAGCCGGCGTCATAGCGGCTGTGGCCAATAATGGCACAGGCATAGCCGGCGTGGACAGAAGGTGCAAGATACTGCCTGTTAAAGTAGCCACTGCGGACGGTTATTTTTATTCGTCAGATGTCATAGAGGGCATATATTATGCTGTCGATGGGGGCGCCGATGTGATAAATATGAGCTTCGGCGGTGAACTCGACGTCTTAGCTGATAGGCCGGTTTCGGAGGCTTTGCTCTATGCCGGGCAAAAGGGCGTGCTGCTCGTGGCTGCATCGGGCAATGAGGGTACGGCCGTAAGCTTTCCGGCGCTTTATGCGCCTGTCATAGCGGTGGGCGCCGGCGATGAACAAGACGTCATAACTGATTTTTCCAACCATGGTCCACCGCTGGATGTAGCTGCGCCGGGCGTAAATATATACACGACTTACAGCGATGGGAGAAAGGCTACTTATGCGTCTGCTGACGGTACGTCGCTGGCTGCGCCTTTTGTATCGGCTGCCGCTTCATTGCTGCTGGCCAAAGACCCGGATCTTACGCCGGCCGAGGTCGAGTACCTTATAGAGTCGTCGGCTGCAAAGCCCGCGTCCATGGCAGGTGATGAATGGAACGAGTATTATGGCTACGGCAGGCTGGATGCCTATGCGGCGCTCAAGCAGGAGCTGCCCGACTTGTCGGCCGATGTTCCGGATGATCTGCAGCAGGCCGAAATGCTCTATGCGGGCAAGGGCGTGAGCCAGCGCGTGGATATGCCGACTGATTTGGACTGCTATAAAGTAGAGGTCACTTCTTCGGGCAGCGTTAAAGTAGCAGTGGATGCACCGCCCAATCTCGACATGGCGGCAGCGGTGTATGACGGCGGCGGGAATCTTCTCGATGTGTTCGATAATGCGCCTGTGGGCAGGGATGAAATTTTTTCGTTCGCCGCGAGGACGGGTACATATTATATAGTGCTGCTCGATGTAAATTTGCACTGGTCGGCGGAGCCGTATGGCGTAAGCGTATCCGGGCCGGTAAAAACCTCACAGCGGCCTGATGCCGTTGGCGGGCAGCCGGCATCTAACGACCTTTATCTGAACAGCTATTATGCCATATCCAGCTATAATGAGAAGGATTATGCGTCTAAAAGCGATCAGGTGGCATTGGCATGGGGTGAGATAAGGCAAAACAACAGCGGCGTATATTTCTCCCAGCGGAAGAAGGAGAATGGCAAGCAATACGATTACGGCGTGCCCGAGGGCAATATCCAGTCGCTGGTAGACGATATGAGGGATGGCGGAGCTAAGCTGATGCTGTCGGTGTTTATGGACGATAAGGATATAGCCGATGCGTTGCTGGCCTCCCCCGATAAAGTAATAGCTCAGATGACAGAGGATTTCGGCATAAAGTATTATGATTATTATAACGGCACGTATAGCTATGTGTTGGACGAAATCGGCGGAGCGGTCGAGTACGACGGTATTATAGTGGATTTCGAGGGGCTGACATCGGAGAACAGGGCCAGATTTAATGCGTTTCTGGAGAAATTGAGCAAAGCCATGCCGGGAGATAAGCTGCTCGGCGTATGCGTGCAGCCGTACTATGACGGTTATGACTACAGCCACATAGGGAGGGTGGCCGATCAGGTCATACTCATGGCCCACGATTATCAACTGACCAGGGCTGCCGAGCCGGCATCCGCGCCATATCCATCTGTAAGGAAAGCGGTGGAGCAGGCCGTAGCCTATATACCGCCGCAGAAGATATTGCTGCAGGTGTCTATGGCACCCGTGCAATGGCAGGCAGGCTCGTATACGCCTGTTACCCCGACATACAGCGCCATGCAAAACGCCCTGGCCAGCAGCACCGTCGATGAGGTGACTCCGATAGGGTACAGGTACGATAGCAAATACGGTGTGGGCTATGCTTACCTTAAACGCCAGAAGGCGGACGGTACATATATTGAGGATGAATTCTTCTATGAGGATAAGAAGAGCATAACGTCCAAGACGAGGCTGGCAGAGGAATTCGGATTAAAAGGCATTTCGATATGGCGGCTGGGGCTGGGCGCTACTGACCTCATGGATTATATGCTGGGCAAAGCCGTGCCATCCGAACGCTTGAGCGGCACTGACCGTTACACCACCGCTGCCGCAGTCAGCCGCAGGGGGTGGCCGGTCGGCGCTGATGCCGCGGTGCTGGTCAGCGGTAAATCGTTTGCCGATGCGCTGGCCGGCACGACTTTGGCCTATGCTAAAGATGCGCCGGTGCTGTTGACCGATCCGTATGAGCTGTCGGATGCTGCGGCCGATGAATTATATCGCCTGGGCGTGAAAAAGGTGTATATATTAGGAGGTACAGGAGCTGTGTCGAAAGCTGTCGAAGGTGCTGTGAAGTCTATGGGTATTTCTGTCGAACGCATATGGGGCAGCGACAGGTATAAGACGGCGGTTGCAATAGGGCAGTATATACAGCGCAAGTCCGGTACAGCCCTGATAGCCACCGGGTATAATTTCGCCGACGCGCTGGCAGCGGCGCCGTTTTGCGCGGCGAAGGGCATACCGATATTATTTGCGGACAAAGACGACTTGAATGAGGATACCAGGGCTGCTCTTAAGGCGTGGGGCATAACCGATGTGCTGATAGCCGGCGATACGGGGGCGGTGCCTGCGGCGGCCGAGTATGAGATAAACGCCATGGGTATACAGACCAAGAGATTGGCCGGGCCCGACAGATATGCGACGGCCGTAGAGATAGCCAATCATTTCGGCAAGACCGGTTTTAGCGAGATAATGCTGGCTACCGGCGGCAATTTCCCCGATGCGCTGTCAGGCGCTGCTTTTGCCGCTCAGCGCGGTATGCCTATCATACTCGTACCACCTAGAGGCATAAAAGATGAGGTGGTAGATTATGCCGCTCAGTCGCGCCTTGCGCGCGTATATGTGGCGGGCGGCACAGGCGCGGTATCCGATGCCGCACTTAAAGCTGTGACGCTGCCGTATAAATAACCCAGCAAAACGGCGAAATAATGTGATTGAGTGAGCAAAACGGCCCTTATATTGTCATAAGCGGCCGTTTACTCATATATCTGGCATTTTGGAGCTTTATTGGGCTTTTATTATCCGCGCTTATAGGGTAGAATAGCAATGAATATAGAAAGAGCGCGCAGGCGTTCTAAAAGGTGGGTTTTAATATGGATATTTTCAAGCGGCTGTGGGGTTACGTGCATCCATACAGGCTGCAATTCGTGCTGACTACCGTAGCGTTGCTGGCTGCCGCAGGAGCGGGCATGATCAATCCTTATCTTACGGGATTGTTGATAGACCGCGTGGTAAAGGGCGGAGAGCTGGAGCTCTTGTGGCCGCTGGCAGCGGGGCTGGTTGCAGTCAGTTTAGTGGGTGCCGTGCTGCAGTATACGCACAGCTATTCGTTTGAAAACCTCTCTCAAAAAGTCATATATTCCATTCGCCATGCCATGTACAGGCATCTTCAGCAATCATCGTTTTCATTTTATGACAGGGCGAGGACAGGCGAGCTCATGTCGCGTTTGACAGGGGACCTGGAGGGCATACGCGCCTTTATGGTAGGCGGTTTTCCAACGCTTATATCCAGCATGGTGATATTCGTAGGCGTGACCATTATATTATTCAATATGAACGTAGGCTTGACGCTGGTGTGCCTGTCCTTCTCGCCGCTTTTGGCGATTACGGCCGTAAACTTCGACAGGCGTATAAGGCAGGCTTACCGCGATATACGCAGTCAGATGGCGACGTTCAACAGCTTTTTGCAGGAGAATATTACCGGCATACGCGTCGTCAAAGCCTTTGCCCGCGAGAAATATGAGATAGAACGTTTCCAGGCAGAGAACAGCGAGGTCTATAAGAAAAATATGGTGGCGGGATTGCTGAATGGCCGTTTCGGACCGCTGCTGGAACTGCTGAGCGGCATGAGCGTGGTGGTGCTGGTATGCTACGGGGGATGGCTGGTCATAGACGGCCAGATGACAGTGGGTACGCTGGTGGCGTTTAACGGCTATCTTTGGTCTCTTATATGGCCTATGCGGCAATTGGGTATGTTGCTGAATATGACCGGCCAAGCCATATCATCCGGCCAGCGTATATTTGAATTGCTGGATACCAATACCTCCATGCCGGTTAAACCGGATGCATATAAGCCCGATAAGGTGCGCGGCGATGTGCTTTTTGACAATGTGACCTTCAAGTATGAAGATAACGTAGTGCTTCAGGATATCGATATAGATGCGCCGGCCGGCAAGAAGGTGGCCATCATGGGCGCTACCGGTGCCGGCAAAACATCCATCGTCAACCTGATATGCCGTTTCTATGACCCTCAGAAAGGCCGTGTGCTGGTCGATAACGTTGACGTAAGGGATTGGGACTTAAAAACGCTTAGACGCAGCGTGTCGGTGGTCATGCAGGAAACCTTTTTGTTCTCTGATACTATAGCTAATAATATAGCCTACGGAAAAGACGACGCATCTATGGATGAGATCATAGCGGCGGCCAAGGCGGCGTGCGCGCATGACTTCATAATGGAGATGCCGGAAGGCTACGATACGGTGGTGGGCGAGCGCGGCGTGGGCTTATCCGGCGGACAGAAGCAGCGCATAGCCATAGCGCGCGCGCTTCTGGTCAGCGCCCCCATACTTATATTGGATGATGCCACCTCCAGCGTGGATATGGAGACCGAGCATAAGATACAGCAGGCGCTCAAGCGCCTGATGGCAGGGCGCACGACGTTTATCATAGCCCATCGCATATCGGCTGTAAAGGATGCCGACGAGATCATAATATTGGAGAATGGGCGCATAGTCGAGCGTGGCACGCATGATCAGCTCCTCAAGCTAAGGGGCGTTTACTACGATATATTCAGGGATCAGTATAAGGATCTGGTGGTCGACGATATGGTAAAGAGCCGCCAGGAGATAGAGAGGATGGTGCGCCATGGCTAGGACGAACCGTTTTTCCGATGATGAGCCGCTGCGCAGGCCGTTTAACAAGGACCAATTCATGCGCCTGCTCGGGTATCTGGGCCCTTTTAAGAAGAATATTGCCATGGCTTTTGTTCTTATGGCGGCGGCTACGGTGGCAGGGCTGGCCGGTCCATATATAATAAAGCTGGCCATAGATAATTACATAGCGGCAGGCGATGTGCCCGGCATGATGTACCTTACGCTGGTATTTGCAGGTATTACCATAGCCACCTACTTTATAAACCGCAAGCGCATAGTGATGATGACCGCTATGGGTCAGAGCATACTGTATAACATGCGTATGGACCTGTTCAGGCATATAGAAAGCCTGTCGTTCACATTTTTCGACAGCCGGCCGGCGGGCAAGATCATGATGCGCCTGATAAACGACGTGAATTCGCTCAATGACCTTTTGACCAACGGCCTCATCAATGTCTTGAACGACTTCGTCATGCTGGCCGCTATAATAGGCATTATGTTCAGCATGAATACGAGGCTTACGCTGATATCGTTTATACTGCTGCCGGCGCTCGCGGCATTGGTGTTCGGCCTGCGCAATCTTATAAGGCGGCGATGGCAGATAGTGCGCCAGAAGAATTCCAATATGAACGCTTATCTTCAGGAGAGCATATCGGGTATGCGAGTCACGCAGGCCTTTGTTCAGGAAGAAGTCAATGAAAGCATTTTTTTGGGGCTAAACGACGGTATAAAGACGGCTCATATGAACGCCATACGCGTCAACAACGCCTTCGGTCCGCTCCTCAATATCATAGGCGCTGTGGGCAACGCGCTGGTATTCATCATTGGCGTAGGCATGGTGGTGGGCGGTGAGGTTACGGTGGGTACGCTGGTTGCGTTTACCAGCTACATAGGCAGGTTTTGGATGCCGCTGACCAACCTGAGCAATTTCTATAATCAATTGTTGGTAGCTATGGCATCTGCTGAGCGCATATTCGATATATTGGATACAAAACCCGAGGTTACCGATAAGCCGGATGCCGTACCGCTGCCGCCTATAGAAGGGCGAGTGGAATTTGACCACGTCTGGTTCCACTATGAGCCGGATAAGCCTGTGCTCAGAGATGTGAGCTTCACGGCTCGTCCGGGAGAGAACATAGCGCTTGTTGGGCCGACAGGTGCCGGCAAATCGACTATAATAAACCTTATAGCGCGCTTTTACGACGTGACAGCGGGCCGCGTGCTCATAGACGGCTACGACGTGCGCGACGTGACGCTGGAATCGCTGCGCAGCCAAATGGGCATAGTGCTGCAGGACACCTTTCTTTTCTCGGGCACCATTATGGACAATATACGCTATGGTAAACTGGATGCCACCGATGAAGAGGTGATAGCGGCGGCCAAGGCTGTGCATGCCGACGACTTCATAAGGGAATTCAAAGACGGCTATTTTACCGAAGTCCACGAGCGCGGCTCCAGGCTGTCGGTAGGGCAGCGCCAGCTCATATCCTTTGCCCGCACGCTGCTGGCCGACCCGCGCATACTCATATTGGACGAAGCAACATCCAGCATAGATACTCATACCGAGCGACTGGTGCAGATGGGGCTGGAACGTTTGCTGCAGGGGCGTACCTCATTTGTCATAGCACACAGGCTGTCTACTATACGCAATGCCGACCGCATTATGGTGATAGATGAGGGGCAAATAAAGGAGTCGGGCACGCATGATGAGCTCATGGCCGCAGGCGGCATATACCGCGAGCTGTACACCTCGCAGTTTAGCTGGCTGCTGGCCGGATAGCTCGGCAATCCGGGTGCCGGATGCAGCGAGGTGTTCTGGTATAGCAAGAGACTCGACATATATGCTGAGCCATAGCAAGATCAGATATTGCATATCATAAATCAAAGATTAAATGGAGGAGTGTCGAAATGGTGAAATTCGGATGTTGTCTGCCTATGGCATCTTTTGCGGAGCAGTTGAAACAGGGCGACGATAAGAGTGGCGATGTTGCCAAGCAGTTGGCGTTGGGCCTGGATGCTCTGCACCGGAATGGCTACGATTTTGCGGAATTGGGCGTAGGCACCGTGGCAAATCTGTCGGATGATGACTTTGAAAGGGTAAAGGGCATGATCGCGGCAGCCGATATAAAGGTACATGCTTTTAACAGCTTTATACCCGGTTCTATACCGTTGACCGGTCCTGATGTATCGGTTGAGCAGATAGAGCAATATGTGAGCAAAGCTTTGATGCGCGTCAGCGAGGTAGGAGCATCGTATGTGGTCTTTGGCAGCGGGGCGGCGCGCAAGGTGCCCGAAGGATTCCCGGTTGACAGGGCTATTGAGCAGTTGCTGGATTTCTTGAAATTGTGCGAGCGCTATGCCGCGCGTTACGATGTGACCATAGCAATAGAGCCGCTTAATAAAATGGAAACCAATATAGTAAACAGCGTGGCCGAGGGCTTGGAGCTGGCGTTGAGGGCTGATCAGCCGCATGTAAAGCTGCTGGCCGATTTGTATCATATGCTGGTAGAGCATGAATCGTTTGATATTATACCCAAAGCGGCACAACATCTGGTGCACGTACACATAGCCAATAAGCAACGGCGTTACCCGGGCTACGCCATAGAGGACGATGAGGATTTTATGCCGTTCTTCAAGGCATTGAAGGAGAGCGGCTATGACGGCGGCATATCGGCCGAATGCCGTTTTGATGATTTTATGGAGGAGAGTGTCCGGTCTTTGTTATACATAAAGCAGATGTGGCAGTCTGCTTAGTCGATTAATCCGCTCTTGTTTTTTGAGGCATAGTATGTTAAAATATTAACATAAACAAAGAACCGGAGGTGGCGGCGTGGAAAATAGAATAGGCGTTATAGGTATAGTAGTCGAGCACAGGGAAGAGGTGGCGGCCAAGCTGAACGATATACTCAGCCGGCACGGTGACATAATAGTGGGGCGTATGGGCATACCATACAAAGAGCGCGGCCTGTCGGTCATATCCCTCATAGTGGACGGCACGACCGATGAGATAGGTTCATTGACCGGTCAGTTGGGCGCTTTGCCGAATGTGAATGTAAAATCGGCTTTGACAAAATAGAATATATTTAATAACTGAGATCAAGGGTTTATGCCTGAGGTCGGAAGGGGTACATAGAGCCTGTTCTGCATCTTAGGCAGAGCAGGTTTTTTATTTTAGAAAGAAGGATGCTCTATGGTAGAAGAAAGGATGAAGGCGGACTTTATAGATGAGGATACTATAAACCGTACGTTGGAGAAAGGCAGGAAGGCTACCAAAACGGACGTGCAGCGCATAATAGATAAGGCGGCTTTGGCCAAGGGGCTGGACCCCGAAGAGGTGGCGGCGCTGTTATATGTAGATGACGACGAGCTGCTTGAGGGCATATACAGGACGGCTCGCGAGGTAAAAGAGCGCATATACGGCAAAAGGCTGGTATTGTTTGCACCGCTTTATCTAAGCAACTATTGCGTCAATAAGTGCCGTTATTGCGGCTATCACTACGGCAGCGACATAGTGCGCAAGAAGCTGACGATGGAGGAGATAGCCGACGAGGTGCGTGCTTTGGAGGCTATGGGCCACAAACGCCTGGCATTGGAGACCGGCGAGGACCCGGTGAATTGCCCCATAGACTATGTGTTGGATGCTATAAAGACAATATATTCGGTGCAGCAGGATAACGGCGCTATACGGCGCGTCAACGTGAATATAGCCGCCACTACGGTGGAGAATTACCGTAAGCTCAAGGCGGCCGGCATAGGCACGTATGTCCTGTTTCAGGAGACCTATCACCGGCCGACGTACAAGCTGATGCACCCGGCCGGCCCTAAATCCGATTACGATTATCACACCACGGCTATGGACAGGGCTATGCAGGGTGGTATAGATGATGTTGGGATAGGCGTGTTGTTCGGACTGTACGATTATCATTTTGAGGTGATGGGCCTGCTGTATCACGCTATGCACCTCGACAGCACTTATGGTGCCGGGCCGCATACCATATCGATGCCAAGGCTGAGGGCTGCCGAAAGCGTCACGATGAACGAATTCCCCTATATGGTGTCTGACCGCGACTTCAAAAAGATAGTGGCCGTTATACGCCTGGCGGTGCCATATACCGGTATGATACTTACAACGCGTGAACGCCCGGGCTATCGCGATGATGTGATATCGGTTGGCATATCGCAGATAAGCGCCGGCTCATGCACCGGCGTAGGCGGCTATAAGGATGAATGGGAGGAGTTCTTAAACGGCCGGCCGCATGCTGAAAGGGAGAATACCGCTCAGTTCGAGGTGCAGGACCTGCGCAGCCCCGATAAGATAATACGCACGTTGTGCGAGAGCGGCTATATACCCAGCTACTGTACGGCCTGTTACAGGAAAGGGCGCGTCGGCGATCGCTTCATGAGCTTTGCCAAGTCGGGCAATATACACAACGTGTGCCTGCCCAACGCCATATTGACATTCAAGGAATACCTTGAAGATTATGCGTCGCCGCAGACAAAGGAAATAGGGGAGAAGGCCATCGAGCAGCATCTGAAGGATATAGGCAAAGATCGCATACGCGAGATCACAAAGGAGCGCCTTAAGCTCATCGAGAAGGGCCAACGCGATTTATATTTCTGATAAAAGCATAGGGGCATGGGTTATGAAAACCCATGCCTTAAACTTTTTGCAAGGCTTTTCTATCGATAATCTTAAAGCTGTTTTTCCAATACTCGATAAGGCCGTCGTCCCTCATACGGCTGAGCTCGCGCGAGATGGCGCTGCGATCCGCTCCAAGGTAATCGGCCAGGCCGTTTCTGTTAAACGGTATGTAGAACAGGTCGCTCGTCTGTTTCTTGCTCTCATCGAGCAGGTAGGCCGCAATCCGACTGCGCAGACTTTTTGTTGATAGGTAATCGATCTTCGCGCTGAGCGCAATGTTTTTTTGCGCTAAAAGGCTGAGCATATTTTCTATCAGCTTTGTATGGAATATGCAGGACTTGGTGCATCTTTTTATAGAGAATGCATAATCGATAAAAAGTATATCAGCATTTGTTGCGGCAGTCACCGTAACGGGGCTTTCGTTTATGCCGGCGCAGACGAATACCTCGCTGAACGTGTCGCCGGCCTTCAAATTCGCTATTATCTGGCGTCGGCCGAAGGCATCGTCTTTGGAAACATTTACTTCACCGAACAGTACGACGCCTATATTCGAGATTTCATCGCCGGCGCATACTATATTGTCCCCGCGGGGAAACGATGCTGCCTTTGCATTAAGGCAGGAAAGCATTGCGTCGAGATCATCGTCCTCGATACCCTCAAACAGCGGAGATTTTATATTCAATGAACTCATCATGTTCTATCCTTCCTATTTTGTTGCTATAGCAACCGAAATTACAGTTAAAATATACTATAATAACGGTACGAAATCAATAGGGAATTTGGAGGAATAGAAGATGTCAAATATGTTTTGCTTTCAGTGTGAGCAGACATCCGGCGGAAATGGTTGCCGCAACGTAGGCGTATGCGGAAAGGATGCTGTTACGGCAGTGGCTCAGGATGACCTTACGCGCGAGATGATAGCGCTTGCTCGTATGGGGTTGGCCAACGGCCGTACCAAAAGGGCCGATGAGCTGATCGTCGACGGGTTGTTTGCCACCGTTACCAATGTTAACTTCGACCCGCAGGCCATCTCCTGCTTAAAGGATGAGATAAAAGCCGAAAGGGAGGGGCTTGGGGGGCAGCCGTTTGACGGGCCGCTTTTTGAAGGCGATACCGACATAGTATCGCTGCGTTCGACGCTGCTTTTCGGGATGAGAGGGATGGCGGCCTATGCCCATCATGCGCGCATACTCGGCAAGGTCGATGATGAGGTGACCGGATGGTTCTACAAGGGGCTTTCTGAGCTTGCAAACGAGCATTCAATAGATGAATGGTTGGGCCTGCTGATGGAATTCGGAAAGGTAAATTTCAGGTGTATGGAACTGCTTGACGAGGCTAATACCGGCGCTTATGGCAATCCCTCGCCTGTTAGGGTTACCTATAACATCGAGAAGGGGCCGTTTATAGTCGTCACCGGCCATGATCTCCACGATCTGTATTTGTTGCTCGAGCAGACCAAAGACAAGGGCATAAATATCTATACGCACGGCGAGATGCTGCCGGCTCATGCGTATCCCGAATTGCATAAATATCCCCATTTGAAAGGGCATTTCGGAACGGCATGGCAGAATCAGCAGAAGGAATTCAAGGATCTGCCGGCGCCGGTGCTATTTACAACCAACTGTTTGATGCCGCCCAAGGACAGCTATAAAGATAGAGTATTTACGACATCGGTGGTGGCATATCCGGGTGCGGTGCATATAATTGAAGATGAGAATGGCAATAAGGACTTTTCGCAGCTTATAGACAAAGCCATCGAACTCGGCGGCTATCCCGAGGATAAGAAGATGACCGGCATCAACGGCGGCGATGTTTTAACCACCGGCTTTGCCCACGATGCGGTGCTGTCGGTGGCCGACAAGGTTATAGATGCCGTTAAATCCGGCGCTATAAAACACATCTTTTTGGTCGGCGGATGCGATGGCGCACGCCCGGGCAGGAACTATTATACCGAATTTGTAAAGCAGACGCCTCAAGACAGCGTGGTGCTTACGTTGGCATGCGGCAAATTCCGCTTCAACGATATCGATGCCGGCGAGATAGGCGGCTTGCCGCGCATCATGGATATGGGCCAGTGCAACGACGCATACAGCGCCGTAAAGGTGGCGCTTGCCTTGGCCGATGCCTTTGGCGTGGGTGTAAACGACCTGCCGCTTTCACTTGTGCTGTCATGGTATGAGCAAAAAGCGGTATGCATACTTCTTTCGCTGTTGGCACTGGGCGTAAAGAATATACGCTTAGGCCCGACGCTGCCAGCCTTCCTGTCGCCCAATGTGTTGCAGGTTTTGGCTGACAACTTCGGCATAAAGCCCATCACCACACCGGAAGAGGACCTCAAAGCAATCCTCGGTTGATTAGAAGTTATAAATGATGTATATAAAAAAGAACCGTCTCAAGACGGTTCTTTTTTATATACTTGCAATCCGTAATATGTGACTGAAACGGGCGATATAAAGCGATGCAAATGATATAAAGCCGGAGAACGCCTTGAAATATTGCGTAGGCGTACTCAATGAGTGCAGCGTAGAGCAAGCGTAGGTCGGGCATGGACGCCCGACCAGCCGGCACTGAGCATGGACGCGAATTGCCGGCGTTAGCTTGCTCAAGCGAAACGAATTGTAAGTACGCCGGCAATATTTCATGAGCGGGCGTAGGATTTATATCATTGCATGCGCTGAATTTGCTATATTACGAATCGAAGTTATATGCACGTAACCATGTCAATAGTCAGCGAAAATGTCATAGTAAATGGCTGATATTTATTCAACGAAAATTTCATAGCGATGTATGGATTTACTATAATTGGAACATTAAATATAGATTATATTACAGTAAGCTGGTTATATAACTTTAGCAACTTACATTAATATGATATGAGAACATATATTACCACCAAATGAGCAAAAAAGATAATACTATCTTAAGGCTTACTGCTTTGCTAAATTCTAGCTGCTCCATTCCCGTGCGTAAAGGGTAAAATAAACAAGCTCCGCTTGCCCTTGACGCACGTTCATTTCGCAGCTATTATATAATTAGGCTGTAAGCCTTAATACTGGCTAGTGCCAGGCGCGTGAGGAATTATACAGAGCCTCTAAAATCTCTCTGTCTGATTCCTCATACCAATATGATGGCGCCTTCTGCCAACCTTGTTTCCAAGGATGAGTGGGAGAAGGCTTATAAGGCTTAGCTGTGCTCGATGAACTTGCCTTATTAGCTTTCTGAGCTTTCTTAGGCGGTTCATCGAGCTTTTTCACAGCATATATATTATTGCCATACTGCACCCGTATACCTATCCTAGGGCTGGTAAGAACCGTTATCTTAGCTCTAGGAACGATAGGTGCAACGGTTTTGCCATCATCACATACAACTTGATAATATTGGCTGTGTAGAGAAAATACGCCGCCATTATCAACTTTTCTAGATAACTTAACACAAAGTATATTATCTAAGTCGATATCCGGCGGTAATTCTCTAAAAGCAGGCTCGGGATCTTGAGGCTCTATGGCGAACCTTTTATTATATCTCTCCAGGAACTTAGGCAAAAACTCATTGGCCTTTTCCATAGAATCAATGCCATAAATCCTCAATTCTGCCCTGAGCCTATCCTGCAAAGTATTCCATAGCCTCTCTACGCGGCCCTTAGCCTGAGGGGACCTGGCATTAATGATAGATATACCCAATGTACTCATAGCCATTTGGAACTGGGTTTCATTTACCACTTTACCCTCAAGCTGCTCCTCGATAGAGATTTTACCCTTATTAGGAGAAGCAAATATAGTATGCTTATCGGCATATAGAGATATAGGGATACCATATTGGCCAATGATGGTACGCATGAGCTCAAAATAGCCATTCATACACTCGTTTTCAGTAAAATAGAGCGCGAGGACCTGACCGGTGGCATCGTCTATGGCACCGTGGAGAGCCATATTACCTACAGAAGGAATCCATTCAAAAGAGGTGCAATCGATTTGCACCAACATGCCAGCCTGAGGCATACGTTCCCTTCTAGCATGAATCTTACGAGGGCGTCTATGCTTTCTAGGGCTTTGAATACCGGCATTATCAAGGATTCTATAAACCGAGGAATTACTAAGAATAATACCCTTATCATCCTCAAGCAAATCTCTAAAATGAGAGAAATTCGTATCAAAATACTTTTCCTTCCTCAAAGTGAGGATATGGTTTACTAGCTCATCACTTAAAGCATTAGCAGGTTTACGGCCTCTGTTCTTATGAATAACGAAAGACGCACCTTGTTCTTTAACCCCCTTCTTAAGTCTAAATATTTGACGAACACTTAGGTCTAAAACCTGCGCAGCTTCACTTGCGGTTAACGTACCATCGATGACTTTATTAATAACAACAAGTTTTTGCATTTCGCTCTCTGTCATACAATACTGTTCCTCTCTCCTCATAATGACATTATCGCAGAATAATTTTACTATGACAATATCATAGAATAATAACATTATATGCACGTAACCATTGATATTATTCATCGACTTGTGCTATAATAATGAAGCTGATTCTGGAGGTGATATATGATGAAAGAGAATATACATCCGACTTATTACAAGGATGCAAAGGTGATATGCGCTTGCGGAAATACATTTACCACCGGTTCTACCAAAAAGGAGATACATGTGGAAATGTGTTCGCAGTGCCATCCGTTCTTTACTGGTAAACAGAAGCTGGTGGACACGGGCGGTCGCGTCGAGCGTTTCAGGCAAAGATATGGCTTGAAGGAAGACCAATAGGTCTGCCCATATGATAGGTTAGAGATCCTTTCTCTAGCCTTTCTTAATATTATTTTGTTAACGATTAAGGGGAGAAGGTAGACCCATTTGAGAAAGACCAAGATAGGCGGACAGGCCGTCATAGAGGGCGTTATGATGAAAGGTCCGCGCAGCATGGCTATGGCGATAAGGAAGAGCGATGGTACCATAGAGGTGGTCAAAAAACCGTCGGTGCCCTTATCGCAGCGCCACCCTTTACTGAAATTACCCATAATAAGGGGCATGGCGTCGTTTGTGGATTCGCTTATAACCGGCATGACATCGTTGACTGATTCGGCCAAAATATACGGTGAGGGATTGGAAGAAGAATATAAGCCGTCGCGCTTTGAGCGTTTTTTATCGGAAAAAACCGGCATGAACGTCGACGATATAGGCATAGCCTTTGCTGTGATCATAGCGGTTGTATTGGCCGTGGCATTCTTCGTGTTGCTGCCCACGTATGTTGCCGGGTTGCTTCAGCAGGCCATAACCAGCCCGCTAGCATTGAATCTTATAGAAGGCGTTATACGCATAGCCTTGTTTTTGGGCTATATGGTCTTGGTCACGCGCATGAAGGATATACAGCGCGTATTCGAATACCATGGAGCCGAGCATAAGGTTATACATTGCTTCGAGCATGAAGAGGAGCTGACAGTGGAAAATGCCAGAAAATACACTACCCTCCACCCGCGTTGCGGCACTAATTTCCTGTTGCTGGTATTGGTGGTGAGCATAGTGTTGTTTTCGTTCCTGGGTTGGGGCAATATACTATGGCGTACTGTGGGACGACTGCTCTTGTTGCCGGTGGTAGCCGGATTGGCCTATGAATTGATACGCTGGGCAGGCAGCAGCGATGCGCTTATAGTGCGGATAATAAGCTGGCCGGGGCTTATGCTACAAAAGCTGACCACGCGTCAGCCCGATGATCAGCAGTTGGAGGTAGCTATAGCGGCGTTTAACGGCGTGGCTGACGGAGAAGAGGATATATGGATGTAGCTCGAGCGCTCGAATGGGGCGAGCGTATGCTGCGAGAGAGCGGCATAGATACGGCACGCAGGGATGTAGAGATATTGCTGCAGGAGCTCCTCGACGTGGATCGCAGCGCATTATACCTCGACAGAAGCCGTGCGCTTTTACCCGAACAGAAAATAATGTTCGAACAATGGATAAAACAGCGCTGTGCCAGGATGCCTTTGCAGTATGTACTGCATAAGGCATGGTTTATGGATATGGAGCTTTACGTGGATGAGCGCGTGCTCATACCGCGTCCCGAAACAGAATTATTGGTGGAGGTCGTTATAAAAGAGGCCAAAGGGATGTCGGAACCTCTGCAAGTATTGGATATAGGCACAGGCAGCGGTGCCATAGCCATAGCTTTGGCAAGGCATATGAGCGGCTGCCGCGTGTGGGCGGTGGATATATCGCCAGATGCCTTGGCTGTAGCACGCATAAACGTAGGGAAATACAGCTTACAACAGCGTGTGACATTGCTGGAAGGCAATCTTTTTGAACCGGTCAAAGGCATGGCTTTCGATATAATAGTGTCCAATCCACCATATATAGTTCGGGATGATTTAATCGAGCTGGAGCCTGAGGTGCGTTCGGAGCCTGAGCCTGCGCTAAATGGCGGCGATGATGGATTGGATTTTTACCGTAAATTGTGCCATGCCGGGGAGTTGCTGAAGCCACATGGCTTTTTAGCATTGGAGATAGGCTATGACCAGGGGCAGGCAGTGAGCGATATTTTGAAAGCATGTGGTTTTAAGGATATACAGGTGCTCAAAGATTTTGCTAATATGGATCGCATAGTGTTGGCGCATAAATGGAAGTAGTATATGAGGATGTGATATAGATTGCTGGATAAACTGGATAGTATTGAGGAACGGTATGAACAACTGAGCGTTAAGATATCCGACCCTGAGGTCATCTCTCAGCAGGATATGTGGCGAAAGCTGGTCAAAGAGCACTCCGATCTGGAACCAATAGTAACCAAATATAGGGAATACAAAGAAGTGGTAAGGCAAAAAGACGATGTGCTGGCCATGATTAAGGAAACCGGCGATGCTGAGTTGAAGGAATTGGCTCAACAGGAACTGGATGAGCTTAAAGAGCGCGAAGATAAACTGGAAGAAGAATTGAAACGCTTGCTGCTGCCCAAAGATCCAAACGATGAGCGCAATGTCATAATGGAGATAAGGGCCGGCGCAGGCGGCGAGGAAGCGGCGCTTTTTGCCGCCAACCTGTTCAGGATGTATTCGCTGTATGCCGAAAGCCGCGGATGGAAGATAGAGGTTATGGATTCCAACTATACCGACTTGGGCGGAATAAAGGAGATAGTGTTCGCCGTAGAAGGTAAAGGGGCATACAGCAGGCTCAAGTACGAGAGCGGCGTGCACCGCGTGCAACGCGTGCCGGTTACCGAGGCTGGAGGACGCATCCATACATCGACGGCAACAGTGGCTGTATTGCCCGAGGCCGAAGAGGTAGAGGTGGAGATAAATCCTAACGATTTGCGCATAGACGTATATCGTTCTACCGGACATGGAGGCCAAAGCGTGAATACCACCGATTCGGCCGTGCGTATAACGCATATACCGACCGGTATGGTGGTGACGTGTCAGGATGAGAAGTCGCAGCTTAAGAATAAGGATAAGGCCATGCGCGTTTTGAAATCGCGATTGCTGGCTATAGCTCAAGCCGAACAGGATGCCCAATTGGCTCAGACCAGGCGCAGCCAGGTGGGTACCGGCGACCGCAGCGAGCGCATACGCACATATAATTTCCCGCAGGGCAGGGTGACCGATCACCGCATAGGGCTTACCATATACCAGCTCGAGGCTTTCTTAAACGGCGATATGGACGAGATGATAGACGCCCTTATAACGGCTGATCAGGCCGAGCGCTTGTCCCAAGCGGCTGTTTGATTGCTGGCCCATGCGACGAGGCATGGGCAAATTAGCTGTCGATGATGATCGCCCCGGAAAATTTATACAAGAGAGGAGAAAATCGTGGAGAGCGCAACATATCTCTTACAACTGGCTATACTCCTGATAGCCGGGTTGGTAGGGGCTTATATATCAAGGAAGGTGGATCAGCCCAGCGTACTAGGTCAGATCATTATAGGTATAATAATAGGGCCGTCGCTTTTGAATCTGAATATTATAACATCGGATACAACGTTGATAGAGGAGTTTGCCAATATAGGCGTAGTACTGCTCATGTTTATAGCAGGCGTGGAGACCGATCTCAATGAGTTGAGGGATTCAGGCAAAGCATCTATGATAATAGCAAGTACAGGTGTGCTTGTACCCATGATACTGGGTTTTGCTGTAGCAGCTATGGAAGGTATCGATATGATGACCGCTATTTTCATAGGCGTCATATTGACGGCTACTAGCGTCAGCATAACGGTACAGGTATTGCGAGAGATAGGCAAGCTCAAAACCAGGCAGGGAGTAGCTATACTGGGAGCGGCTGTTATAGACGATGTGCTAGGCATTATACTGTTATCTGTAGTAGCCGGAATGGTACGTCCCGGAGCAACAGAGAATATATGGTTGTTGCTGGGCAAGATGGCATTGTTTTTCGTCGGAGCTGTGATAATAGGCCTTATACTCTACAGACTGGTCACAAGGCTGGTCTTAAGCAGGATACGCATAGGAGAATCGTTGCTGACGCTGGCTTTGATATTTACATTTATATTTAGCTTCTTTGCTGAATATGTCGGAGTGGCGGCTATTACCGGCGCATATGTAGCCGGCCTTATATTGTCGGCCACGCCTTATAAAAACCGCATATCCAATGGCGCTCAAATCCTCGCGTATAACCTTTTTACACCCATATTTTTCATAAACATAGGCTTAGGCGTAAACGTCAGGTTATTGGGCGGCGTATTAGTATTCGGCACACTTTTGACATTAGCTGCTCTGATAGGCAAAATTGTTGGCTGCGGAATAGGTGCTAAAATATCGGGATTTAATAATAGAGAGTCGCTGCAGGTGGGCATAGGCATGATGTCACGCGGTGAGGTCGGACTTATAGTGGCATCTTTAGGCGAAAGCATGGGTATTATAGGACCTGATGTGTATGCAGCTATAATAATGATGATATTAATAAGCACATTGACTACGCCGCTCCTATTGAAGATGTCATTCAAAGAGAAACCGGCAATGGCTGGCGGGAATGTGGCCAATTGATTGCATGAGAAAGAGGTAGCTTTATGTTCGCTTTGTTTATTGTGCTTAATAGAACCGAATATCTTAAAGATGTACTGAAAGCCATAGAAGATGTGGGATTGAGTTGTACCGTTATAGACAGCGTAAGCGCAAATCAATACGTCAATTTTTACAGCCCGAATACTTTTGCCAGCTATGATGTGCCGGTAGTGGTGGGCAGTATGAGCATGGCCGACGATGACAGCGGTATAATATACAACAAGACGTTGATGGTGCTTGTAGACGATGAGGAGAAGGCTCAACAGGCCATGGGAGCTGTGGAGAGCGTTGTAAGCGATATGACAAGGCCCGGTACCGGCATAATGTTTTATGTACCGGTGGCAAAGGCTGTGGGTAAATGAGGGGGAAGATTTATGTATGTATTGTTTATAGTATTAAATAACGTGGATAAGCTAAAAAAGGTATTGGCGGCATTAAAAGATGTTGGTGTGCGCGGCGCGACCATTATAGATTCGGTAGGGTCCGGCAGTATGATGAAGGAGGAATTCTCCGGCATGCCCATTATAGGCAGCCTCATGCGCAGCCTGGAAGGGAATTATGGAGCCAATAAAACCATATTTTCGGTCATAGAGCGCGAGGAGCAGGTAAACGATGCTATGGCAGCCGTGTCAAAGGTGCTTGGCGATATGAACAGGCCGGACACGGGCATTATGTTTGCACTGCCGGTGGTGAAGTTCAAGGGCGGCGAGCTGGAACGTCACATAGATAGGCGCGAGCGCCGCAATATTATACAGAAACAGTACGAAAGCGAATACTATTGATCCACAACCGGCATTGGCCGGTTTTTTGTTATGTTAACGACAGGAAGGGTTTAACAAGGCTATTTTTGCTTAGATGCACAATTACGATTGCTGCCCTGCTGCAAAAATTAATAAAAGGACAGGTTTGCCTAAATCCTACAAAAGGCTATATAAAGATGTTTATAGTACTTCCGATGGAGGACGGGTTTATATTAACAATGTGGGATGTAAAGAAGGATATAAGGATGTTTACAGGGTCATTGGGCGGCGGTTTATATTAACAACGTGGGATGGGAAATCATATATGCCCTATAGCACTAATATACTGTACAGTGAGTTTGTCGAATTCGTAAGCTAAATATAAGTTGACACGAGGTTGTATATGAATGATATGTTGCTGTACAGTGTTATAGGGTCCGCGGCCGGCATTATAGGTACCGGATTGGGAGGGGCCATAACCTTGCTGCTGCGGCATCCCAGCTCGCGCTTTTTGAGTACCATAATGAACTTTTCCAGTGGGCTTATGATAGCGGTGGTAACGTTCGACCTATTGCCCGAAGCCTTTAGCATAGGAGGGCTTGGTCAGGGCTTAATCGGTTTGCTGCTCGGCGTCGGCCTGATAGTTATGCTTGATGGATTTATGCCGAAAGCGTTAAGGATGGATATAAGCGATGCTCGTTCGGGATATTTGAAAGCCGGTATACTGTTAGGCATAGGCATAGCAGTGCATAATTTGCCGGAGGGTATAGCAATAGGCTCAGGTTTTACGGTATATAAACAGTACGGCCTGGCGCTAAGCATGATAATAGCGCTCCACGATATACCCGAAGGTGTGGCTATGGCCACGCCGATGATGATGGGTGGCATAGCGAAAAAGCAGGTACTTGCAAGCACGGTTTTGGCCGGTATACCAACAGGTATAGGCGCAATAGCCGGATACTACCTCGGCGAGCTATCGCCTACATTTATAGCTGTATGTCTCGGATTTGCCGGCGGAGCTATGCTGTACATAACATGTAGCGAACTGTTGCCCGAGTCCAGCAAGCTGTATAGAGGCAGAATACCCAGCATGGGCACCATAGCAGGCATCATACTGGGTATAGTGATATCATCCATAATATGATCTCAATACCCCATATACCCCATATCCGACGGTGGGTACATTGGAGGCATGTTGTCCGGTGGCATCGCTCCTGGAGGTGGGTACATGGGCGGCATCGTTCCCGGAGGTGGGTACATCGGTGGCATCGCTCCGGCTGCCAATTGATTGAGTATATTCATAAGCTGTTGACTGAGCGCGTCATGCTGCTCGAATAAAGCCATGAACTCCATGAAATCGCTGTTTTGAGCAAACCGGGGGTTGGCCTTCAAATTTTCTATATCAGCTTTAACAGCTCGATGATGTTCGTCCATCGGTTGTACATAGTTTTTCATCATCTCGTCTATGCACATACGCGAGCAATCATGGTGTGGCATTGGAGGATAGTAATACCAATCGCTGGGTGGCGTATAACCGCCCGGAGATTGGCATAGCAACGCGGCAATGTAGCCGGCGGTTTTATTACCATAATCCCCCATTTCTCTGAAGTGCATCATCATATCCTGGAAAGTGGCATCATTGGCCAATTCTGGCTTTTGCATCATCGCGTGTATTTTTTCATGCATCTGTTTCATTAGTGGCTCATTGCGCATAAATATATCCATTGCCTGCATCATCAAGCCTCGCTGATCGCCGCATGGTGGATAGGACATACCGGGGCCGGGATAGCATGGATTTTGACCGGGATATCCCGGAGAATATGGTGGATAAAACATAGATTTTAACCTCCTGAATTTACTCTTGATTTTTAAAATCAAAGGATATAATCTATTTATAAAATATGCTTTGGCCGTTTATTATGTGATAAATCGCAAAATATACGACCGCGGTGTGTAATCAATCATCTCATGGGAACGACTATTTTAAGGCCTAAGATGGGTTTGCTCTGCTTTAAAAGCCCGATTCGGATATATGTTAAGCCTGTAGCGGGCGTAGGATTTATATCATTTGCATCGCTTTATATCGCCCGTTTCAGTCGTATATTACGAATTGCAGGAAATTCTATGCTATCCTTGCGCTTTTATTGCAAATATTATAGAATATATCTGTTGTAAAACCGCGAAGGAAGGTGTATTATTTGATCATTGCTTTAGGCAGCGACCACGCTGGCTTTCCTCTCAAAGAGGAGATAAAGAACCATCTGCAACAAAAAGGCATAGAATATAAGGATTATGGCTGCTATAGCATCGAATCGGTGGATTATCCGGACATAGCCGAGACGGTGGCACTGGCTGTAGTGCAAGGGCAGTGCGATAAAGGCATATTGGTATGTGGCACAGGTATAGGCGTATCCATAGCCGCCAACAAGGTGCCGGGCATACGCGCGGCGTTGTGTGGCGACGTATTCTCAGCCAAAGCGTCGGTGGAACACAACGATGCCAATATACTCACCATGGGCCAGCGGGTGACCGGTCCCGGTTTGGCCATCGAGATAGTAGACGCATGGCTGGCGGCCGCGTTTCTCGGCGACCGACACAAACGGCGTGTGGACAAGATTACGGCATTGGATAGAAAATACGGCCGATGCCTTAGCGAGGAGAAAATAGATGGGCAATAATGTTATAGTGCTGGACCATCCTCTCATACAACATAAATTGACGCTGTTGCGCGATAAAAGTACCGGTTCAAAAGAGTTCCGCGAATTGCTGGATGAAATAGCCATGCTTATGGCCTATGAGGTCACGCGCGACTTACCGCTTAAGGAGGTCGAGATAGAAACGCCGGTAGGCAAAGCTCGCAGCCGTGTCATATCGGGTAAAAAACTGGCGGTCATAGCCATATTAAGGGCAGGCCTCGGCATGACCGACGGCATACTGCGCCTGGTGCCTGCCGCCAAAGTTGGGCATATAGGTCTCTACCGCGATCCGGATACACTAAGGCCGGTGGATTATTATTGCAAGCTGCCTGGCGACATACAGGAGCGCGATGTCATACTGGTTGATCCTATGCTGGCAACAGGCGGATCGGCTGATGAAGCGATTAAGCTGCTTGAACAGAAAGGCGCCAGGAGCATCAAATTGATGTGCCTGATAGCCTCGCGCGAGGGTATAGAATACATAAATCATCAGCATCCCGATGTACCTATATATACGGCGGCCATAGACGAAAAGCTAAACGAGCACGGTTATATTGTGCCGGGATTAGGCGATGCGGGGGATAGATTATTTGGCACTAAATAAAGGCTGTAGGGGATGAGCATTGTGGGGTAGCGTTGACGATATTTGTTGTCACCTATGCGTTGATTATCAGCGAGAAGATACATCGTTCGGTTATCGGCATTATAGGGGCACTGGTATTGATAGTTTTCGGTATACTGAGCTTTGAGCAGGCTATAGATTATATAAACTGGGAAACAATAGGTCTGCTCATGGGCATGTTTACTTTGGTGGCACTGTTGTCGGAAGCGGGTTTTTTCTCTTTTATGGCACTATGGACGGCCAGACTGTTTCATTATAAAGCCAGATTGATATTTATAGCCTTTCCAGTGTTGGCAGCATTGCTGGCGGCATTTATGGACAGCGTTACGGTCACATTATTTCTGACGCTTTTGACATTGAGGCTATGCAGGTTATTTAAAACCGATCCGGTTCCTTTTGTTATAGCGGAGGTTATGGCTGCCAATGTAGGCGGTGCTGCCACGCTGGTAGGAGACCCCCCAAATGTTATAATAGGTACCATAATGGGTTATAGTTTCAGCGATTTTGCCACTAATACAGGGCCTATAGTCATAGTAGCTATATCAGTATTGATGTTCTACCTTTATTTTACGCACAGGTCTTTATTCGGTAATGATGGCGAGGATATCGTTAATGAGGATATAAAAAGCATGAATCCGGTATCGGCAATAAAAAGTGCCTTTCTTTTGCGGTTAGGCCTTATAGCTTTCGCAGCGGCAGTAGCGGGTTTGATACTCAAGGAACCTATAAAGGCATGGTTTGGTGTGGAATATAATTCGGCGGTAGCTGCTCTTTTACCGGCGTCCATAGCGTTGGCGTTTTTAGGGGAGCATGCGCATAGAATTATAGATCATTTGGATTACGATATACTGCTTTTTTTCATGGCCTTATTCGTCATAGTAGGCGGTCTCGAGGCTACGGGTGCCATAGAGGTGATGGCCCGGTGGCTGGTATCATTGGCGGGCGGCAGCGCTCTAGGCATGATATTTCTGCTGCTTTTTGGCACTGGCATAACCAGCGCGGTGGTGGACAATGTGCCTTTGGCTTTGGCTATGGCCTATATTATCAAGAGCATATCTCAGGCGGGCGGCCTGGCGCTGCCGCTTATGGTATGGACGCTGGCGCTGGGCGTGGATATAGGCGGTAATATGACCCCTATAGGGGCATCGGCTAATGTAGTGGCATACAGCCTCTTAAAGAGCAAGGATACATCGGTGAGCTGGGCATACTGGTTAAAAGAAGCCGTTATACCGACATTGCTAGTGCTGGGTGTATGCTACGGTATGCTGCTGCTCAAGCTTTATACAGGATGGTACTGAGGAGGAACTAAGATGAGGCCTTCGTGGGATGAATATTTTATGAACATGGTGGAAATAGTAAAGACCCGCTCGACATGCTTGCGGCGGCAGGTAGGCGCTATCATAGTAAAAGATAAGCGTATGCTTGCCAGTGGTTATAACGGTGCTCCATCTGGGGTAAGACACTGCGACGAGGTTGGCTGCCTGCGGGAGCAAATGCATATACCATCGGGTCAGCGCCAAGAGTTATGCCGCGCCATACATGCCGAACAAAATGCCATAGCTCAGGCAGCTATGATGGGCATAAGCGTAAAGGATGCCACTATCTATATCACGACACAGCCGTGTGCCATATGCGCTAAAATGATAATAAACGCCGGCATAACGCGTATAGTATATAAGGGCGATTACCCGGACGCGTTGGCTATGGATTTGCTGCGCGAGGCAGGTATAGAAGTGGCCCGCTTTGAAGATGGCAATCTCGTTAAGGTGAGATTGGAGCCTCTGCCCGACGACGAAAATGAGGCGCATGGGCACGATGATTAAACGAAAGAGGTGATGCTTTGCATAATAAACCGCTTAAAATTATGTCGGTTTTCGGTACAAGGCCGGAGGCTGTTAAGATGGCCCCACTTATAAAGGAGATGGATCGTCATCCTAATTATGTAGAAAATATAGTGTGTATAACAGCCCAACATAGGGAGATGTTGGATCAGGTTTTAAGGTTATTTGATATAAAACCGGATTTTGACTTGAACATAATGCAGGACAGGCAAACGTTAGCCGATATAACCGTAAGAGCGCTTCATGGTTTATATGATCTTTACGGACGTGCAAATCCTGATCTTGTATTGGTGCATGGAGACACCACTACCACATTTGCCGCATCGCTTGCCGCATTTTACAGGCATATAGCCGTGGGCCATGTGGAAGCAGGGCTGCGAACACATAATAAGTATTTTCCGTTTCCGGAGGAGATAAATCGAAAGTTGACCGCTGTCGTAGCCGATCTGCATTTTGCGCCGACTGCTGCTGCCAAAAAAAATCTCATAAAAGAGAATATACCTGTCGATAATATATTTGTAACCGGCAATACTGTTATAGATGCTTTGCTTACCACCGTTAAGGACGAATATAAATTTCAAACGCCGCAGTTGCAAGAGCTGGATTTCAAAAATCAACGTATTTTGGTAGTAACGGCACATAGGCGTGAAAATATCGGAGCACCGTTGGAAAATATATGCCTTGCATTGAAAGAAATCGTTGAAAAGTATGACGACGTTCATATAGTATATCCTGTGCATTTAAACCCGTCTGTCCGCGATACGGTATTTTCCATGCTCGGCAATATAAAACGCATAATGCTGCTGGATCCGCTGGACACCGAAGAACTGCATAATTTAATGGCCCGCTGTTATCTCGTATTGACCGATTCGGGTGGGCTTCAGGAGGAAGCACCATCGCTCGGCAGACCGGTATTGGTGTTGCGCGATGTTACCGAAAGACCGGAGGCGGTAGAGGCCGGTACGGTAAAGATAATAGGCACCGATGTTGATGCTGTAACAAAGGAAACATCACGCCTGCTCGACGATGCCGATGAATATAAGCGCATGGCAAACGCCATAAATCCATACGGAGACGGACATGCATCCGAGCGCATAGTTCAAGCCATACTATATAAGTTCAATATATGCAATGATCGTCCTTTAGAGTTTTTACAATAGCAATTATTGTTTGGCTGTGCCATTATGCAAAAGGCTGAAATATAATATGCCTAGCCTATATGCTGTGCGCCGAAACAGTGACAAATAAAAATATATAATACAATTGGAGGAATTATACAAATGTTAGTAAATACTAGAGAAATGCTTGACAAAGCACGCGAGAAGGGATATGCTATAGGTGCATTCAATATGAGCAATATGGAGATTCTCCAAGCTATCGTTCAAGCAGCCGAAATCGAAAATGCACCGGTTATAGTGCAGGCCAGCCAGGCCGCATTGAAATACGCAGGAGTAGATTATATAGAAGCGATGGGCAAATTAGCCGCACAAAAAGCTTCGGTGCCGGTGGCCATACATTTGGATCACGGTACGGATTTTAATCTGATTATGTTGTGTATACGTCACGGATTCACTTCAGTGATGATAGATGGTTCAAAATATCAATTTGAAGAAAATATAGCTATAACTAAAAAAGTAGTAGAAATAGCCCATGCCGTGGATGTTTCGGTAGAAGCTGAATTGGGTAAGATAGGCGGTACTGAAGACCATATAACGGTTTCAGAGAAAGAAGCACTGTATACCGAACCGGAGGAAGCAGTACGTTTTGCAAAAGAAACCGGCGTAGATAGTCTTGCTATATCTATAGGTACCGCTCATGGCCCATATAAAGGTGAACCTAAGCTGGACTTTGATAGATTGGCTGAGATCAGGAGCATGCTGGATATTCCAATAGTATTGCACGGCGCGTCAGGTGTTCCCGATGAAAGCATACGCAAGGCCGTGGAAAGAGGAGTATGTAAAATAAATATCGATACAGAAATACGCCAATCTTTTACCGAGGCAGTAAGAAAGATTCTTGCCGACAATCCCGCAGAATATGACCCGCGTAAAGTGTTGGGCGTTGCCAAAGAGGCTATGATAGAAACAGTGAGCGGTAAAATGCGCCTGTTCGGTTGCTCTGGACGAGCGTAAATTAAAATATTACGTCAGGAGGTATTTTCAATGAAGCTTTTTATAGATACAGCAAACGTGGATGAGATAAAAGAGGCCAACGATTGGGGCGTTATATGCGGCGTGACCACAAATCCGTCGCTCGTAGCCAAAGAGGGTCGCGATTTTATGCAAGTATTGAAGGAAATATGCGGTATAGTCGATGGTCCTATAAGCGCGGAGGTCATAAGCACACAGCATGAAGGCATGGTGGAAGAGGCTAAGAAATTAGCCGCTGTGCATCCGAACGTCATAATAAAGATACCCATGCTGCCCGAAGGATTAAAGGCCGTCAAGATATTGAGCCAACAGGGCATAAAAACCAATGTTACGCTTATATTTTCAGCGGCCCAGGCACTTTTGGCAGCCAGAGCGGGCGCTACATATGTGAGCCCGTTTGTCGGCAGATTGGATGATGTGGCCAATGAGGGTATGCAGGTAGTAAAGGATATAGCCGATATATTTTTGCTCCATGATATACCTACGCAGATAATAGCAGCCAGCATAAGGCATCCCATGCATGTTATAGAGGCTGCTAAAGCCGGTTCGCATATAGCGACTGTACCATATAAAGTATTGCAGCAGATGTTTTCTCATCCTTTAACCGATATCGGCATAGAGCGGTTTTTAAAGGATTGGGAAGGCGTCAAATTTAAGTTTTAGAAAGGAGAATGCATTTTTGGATTTTGATAATTTAGAAGAAAAGGGTATATTCGAATTACGCGATATAGGCCGTCAGGTAGGCGTAAAAGGCGTAACTCGTTATAGGAAACAGCAGTTGCTGGATATGATAAAGCAAAAACTCGATGAAATGCGCCAGGAGTATAAAAAGGCACAGCCGGAACAAGTTTCGATAGAAGAAGATACATCAAAGCCGATTGCAGAGGAAGCAGAGCCGGAAGAGGATATCGACGAGGTCGATACCACTATAGAACCGGAGTTTGAAGATGAAGTAGATATTGAGCCTGAGATTGAAGATGAGGTTGAGCAGCCGAGGTACGAACAGCCCAAATATGAGCAGCCGAGGCGCGAGCAGCCCAGGTATGAGCAACCGAGGCGTGAACAGCCGCCATACGATCAACCCAGATATGATCAGCCGCGATATGACCAACCGAGACGCGAGCAGATCCCATACGACCAACCCAGGTATGACCAACCGAGACGCGAGCAATCCGGATATGATAGGCCTAATGGTCGAATCGACCGCAATTCGCCCCAAACCGGTGAGCGCTATAACCGATGGGGGGGCACGCAAACGAATCATTATCAGCGTCAGCCGTACGGTTATCAGCAAAGGTCTACAGGAGTGCCGGAATCGCTGAAGGAACTGGAATACGGTGATGCTGAGGGGGTACTTGAGGTGTTGCCGGATGGTTACGGCTTTTTGCGATCGGAAAATTATCTGCCTGGCAATAAAGACGTATATATCTCGCAGTCTCAAATAAGACGTTTCGGCTTGCGGACGGGCGATCTCGTCAAAGGCAAGACTAGGCAGGCTAAAGAAGGTGAAAAATTTCAGGCGCTTCTTTATGTTACCAGTGTAAACGGTGAAGACCCGGAAACGGCTCTGAGAAGGAAACCATTCGATGAATTGACGCCTATCTTCCCCGATGAAAGGATAACACTGGAGGATCATGATAACCCGCAAGAGCTCTCTACAAGGCTTATAGACCTTATAGCGCCTATAGGCAAAGGCCAGCGAGGGCTTATAGTATCGCCGCCCAAAGCTGGTAAGACTATATTGCTTAAAAAGATAGCCAACAGCATAACAAAAAACTTTCCGGATATCCATGTAATAGTATTGCTCATAGACGAGCGTCCTGAAGAAGTTACCGATATGAAACGCTCTATAAAAGGAGAGGTTATATATTCCACATTCGACGAAATGCCGGAGCACCATGCCAAGGTATCGGAAATGGTGCTGGAGAGGGCCAAAAGGTTAGTGGAACATAAAAAGGACGTCGTTATATTGTTGGATAGCATCACGCGTCTGTCCAGAGCGTACAATCTTACCATAGCACCTACCGGCAGAAGCCTATCCGGAGGATTGGATCCCGGCGCTTTATACAAACCTAAGAAATTCTTTGGCTCGGCCAGAAATATAGAAGAAGGCGGTAGCCTTACCATAATAGCCACAGCGCTCATTGAGACCGGTAGCCGCATGGATGACGTTATATTTGAGGAGTTTAAGGGCACGGGCAATATGGAGATCTATCTCGACCGCAAGTTATCAGAGAAACGTATATTCCCTGCTGTAGATATAAATCGTTCCGGCACTCGTCGTGAAGAACTGCTGCTTTCACAGAAAGAAATGGAATGCATATGGGCTATACGCAAAGCTTTGAGCTCTATGGGTACTTCCGAAGTGACCGAATATCTTATAAGCCGACTTATAAAAACCTCTTCCAATGAAGAATTTATCGATATGATAAAGGACGGTTTAAGCAATCTTAGCACCGAAGAAAGGGCTATCTTAGCCAGATAAGACTATGGCTTTGCTAAAGCTTAAACCCTTGATGGAAGAGGTGGCTAATTGTACCAAATGTCCATTGGCGCAGAGCCGTACGCATACAGTGTTCGGCGAAGGCAATTTAAATGCCCGCCTGATGTTTGTGGGGGAGGGGCCGGGCAAAGACGAAGATTTGCAGGGCCGGCCGTTTGTAGGAAGGGCCGGCCAATTACTGGATAACATGCTGGAAGCCATAGGGATAAAACGTTCTGAGGTATATATAGCCAATGTAGTCAAATGCCGTCCGCCTCAAAATCGCGTTCCCACACCGAGCGAAGCCAAAGCATGCCTGCCGTATCTGCGCAATCAGGTGGCTATAATAAAGCCGAAGATAATAGTATGCCTCGGCGCTACGGCAGCTAAGAACCTAATAGATCCCGATTTTAAGATAACTCAGCAAAGAGGGCAATGGATAGAGCGCAAAGGCTATTACTTTATTGCGACCTTTCATCCGGCAGCGATATTGAGGGATCCAAGCAAAAAGAAGCCGGCGTGGGAAGATTTTATTCTGATAAAAGAAAAATACCTTGCGGAAGGATTGGATGCATGAGAGGGGAAAAGGATTTTTTAACAGCGCTTAAATATAAAACTTTATTGTGTGATGGTGCTATGGGGACCATGCTGCGTGAACGCGGGGCCGATAGCGAAGCATGCCTTGAGTACATGAACATATCGCAGCCCGATATGGTACTGACCTTGCACAAGGATTATATAGGTGCTGGTGCAGATATAATAGAGACTAATACGTTTGGGGCCAATAGATTTAAACTAGCTATTTATGGCTTAGAGGATAGGGTCGCGGACATAAACCGACAGGCGGTGAAATTGGCCAGGCAGGCAGCAGGGAATAACATTTGGGTTTTAGGCGCAGTCGGACCTATAGGCTTGCCGCTGATACCGGTGAACGAGAAGGACCGCGGCGATATTTATGAAGCTTATGGAGAGCAGATAGAGGCATTGTGCTGCGAGGGCGTGGATGCTATCATAGCCGAGACGATGGGTAGCACGCTCGAAGCTGAGATGGCTATAAAAGCCGCTAAGGACGCGGCCGATATTCCTGTGATATGTCAATTTTCTTTATTGCCTGATGGCTTTGATTCTTCTGGCGAAAGCTTGCAGAGCGTAGCGGAATTTCTAAAGCATTGCAACGCTGATGTAGTCGGATTAAACTGTGGCAGTGGCCCGCGCGATATGGTAGAATTTATGAAATTCATTGCGGAATATACGGATGGTTCTAAATTCCTATCCATACAGCCAAACGCAGGTTTCGCTTATTATGCGCAAGGCCGGCTTCAATACAAAGCCAAGGCCGATTACTTTGCATCGTATGTAAAGGACTATATTGGACTCAAAGTAAATATAATAGGCGGTTGCTGTGGTACCACGCCGCAGCATATAGCAGCAATGCGCAGCGTATTGAATGAAAACACGAGTCTTGAAACATCGAATATGATTGCCATGGAGCCTGGTACGATTACGGCAGAAGTAAGCCGATCCGAATTGACACAGGCTGGCATTGCAATGGCCGGTAATATTTTAGAAAAGATAAAACAGAAATTTGTCGTGACGGTGGAAATGGATCCGCCTAAGGGCACGGATATAGAAAAAGCATTGGCAGGTGCGCGCGCCTTGAAATCCTGCGGCGTGGATGCCGTCAATATAGCCGACAGCCCTATGGCCAGGGTAAGGGTAAGCCCTATAGCGCTGGCGGCGCGCATAAAACAGGAGGTAGGTCTGGATGCTATATTGCATTTCACGTGCAGGGACAGGAATCTTATAGGTATCCAATCCGAGCTTATAGGCGCAGCCGTTCTTGGCATAAACAATGTGCTGGCTTTAACAGGGGACCCGCCTTCTATCGGGGATCATCCCAAGGCCACGGGTGTTTTCGATATAACATCGGAAGGGCTGGTATACATATTGGGTGCCTTGAATCAAGGCCGCGACTATATGGGTAATGTCTTGGAGGGCAGCACAAATTTTGCTATAGGCGTAGCCTTTAACCCCAATGCCGATGATCTTAAAGCAGAACTTGAGAAATTGGATAAAAAAATCGAAAATGGTGCTAACTTCATACAAACACAACCCATATATGATATGCAAACGGTTGAAAAAATGGTAAAGAACATAGCTGATTATAATATACCGGTACTTATGGGCGTATTGCCGCTTAGAAGTTATAAACATGCGGAGTTTTTGCATAATGAGGTGCCGGGTATAACCATACCACTTGACATACGCCAACGCATGAAAAATGCCGGCGATAATGCTCTGGATGAAGGCGTGGCCATAGCGGCCGAGCTGATAAAGCAATGCCGTGGCATGGTTAGCGGCGTCTATATAATGCCACCGTTTGGACGGTATGATATGGTGGAAAAGATAATGGCCGAGATAGCCTGGTAATGCACCAGGCTGTTTTATTTATTAATAAATTTGCGTTGGCATTGACCTCCTTTGTGCTTTAATGAGCAGAGGTTTTTAAAATGACTTGCTAAAATAGGTGATGTGAGCTATAATTCTGCTTTAAGAGGAAGGGAGGAGAAATAATGTTTCCGTTAACCATATGGGAAATGTTAGTGAGGATGGCGTTGGCTTGTGTGCTGGGTGGCGTTGTTGGTTGGGAGCGTGAGGTGGTACAAAAGCCCGCCGGCTTTAGAACCCATGTTTTGGTATGCGTTGGATCGGCACTTACAATGCTTATATCAGTTTTTATGTATAATCGGATGCAAACCGTATCGGCCGCATTACCGGATCCTGCTCGTTTGGGAGCTCAGGTGATAAGCGGCATAGGCTTTTTGGGTGCGGGCACCATAATAAAAGAAGGCCCAAATATAAGAGGGCTTACCACAGCGGCCAGCTTGTGGGCGGTGGCGTGCATCGGCTTGGCCATAGGCATAGGCTATTACAGTGCTGCTTTGGCTTCCACTGCATTTGTAGTTATAATACTGGATGTATTTAATAGGCTGGAGGATACCAAGATATTTGCTCCCAAACAAACTATGAGAATAGCTGTTTCCATTAAAGACCAACCGGGGCACCTAGCGATATTGGCGCAGGCACTTGGGGACATGGGCGTGTCGATTAACAATATAAAAATCGAGCGTTATGATGGGCAAGATGAGGTACTGGTATTGCTCAAATTAAAAATGACAGAGAATGTAACACAGCAGGATATTTTCAATAAGCTCTACGATATAAAGGCGGTAGGCAAAATAGAACAGATTTGACACAAAATAATTTTAAATTTTGTGCAACCTTTTCACCATCTTAATCATCTAATATGCAAAGGAATTTTTTATATTAAGGAATGGTTAAGATGGTGAAATCCACAATTAAATTACTCATTGCTGTATTTTTGTGCCTGTTGCTGGCATCATGCAATATTGTACCGGATCGCCATATGCCGCCGAGCGATATGCCTATAGTTCCGCCGGAACCAAAAACCAAGGCGAGCGAAAGCCTACACTATATATCGAGCAACAGAAAGGGGTCTGAGGATATGAGCCGCTTAAAAACGGATAGCTTTGTTGTAGAACTTCCTTTACGCGCTAATTCAAAACAAAGAAAGATAGCAATGGCACGTTTTGAAGCCGGGCGTCAAATATACAATGCCTGCCTTGGCGAGGCGCTTAGGAGACGCGACCAGATGTTGACTTCTAAAATGTACCGCCAAGCCATATTGATGCCTCATAAAACCGAAGAAGAATGCAAAATACGTAATCAAGCATTTCGAGAAGTACGGATTAAATATGGCTTAAATGGCCAATATTGCTTAGATAAATATGCAACCCAGACTAGAAATTCATGGCTTGGCCAGCATATCGATGCGAATACTGCTGAAGCATTGGCGACAAGAGCATATCGAGCTGTTGAATGAACCATCACCGGTGAGGCCGCAAAAGTAAAATTCAAGCGTTATGGTGAGCTAAATAGTCTTGAAGGGAAAACGAATAAGCAAGGTATACGCTGGAAAGACAATTGCCTAATATGGGGCACATTAAAATTGCAGGCCATTATCGACTTCAACGACCCTGTTATCGCTTATGGCTTATCATGTCCTATCAAATTTGTACGCTTAGTAAAGAAAACTATCAAAGGGAAAACACGCTTATACGTGCAACTTATCTGTGAGGGAATACCGTACCAAAAAGAGAAGAATTACATTGCCGAAGGCAAAATTGGGATAGACGTAGGACCATCTACAGTCGCTATAGTCAGCGATACAAAAAGCAGCCTGAACCTCTTTTGTCATGAGCTCAAAGATATTCACGGCAAGATTAGAGTAATACAACGGAAGATGGAGAGACAGCGAAGAGCAAACAATCCGGATAACTATAACAGCAATGGCACTATTAAGCGCGGCAAATTACACTGGCATAACTCCAAACGTTATTTGGCAAGCAAGGCCCAATTTACGGAACTAAACCGACGCCAAGCTGCATATCGCAAATCGCTTCACGGCCAACTTGTTAATGACATACTAAGGTGCGGTAATACGATTTACCTGGAAGATATCTCTTATAAAGCATTTCAGAAGAACTTCGGCAAATCAGTAAATTATCGTGCTCCCAGCATGTTTGTAAATATGATAAAGACGAAGCTACTAAGAGTTCAAGGTAAATTCGAGGAATTTCCTACCGTCAGTACCGCGCTATCGCAGATGTGCCAATGCGGCAGGCGACAGAAGAAAGAGCTTCGCGTTCGCTGGCACAGATGCGAGTGTGGTATAAATATGCAGCGTGACCTATATTCCGCATTTTTAGCGAGGCATGTCAAACAAAACAGTGGAGGCAAATATTATCTTGACTTGCAATCAGCCACTAATGAATGGGCACAGATTAAACCGGTACTAGATGAAGCAATCAACAACGTTAAGATGACATATAATCATATTCCGAAGAGTTTTGGAATATAAAAGTAGCCGAGCCTATCTCAAAACAGGGTGGAATCGTCCTGGCGGTTGGAGATAGGCTGTCAATAACCTGCGAGGTTCGAAATAGCACTTGCTATAATAGAACGCCTAATGATAGGACAGAGCAGGTCAACCGCAAAAGGTATCTGGATGATGCAACATGCTAAGGCTTTGAGTAAGGTTCGTCCGGCAAAGAGAGGCAGGCTGACAGATATCTACTCATGTACTAAGTCAGGAACCCCCTGGCTTTAGCCATGGGGAGATTCAGTATATCTTTTTAAATGACGGTTGCTGTTGTTCGAACGTAGTTACATACTTAAAGCCGGCCTCCCTGGATATATCATAGGCAAGGTCGAATTTATAGGCTATATAATCGGTGCTATGGGCATCGGAGCCTATAGTAAGTATTTCGCCTCCCAGTTCTTTATAGCGTCGAACAAATTCCGGCGTAGGCATGGTTGAATTGAGGTTATAGCGAAAGCCGGATGTATTTATCTCTATGCCTTTACCGTTTTCTATGAGCCATTTTAATATAATATCCAATATATCGGCATAATCGCCATATTTCATACTTTTATCATCATAATTTCCATATCGACGTATGAGGTCTATGTGACCTAGCACATTGAACATAGGGAATAATTTTATGCAATCGTACATATCTTCAAGATATCTTCTGTAAGCCTGTTCTTTAGCTTTTCCACGGCAAAAATCGCCATTGTGCAAATCAAGCTTGTCTACTACGTGCGTTGATGCTATAATATAGTCGAACTGATAAGAGGATGCCACTTCGAGCGACTGCCGCAGCGTGTGAGGTTGCAAGCCGATCTCTATGCCCTTTATAACCTTCAGACGAGGGGCATATTTTGCACGCACTGTGTTATACTGCTCGGTGTAGAGGCTGAAGTCTATCATGAATTGATCGTCGAAATTAGGGTAATCTATATCAAGATGGTCTGTGAATGCTATCTCTTTAAGCCCGAGCTCTATGGATTGCCGACAGGCTTGGTCCATAGTCATGTTGGAGTCGGTGGAAAAATTAGAATGTATATGGTAATCGTACATAAAAAATCCTCCGTAAGTTTTGGTAATGTCTTTTAGAATTGTATTACTGTATACGCAGAAATGTCAAGAGATATAAGAATTATGATATAAGGAGAGATGATGATGGAATCGGATATAAAAGAATTACAGAAACATTTGACATATAAAACCGAGCTGGCCTGGGATGCTGTCGGTGGACAGCGTGACGAGGTTTTTCAATTCTGTGAGGGCTATAAGGATTTTTTAAGTTATAGCAAGACCGAGCGCCGGTGTGCCAGTGAGATAAGGCGTATAGCGGAACAAAAGGGTTTTGTACCAATAGAACAGCTAAAACAGGACAATGCAAAGCTCATGCCCGGCATGAAGGTATATTATATGCAGAGGAACAAAACGATAGCTCTGGCGGTAATAGGTAAGCAGCCTTTGGAGGGTGGTTTTAATCTTATAGGATCGCACATAGACTCGCCGCGGTTGGATTTAAAGCAAAAACCGCTTTATGAAGATGAGGGACTGGCATTCTTTGATACGCATTATTATGGAGGCATAAAAAAATATCAGTGGGTTATAACACCGCTGGCTACATATGGCACCATAATAAAAGCTGACGGGTCCAA
Organism: Mahella australiensis 50-1 BON; assembly: GCF_000213255.1. Classification (NCBI taxonomy): domain Bacteria; kingdom Bacillati; phylum Bacillota; class Clostridia; order Mahellales; family Mahellaceae; genus Mahella; species Mahella australiensis. The sequence continues at coordinate 287,743 of NC_015520.1, forward strand.
GGTGGAGATAAGTGTAGGCGATAAAGACAGCGATCCGGTCTTTTGTATCACCGATTTGCTGCCCCATCTGGCTAAATCGCAGATGGACAAAAAGATGTCGGAAGGGATAACCGGGGAAGGTCTGAACGTATTGGTTGGTAGCATGCCGCTTGATGTATCTGAAGAGGAAAAGGATAATATAAAAGAACGGGTTAAACTTGCTGTGTTACAAATGCTACAGCAGAAGTATGGTATAACGGAGGAGGACTTCATAAGTGCCGAGATAGAGTTAGTGCCTGCATTTAATGCACGTGACCTTGGCTTTGACCGCAGCATGATCATTTCCTACGCCCAGGATGATCGCGTGTGCGCTTATACATCATTGCAAGCCCTTTTGTCGCTTAATAATCCCGATAAAACATGCGTTGCGCTATTTGCAGATAAAGAAGAAATAGGCAGTGTGGGCAATACAGGCATGGAATCTGTGTTCTTGGATCGCTTTGTATCTGAGTTGGTGGCATTAGACGGCAAATACAATGAGCTTATGGTCAAGCGTATTCTCTTAAATACCAAGGCGTTATCGGCCGATGTGAGCGATGGCTTAGACCCGAATTATGCTGAGGTGGAGGACAAGCGCAATGCTGCGTACATAGGCAGAGGCGTCGCTATAAATAAATATACCGGTTCGAGAGGTAAATATGGTGCCAGTGACGCGCATGCAGAATTCGTAGGCGAGGTCCGCAAGGTGTTTAATGATAGCAACATAGTATGGCAGGCCGGCGAACTGGGTAAGGTGGATGAAGGTGGCGGAGGCACTATAGCGATGTTTCTCGCACGCTACGGCATGGATGTGCTGGACTGCGGTGTGCCACTCTTGAGCATGCACGCACCTTTAGAGGTATCCAGCAAAGCCGATGTGTATATGACCTATAAAGCGTATAAGGCCTTTTATGAGAAGGTAAAGTAAAAAGCAAAGGCGCAAACGGGATTTGACAACCCAATGCGCCTTATATTATAATGTGTGTACTTTAGTGATTTATCACTTTATCATAATAAAGCGATTAGGGTGGAGAATGGATGGAAAGCTGGAAATTGCATATACCGGAGGGTACTCAGGATTATCTGATCGATGAGTGCTATAATAAGGAAGAATTGGAACATAAACTTAACGTTCTATTTCACCGTTGGGGATACAGATCTGTGGAAACGCCCATATATGAATACTACGATGTCTTCAGTGACAGCAGCAAATACAGGCATCAGGAAGAGATATTGAAGTTTGTCGATCGCAACGGCCGTATAGCGGCGCTGAGGCCGGATATGACGGTGCCGGTGGCACGCATGGTAGCCACAAAGATGGCATCGGAGCCTATGCCGCTAAGATTATGCTATTGCGGCGACGTATTCCGCTACGATGACCTGCAGGCAGGGCGCCAGAGGCAATTCACGCAGGTTGGCGTCGAACTGGTTGGCAGCACTTCAGTACTAGCCGATGCCGAGCTCATAGCGCTGGCCATAACCGCCCTTAAATATGCCGGATTGGATAATCCTCATATAGTCATAGGTCAGGTCGGTTTATTTAAATCCATAATCGAAGAAAGCGGCGTCGATCAGTCGTATGCTCAGAGCATAAGCCGGCTTATAGACCAAAAGAATATACCGGCGCTCGCGGCTTTGCTGGACGAAGCTGATATCGATGACGATTATAAAGAAATATTGCTCGGTTTGCCTCAATGGTTCGGTGGCGTAGACATTCTCGATAAAGCGAAGGCGATGGTGAAAGAGCCGGCCATTATGGCAGGGCTGGATAACATATACGGAATATACGATGCGCTGGCTCGACGGGGGTTGAATGACTTCGTATCTGTGGATTTAAGCATAATACCCGATCTCGATTATTATACGGGCATGGTGTTCAATGCTTTTGTAACTGAACTGGGCTATTCCATATGCGGCGGCGGCCGATACGATAATCTGTTGGCCAACTTTGGTACTGCATTGCCCGCTACCGGGTTTGCCATAGGCATAAAGCGCCTTATGCTGGCTTTGGAAAGGCAGGGCAAGTTGAGGCCTGCTCCGCCGTGCGCCTATCTAATAGTTTATGATGAAAGCGGCATGAAGAAAGCTTTTGAGTGTGCCACGCAACTGCGACGGCAGGGCTTTGACGTGATTGCAGAGGCCGTAGAAGATGTGGGAGATGCCGCCGCCTATGCGTCAGAAAGAGGGATAAAGAATGTATTGCATTTTTGCAGGGAGGATTGAAGTTTGAGCTATATAACTATAGCGCTGGCAAAGGGCCGGTTGGCTGATTTATCTATGGATCTTTTAGAACACTGCGGTATAGACTGCAGCGAGGCGCGCTCATCCTCGCGCAAGCTCATATTCGATGACGACAATACCGGCGTCCGTCTGATACTGGTCAAGCCGGTGGACGTGCCTACGTATGTCGATCACGGCGCTGCCGATATAGGTATAGCCGGTAGCGACACCATTATGGAATATGGCGGTTCGCTTTATGAGATGCTGGATCTCGGTTTTGGCCGCTGCCGCATGGTAGTGGCAGGCCCCGATGATAAGAATGGCGGCATCATAAAAGCCAATATGCGTGTGGCTACAAAATATCCCAATATAGCGGCCGATTATTTCAGGCGCAGGGGTCAAACGGTGGATATAATAAAACTTAACGGTTCGGTGGAACTGGGCCCGCTGGTAGGCTTATCTGACGTTATAGTGGACCTGGTCGAAACAGGCAGCACGCTGAAGGAGAATGGTTTACATGTGATAGATGAGGTTTGCCAAGTCAGCGCCCGCCTTATAGTAAACCGCGCCAGCCTCAAGACCAAGCATCAGGCCATTATGAATATTGTAGAAGCTGTAAAAGCATTTGTACAAAAAGGAGAGTGAAAACGGATTGATAAACTTCATAGATTTGAGAAAGCAGAATAAAAACGACTTCATAGCCCGTTTGCGTTCGCGCTCGCAGCTTAGCCGCGACGACATAAAAGCCTTGGTCGAGCTCATAGTGCAGGATATACGCGACAGGGGCGACAATGCTCTGCTGGAATACGAGAAGCGCTTTGACCACGTGGACATGTTACCTGATTCGATCAAAGTGGCGCAGTATGAAATAGACGATGCTTACGCTAAGGTAGAGCCGCGTTTTATAGAGGTCATAAAAAAAGCCGCTGAAAATATAAGGGTATTTCACAGCAAACAACTCGATAAATCGTGGATGGTAAACGGCGAGAACGGCACTATAATGGGCCAGATCTATCGTCCATTGGAATGCGCAGGCATATATGTGCCGGGTGGCCGCGCGGCCTATCCGTCGTCGGTGCTCATGAACGCTATACCGGCACAGGTGGCAGGAGTGCAGCGTATAATAATGGCCACGCCACCTATGGAGGATGGCAGCGTGTATCCATATACGCTGGTAGCCGCTAAAGAGGCCGGCGTGAATGAGATATACCGTATGGGCGGGGCGCAGGCTGTAGCCGCTATGGCATTTGGTACCGACGCTGTGCCCAGGGTGGATAAGATAGTAGGGCCGGGCAATATATATGTTGCCATGGCCAAGCGCGCAGTGTATGGATATGTCGATATAGACATGATAGCCGGGCCGAGTGAAATACTTATTATAGCCGACAGCAGCGCCGACCCTGCGTTTATAGCGGCCGATCTGCTGTCGCAGAGCGAGCACGACCCCATGGCATCGTCGATACTCATAACCGACGACGATGGATTGGCTGCCAAGGTGGCTGACGAGGTGGAAAAACAAAGCGCTGAGCTCTCGCGCCGCGATATCATAGCGCAATCCATGTCCTATTATGGTTATATAATACTTGTGCGGGATATGAGGGAGGCAGTGCGATTGGCCAATGATATTGCGCCCGAGCATATAGAGCTTATGGTCAGCCAACCGTTTGAAATGTTGAGCGGTATAAAAAACGCTGGTTCGATATTTTTAGGCCGATATTCCCCCGAGCCGCTGGGCGATTATATGGCAGGGCCCAATCATGTGTTGCCTACCGGCGGTACAGCGAGGTTTTATTCCCCGCTCAGCGTCGACGACTTTATAAAGAAATCCAGCTTTATATATTATTCCGAAGGTGCGTTATCTGCTATAAAGGATGATATAATAGATTTGGCACAATTTGAAGGGCTTACGGCCCATGCCAATTCGGTGAGGGTGAGGTTTGAATGATGGAAGTGCAGCGTATAGGCGAGGTAACGCGGCGTACCGCCGAGACCGACATACATGTCAAATGGGTGTTGGATGGTGCCGGTACGGCGCGTGTTGATACCGGTATTGGCTTTCTGGATCATATGTTGACGCTTATGGCAAAGCATGGCCTGTTCGATATAGAGGTGTCGTGTAAAGGGGACCTTTACGTTGATGGCCATCACAGCGTTGAAGATATAGGCATTTGCATGGGGCTGGCTTTTGCCAGGGCTATAGGTGACAAGGCAGGCATAAAGCGCTTTGGTACATTTTATGTGCCCATGGATGAAGCGTTGGTTATGGTATCGTTGGATATAAGCGGCAGGCCTTATCTGCATTACGATGTGGCGTTGGACGTGCCGTCCATAGGCCATATGGATGCCCAGCTTTTTGAGGAATTTTTCCGCGCGCTGGCTTTTAATGCCGGCATAACGCTGCATATAAATTGTTTGTATGGACGTAATGCGCATCATATCATAGAAGCGGCGTTTAAGGCACTGGGCCGGGCTCTGGATGCGGCTGCAGGAAAAGACCCCCGCATAAAAGGCGTACCTTCCACCAAGGGGGTGCTGTAATGATAGCTGTCATAGATTATGGCATGGGCAATCTGCGCAGCGTGGAGAAGGCGTTTCAATATATAGGATTCGATGCTGTTATAACCGATGATCCCGCTGCCATAGCCGAAGCCGATAAGGCGGTGCTGCCCGGCGTAGGGGCATTTGCTGATGCCATGTCTACCTTGATAGATCGCGGTTTGGATAAGGCCATATACAGCTTTATAAATAGTGGAAAGCCTTTTTTAGGTATATGCCTTGGGCTGCAGCTACTCATGGATACCAGCTATGAAAGCGGTGTTTATAAGGGGCTGGGCATATTTAAGGGTACGGTGGAGCATATACCGCCGGGCCTTAAAGTGCCGCATATGGGCTGGAACGACCTCGAGCATAAGGAGGACGCACTATTTAATGGGTTGAGCCGGCATCCTTACGTGTATTTCGTGCACTCATACTATGTCAATCCCATCGATGCCTCTATAGTGACAGCTACGGCGCATTATGGCATAGATATGCCTGTGGCCGTACACAAAGACAATATATTTGCGGTACAGTTCCATCCCGAGAAAAGCAGCTCGGTAGGATTGAATATATTAAGGAATTTCGGGAGGTTAGAGGTATGATGATATATCCCGCAATAGATATAAAAGGCGGCAAGTGCGTGCGCCTGGTACAAGGCGATGCTGGGCGCCAAACCGTATATGAGGATGACCCGCTAGCAGCGGCGCTGCGCTGGCAATCGGCCGGTGCACAGTGGCTGCACGTGGTGGACTTAGACGGTGCTTTTGTCGGCGCATCTGCCAATATGGAGGCTATAAAGAGCATAGTGCTGTCGGTGGATATACCGGTGCAACTGGGCGGTGGCATGCGCAGCATGGATGTTATAAGCTATATGCTGGATGAAGTAGGCGTAAGCCGGGTTGTCATAGGCACGGCCGCCATCGAGCAGCCATCTTTGGTGGAGCAAGCCGTGCGGCGTTACGATAACCGAATAGCGGTGGGCATAGATGCGAAAGGCGGTATGGTGGCTGTGCGGGGCTGGGTGGATATAACCGGCGTATCGGCCTGCGATCTGGCCGGGCAGATGAGCGCAATGGGTGTTAAGACTATAATATACACCGACATATCAAAAGACGGTATGCTGGCCGGGCCTAATGTGAAGGCCATCGCTGATATGGCAAAATCATTTGCCGGAGACGTAATAGCGTCGGGAGGCGTATCGGATTTGGACGATATAAAGCGGCTAAAGGAGGCCGGCGCGGCGGGCGTTATAATAGGCAAAGCCTTATACGACGGCCGCATAAACCTTGAAGATGCATTGGAATTGGAGGAATAATCATGCTCACAAAGCGTATAATACCATGTTTGGATGTTACCGGCGGTCGCGTGGTAAAAGGGGTGAATTTCGTAAACCTGAGGGATGCCGGAGATCCTGTCGAGATAGCGGCATATTATGACAAAGCCGGGGCCGACGAGCTGGTGTTCCTGGATATAACGGCATCATCGGATGATCGCGCCATAATGCGCGATGTGGTGGCGCGCACGGCCGAGCAGGTATTCATACCGTTTACGGTAGGCGGCGGCATACGCGGCATAGAGGATTTTCGCGACATATTGAAATTAGGAGCCGATAAGATATCGGTTAATTCGGCGGCATTGAAAAGGCCTGAGCTCATATCCGAAGCGGCGTGGCGTTTCGGCAGCCAGTGCGTCGTCGTGGCTATAGATGCAAAGCGCAGGGATGATGGTAGCGGTTGGGATGTTTACCTGAATGGCGGTCGCGTTAATACCGGCCGCGATGCGCTGGAGTGGGCCGTTGAGGCCGAACGCATGGGAGCCGGCGAGATACTGCTTACCAGCATGGATGCCGACGGCACAAAAGACGGATACGATATAGAGCTGACCAAGGCGGTGGCGCAATCGGTGAATATACCGGTTATCGCATCAGGGGGCGCGGGTAAACTGGAGCATTTCTACGACGCCATAGCAGAGGGCATGGCTGATGCTGTGTTGGCCGCATCGCTCTTTCATTATAAGGAATTGGAGATAATGCAGGTGAAACGATATCTTGCCGATAAAGGCATACCGGTGAGAATGGAGGAAGAATAAAATGGACGATTTTATAAGCAAGCTTAAATTCGATGATAAGGGCCTTATACCGGCCATAATACAGGATTATACGAATGGGCAGGTGCTCATGCTGGCCTATATGAACAAACAGTCGCTGCGTAAAACGATGGAAACAGGCCAGACCTATTTTTATAGCCGCAGCCGCGATGAACTATGGCATAAAGGCGAGACATCGGGGCATTTCCAAAATGTAAAAGGCATGAGCTACGACTGCGACGGTGACGCCCTGCTCATAAAGGTCGAGCAGATGGGAGCAGCCTGTCATACGGGACATCGTTCGTGTTTCTTCAATACCGTTGTAGAGCAGCCCGATATCGCCAAAGGGGACGTGTTGGCCGAGTTGTACGATGTTATAGTGGATAGGAAGAATAACCCCAAAGAGGGTTCATATACCGATTATCTGTTTGAAAAGGGTATAGACAAGATACTGAAAAAGGTAGGCGAGGAATCGGCAGAGGTCATAATAGCGGCCAAAAACGGCGTGTACGACGAAGTGCGCTGGGAGGTAGCCGACTTATTCTATCATGTGCTGGTACTGCTGGTGCAGCAGGGTATGACGCTGGACGATATATACGCCGAATTGAAAGGGCGCAGGCATTGATAGACGGGGAGTATGTGCAGCGCATATTGGGAAGGGTCAGAAAGGCCGTACAGGATTTTGATATGATAGATGAGGGCGACAGGATAGCTGTCGGGGTGTCGGCAGGCAAGGACAGCCTGACGCTGCTGTATGCTATGAGCCGCCTGGCTTCATTCTATCCTAAAAGATTCGAAGCAATAGGCATAACCGTGGACCAGGGATTTCCGGGCGCCGATTTTGCACTTATACAGGAATTTTGCGATAGACTTGGCGTGGAATACCATGTTGTGCCATCCAACATAAAAGAGGTCGTGTTCGATATAAAAAAAGAGCATAATCCATGCTCATTGTGCGCCAATCTGAGGCGTGGCATGCTGAATACCGCAGCCCGTCGGCTTGGGTGCAATAAAGTAGCGCTGGCGCATCACAGGGATGATGCCATTGAAACCTTTTTCCTCAGCCTATTTTATGAGGGGAGGATATACTGTTTCGATCCCAAGGTTTATCTTACACGCAGCGGCATAACGGTCATAAGGCCGCTTATATATATAAAAGAAGCCGAAACTAAAGGAATGGCCAGAAGGCTACAGTTTCCGGTGATAACCAATCCATGTCCGGCAAATGGCAAGACCCAGCGCGAGGAGATGAAACGCTTTGTAGATGGGCTATCAGCTTTCGGTCCGCAAACCAAAGATCTGGTGTTCAACGCCATACGACGAAAGCTGTGGATGGAGAGGTAAAGCGTGTAATTTGGTGTTATAATATATGAGTAAGAAGGGATGTGATGATTTCATGATGGATAGATGGTGGCCGGTGAATGGCATTGGCCTGATCGGCATACTGTGGTTTATATTTGAGATAGTGCTCGTCGTAGCCGTAATAGTAGGTATAATATATATTATAAAGCATTTATCGGGCAATGAAGGGCACGGTTCATATGGGCGCGACGAGGCCATGGAGATATTGAGACAGAGATTTGCGCGAGGTGAAATAACTGAGCAAGAATATGAAGAGATGAAGGAAAAACTTAAAAGATAGGGGCGAGGTATATTGGCGACGGATTCTAGGCAAGATATGTTAAACCGCCTTAAAACAATAAAAGGTCACATAGGCGGCATAGAGCGCATGATAGAAGAGGGTAAAGAATGCCAGGAAGTCTTGCTTCAGATAGCAGCGGTTAAGGCTTCTTTGGAAAAGGTGGGTTATTCTTTGCTGGAGGAACACGCCGTACAGTGCCTGGTCAAAGATAACGATGGCAAGGTCGATGCCGGCGAGGTAGCCGAGTTGATCAATACCATATTGAAATTCGCGAAATGAGCTTGACAAAGCGAAGCCGTTGGGTTAAAATTTAATCAGGATACCCCGTACGGGGGGATAGTATATTTTATATGGAGGGTTTGATAATTATGGCTAAAGTTATAGAGGTTACGGATACAAATTTCAGTAAGGAAGTATTGCAGTCCGATAAACCTGTATTGGTAGATTTCTGGGCCCCATGGTGCGGCCCCTGCCGCATGATGGCTCCGATAATAGAGGAAATAGCCGAAGAGAATGACGATTTTAAGGTAGCTAAACTAAACGTGGATGAAAATCCATTGATAGCATCCACTTACAGGATTATGAGCATACCCACGCTGGGCATATTCAAGGGAGGCCGTATGGTCGATCAGATCGTAGGGGTTACACCCAAACAGCGCGTGGTGAACGCCGTTAAGGCATTGGTTTAAAAATCAATAGCATAATGCCGGTTTGGGTACATGCCCGGACCGGTTTTTTGTTATAATCTGCAATAAGGTTCCTTATCATAGGTCTGCTGTATAAGGATTGTGCAGCAGCGTAAACAGCATATAGACATAAAGCATCAAACTGTATACCAAAATGTGCCTATATTAGGTAGGTTAGCTTTGCCATATAGGTATCATGCGGTGCCAATACTCAATAAAACATGGATGCAAGCCCCAAAAAGTTTTTTCTTAAATGCAACTTTTTTGACAAAAATGCGTCTTATATATAGAAGGATAATTACAAAAACATTGTAAAAGAGCGGTACATATGGATAGCAAGCTTTACGAAGAAAAAGAAAGCCGTCTAAAAGAGCTGTTTAATAAAATGAAGCAGGGCGATATAGACGCTTTTGTTAGTCTTGTAAATGAATATTCACAATACATATTATGTAAATCCAATTACCCTATAACCAGCCCCTTTGCATGGTTAATGCAAATAACGGTAAATACCGCAATATCGGCGATGAGAAAGCGTAAGCCGATGGTTTCATGGGAGGCAATTGACCAATCGGCGCTTGTATCGGATCACGAAACCTCTATTGAAAATCTCGAGGAAGAAATGTTGGAGAAAGTATATATACATATGAGGGTAATGTAACAAACAGCTTTAAAACATCAATGGGCGCTTATGGTTCGATAAGGTATGAGTATAGCTACTATTTACCAGGAGTACCGAATCCGTCTATATCTCATATGTGGGCATGAGAAGCATTAACAGCAAACTCTCTTACAATAGTTCCATAAATATTTAATTTTAAAGGAACATATGTTAAATAATTATTTAACATATGTTCCTGTGTGAATTTGGTAAAGGAGAATAAAATATGGTAAAAGTTGATTCCAAAGCAAATGAAAATTATTTGTTAACTTTTTTCAAAAAATTGCTAGTCATAAATGCAATATTTTTTATATCACGTATTATGACTAAAAGTATTTTTATTGTCTTATATAATAATATTGATAATCTTGGACATGTTACCTTATTAGACAATTTGGTTCTACAAGTTATAACATATATAGGGTTTATTGTTTTATTTATCTTTTATTTAAGAACCGTTAAAAGAGGAGTTGAGCTTGAAGATCAGCTCATTGTTAAAACATGGTTTTTCTCATATATGCTACTATTGATATTAGGACCACTTATTATAACTGCTATTAGGTATACTATTTTCCATAATGAGATCAATACTAGAGAATATGTAATATTCTCTAGTATTATACCGTATCTATATATAGGATTATCTGCGATGGCGACTTCTATCGTTTTATATTTTACAGGTTCTATATTAAATATTACGCTAATTAAAGTAACAGCGTATATATATCCTATTATAACGATGCTGATTATGTTGCTGCCCCCGCAAGATTTGTCAATAAACGATAAGCTTTCGATACAATTGTATATAGTAAAGCCATTGTATACTTTGCAATATATTGGTTCATTGTTTATTATTTTTAAGGCTTATGCAAAAGCACGTTAGTCGCACCTGAGGATGCATCCCATATTTTGTATAAACTCGAGATATTATTTAATGCGATAAAATAGTTAATTGAATATCAAGGATAGGAGTTGATATAATGACAAGAAAGTGTTTGCGTTGTGGAGAAGAAATGATTGGTTACTGCTCAGGCATAGTAGACAGGACCTAAAAAGTCAGGTATAATATCATCAGCTAGAGACGTAAGGCAGTGATTTATTGTGGAAGAAGAGGAAATAGCTCAGATTATGCTGTCCATTAATTCGCCTCGCTTAAATATTGGATTTAAGGCATTTACATAGTTTTGCGTAAGTCATGAATATAAATAAAAACGAAAGGTTGCTGTGCCATGGATATAAAGGACATACAGAATATATTGCCTCATCGTTATCCGTTCCTGCTGGTGGATCGCATATTGGAAGTAGAAGATGGCAAAAAGGCGGTGGGTATAAAAAATGTTACTGTAAACGAGCCGTTTTTTCAGGGGCATTTCCCCGGTAACCCGATAATGCCGGGTGTGCTGATCGTAGAGGCTATGGCGCAAGTAGGTGCCGTAGCGGTGCTGAATATGGAAGAAAATAAGAACAAACTGGCTATGTTCGCCGGCATAGATAAGGCTCGGTTCAGGAGGCCGGTTGTACCGGGCGACCAATTGCGCATGGAAGTGGAACTTGTAAAGGTGAAAGGCTCCATAGGCAAAGGTAAGGGAATGGCCTATGTGGCCGATGAACTGGTGGCCGAAGCCGAGCTTATGTTTGTATTAACTGACAAACAAGGCATTTAGTATAAAAACGCTGCGTTGCGACGATAATACCCTTTAGGATAATATTTCTGGAGGGTATTTTGTTTTGAAAAAAGGTATCATAGCTAGCCTGATCATGATATGGCTGACCGTAGCCTCGGTTTGTGCCATAACGACCGTAAACCAATCCGGCATAACGACGCCTGCTGTAGCATCAGGCGATACAATGACCGTAGAGCCGGTGCCTGCGGTGGGAGGCAGCGAATCGTCGGAAGCTTCGGATGAATTAAAATCAGATGATACAGTTGTACAGGAACATGAAACCGAAGCCATGCCTCAAGCCGATAGCAGCATAGACGAGCCAACATCCGAAGAGAAATCGACGCAAAAGGTAGACGTTAAGGAAACCATAGAAAGCTACGAAAATATACTGGCGGCATGGTTTGAAAAAGATGTCGATGATAAAATCATCGACAAGCCAGCGCCTCCTAAACCCGATAATATAAAAACGGTGGCCACGTTAGCGCAATTGGATGAGGCAAAGGACAGCGTAAGTGTTAAGGATAAACTTGAAGCGGCAAAGTTGTTGGCCAAAGTCGATATAAACGATATAAAAAGGATGATCGATATGGCCAGGGATGGCGTTACGCTGCAAGAGGCCAGAGATATGGATAGAATATTGAAAAACCATTTATCGGCGGAAGAAGTGAAGAAACTGGAAGCGATAGCGAAAAGCTATGTTAAATAGCGTTGGCTGAGCAGCCGCGTTTTTCCCTTCACAAAAAAGATAAAAGGGCGTATAATGAAGACGATATATAATTGTGGAGGGGATGTGCCATGCCAAAAAACACCGATCAAAAGCAGATAGAACGCCAATGGTATATAATAAAGTTGCTGGCTCAGAATCCGAATGGCTATAGCCAAACGGAACTGACTGAAAAGGTCAATAGAGCGGGCTATACGGTTACTCGCGCTACTATAATGAATGATATGGATGATTTAAGCGAGGTTGGCTTTATATATCAGGATGGAAGCGATGCGCGGCCGATCTATAAGCTGTTCAAAGATGGCATATTTAACATACATAATTTGGACTTGGATATAGATGAATTACTCGGGCTATACTTCCTTCGTGAGATAGCCAAACCGTTTTCCAACAGTGTGATGGGAGAGGACGCCTATAAGATAGTCGACCGTATCATTAATTCCATGCCTGTTCCCAATAAAAAATTTATGCAGCAGGTGGCGTCTTATTTTAAGGTGGATCTCAATGACCTGTCATCGGATCATATAATTTCCGATGCCATTATGAATTTGCTTCAAAAGGCAGCCGATGACCACTGCACAGTTAAGATGAGGTATTATTCTTTCACGTCGGATGAAGAGAGCGTGAGGGAGATAGATCCCTATCTGTTGTTTTTCAAAAATGGCAATTATTATATTGTAGGATACTGTCATAAATCCAATGAGATAAGAGAATTTCGTGTAGATAGGATAAAATGGATCGATATGCTGGACGAGCACTTCGAAGTGGATCCGAATTTCTCTTATGAGCAGTATACAGATTATGTGTGGAATATATTGAAAGGCAATCAGCATTATACGGTGGAAGTGCGTTTTGTGAATAAGGGTGCCAGGCTGGTATGCGAATATGAGCAAAGGAAGGCCGATAAACTTATAAAGCAACCCGACGGATCTGTTGTATTCGTAAAGACGGTATCCAATTTGGAGGAAATAGGCCGGTGGGTATTAAGCTATGGCAGCGATGCGGTTGTGCTTAAGCCCAAGCAGCTGGCCGATATTATAAAAGAACGAGCCATGGGTATATGCAGATGCTACCAATAAGATTTTTTCTTCACAAACAGATATAAAAGGCGTATAATTGAAGTTAGATAGCACTGATTTTTGGTAGGTGAATCATGATTTATACTAAACCGAATGAAGGAAACGTGCTTCCTTTTGAGCAAAATGGGTCATTTTATTATAAGAGGGCTCAGAAATATATCGGGAAAAGCAATTATATAGAGGCACTGAATTGTTACAGGAAGGCAGTGGATAAAGATCCGGATAATATAGGCTATGTTTTGGAGCTTGCGGAATTATTCACCGAAATGAGTTTTTTTGACGAGTCCAATGTTGTGCTAGCACACGTACTGCACCGCGCAGGAGAATACAGGGCTAGGGTCTATTTTGATATGGCATGCAATTTTCTGGGAATGCAGGATTATGATCAGGCCAGGGAATATTTCAAAAAATATCTTAATATGGATTATGACGGGGAATATGCCGATGAAGCAGAGGAATTTCTGGCTATCTTGGAGCTGCAAACCTCTTATATTGAAGAAATAATAGGATATGACAGCAGTTTTAAAGCCCTTTATAAACGCGCGAGGATAGGCAAGCAGCTTTTGGACAAAGGTGAATATAAAAAAGCCATAAATGTATTTGAAAGGATAATGGATGAGGATCCCACGCTCTTATTCGTAAAAAACAACCTTTCATTGGCGTACTTCTGCGCAGGCGATATAGATAAAGCGATAAATATAGAAAAAGCCGTATTGTCAGTTCAAAGCGACAATATACACGCAAATTGCAATATGGCCTTGTATTATGATGATATAGGTAATCAAGACGGCAAAGAGGAATATATAAAGAGGATAACGGATTTAATAGATGCTGATGATCCCGACGGCTTATATAAAATAGGCGTCACATTATGCGAGTTAGGATTGCATGACCGAGCACTCGATGTTTTAAAAATGTTGTTGGAATATAACCCCTATGATATAAGGATTATATATTATTGTGGAGTAGCTTGCCTTAACTTAAAGCAATACGACGAAGCTATGGACTGGTGGGATAAGATGCTGAAGCTGGATCCAGACAACTCTATAGCGGCATTTTACAGAGCGAGGACCAGCCTTCACATGAGGCAGTTGATACCTGACCAGGAGTACCTCTATCAATATCAAGTGCCGCATGATGAATTTTTAAGGCGGATGCAATTTATAAATCGGATGCTAGCTATGCCTGAAGATCAATTGATCGATATGTGGCACAAAGATAAGGAATTTAAGGATATAATCAGATGGGGTCTGGATATAAATGATGATGTGATAAAAAGCGTCCTTCTTCATACCGTATCAGGATTTAGAGATCGGGAGGCCGAAAGGATTTTAAGGGAATTTCTGCTCAGAAAAGGCGAGTCAGAAGCGCTGCGCAAAGAGGTTTTTGGTTTATTAAAGCAAAATGGGATAAAAGAACCGTACATGGCCTATATAGATCAGAGGTTGACAGAAGTAAAGGTTAACTTGATAACCGAAACCGAGAACAGTAGTTTGCGCAGTTTATACATGGAAACCGCTGAGTTGGCTGTAGAGATGATGAAAAACCGTTATGACGATAACTACGAAGCCGCGGTACGTAAAACTATGGAGTGCTATTTGAACATGGTATCGCAGGAAAGGCTAAGCAAGATAAGGAAGAAAGAGGTATGGGCTGCGGCGTTGGAGTATTACTATTGCAGGAGAAAGGGTTCTTGGGGAGTTATGCGGGACATTGCTCAATATTATAATGTGTCAGCATCATCCCTGTCAACCGCTTACAGGCGCTTAATCGACACAATAGGCTATATAGATTTTTAGGCTATTGACAAGCAGTCGCCCTTTTGCTAAAGTATATAAGGATACGTGTGTAAAGAGATATTATTATTTGAGAGGATGGTTGAAGCCGCTCTATAAAGCGGCGTAGAGCCGATATATGAATTTTCAGGATATTATTTTAACGCTGCAACGCTTTTGGAGCAGCAAAGGTTGTGCTTTAATGCAGCCTTATGATATAGAAAAAGGTGCCGGGACCATGAATCCGGCTACTTTTTTGAGAGCGCTCGGCCCGGAGCCTTGGCGAGTGGCCTATGTGGAGCCTTCGCGCCGGCCTAAGGATGGCCGTTATGGCGATAATCCCAACAGATTATATCAGCATCATCAGTTTCAGGTAGTGATAAAGCCGTCGCCCGATAATATCCAGGAATTGTATCTGGATAGTTTGCGGGCACTAGGCATAGAACTGGAAAAACACGATGTGAGATTTGTAGAGGATAACTGGGAGTCTCCTACTCTCGGCGCATGGGGTTTGGGCTGGGAGGTGTGGCTGGACGGTATGGAAATAACGCAGTTTACATACTTTCAACAGGTGGGCAGTATCGATTGCCGGCCGGTGTCGGTGGAAATAACCTATGGCCTGGAACGTATAGCCATGTATATACAGGATAAGGATAATGTATACGATATACAGTGGGTGGATGATATAAGCTACGGTGATATATTTCACAGGGCGGAATGGGAGCATTCAAAATATAATTTTGAATGCTCTGATGTTGATATGCTGACACAGTTGTTCGAGATATATGAGAAAGAGTCTTATAGGCTTGTGGAAGAGGGCTTGTTATTGCCGGCATACGATTATGTGTTGAAATGTTCGCATACGTTCAATCTCCTCGATGCCAGAGGGGCTATAAGCGTAAGTGAGAGGGCATCGTATATAGGCCGCGTTAGGAATATGGCTAGACGCTGCGCCAGGCTATACATAAAACAGCGCGAAGATATGGGCTATCCCCTTTTGAGGAAGGAGGTGGCGCCATGAACACCTTCCTTTTAGAAATAGGGTGTGAAGAAATACCGGCTCATTTTATGCCGGATATATTGGATCAGATGGAGCAGAAAGGCAAGGCTATTTTTGAACAATACCGTCTGCCTTATAAAGATATGCGCGCATATGGTACGCCAAGGCGCATAGTGCTTATAGCGAAGGATGTGGCTCGGCACCAGCAGGATGTCGAACAATTGGTCAAAGGACCTGCCAAAAAGGCAGCGTATGGTGATGACGGGCAGCCTACCAAGGCGCTATTGGGCTTTATGCGCAGCCAGAATGTAAGCGTCGAAGATTTGATCATCGATGAGATTAACGGCATACCTTATGTCTATGCTCATAAAGTGCAACGCGGTATGCAGGCGAGTGAGGCGTTAAAGGGAATAGCCCCTCAGCTTATATCGACATTGAGCTTTCCTAAGTCTATGCGATGGGGCGATATGGATATTAGATTTGTGCGTCCGATACGGTGGATAGCGTCATTGCTGGATGACGAAGTGATCTCCTTTGATATGGGCGGCATTCCATCTGGCCGCTATTCCAGAGGCCATCGATTTTTAGGACAACCAGAGGTGGCTATAGATAGGGCCGATAATTATATCGCTATCATGGAGCAGCAGTTTGTCATAGTGGATCAACATCGTCGCAAGGATATGATAAGCCGACAGATAAAAGAATTAGCCGATAAAACAGGAGGTACAGCGCTGCAAGATCCAGACTTGCTGGAGGAAGTCGTATACCTGGTAGAATATCCTACAGCGTTTTTGGGGAATTTTGACAAAAAATATCTGGATTTACCCAAAGAGGTAGTGATTACGCCTATGAAGGACCACCAGCGGTACTTTCCTGTTAAAGATGATACGGGTGCGCTTATGCCATATTTCATAGGGGTCAGGAATGGTACGACCGATTACATAGATGTGGTCAGAGAAGGCAACGAAAAGGTGCTTAGGGCACGGCTGGATGATGCCAAGTTTTTCTTTGAAGAGGATATAAAGCGCCCTCTCGAGCAGCGAGTAGAGGAACTAAAAGGTATAGTGTTTCATGATGGCCTTGGCACGCTGTATGATAAAACTATGCGATTGCGCAATTTGTGCCGGTATATAGGCCAAAGATTAGGATTAAACGAAGATATGCTCTCTTGCCTTGATAGAGCGGCTTATCTGTCCAGAGCCGACCTCGTGACCGATATGGTAAATGAATTCGATGAGCTGCAGGGCATAATGGGCAGAGAATATTCGATATTGCAAGGCGAGCCGAAACCTGTGGCGCAGGCCATATATGAAATGTACTTGCCGCGCACGGCTGTTGATGATTTGCCTGATACGGTTATCGGCACGGCCATAAGCCTGGCCGATAAATTGGACACGCTGTGCGGATACTTCAGCATAGGACTTCAGCCTACGGGTTCGCAGGACCCCTACGGGTTGCGTAGACAGGCTTTGGGCATATGCCGGATGATATATGAGAAGGAGATAAGCATTTCGTTGCGCGATGCAGTGATGCACAGCCTAGAGCTTTACGATTTGGATGATGAAAACCGGCGTAAGACTTTTAACGAGGTATTGGATTTTATAAAGCAGAGGGTACGCTCTATGCTGATAGATGACGGCTTATCTTATGATGTTGTGGACGCTGCCATAGCGGCTGATTTCGATGATATTTGTGAGGTGCGCCGGCGCGCCAAGATAATAGCCCAATGGAAGGCGCGCTCGGATTTCGAAGACTTTATGACGGCTTTTAACAGGCCGAATAATCTGGCAGCCAAAACGGACAGCCTGTTTGTAGATGAGAGCCTCTTTAGCGATAGTTCCGAGAGCAAATTATGGCAGGCGTATAAAGACGCAAAAGAGTTGTTAAATGAGGCGCTGGCTGCATGGGATTACGACCGTGCCTATGAAATATTAAAAGGGCTTAAGCCAGCGGTGGATGAATTTTTTGATGCCGTATTGGTTATGGTCGAAGATCCAGCTATAAGGGCTAATCGCTTGGCGATTTTGAAGAACATAGCTGAATTGTTTAAGGCAATAGGCGATTTTTCCTATATTGTAATATAGCTGAAATATCAGCTTTATTATATAGATTTACAAATATGAAAGGAGTAGATATAGCTTTATGGCACATAAATATGTATATTTCTTTGGAGAAGGCGACGGCAGCATGAAAGAGCTGCTGGGGGGTAAAGGAGCCGGATTGGCCGAGATGACCAGGCTTGGTTTACCTGTGCCGCCCGGGTTTACCATTACTACCGAGGCTTGTACCAGATATTATGAAGACGGCGAAGTCATAGGGGAGGACATATTAGAGCAGATAAATGAAAAGCTCGCGCAACTCGAGCAGGTGAATGGCAAAAAACTCGGCGATCCGAACAATCCATTGCTGGTTTCGGTTCGTTCAGGTGCAAGGACTTCTATGCCAGGC
This sequence comes from Mahella australiensis 50-1 BON, assembly GCF_000213255.1. Lineage (NCBI taxonomy): Bacteria > Bacillati > Bacillota > Clostridia > Mahellales > Mahellaceae > Mahella > Mahella australiensis. The sequence continues at coordinate 306,280 of NC_015520.1, forward strand.
ATGATGGATACGATATTGAACCTCGGTTTGAATGATGAAACCGTGGAAGGTTTGGCTAAGCTTACAAACAACGAACGTTTTGCTTATGACAGCTATCGCCGCTTTATACAGATGTTCTCGGATGTCGTAATGGGAATAGATAAGAACAAATTTGAGAAAATATTGGATGAGATAAAAGAAGCTAAGGGTTATAAATACGATACCGATCTTACAGCTGATGATCTAAAAGAAGTGGTAAAGCGCTATAAGGAGCTTTATAAGCAGGAAAAAGGAGAAGATTTCCCGCAAGATCCGAAGGTGCAGTTGATGGAGGCTGTAAAAGCGGTATTCCGTTCATGGAATAATGCAAGGGCCATAACATACAGGCGCTTAAACGAGATACCGAGCTGGTGGGGTACCGCGGTCAACGTGCAGACCATGGTATTCGGCAATATGGGCAATGATTCGGGTACAGGCGTTGCCTTTACGCGCAACCCGTCCACCGGCGAAAAGGAACTGTACGGCGAATTCCTCATGAACGCTCAGGGCGAGGACGTGGTGGCAGGTATAAGGACGCCTCAACCCATATCCGCATTAAAAGAGGTACTGCCGCATGTATATGAGCAATTTGCCGATATAGCCAAGAAACTCGAGCAGCATTATAAAGATATGCAGGATATGGAGTTTACGGTAGAGCGCGGCAAACTGTACATGCTGCAGACACGCAATGGTAAGCGCACGGCCATAGCAGCATTGAAGATAGCCATAGACATGGTCGATGAAGGCTTGTTGACCAAAGAAGAGGCCATACTCAAGGTCGAGCCAAAGCAATTGGATCAGTTGCTTCACCCGATGTTTGACGAAAAGGCGCTTAAAGAAGCCAAACCCGTAGCCAAGGGCCTGCCGGCATCTCCCGGCGCCGCTTGCGGTATGGTTTACTTTACGGCAGAAGATGCTGTAAAAGCCGCCAAAGAGGGCAAGAAGGTTATACTGGTCAGAACTGAGACATCACCTGAAGACATAGAGGGTATGTATGTGGCTCAAGGTATACTGACGGCGCGCGGTGGTATGACTTCTCACGCGGCAGTGGTGGCGAGAGGCATGGGCACTTGCTGTGTAGCCGGTTGTGGTGACATCAAGATAAACGAAGAGGGCAAATACTTCACAGTAGGTGACTTGACTATAAAGGAAGGCGACTATATATCTATAGACGGCAGCACCGGTTATGTATATGCTCAGGCCATACCTACGGTGGAGGCGGCTATAAGCGGTGATTTCGCAACGTTTATGGCATGGGCCGACGAGCTGCGCAGGCTGAAGGTAAGGGCCAACGCCGATGTACCCAGGGATGCCAAGAAGGCGGCCGAGTATGGAGCCGAAGGCATAGGGTTGTGCCGTACCGAGCATATGTTCTTCGATGAAGACCGCATACCGGCTATGCGCGAAATGATAATATCCAAGACCGAAGAACAGCGTCGCAAAGCTTTGGCCAAGCTGTTGCCGATGCAGAAGAGCGATTTCAAAGGATTATATGAAACCATGGAAGGCAAGCCGGTTACCATAAGGCTGCTGGATCCGCCGCTGCACGAGTTCTTACCTCACGAAGATGAGGAAATAGCTGAATTGGCAAAAGAGATGGGTATAACCTTTGATGAGCTGAAGGCCACTGTCGAGAGCCTGAAGGAATTCAACCCAATGCTGGGCCACAGGGGATGCCGTCTGGCGGTTACATATCCTGAGATAGCCGAAATGCAGACCAGGGCTATAATGGAGGCTGCCATAGAGGTAAAGCAGGAGAAAGGCCATACCATCGTAGCCGAGATAATGATACCTCTGGTAGGCGAGCTTAAAGAGCTGAAATATGTTAAGGATGTAATAGTCCAGACCGCCGAGGAGGTTATAAAGGAGAAAGGCGAGCGCATAGAGTATCATGTGGGTACCATGATCGAAGTGCCAAGGGCTGCGCTGACGGCTGATGAAATAGCTAAGGAGGCCGAATTCTTCTCATTCGGCACCAATGACCTGACGCAGATGACGTTCGGCTTCTCCAGAGACGACGCCGGCAAGTTCCTGAATGCCTACTATGATAAGAAGATATACGACTTTGATCCATTCCAGCACTTGGATCAGGAAGGTGTAGGCAAGCTCGTAAAGATGGCGGCGGAGCTGGGCAGATCCACGCGGCCGGATATAAAGCTCGGAATATGCGGTGAGCATGGCGGGGACCCAAGCTCGATAGAATTCTGCGATGCGGTAGGCTTGGATTATGTATCCTGTTCGCCATTCCGCGTGCCGATAGCGCGCTTGGCCGCAGCGCAGGCTGCTGTAAAGCATAAACAAGCCAAATAAGGTCTTGCAAGTTTCAGTAAAAGATAATAAAGAACGCTGTCGCTTATGTTCAGTAAGCGGCGGCGCTTTATTTTATAAAACACTGGCTTGCGGTATTATTCCCTTGGAAGATATCCGATTATTTTTTCGGTTACGGGGTCGACAATAACAGTGATGGGACCGAGTAAACCATCCGCTTCGGTATGAAAGACAACATAATACACATATCTGCCTGAAATATCAATATACTTTTTTGTATCGGCATCGAATATTTTTTGGCCATTACGTCCGACAGCGGCAAACACTTCTTCAACGCCGGTAAGTTTATCTTTGCTGCCTTGGCGTGTCATGACCTGATCATAGACCATGTTGCGTATTTGGGCTTTTTTATTTTCATCTAACGCATGCATTGAACTTGGAATATAGCTTATCAGATTTAAGCCGTCAAAGGTTATCGTAAAGTTACCTTTAGTTTTTTCAACCATTGACTTGTCCAGATAGATAGCCATTTGATCCCCTGGGCCAAAGCTTCTCATGGAAGTAACGTTTTTAATTGTACCAAATTCTGAGGTTAAAACATGTTTCTTAACGTTTACGTTATTGGTATAAGAATGTTCCCCGTTTTGCTCTATGTTAACATAGCAACTGCTTAGGATATTTCCGGGTTTGTTGCTTATATCATGTATAAAATAAAAATTAGCGTAAAGTTTATCCGGCGATTCATTGGATTCAACAATGGATTTCAGGTATGCAGTGGTGTTCTCGTATGTGAATAATGGAATCTTCCAGTCGATATCGTTGCTTTTATAGGCTACGACATACTTATCAGGGAACATACCGTGAGTGAAGGTTACGTCGAAGCTCATGGGCGACTGGTTAATTATCTTAAAGCCTTTTTCGCTTGTTACTTTGCCGAAACTTGGATCATCGCTTCTGAAGTTGACGTCATTAAAAAGGGCTTTTTCGCCGTCATAAATCAGTTTGTCGTCCTTATCATAAATGAGTATCTTGTTTACATTGCCAAAGCCGCGGGTTTCAATAGTGTGAGCTGCCTGGCGGCGACATAGCTTGTAAGCGTGCCGTTGGATGTCACTAATTTCATTTTGTAGCCGAGGGCACGTAAGGCCGAGGAATTTATCTTGAAGTTTACAAACGAATAGTTTATTAGCGCGGCGGTGCCTCCCAACATTTGCACAGGTGGTTTCTCGATGCCTGAATCGTATCCTACGACCTTCCTGCTTATGAGCCCATTCGATTTGTTATCCTTGTACAGCTCGTAGTACCCTGTCGAAGAACCGTTTTCGAATATCACGATTGTGTAAAGATCGTATATTTTTGTTATCGCCAAAGGATTTATTTTATATTCGTTTATGAATGCGTTGACTTCAGCGTCAGAAGCCGCGGCCCAGGCGTTTACTTCAGATGTTTTGTCAAATGCCCGAATATCGCCGGAAGATGATAGTATATTGCCGTCTCCAGGAGCGAGGCCAATCCTGTAGTTGAATTTTATATATGCATTGTTATAATCTATGTTTTCCAGGTTAAACGACTTGTAGTTTTGCCCTGAAACACGAAAGTTCTTATTGCTGAATATCGGCTTGGATTTTGTTACATAAGGATTGCCGTCATATATCTCCAGATTGCAATTGTTTATGGCCAGGTTGTTTTTATTATGGATCTTAAGCTCGAAGCCTTTTGCATTATCCGACGAAATGCTCATGATAATATTATCCGAAAATTTCATTCTTTCCTCGCTGGTTTTCGGGTAGTTCATGCCGGAGGTACCCAGTATTATACCTGTAAGCACAACAAGCAGGATACCGAATAAGGTTAGCTTATATTTCTTCTTTGAGAAGGCGGCTATGTTTTTGATCCTCTGTTTTAAAGTACTCTTACTTTCGTTTATTCCCGCTGTTATGAGCGCAAATGGCTGCGTTTCGGTATTTTTTACAACAGATAATAAAGTTCGGCCATATCCCATTACTTCGTTCTCGGGTAAAAGGGACATGGCATATGCGTCCGCGCATAGATCTTGGTCCCGTTTTATCAATACAGAGCAGTACCATAGGAGCGGGTTAAACCAATGAATGGCACAAAGAATATAAGCAAGCCATGTTGCTGCCAGATCATAATGCTTGATGTGCGCAAATTCATGCGCCAAAATATTGTACAAATCGTTGTCGCCTATACCATCCATTAAGCCATTTGGCAGAATGATAACGGGGTTAATTACGCCGAAAACGCATGGGGAAGATACTCCGGCGCTTTCTACAAATCTTATTGAGCGCCGTATGCCTGTATGCGTTTTAAGCTTTTTTATTAAATCTTCTGACAGTTCAACAATACGCATTGATTTTACTCTTGATGAGAAAAACAGATTGACAAAGATCAAATAGGCTATTATCAGCAGTACCCCTGCAACCCATATATATGATAAAATTATCATCGTATTTTCTGCGATTATATTTTCCGCAGGGCCATTTCGCAGCGGAGTTTTTTCCTCTTCAACTCGCGAAGCTGTGCTCATATTTGAGCTGTCGACGGCATGGACTGTCGACAAGCTTGAACTGGCGTCATCCATGTTCCGCGATATTGCAGGCGTATTTTGCGATAAGAAAGGCATGGCTGAAACGTCAATATCTATGGCATTGAAAATACTTAACGGACTTGAAGGCAGCACGGGGAAGATGAGCCTGAACAGGACAAGCGCCCAAAGCAGATAACCGACGCGCGTATTGAGTCGTGTGCCGAATATCTTCTTTATTATTATAACCGCTGCTGCTACAACGGCTGACTGCAGACTGATAATGAGGATAGCTGCAAAAATGCCTTTCATTGTTCTTCATCCCTCCTCTGATTTAAAATGCTTTCAAGTTCGTTGATATCTTCGGGAGTAAGATCTGAATCCTTTATAAGGGAAGCGAGTACGATGCCGGCTTTGCCTTTAACTATTCTGCCCAAAAGGGATTTGCTCTCATGCTCGATGGCCTCGGTTTCGCTTATAATCGGATAGTAGTAATATATCCGGCTGTCGTTTTTGTCCCGTTCAAAGCGGAGAGCCTCCTTGGCTACAAGTCTGCGCAGGTATGTGCGCGTGGTGCCTGAACTCCAGTCATTCTCTTTTGAAACCTCGTCTGAAACCTGGGCGGCTGTCAAGCCGGGATTTTGCCAAAGCACCTTCATTACCTGCCATTCGGATTCGGAAATTTGCGGCATCTTATTGCTCATAATTCAACCTCGTACAAATGTATTTGATTATATAATACAACTGTAGGAGATCTTTGTCAACAAGAGAAAACGCTTCTTAAGCTTATCACCCAAAAGGGTGATGGGTTATTTGATAAAATTCGCCTTAAGAGGTGAACGCATTTCAATTGAAAACATCTTATTATAATATTGTGGAGGCTATGGCTCTATATATGCTAAATATTACTATGGGAAGGATGACCGCTATGTATTGTACAAAGTGTGGAGCGGCTTTGCCTAGGCGCGAAAAAACATGCCAGGTATGCGGGGCTCAGCAGGGAACTCAAGGGGTAACGGGTACGGGCAATAATGAAAGTCTCATCGGATTTTCCGGGAAAATAGACGATCAGACTTTTGAGAATTATATTAGGAAGAGTAAACGACGGCTAATAATTTTTGGATTGGTTTCGTCGGCGGTGATAGTCGTTGGGGCCATTGTCGGTAACGCAATAGGGTTGGTGGATATGACATCCGGCGCCACAATTTTTACTGTGCTGTTTTTAGCCGCGATGTTTTTGTTCGTTTGCCTATTGCAGGCCGCTGCCAAGGGGAGAGGAAGGACATGGGACGGAACGGTGGTCGATAAAAGCGCTAATCGAAGAACCAGAAGGCGCCGTACCGGAGACGATAGCTATTTAACAACTAATTACATGGAATATGTAGTAAAAATACAAGAGGATAATGGGAAAAAGCATAAATTTGTCACTCAAAACGATGATAGATTTTATAACTATTTCCAGATTGGAGATAAGGTACGCTATCACGGCAGGCTGAAATCTTATGAAAAATACGACAAATCGCATGATGAAATCATTATATGCAATGCCTGTTCTACAGTGTGCGACATCGGTGACGACTTTTGTCCGCACTGCGGTTGCCCGCTTTTGAAATAAAGCTTAAACATATAAAAATAGAAGCACATAATAGGGCGGTCGCGCTGGCTTAATACAGCGGCCGCTTTTTTTATTGATATTTCCCTTTGAACCTGTGATTTTGCTGCGAAATGTGAATCTTGAAATGCATCGGCGCATATAGTATAATCATATCCGAAAGGTATCTCAAATTCCCGGCATGATACAGAAAATCTTGGTTTCGGAGCATAAGACCTATTTTACAGGTTGAGAAGGTGTCGCAATGGCAGAGGAAGGGCATAAAGGGATTCTTCGTATAAGCGCCGATGACCGACTATTGTCGGTTATAGTTTTTTCGCTGTTTTTTTCATGGCTGCTGGCCTTCCCATTCGAGGGGCAGATTTTATATGTGTTGGCCGATAGCTTTCATATGGATCCTCACGATATGGTTTTCGGCGCTATTGCCGTCCATTTTGCAGGCTTATTTTCCGCGGGCATTTTTGTTAGGAAGATGCAATTCGCCAAAAGGATGATGCTATTTTCGATTGTATTTTGTATGTCGGCGACGGCCGTATTTTTCTTTCCACCCTCTATTCTATGGTACATAGCTTTGATATCGGCTTCTTTTGTGGCGGGGATTTGCGTGGCTTCTTGGGGATACTTTCTAAAAAGCGGTACCCCTAAAAATCAGCGCATAAAAACCACTGCCGACGGGCTTATATATTCCAATATACTTATGATCCTAATGAACATGGCGGCCGTTTATTCCTCGCCCTATGCGGGGCTCGGTTTGTCCTTATTGGTACTTGCGATGGCATTTTTATTTGCCCTTCGCCTTCCTGAGGGTGAGCAACAGGCATCTCCAGTTTCGCCTGGAAAGATTGGAACATCTATAAGCGTCGTAAAACCGCTTGCGTTTTTATGCTTGTTTATTGTAATTATCACCATTAACTCCGGATTGATGTATCAGGTTTTAAATCCGGCGTTTGCGCATTTGGAATGGCTCACAAGCTGGTACTGGGCCATACCCTATATAGTTGCTCTCTATATCATGAGGAATCTTCCTCGGAAAACAAATAGGACTTATATACTATACGTGGGCATCGCGATGATAGGGTTTTCCTTTATCGCTTTCGGACTTCTCGATCGCTCTGCAACGAGCTATTTGGTGGTGGACACATTGATGTTAGGCGCCTGCGGCGTATACGACTTGTTTTGGTGGAGCATTCTCGGAGAAATGCTCGACTTTGACGAAAATCCGGCTAAAGTCCTTGGCATAGGGCTTTCCGCGAATGTGTTCGGCGTATTGCTCGGTGGAGTAATTGGAAACGGTATCGCTTCCGCCGATAGCCAAGGCATAAGTTCAACATTATTGGCGCTGGCCGTCGTTTGTGTTACGCTTGCCGTCCTTCCACCATTACATAAGCGCTTGTCGAGTTTGTTGAGCGATCATGCTTACCTTACCGCCATCTCTGAAACATCGCAGAAGGAGATGGACACGGTTATGAGGAAATTCATAGAGCTTGGCCAGCTTACCAAAAGAGAAAGCGAGATTGTAGCCTTGCTTCTCGAAGGAAAGACCTACAGGATGATCGCCGGAGAGTTGCATTTAAGCGAGAACACCGTTAAAACACACATAAAGAATGTATATGCGAAGTATAAAATACAAAGCCGTGCGGAACTCATCAATATTATGCTGGAGCAGCAGTCATCTTTACATTGAAGTTATGAAGCTATTCACCCCAAAAGGCGATGCGGATTTTCGCTTAAATCACCTTTTTGGGTGAATGCTTTTTGAAATCAGATGCTTTATTATAATGTTAGCGAATGTGGAACAATGCGACAACAAAGTGTATCTCAGGCTGCGTTGAGCGATGATGAGAAAGGATTGATAATGATTGAGTCTGATCCCGAAAGGGACTATGCGTTTGTGCTGGTGCAGCATTAGCGACTTTTACGTGCGCACTTGTTCTCGTTGTGCTAAGCGATGCGGGGCAGGTTGCGGGAGCGGTGTTCTTGTTGTTGATCGCAATAGCGCTATTTTTTACAATCCTTTCTATTATAGAGTATAGAAGGTTGCAAGCCGCTAGGCTGATTATAGATAATCAGATCCTGTACATTTGCCAAGCCAAAATTATAGCTAAAAATCGGAAAGAAAAAAGCATCGATGTTTATATTTCCTGTTTTGGTATACTTTTAGATTTCAGGCTTATTAGGTTCAATCAGAATAATGTCTATCTAAAATCTGTGGAAATCAGCAATGATTTTATTTACTTAGCATACGGTCGTGACGACAGAAGCCAAACGATACAGCTTCTTCATAGCCCAATAGGCGAAGGAGAACTAGCCGATGTTATGGAAAGATTCCAGTATGAAACCGGCATTATACCGAAGATGATAAGGTGAAAGCGCTATCACCCAAAAAGGTGAGGGCGCTTTTTTATAAATCACCCATTTGAGCGAATGATTTTCTGATGAATATTCTTTATTATAATATTATCCGATTAGGTTAAAAAATCAAAAGAAACGGTCGCTTGGCCAAAGCATGAAGAGCGCCAAGCTTGCCGGTGGAATAGAGAGGAAGGGCACGGCTGTCTAGGTCGCAAAGGATAGCTTGGATGAGAAACCGCGCAAGGCGGTATAGTCGATGGCCTGGGCAAAAATAGGTATAGTGGATAAAAACGATTAGGAGGAAAAATAAAAATGGCACTGACATATAATATTACTCCGGCGGCTTTCGGTTGGTTGGGGCAGGCTTTTGCCGATAAAAATCTTATATCACCGTTTTTAGCATTTGAGAAAAACAAGGGCGATTTTGATGAGGAAGGGAAAGCCGCACTAGTATCGCAGGGAATAATCACCGACGACGGTACCGTTCGGCCCGAAGCCGCGGCGGCGTTTGGAGTGCTTGCGAATGCGGAGGGGTTTTATAGGATACAGATCTTGGGTGTCGAATCGCCGGTGGATAAGGTTACGTATTACAAAGGGAATGCGACCTGTTCTGTGGACAGCAGCGACGGTTATTTTGTGGTCAGTTTCCCGGCCGTTAGCAGAGAAGCGGGCTTTACGATGGAAGAATTTACAGGCAGCAGCCGGCTTATAGACGTTCCGTTCCATGAATCGCTTTCCTATAATGCGGCTCTTGCGTTTTTGTCATTGTTGGATTTACGTCGTGCTGCCAACCTCTGCGCTATGGCGGGAGAAACGAGATCAGCCGTTTTCAGCGCGGATGAAATAGCCGACAGGATCAATAAAGACCAATCGCTGATGTGGTTTGTAAACAGCCTGAAGAAGCTCATTGACGTCGATCATTTGAGCGCTGCGGATGTTTCCGGCGCCATACCGGAATTGAAGGGCAAAGGAATGATTGCCGAAAATGGCAACGGATTTTCGTTGACAGGCGAAGCGGAAGAATTGGCCGATTTCTTTTTGATACCGGAATATGTGTTCGATATCGAATACGGCAAAATGATCTCGCCTTCGGCCTGCGAACATTCCGAGTGCCGCGTCATTTTTTGCGGCATGCATAGATTGCTATATATAGATACGGATGGCGACAAGATCGTTATAGAAACCATGTCAGGCAGCGAACTGTTTGAGATTATTTGGGATGCGTTAGGGAATAACATCGGCAAATCGAGCATTCCTTCGCCACGGCTTAATGTATCGCGATGATGCCGGCGATAGTCGGGAGAGGATAAAAGAAAGTCAGGCGTATAGAAGATATGAAAGCTAAAAAGGAAGACTCGGCGATATTCCGTTGGGAGATCAGTATACCCATTTTGACGAACAGATTTATAATGGGTCAGATGGCAATGCTCTTAGGCATTCCTATTCTGATTATTGTAGTGTTGGTATTTGCCATGTCTGCAGCGCGTGGCGGTATCCAACTCGAATCGCTGTTTAATGTTTTCGTTTTATTAGCGTTGCTGCTTGGAATGTCGGCCATTCTGGTTATTACTATATATGGTAATCGCTCACATGCTGTATTCGAGATCGGTGAAAACGGTATAAGGCAGTACCCGGCAAAAAGAACGGCCAAAAAGAACGCTTTAGTAAACTCAATTTTATTTTTTGCCGGGCTTATATTCGGCAAGCCCGGTTATGCCGGCACTGCTCTGATAGCGCATTCCACAAATTCGGCTTCCATACGATGGGAGGATATGCGTAAGCTGAGGTTTTATCCGAAACAAAAGGCTATAGCCGTCGGGAACAAACGGAGGACGGTGCTTGTGGTTTATTGTACATCGGAAAACTACTGCGATATTTCGCAATTTTTAAGCGATAAGCTTAAAAGCATGAATAGAGATGCCACTTAATTATGGGAGGTTGGCAATTTAATATGGAGATGGGAAAAGAATCTGGAACGGTAAAACAGAAAAGAATTCCGCTTTCGGCGGTGTTTAATCCGAGCGCGCTTATATCGGAACATTTCGAGAATGTTCCATGGCCTTTTGCATTTTCTGTTTCTGGATTTTGCTTTTTGTTGCTTTTCTTACAAACAGGCATTGACAGACTTCGAGCCGGTACCGCGATGTATTTTGAGGTTTTCCAGCTAGTTGTGGTAGGTACCTTGTTCGGTACTTTAGGCATTTTCATAATCGCTTTGATAGCTTCGGTGATTTCGAAGCTTTTCGGGAGCAAATGGGGTATCGGCCAGTCGATGCGGGCGGTAGCCCTAAGCTATGGCAGTGCTTTGGCCTACATGATAATAGGCATTATCATCAATCTGATTTTTAAGTGGAATACAGCAGTGGCTTTTGGCGTAACGGGTATGTTATGGACAATGGGGCCATTATATGGGGTATTCCGCAATATGGTCGGCGAAAAGACAATTCCGTCCATAATTATAACCGCTGTTTGCGGCAGCCTTGTTTTATTTGGATGGTATGCGCTTTCTGCTGTATAAGCAAAGGAGTGATTTGAATGGCTAAGAGGATAATTGTTTATTTAAGCTTCGGAGTGCTTCTTTTTTTATCTTTGTTTCCTTACAGTTTTATGAGATGGATTTTGATTATACCGATGGGCTTTATAGCGGGAATGGTGATTTTATTGCTTATCAGTCTATCGCTTGCGACATCTAACATCGGTGCAACGCAAAAAAGCGATTTTTCATCGATTATGGGGATTGTAACAGACAGCTTTTTGCTCATGATACCGTTCGTAATATTTTCATTTTTATCGCAACGGCTTTTTTATTGGAGTTCCGCCTCGGTTTTCACACCGGCGGGTATCATGGTATGCGGCAGCGTGGCAGGGATGAAGATTACTGAGCGCAACGGAAGAGGGAAAGTAAGCGCGTTTTTAGGAGGGCTTGTTTCCTCCGTGATGTCTATGGGCTGGACGTATCTTGTGCAGCTTATGCAGGGAGGTATGTTTTAAGTGAAATCATTTCGTATTACAATGGCAAGAGCGATTATATTTATCGCGATGTTTTTTGCTTTGTGCCCTATGATGCTTGCTCACGCATCGCAGCCGGAAGACATTTTTGTGGCGGAGCAGTTTGCATTAGGTTCTGAAAATACTGATATTATTAAAACATGTCTAAGACCTGCTGCAGAAATGGTCGGGTCCATGGGTCTTGATATAAGCCAAGATATTGATTCCATTAAGGAAGAGCTTGCACTCGATAGTAGTGGGAATGCTCATATGATTGATTATACTTCTTTTGGAGCTAATAAAGGTGAGGCAGTAAAAGAGAGCTTCGAAATTAGTTCAGTTGAGCTTGGAATACTAGGCCCAGATCCAATATTAGAAAATATTGTAGTTCAAATGAAGGATACATGGGAAATCGGTCGCCCCATTTTAGGTTACGATACCTATTGGGATTTTTATCAAAGCGAAAAAGAACTTGGTTATGACAATACAGCATCAATACCCTATTTAGAATTATGGATATATTTGCCGATTGATGAATTTATTATACAAGCAGGTGTAGTAGCTTATAACTCCTCTACAGTGGAAGAATTGGCTAGTTATATAGAGCCGGCGATAGAATCTGTCATATCAGAAATGGGCAAATACGGCCTTTTGAGCGAAGAGGAACAGGTCGTGCCGCAGGATGCGGAGAAAACGGATGAAACGGACGAAACATCATTTGATATTACGGCGGATGACGAAACGGCATCGGAAGGATATTTTTATGTAGGGATGGTACCTGGCCCAGACGGTACCGATGAATTGGTCGTAGGGATTGTGGTTCCCGGGCTTGTTTCAATAGCCTTAACGATACTGGGCGGCGTAAAGCCCCCGCTTACGCCATCGCCGGTGACTGGCGGAGGGCAGGGACGCTCAGGAGAAACCATCGGCATGGACGATCCGGAGTATCAGATACAAATGGAAATATCCAAAAGGCAGGCCGAATTGGATTCTCTACGCAAGCAATGGGAAGAATCGGAGAAGACCGCGGATAAGAGCGATCCCGGTTATCAAAAACTCAAAAGCCAGTACGACGAGCGTATGAAATATCTGGAAGATACGATTAAGCAAAACGAATATAAAAAGTATCAGATTCAGGTTGAGAAAGCCGAGAAGCAGGCCGAATTGGAAGCTAAAAAAGAATGGGCAAAGCAGAGACAGGCGGATTACATCGCCGTCAAAGAGGAAAAGGCATTCATAGAGGCTGCTATCAAAGGTTATGGGGGAAAAGGCTATGATACCGAAGATATGGTAACTAGGTTGAATCAGCTTAACGAACGTGAGAAAGAGCTGGCCGAAACGCTGTCCGAGAACGATGCCATGATCGACTATACTGCTCGCGAAAGGGAAGCTATAGGGCCGGGCGCCGAGTTTGACAAAATAACCAAAGAATATCAGCGTAAGAAGGCTGAGCTAGAAGCGGCCAAAGCCCTTGCCGATAAAGAAAAGAGAAAAAGGATAGAGAAAGAAATAGCTCAGGCCGAGGCTGAATACAAAGATGCCATGAAATCCGCGGCGAGGTGGGATATGGCGACCAAAGCTGCCGAGGGTGTGCAATTCGGAGCTGATGTGGCTATCGAAGGGCTTTCACATGTGACAGGGCCGGCGGGAGAGCAAGTAAAGCTTATTTATAAAACGAGCAAAAACATAGCGGAAGGTATGGGAGAAGGAATGGCCGATCCAAAGAATGCCGGCAAGCATTTGGCTAAAGGCCTTATAGGCGCGGTAGCAGAGATTGCAAGTGATGCGTTGGATGAAAATAAGTTTCAAGCAGCTTTTATAAATACAGCAAGAGAAGCTTTACAAGGCGATATAGATGCAAGAATAAAAGGGAAACCGCGCACGATATACTATAGCAAAGGTAAGAGCATAGGCTGCATAACGGAGGGAGAAGATCCGGAAGTAGGATTTTTAAGAGGCACGGTAAGAGGTGTCATAGATTCAGTGGCGGATTTGGGCCTAGGTAAGATCAAAAAGAAGATACCGATTCCTAAGGGTTCATCGGTTGACGTGCATGATTATAGTCTTAAGAAGATATACAATAACAATCCGTTAACGAAAGGCTTGACTAAGACGGTGTTAAGAGAAGGGGCATCGGATAAAATCAAGGATGCTGCTAAAGATGGGATTGTCAATAAGTTGGGCAAAAAAGTAGGCGCGGTTGACGAAGATGATTAGCAGAGGGAAAACGAACATTGTGAGAGCGGTGCTGCGCGTATTTTTCACTGTCGTTGTTATCGGAATGTGTGCCCTAGGATTTTCATCATGTTCATCGCGGGAATGGGAGGACTATGAACATCCATTTTCGTTAGGTGAAGGAATGACGTACAGGTCTACGGTATTTAAAGTGAAAAAGCCGACATCAACGCCTTTTCCGGTAAAGGTAGATGATAAATACGCGTATTCAAGGAATACTCACGGCACTCATGCGGAGTGGTGCACCGAAGCGGTATTTGATTTCGCCAAACCTGTTACCGAAGGCCTTGCGGCGGTAAAGAGGGGTGATAAATGGGGCTATATACGGATATTGCCGGAAGAGGGCGATTTTGAGTTCGTTATCGAACCGCGGTTTGAGTCGGCGGAGCCTTTTTCGGAAGGGCTGGCTGCCGTAAAGGTGGAAGGAAAGTACGGTTATATAGATCCAAACGGGGAGATGATAATAGAGCCTAAATTTGTATCGGCCCATTATTTCAGCGGCGGGCTTGCCGCGGCTGAGACGGAAGATGGTTGGATTTTCATAAACAGAAACGGCGAGCCGGCTTTTGGCGGCGTATATGAATGTGCCGAGTCATTTACGGCCGTCTATGCTTCTCAGAGCGGCCAACATGTCGTGGATATCGATAAGACGCTGGCACCTGTCAGGATAAATGGCAAATGGGGGTATATAAACTTAAAGGGCCAAATCGCTATAAAGCCGATGTTCGATGAAGCATGGGCTTTCGAATATGACGGGAAAGCAGCCGTAAAGATAAACGGTAAGTGGAAACATATAAACACAAGAGGCGAGATAATGTAGAGAATCAATAGATAAACGCCGGCAACGATTGGTTGCCGGCTTATTTTGCTGCGGCTGTGGTCCCAACTTTCAAAAGCCCACTCATAAGCGAAGCTTATCTCAGCTTTCAATGAACAAGTCGGGGCAGTTTAAGAAGCTATCGACTATTTGCATAAGCTGCATGCCGCTGGCCGATGAAAACTCGGTTCCATCGGAGCTAAATACAAAAAGAGCTACGTCCTTTATACCCGCGCACAGGCCCAAAGCTGATGCCGTTCTAATATCGCCTTGGGCATTTGAGTCAAATGCTTCCATTATTATGGCGATATCCGGTACTAAGAAGCGGTTCGCAAAGATATTGTATTCTTCGCTTAATATATGATCGCCTTTCTCGTTTATGCATCCTTTTCCTGATAGAGAATGCAATAGTTCGTCTGTTTTTCCCGGTTCAGGCGCCTGAAAATTATAATTATCATTGAGCATTTTAACGAGACTGTTTGTGCCGGGTTGTTCTAAATGGCTTATTATAGCCTCGCGCGTGACGGGCTTTGCCTCATGCGACTCGCCTATATATTCTTTCAACGCGTTTTTACGGATAAGGTCTATGATGGAAAGCAGTGTCATAAGCTCATCGTTTGACAAAAGCATTTCAAAGGATGCGCTCTTTAGGCGTGACAGGCCTGTGAACTCCGAAAGTTCACTTAATGCGTTGCTCCAATCTTCGGGCATGCTGAAGAGCAAATCGCCCGCGTCGTTTTCCATAAGCACGGTCTCGCCGCCTTTTTTATATACGAATTTTTCTATTACGCAAAAGCTGTCCCTCAACACTATTCTTGAGCATTTTTCTGCCGCGGCGGCTATGCTTAATATCCTCGCGGCCTCATCGGAAAGTTTGCCGTCCACGAATACGCCCTTTTCGGCCAGGGTCTTGGTTTCATCGCCGTTTTGCGCGGCGTTTATATTTGTGAACAGACCGAGTTCTGATTTTTCTTCCATTACGCTGGCTAAATAAGCTGTCTCATTCACTGAAAGTTTCATGATTTTTAGTACTCCTTTCCCTTACTTTTTGAGCGGTTCTGTAATGTACGGTTTTATGCCGAATTCATCTAACAAGCCGGTGCCCGCCTTTACGCCGGATTGTACCGCCTGCCTTGTGAGCTTCTTGTTTACAAATGTTTGCGCTGAGGATTGGCTAAGCACCTTACTCTTCCAATTATTTCCGGATTTTGTGGCTACCAAAACCTTGCCGCTTTTTAACTGAGAGGTGGCCATATCGTTGCCATAGCCCCTGCCTCCGAGCTTGTCGGTTAAGGCGCCTGAGCCGGCCTTTGATATGCCGTCTATAAGGCCGTTCTTAGCTCCTTTCCAGCCCTCGTTTATAGCGCCGCCCGCCGTTTCGCCCGCAACGGTTAAGACAGCTTTGATGGGTGCCTTATCCACGAAATCGGTGGCCGCATCGCTTCCGCCTTTTACCGCACCGCTCATCAAGTTGGATGCGCTCACACCTTTGTCAGCCATCTCGCCGCTTATGCTCTTTAATACTTTGTAACCTGCGCGTATGCCTTTGCCGGCAGGGCCGGTCATGCTTCCCAGCGCGTCCACGGTGGTATCGGCCAAAACACCCGTGATTTTTGCGGTATTTTCGGCATAGCCATATCTATCGCCGGCTCTATTCCAAGCCTCGCTGCTTTCTTGATCTTTAGCCTGATTTTCACTGATGATATCGCGAATTTTATCCTCGTCGTGAGTTCCATATTTTCTAGCCAAGCTGTCTTTGTATTTTTGCTGAGTCTCGGCTTCTTGCCTGGCTTTATCGCTTTCCCTGATCATCTTGCTATAAGGGGAATCTCCTCTGGCAGTTTCTTGTCTTTCTTGCTCTAATCGTTCCTTTGTTTTTTCTATAAAAGGAGCGAGGTCTCTAAAATAATGTGTAAAATTTAAAGCTTCGCCGGTTTCAGTATTGATAAATTGACCTTTTTCCTTGTCTTTTACATATTTGACCTCTCGTCCAAATGTGTCGACGACCAATGTAATCTCGTCGGGCAATTCGGAAAACTTCGGTATTCCTTCTTCCTCTTCCTCAGGTTGCGCCGGTACTGCGGGTTGTTCGGGCTCCGCAGGCTGCTCGGGTGCCGCTGTCTGCTCGGTGGGCTGCTCTTGCCGCGCTGTGGTTTCTTGTTGGCCGGGCGGTATTTCCTCGAAGGGTTCTCCTATGATTTCGGGTTGTTTCTCTTCCTGAGGTTCTTCAAAGGTTGCCGTTTCTTCATATTGCTCGGCCTCGCCGTGCTCCGCGTAGTCGGCCGCTTCGTTGTCGCCTACCGATACCCTATCTTCTGCGTCGGGCTCGTCGGTATTGCCCATGGCATCGGCCAGCATTATCCAAGCGAGCTGTTCCTTAGTCTTGCCGGGATAGTTTTTGGCATACCATTCGGGTGAATATCTTCTAATCGTGCCTGCCGATGATTTAGCTTTCATAGCCTCGTCTATTATATGGGCTATTAAGGCGGCGAGCGGAGGGAATAAAAGGCCCGCGGCGGCTTGAGCAGGGCTATCCGGCCCGGGTATGTTGCCGGCCCCCATTTGTCTGTTCAGAGCCGCTATGACGAACGGCGGAAGGGTTTTATCCTTAAACACGCCGCTGGCGCTGGCGGTATATGTGTTGAAGTCAGCGCCTTTTTGGGCGGTAGCCGGCCTTTGATAGAAACCCGTGCCGCTTATGACGACATTTGGTTTGCCCATATTAGGTTTTGTTATGGTTATGGTGCCGTTTCCTCCTATTCTTGCTTTGTAAGTGGTTTTTGTAAGGTCGAGGGCAAGCGAGGCCGTGGCGGTGACTTTATCGTAAGACTCCTCGGTTACGGTGCAGGCTTGGGAGAACGGCATGCCCTCATATTCGCCGATGCATTCTAAGGTATCCCCTTTGTCTAATATAGTTAGCTCAAAATCCTTTATCTTAAGCTTGCTGATATCAACGAAGCCCGGACCCATTAATGTGGTCTTGGTAACGTTGTCGAGATTCACGATGTAAGTGCCTGTGAAATCGTATCTCGTTTCGGGAGGTGGCGATACTGTCACGTAGAAAAGGGGATTGCCATCCTTGTCGTAATTTAAGACATTTGGATCAGACACGGTTATGGTATAGTTTCCCGCAGGGAATACCGTTCGTGGCATCACGGCCCACACGCCGTTTGCAACCTGGTCTAATGTCCCGCCTACCGATTGATAAGAAGCGATTTCTTTGCCATCGGCGTCGTTTATGGTGATTATACCGGGCGCCGCGCCTTTGCCGCCATTATAGGTGTTTATTACTATTTCCTCTATAACGCTGTCGTTATCCAAAGTAAAAGCGATGGGATTCTTTTTCGCCGGCTGCGTCGAGCCTTCTACGAGCGCCGACTCGGGATCGCCCAGCTTCGACGCGCCCTCGGACGCCTGAGTTGTGTCCAGATAGCGCATATAAGCGGAGTAAAGCACGGCTTTTATTAAAAAGACCGGCTTACCGTCGCTTGCCGCGAGCAATGCTGGATCGGATACCGCCATTGTATATTCACCCTCAGGCAATATTACATCGGTTTCAGGTATATAAACATAGGTAATTTGCGAGCCTTCAACGTCGGCATCGGCTTTGAATGGTCCGTATACGTTGCCCTTATCGTCCGTAAAGGTTATGGAAATCGATTTCGACGCCTTTTTAGGGTAAGGCAGGTAAACGCCTTTTAATACGACCTTGGAGCTTATGGTAAATGTTATCTTATCAGATAACGAGAGGTCTGCGTTGGGCGCGCCGCTATATGCGACAGTCAACGCATGATTATCGGCGAGCGCTACGCGCTCGGTATGCCACTGGCCGTTTTTGGCCACGACCGTTTCATAAGGCTGCTCTACCTGAGGCGTCGCCTCTTCGGCAGCTATAACAGGCACTGCATATGCGAGCGATATAAGCGCTATAAATGCTGCTGCGACGAGTTTTTTCATGGCAGCCCACCTCCACTTTCTAAAAATGAGTGCAGAAGCTTTAGAGCACCGCCCAAATAGGCCGGCGCTTTAGCCACTATGGGTATGGTCAATGTCCATGCGAAGGAAAATACATATGATACGATGCCTGATGCAATGGTGTTTTTTAACTCCGATGCGCCCTTGAGCTTTGCGACTTCTAACGCCGCCGCTGTTCCTACCGCCATTATGCCGGCTGAGACGAAGACGGCCGTCATGGACCAATTTAGGTAAAAAGTTGCAACGGCGGCCATTATAACGAACGGGAATAAGAACAGCATGCCGCGGTCCACGGCGTATGCGACAGCCTGTTTACCCATATCTTTTTTTAGCGATTTATTAAAAAGTCCTATGAAGGTTATGAGAAAGCTTCTGAAAACAGAGCCGAACAATAGCCCGACCGCTGCGCCCATGGTTATCGCGGATAAATTTAATGGATCTAACGGGTTATAAAGAGCCGCTATGCCTAACAGGGCAAAACAAAACGTTCGGCCTAGTTTCCTTCCGCCACTTCCCTTCCTGAAATCGAATTCCATAATAAACGCCTCCTAAATCTGCCCGAATATCGACCACGAGATGAGCACCATTGCGCACACCAGCGTTGCTATCGGTATACTGAGCTTGCTCTGGCCGTCGGTGGCGGCGCGTATGACCACTATCATAGGGCCGGCGGCCCATATGACGCCGGTTGCCCCAAAGGCGACCGAGGTTTTCCATGCAAAAAACAGCGAGAATATTAAGCCCGCTACGCCATATAAAAGCGAGCCGCTGTAGCTTAAGCATATGGACGAGATAACCCATTTTAGATCCTTTTGTGTTTTGCCAAGCCTTAAAAAAATCCATATGAGCACGGAAACTATGGGTATAAAGATTAGGCCGTATGCAGTCCCCGCTATGGCTGAGGTATAAACGAAATTCAGTTCCTTCTGGCCGGTCTTATATAGGTCTAAGCCCGTTTGCAAAAAGAAAAGGCAGAAAGCGGACGATGAGACGGCTATAGGAAACCAAATAGCTATTTTTGAAACGCTTGAGCTGAGAGCAGATGCGGGAGATAGCATCATGTTCAATACAAGCCTCGCCTTTGAAACCTTAGGCTTTTTTACATTTTCCATGCGGTATTCCTCCTCTTTGCGAATTTAAGATAATTCTGTTTCAATTATAAAATATACTTTCGTACTATAATATTCACCTTTTTGTATGAGCGGGCTTAACTAGTGTATCACCCGTTTGGGTGATCAGGCACTTGCCTCAGCTCGGCGCCTCATGTGTCCAGCGTTTCCCATTTGCTTGGTACTTGTTATTAAAGCTATATTAAGATATAATAATAATATCGCAACGAGGGTGTCTTTGATGAGGCGCCCTCTTTGATTTGCAGGGAGGTATGGACATGCTGCCCAGAGAACGCACCGAAATGTTGGAGAGGGAAATACTGTCGCCGTATGCCGCTTTAAGCAGCAGGAGCAAGGGCCGATTGGCCCCTGAAGAGCAATGCGATATACGAACCGATTTTCAGCGCGACAGGGATAGGATAATACATTCCAAAGCATTCCGACGGCTCAAGCATAAGACTCAGGTATTTTTATCGCCTGAGGGGGATCATTATCGCACTAGGCTCACGCATACGTTGGAAGTATCGCAGATAGCACGTACCATCGCACGTGCTCTCAGGCTCAATGAAGATCTCACAGAGGCCATAGCTTTGGGGCATGATTTAGGGCATACGCCATTCGGACATACCGGAGAGGCAGTGCTGAATGAGATATGCCCCAGGGGATTCAGGCACAATATACAGGGCCTTCGCGTTGTAGAGATTTTGGAGAAGGACGGAAAAGGGCTTAATCTGACATGGGAAGTGCGCGACGGTATACTGAATCATACCAGCCGTGATATTGCGGCTACCGTGGAAGGGCGCTTGGTGAGTTTGGCTGATAGGGTTGCGTATATAAACCATGACATAGATGATGCTATAAGGGCAGGTATAATATCGGTCGAGGATCTGCCGTTGAATTGTGTCGATATATTAGGGGATACTCATAGCAGACGCATAAATAATATGATTACCGATATTATAGACAATAGTGCTGACGGCTGCATAAACATGAGCCAGCCAGTTAAGGATGCCATGAACCAGCTACGCGAATTTATGTTTGGCCATGTGTATCTGGACCCAGTTGCCAAGGGAGAGGAAAAGAAGGCTCAGCATGTGGTTAAAGAACTATATTTCTACTTTTTAAAGCATGTGGATAAACTGCCGGATGATATGAAGTTATTACTGGAATGCACCGATATATCCGATGTGGTATGCGATTATGTGGCCGGTATGACTGATACTTATGCCATACGCATGTATAAGGAGCTATTCTTGCCGGAGTCATGGAACTAGTCGACAAAAAATTATTTTTTTGCAGGAGATTTTAGATTTATGTTGAATATTAGAGATAGAAGCGGTTGTTATGAGTGGTGAAAAGAATGGGCGAATTCTTTGACCGTGAGTGGGTGGATGAGGTAAGAAGCCGAAATGATATAGTGGATGTTATAGGGGAGTATTTAAAATTAAAGCCTAGCGGCAGAAACTTCATGGCGCTCTGCCCGTTCCACAATGAGAAGACACCTTCGTTTTCCGTATCACCTGATAAACAGATATATCATTGTTTTGGTTGTGGAGCAGGCGGAAATGTGATAGGTTTTATAATGGCTATGGAGAGAGTGGATTTCACCGAAGCCGTAAAACTATTGGCAAAGCGCGCGGGCATACCAATACCTGAAAATTATATGCGCGGTGCTGTTGCGGATGCCAGAGAGGCCTTATATAGGTTGAACACCGAGACCGCCCGTTATTTTCATCGATGTCTAAGGTCCGATGAAGGAAAGGCCGCCAGAGAATATCTGATGCGCCGCGGTGTCGAAGCAAAGACTATTGTAAAATTTGGATTGGGCTTTGCCCCTGCAAAGTGGGATGGATTGAAACAGCATTTGCTTTCGCTCGGGTATGACCAAAAACACATGCTTGATAGTGGCTTGATAGTAGCATCCAAAGCGGGGGACCAGAGCTATGATCGCTTCCGGAACCGTGTGATGTTTCCGATATTTGATGTAAGGAAGCGAATAATAGGCTTTGGAGGACGCGTGTTGGATGACTCTTTGCCGAAGTACTTAAATAGCCCTGATACGGCGCTCTTTCATAAAGGACAAAACCTTTATGCCTTGGATATAGTGGCTAAGGCGAGGGACTTGGAATGCATAATAGTGGTTGAAGGATATATGGATGCTGTTATGTTGCATCAATATGGCGTAGATAATGCGGTGGCATCATTGGGCACTGCTCTAACGGAAGAACAAGCCAAGCTGATGAAACGATATGCACAAAAGATAATAATATGCTATGATGGGGATATCGCTGGCAAAAAGGCGGCGACCAGGGGACTGGATATACTCCTTAATCAGGGTTTGGATGTATATGTACTAACCTTACCGGATGGCGTGGATCCGGATGAATTTGTCAGGAAACACGGCAAAGACGCATTTTTGCGGAGTGTAAGATCAGCAAAACCATGGCTGGATTACAGCATGGATGTGTTGGCCTCTAGATACGATATATCTACCACAAACGGTAAGACATCGTTTGCCAAAGAGGCTGTGAAGCTGCTTGGGGGTATAAACGATCCTATACAAAAGGACTTATACTTAAAAGGCATAGAACGGTATTCAGGTGTATCGCTTGAAATATTGTATGGGTATATGAATAAAAGCAAAACAGCGCGCATCTCCAAAGAGGGGCAGGGGGTCGCGCATAAAATATCGGCTGTTCAGAAAGCTGAGCAGGAGCTGCTTAATATAATGGCTAATCAGCCCGAAATGGCTGCGATTATAATGCAGCGCATAACCGCTGACGATTTTGAAAACGAATTGCATAAGAAAATCTTTGATATAATGAGCGAGCGCTATAAAAAAGGAGAAAAACCGTCGCCGGCTGATGTTTTTAGCTATTTTTTAGGCGAGAAGGCTGAAAAAAGCGTCTTAAGTATATTTACAAATGAGCCGAGATATGATAATATAAATAAATTTGCGGCACAATGTATAAATACTATAAAACGGAATAAAATTGCTATGAAAAGACAATTTTTATGCAAAAAGGCGGATGATTTAGCTTCCGCAGGTGACCGGGAAGCTTTAAATATATTGCTTGAGCAGATAAATGCTCTGGACAAAGAATTGCTTGACTTAAAAGAATTACCATAGAAAGGGGAATTGTACATGAAGGGTGCTGAAGTTAAACTAGGGCCCCTAAAGCAGTTGATAGAAACCGGTAAGAGCAAGGGGGTGCTCACTTATAAAGAGATAATGGACATGCTCGAAGATGTGGATATAGATCCGGATCAAATAGATAAGCTGTATGATACATTAGAGACTTTAGGTATAGATGTAATAGAAGAACCTATAGAACATGAAGATAATGTGGTGGAAGAGGATTTAGAGGCTGGCTTGCCGGAGGGTGTAAATATAGATGACCCTGTCAGGATGTATTTGAAAGAGATAGGTAAGATACCGCTATTGTCCTCCGATGAAGAGATAGAATTGGCCAAACGCATAGAACAAGGTGATGAAGAGGCTAAAAAAAGGCTTGCGGAAGCCAACCTTCGCCTTGTTGTCAGTATAGCCAAACGATATGTTGGGCGAGGTATGCTGTTCCTGGATCTGATACAGGAGGGTAACCTCGGTCTGCTCAAAGCCGTCGAGAAGTTCGACTATAGGAAAGGTTATAAATTCAGCACGTACGCTACATGGTGGATAAGGCAGGCTATAACCAGGGCTATAGCCGATCAGGCGCGCACCATAAGGATACCTGTCCATATGGTCGAAACCATAAACAAGCTGGTACGAGTGTCTAGACAACTCATGCAAGAACTTGGCCGTGAGCCTGCTCCAGAGGAAGTAGCCGAGGAAATGGGCATATCGGTAGATAAAGTAAGGGATATAATGAAGATAGCACAGGAGCCGGTGTCGCTCGAAACGCCTATAGGTGAAGAAGAGGACAGCCATTTGGGTGACTTTATACCCGACGATGATGCTCCGGCACCGGCAGAAGCAGCGGCTTTTACTTTGCTAAAGGAACAACTCATGGACGTGTTGGATACCTTGACGCCCAGAGAAGAGAAAGTATTACGTCTGCGCTTTGGCTTGGATGATGGTAGAGCGCGCACGCTGGAGGAGGTAGGCAAAGAATTTGATGTTACGCGCGAGAGGATACGGCAGATAGAGGCCAAAGCATTGCGTAAATTGCGCCATCCCAGCCGCAGCAAGAAGCTTAAGGATTATCTAGAATAAAGGAGCAAGAACGAGATACGCTGAGCTATAGTGCGGGGATCGCGTTTAATAGTCTATTTTGGCCTAAAATGGACTAATGCTTGAATTGCGTAAAGAGACTATAACGCGTATAATATTACATGTTGATCGACTTTCCCCGATAGCTCAGCGGTGGAGCATCCGGCTGTTAACCGGAGGGTCGTAGGTTCGAATCCTACTCGGGGAGCCAGAGGGCCTTTAGCTCAGCTGGAAGAGCGACCGGCTCATAACCGGTTGGTCCGGGGTTCGAGTCCCTGAAGGCCCACCATATATTAGAAATAAAAGCCAGAAACGACTTGTTTCTGGCTTTTTTACATATGGGAGGATGATATCGATGAGCTGCACATGTGCTGATGTCATTCATATAATGGATAGTATGTTTCCCGAGAGATACGCCGAGCCTTGGGATAACGTAGGCTTGATGGTAGGAGACCCGGATGCAGAAGTTAAAAAAATATTGCTAGCGCTGGATGCTACTACTACGGTGATAGAGGAAGCGGTACAGATAGGCGCTGACATGATAATAACGCACCATCCGTTACTGTTTCACCCATTAAAAAGAATAGATACTAGCCAAGGTACGGGTAAAATAATAGCTATGTTGAACAAAGCTGGCATAGCGCTTTATTCGGCGCATACCAATATGGATGTTGCAAAAGGCGGCGTAAACGATGCGTTGGCTGAGGCACTGCATTTAGATAATATCGCCATATTGGATAAGACGGTATCGCAGAAATATGCGAAATTAGTTGTTTTTATACCTAAGGGATATGAGAATGCTGTATTAGAAGCAATGGCTAATGCAGGCGCGGGATGGATAGGTAATTACAGCCATTGTACCTTTCGCGCCGAAGGAATAGGCACGTTTAAGCCGCTGGAAGGCGCGCATCCTTTTATAGGACAAAGGGGTCGCCTGGAAGAGGTGGGAGAGGTGCGCATGGAGACTATTGTCAGACAGCAGCAGGTGAAAGAAGTAATAAGGGCTATGCTGGCAGCACATCCATACGAAGAGGTTGCTTATGATGTATATCCCCTTGACAATGAAATAGAAACCGCAGGATTGGGTATAATAGGCGATGCACATGAGCTAATGCTTCTTAGCGAATATGCTTTATATGTAAAAGAATGCTTGAAATTATCTGGGCTTAAGCTGGTAGGCGGTCTTGATAAGCCCATCGGAAGAGTGGCTGTATGCGGTGGCAGCGGAGGGGACCTGATCGACAAAGCCGCTGCAAAAGGAGCCGATGTATTTATAACCGGCGATATAGGGTATCATGATGTATTAAGGGCCGAAGAATATGATATGGCCGTTATAGATGCCGGGCACTATGGTACGGAGCATTGCATTTTATCTAAATTGATGCTCGGTTTACAAAAGGCTATAGATACGTTACAATATAATGTAGAAACAACGGTTTCACAGAAGGAATGCGATCCTTTTGTATTTTTATAATAACGATGATAAGGAACGAGGAGGTTTTGTTTATTGGAACAATTGGATTACTTATGGCGTTACCAAGAAATTGAGGATATGTTGGACCGCTATAACAAGGAGCGCAAAAAGATACCGTTGTCGGTTCAGTTGAATAAATTGAAAAAAGACATATTGGATAAGCAAGAGGCTATATCTGAGATGGGTAAATTAGTAAAGGAGAAGAACGAGGCTTATAAGCAAATACGCGGTCGCTACGAGACTTTGTCTAAAGAATTCTATGGCGATAAGGAGAGATTGAGCTCTGCAAACAAGTCCGATTCAAATGAATTGAAGGAATTGAACGCTAAAGCCGGCTCTTATATAAATGACTTGACTGCGATCAGATCGGATCTTCAAGCTTTAAAGCCTGATATCGACAGACTGGACGCCGATCTTATCAAGGCTAGAAACGAGCTTAAACAAATGTCTGAAGAATACAATCAACTCAAGAAACAGTATGAGGCTCAGATTAAAGAAATAGGGATATCCGCAGACGAGCTGCGGAAAGAAAAGCAGGAATTAAAGGCCCGAATAGATAAAGAGTTGATGGATAAGTATCAAATGCTTAGGAAACATAAACAGATGGCTATAGCGCTGGTGGATAAGGATAAATGCAGCGGATGCAATATGTCATTGCCATCGGCTATATTGACTGCGGTCAAAGAAGGCAAAAAGATAATAGAATGCGAAAACTGTGGTCGAATATTGTACTATAATAAGAAAGATGAAAAATAACCACTTGCAATGCCACGGTGCGTGTGCTATAATAATCGTTGCCAAGCAAGCTGGGTGATCGCGTGTGCAGTTGTGCATACGAGGAAAGTCCGAGCTCCATAGGGCAGGATGCCGGGTAATGCCCGGTGGAGGCGACTCCAAGGATAGTGCAACAGAAATAGACTGCCGATGGATCCATAAGATCCAGGCGATGGTGGAAAGGTGAGGTAAGAGCTCACCAGCATCCAGGCGACTGGTTGGCTATGTAAACCCCATCTGGAGCAAGACATAATAGGAGGGACCAAAATAGCGGCCCGCTATTCCCTCGGGTGTAGTCGCTAGAGGCATCAGGTAACTGATGTCGTAGATAGATGATCATCCTAGACAGAACTCGGCTTATAGGCTTGCTTGCGAAATATTTTAGCAAGAGTCGAAAAAGGGTATTGACAAGGGATAAATAAGCTGCTAGAATATAAAAGTCGCTCACGAGAGCGGCATGGACATTGAAAACTGAACAGAATGAAAGAACACACAAAACGCTTTGCGGACCAAAGAGTCAAGGATAAAAAGGTGTACTCTGCCACAAACAAGAGAGTTTGATCCTGGCTCAGGACGAACGCTGGCGGCGTGCCTAAAACATGCAAGTCGAACGGATATACTAACATTAAGCGATTAATGGGAGTATATTAGTGGCGGACGGGTGAGTAACACGTGAACAACCTGCCCTGTACAGGGGGATAACAGACCGAAAGGACTGCTAATACCCCATGAGACCACAGCATCGCATGATGCGGGGGTCAAAGGAGCAATCCGGTATAGGAGGGGTTCGCGGCCCATTAGCTAGTTGGTGAGGGTAGAAGCCCACCAAGGCGACGATGGGTAGCCGGCCTGAGAGGGTGAACGGCCACACTGGGACTGAGACACGGCCCAGACTCCTACGGGAGGCAGCAGTTGGGGATATTGCGCAATGGGCGAAAGCCTGACGCAGCGACGCCGCGTGAGGGAAGAAGGTCTTCGGATTGTAAACCTCTGTCGAGTGGGAAGAAAGAAATGACAGTACCACTGGAGGAAGCCCCGGCTAACTACGTGCCAGCAGCCGCGGTAATACGTAGGGGGCTAGCGTTGTCCGGAATTACTGGGCGTAAAGGGCGTGTAGGCGGTAGAGCAAGTCAGGTGTGAAACCCCCGGGCTCAACTCGGGGCATGCATCTGAAACTGCGATACTTGAGTGCAGGAGAGGGAAGCGGAATTTCTGGTGTAGCGGTGGAATGCGTAGATATCAGGAAGAACACCGGTGGCGAAGGCGGCTTTCTGGCCTGCAACTGACGCTGAGGCGCGAAAGCGTGGGGAGCGAACAGGATTAGATACCCTGGTAGTCCACGCTGTAAACGATGGATACTAGGTGTAGGTGGTATCAAAGCCATCTGTGCCGAAGTTAACACATTAAGTATCCCGCCTGGGGAGTACGGCCGCAAGGTTGAAACTCAAAGGAATTGACGGGGGCCCGCACAAGCAGCGGAGCGTGTGGTTTAATTCGAAGCAACGCGAAGAACCTTACCAGGTTTTGACATGCATATGAATTATGCAGAAATGCATGAGGCTTATCGAAAGATAAGACATATGCACAGGTGGTGCATGGTTGTCGTCAGCTCGTGTCGTGAGATGTTGGGTTAAGTCCCGCAACGAGCGCAACCCTTATTGTTAGTTGCCAGCACGTAGAGGTGGGCACTCTAACGAGACTGCCGTGGATAACACGGAGGAAGGTGGGGATGACGTCAAATCATCATGCCCCTTATGATCTGGGCTACACACGCGCTACAATGGCCGGAACAAAGAGGAGCGAAGCGGTAACGCAGAGGGAATCTCAAAAAACCGGTCTCAGTTCAGATTGTGGGCTGCAACCCGCCCACATGAAGAAGGAGTTGCTAGTAATCGCGGATCAGCATGCCGCGGTGAATACGTTCCCGGGCCTTGTACACACCGCCCGTCACACCATGAGAGTCTACAACACCTTAAGCCGGTGAGCTAACCGCAAGGAGGCAGCCGTCCAAGGTGGGGTAGATGATTGGGGTGAAGTCGTAACAAGGTAGCCGTATCGGAAGGTGCGGCTGGATCACCTCCTTTCTAAGGAGTAAGACCTTGACGACAAAAAAGGACGCAAAGCCAGAGTTCACTCATTCTGTTTAGCTTCCAGGGTCCATGACCTTGGGGACAAGATTGCACATTGAAAACCGCATAATGCAAGAGAAAAACAATTTTCCGGGCGATCAAGGAAGAAAGAGCATAGGGTGGATGCCCAGGCACTGGGAGCCGAAGAAGGACGTGGTAAGCTGCGAAAAGCCATGCGTAGCCGCAAACAGGCGAAGAGGCATGGATATCCGAATGGGGCAACCCGCTGCAGGTAACGCTGCAGCATCGCATGATGAATACATAGTCATGCGAAGGGAAACCGGGGGAACTGAACCATCTAAGTACCCCGAGGAAAAGAAAGAAACATCGATTTCCCAAGTAGCGGCGAGCGAACAGGAAAGAGCCCAAACCATAGCGATAGAGATATCGCTATGGGGTAGAGGACCGGCAGACGTAGGGAACAATATAGCCGAAGGCGGAAGGGAAGCCGCGCCACAGAAGGTGACAGCCCTGTAGGCGAAATATTGGTAACTACAGCCGGTATCCGGAGTACCACGGGACACGAAGAATCCCGTGGGAATCAGGGAGGACCACCTCCCAAGGCTAAATACTACCCAGTGACCGATAGCGGATAGTACCGTGAGGGAACGGTGAAAAGAACCCCGAGAGGGGAGTGAAAGAGAACCTGAAACCCTATGTTTACAAGCAGTGGAAGAGGAATAAAAACCTCGACCGCGTACTTTTTGTAGAACGGACCGGCGAGTTGCTTTATGATGCGAGGTTAAGGACAATAAGTCCGGAGCCGAAGGGAAACCGAGTCTGAACAGGGCGAATAAGTATCATGGAGCAGACCCGAAACCAGGTGACCTATCCATGGACAGGGTGAAGCGCGAGTAAGATCGCGTGGAGGCCCGAACCACGTTGTCGTTGAAAAGGCATGGGATGAGCTGTGGATAGCGGAGAAATTCCAATCGAACCTGGAGATAGCTGGATCTCCCCGAAATAGCTTTAGGGCTAGCCTCAATCGATGGACCAAGGAGGTAGAGCACTGAATGGGCTAGGGGCCTAACGGTTACCGAACCCTACCAAACTCCGAATGCCATGGGACTAAGAGATTGGGAGTCAGACTGCGAGTGCTAAGATCCGTAGTCAAAAGGGAAACAGCCCAGACCATCCGCTAAGGTCCCCAAATCCAGATTAAGTGTAAAAGGATGTGTAATTACTCAGACAACCAGGATGTTGGCTTAGAAGCAGCCATACATTAAAAGAGTGCGTAACAGCTCACTGGTCAAGTGAATATGCGCCGAAAATGTCCGGGGCTAAATCTGGTACCGAAGCGGTGGCAGCGCGAGAAGCGCTGGGTAGGGGAGCAATGTATGCAGGGACGAAGCATAAGCCGGGAGGCGATGTGGACCGCATACAAGAGAGAATGCCGGTATGAGTAGCGAAAGGGTGGTGAGAATCCACCCCGTCGAAAGCCTAAGGATTCCTGAGCAAGGCTCGTCCGCTCAGGGTAAGTCGGGACCTAAGCCGAGGCCGAAAGGCGTAGGCGATGGACAACGGGTTAAGAATCCCGTACCCCCAAGAGTCGCAAAAAGAGAAGCAGGGACACAGGAGGATAACAGCAGCGCGCTGATGGTAGAGCGCGTTCAAATGCAAAGCCGAGGCAGGCAGGCAAGACCACCTGTCGATGGTGAAGCATGATGAGGACCGAAAAAAAGTAGGGAAGGCTGCGAATCCACACTGGCGAGAAAAGCTGCTATCGAGACTTGCGGGGCCCGTACCGCAAACCGACACAGGTAGGCGAGGAGAGAATCCAAAGACGCGCGGGAAAACCCTCGTTAAGGAACTCGGCAAAATGACCCCGTAACTTCGGGAGAAGGGGTACCACGAGAGTGGTCGCAGAGAAATGGCCCAAGCGACTGTTTAGCAAAAACACAGGTCTCTGCCAAATCGGAAGATGAGGTATAGGGGCTGACGCCTGCCCAATGCCGGAAGGTTAAGGGGAAACGTAAGCGGGAGACCGCGAAGCGTAGAACCGAAGCCCCGGTCAATGGCGGCCGTAACTATAACGGTCCTAAGGTAGCGAAATTCCTTGTCGGGTAAGTTCCGACCCGCACGAAAGGCGTAACGACTTGGGCGCTGTCTCAACGAGGGGCCCGGTGAAATTGAAGTACCAGTGAAGATGCTGGTTACCTGCGACTGGACAGAAAGACCCCGTAGAGCTTTACTGTAGCCTGACATTGGACTTTGGCACATGATGTACAGGATAGGTGGGAGGCAAAGAAGCATAGGCGCCAGCCTATGTGGAGCCGCCGTTGGGATACCACCCTTCATGTACCGAGGTTCTAACCTAGGCCCGTTAACCGGGATAGGGACACTGTCAGGTAGGCAGTTTGACTGGGGCGGTCG
This sequence comes from Mahella australiensis 50-1 BON, assembly GCF_000213255.1. NCBI lineage: Bacteria > Bacillati > Bacillota > Clostridia > Mahellales > Mahellaceae > Mahella > Mahella australiensis. The sequence continues at coordinate 337,162 of NC_015520.1, forward strand.
CCTCCAAAAGAGTAACGGAGGCGTCCAAAGGTTTCCTCAGGATGGTTGGGAATCATCCGAAGAGTGCAAAGGCAGAAGGGAACTTGACTGCGAGAGAGACAACTCGAGCAGGGACGAAAGTCGGGCTTAGTGATCCGGCGGCATTGCGTGGGCAAGCCGTCGCTCAACGGATAAAAGCTACCTCGGGGATAACAGGCTGATCTCCCCCGATAGTCCACATAGACGGGGAGGTTTGGCACCTCGATGTCGGCTCGTCGCATCCTGGGGCAGAAGTATGTCCCAAGGGTTGGGCTGTTCGCCCATTAAAGCGGCACGCGAGCTGGGTTCAGAACGTCGTGAGACAGTTCGGTCCCTATCCATCGCAGGCGCAGGATATTTGAGAGGAGCTGTTCCTAGTACGAGAGGACCGGAACGGACGGACCGCTGGTGTATCAGTTGTACCGCCAGGTGCATAGCTGAGTAGCCAAGTCCGGATAGGATAAACGCTGAAAGCATCTAAGCGTGAAGCCAACCTCAAGATAAGATATCCCATAGCGAGAGCTAGTAAGACTCCAGAGAGACTAACTGGTAGATAGGTCAGAGGTGTAAGCGCAGCAATGCGTTGAGCTGACTGATACTAATAAGTCGAGGACTTGATCCAACGGAAGATGGCATTATGCGGTTTTGAGTGTACAAAACAAGACCGGGTGACAATAGCGAAGGGGAAACACCTGTACCCATTCCGAACACAGAAGTTAAGCCCTTCAGCGCCGATGGTACTGAGCGGGAAACCGCTTGGGAGAGTAGGCCGTTGCCCGGTCTTTTTACTATGTGTGCTAATTGTGAGGTTAGTTAATATGTATAGGGAAATTGTTAAATCAGAGCCAATGAAATTTAGGAAGACAGCGTTGTTTGTTCTGTTTATTATTTTATTGATTATTACGTTTACAGCATTATGCAATGTGATTTATAATGTATATCATTTTGAATTTATCAATTACATGGTATATATAGTTATGGTGTATATAGCGTGGGAAGTATTCAGAAGACGCGCGGTAGAATATAAATATTCGCTGATAGGGGATGACCTTGTATTTGAGAAAATGATAGGTGAGTATCGCACCGCATCATTGAATGTTAAGTTGAGCGAGATGTTGTACCTGTTACCGTCTGATATAAAGATGCGGCAGACTGTAAAAGCGGATAAAGTATATAGGTTTGTGCATGTATCGCGTAAGGATAAGATCTATTATGCCATATTCGACCATGACGGACAAATATGCAAAGTGCTCTTTCAACCAGATCAGACTATGGTTGAATTGCTGGAAGCGCAAAAGGTACATTAAGAATCATTGAATATAGATGATCTTAAAAAACATTCTACCAATTGACTGTCAAATTGCGAGCCGCTGTTGGTACGCAGTTCGGCAGCAGCCTGTTGGATCGTCATAGCGTTTTTGTAGGGCCGATAAGACGTCATAGCGTCGAAGCTATCCGCTATGGCCAGTATGCGAGATAGAAGAGGTATATCATCTCCCTGCAATCCGCAGGGGTATCCTTGCCCATCTATCCTTTCATGATGATGAAGTATTGCCGGGCCTAAAGATTTCAGTTCATTTATATCTTTTATGGCGTTATATCCCGCGATGGTGTGTTGTTTTATAACATCGTATTCTTCAGGGGTCAATCTTCCAGGTTTATTCAATATATCATCTGGTATTTCTGCCTTCCCTATATCGTGTAGCATAGCGCTATCATATAACATCTGTCGCTGTGATTCGTCCAATCCTGCTTTATCGGCCAGCATAAGCGTATATTCGGCTACTCTTTTACAATGTTCATATAAATTGGGTTGTTTTGTATTTATTAAGTCGCATAATGTTGAAATAGCGGCTTGATCTCGCATGTGCGTTGCGGTGCCTCCATATCTGTAGTTTGTTTAATCTTTATCGACATCACACTCCTTTATTCTACAGTATATTTATGAATTTGACAATGATACTTTTAGCCTACTTTTAGATATGCCTCGGGCTATTATTTTTGTTTCCAGCAGCAAAACGCCCTTAGTCTCACCGCCGGTTTGAGCAGTCTCATCGCTCTGTTTCAGTGTTATGTCCATATCATCGGCGCCACGCGCTTTAGCATCCGTTCGAGCTAGCTCAAGAGCTTCGTTTTCAGCCCAGCGCAGAGCGTCTTCATATTCTTTAAACTCGATATGATGGAGCGACGAATAACAACTGTAGCCTATTATACCGTTTGGATCGTATATAGGCCGTATGCAGACTATCTGTTCCACCATTATACTGCCTGTTATAGCGCCTATAGCGTTTGCCACAGGTGCATCGGCCGATATTATGCAGCTCGTAGCCAGATGCTCGGCTACTGATGGCAAGAACAAATGAATAGGGGCACCTATACCTACAAGCGGCAGCCGGGTCTTTAGACAGCATTCAATGTCTCCTGCTGAGCGCTCGAAGCTCATATCCAGTAAACGTCGCGCCATCTTAGGCATGTCGGTTAAAGGTTGCTCCCAACTATATTCAAGCAATACGCGCGTTATGAGCTGATAGAGGCTTTTAGCTATTAAATGGTGCATAAGCTCATTGAGCTGCTCAACGCTTATATCCAATTGCTTTGCCAGTATCTCAGCCCCTAATTGTGCGGCTTGTTTGTCCCACGGCCCGTACGCTCCCGTTATATGAGTCATATCTGTAGGTGTAAGGCCGCTGCGCATGATTATACCCAATTGCTCCAAACGCGATGTGGGCAACGCAAAAGGTCGGCAATTGAGCGTATTAGCTAATTGTTCGAGACTTAATGGTCCGTCGGCTAGAGCGTTTATAACTTTATTTTCATCTTCTATAAGATCAATAGTATTAAAATCTTGACGTTGCAGATAAAAAAACTCGGCAAGTGACATGCGGTAAGTATGTTTTTCATTATAAATACGTTGCAATTCTTCCTTTATATACGGCCATTTATAAGCCAGCCATGCCAGTGGTACAGCTTTGCGCGGCCCTATGACGAGCCTCATATCGGCATCAAAGCTCAATAGGCTGTCTCCGCCCAAACCTATGGTATCTATGCGTATGGCTCGGGTGCCTGTGCGCCAGCCACCGACATTTACGCCTTCATCGGCTGTTACTACGCGGCCATCGCGTACCACAGCCAAGTCGCTTGTGGTGCCGCCCATATCCATTATTATGCAATCGTTTATGCCGCTTAACTTGATACCGCCCATTACGCTTGCAGCCGGTCCGGATAACAATGTTTCCACTGGTTTTTGTGCAGCGAAGCTTTCGGTCATCAAAGTGCCATCACCGCGTACTATCATAAGGGGAGCATTTATGTTCACCTTGGCGAGGCTGTTTTTTACAGCTCCCAGCAACTCGGTTATAAGGGGTATGAGGCGTGCATTGAGCAATGTGGAGGCAGCGCGCCTCAGAGAGTTTATCTCATCGCTAAGCTCATGAGCACATACTACAGGCAGGCCGGTCCATTGCATTATGTATTCTTTGGCCTGCTGTTCGTATTCCGGGTTGCGCATGCCCCAATATTCTGCTATGCCGAATACGTCTACTCGGCCTTTGCAACGCTCGATAGTGCAGCGCAGATTATCCCATGATGGTGGTGATACTGGATTTCCGCGTTGGTCATGATGTGCCGGTATCAATATCATGTTCTCAATGGGAGGCAGGCCGTATTTGTAACCGTAACGCTTTAATATAACTTGATCGTAGCCCATCAAAACAAGGGCAGCTCGGCCGCCTTTATTTTCGACGCATGCATTGGTGGCCAACGTGGTTGACAGCGAAACCAGCTTTATATTGCTGAACAAGTTAGCAGGCAAACGGCTTAATACATCATTTATGCCTATATTAAGGTCATCTTTGGTGGTAAGGGCTTTGGCCCAGGTAACCGGTTGGTCTATGTCAAAATCGTATATAACAGCGTCGGTATATGTACCGCCGGTATCTATTCCCAATCCGAGATTCATATCCATCCTCCTGTGTAGTAGGTAAGTATATCCTAAAATATCATATCACAGGTTGGATAAAATATTTTTGCGTTTATAGGTTAAAGCTTGTTTATATTCAATACGGCTGATGCTATTCGGCAGCGGCTTTGGCCTCCATGTTTTTATACTGCAGCTGATACAACGCATAGTATATGCCGCGTTTAGCCAGCAATTGCTGATGCGTGCCTTCCTCGCGTATATGCCCTTTATGCAGCACGATTATCTTATCGGCATGCTGTATAGTGGATAATCTGTGGGCTATAACTATGGTGGTTCTGCCGCGCGACAGTTTTTCTAAAGCGTCTTGTATAAGCGCTTCGGTTTCGGTATCTATGTTAGCAGTAGCCTCATCCAATACCAATATTTCTGGGTCAAAGGCCAATGCACGTGCAAAGGCCAATAGTTGTCGCTGACCGGCCGACAGAGTAGCACCGCGCTCCATAACCGGTTCATCGTATTTCTTGGGCAGCTTCTCTATAAAGCGGTCGGCATTGACATAGGAGGCTACTTCTTTTATTTTTTGCTCTGATATACCTTCTTCATTAAGGCGTATATTGCTTTTTATATCGCCCGTAAATAGGAATACATCCTGCAGTACCACGCCTATGTGCCGTCTTAAATCAGCCTGTCTGACATCCCTTATATCTATGCCGTCTATCAATATTTGCCCCTCTTGTATATCATAAAAGCGGCTGAGCAGGTTTATGATAGATGTTTTGCCGGCACCGGTATGTCCAACTAAAGCTACCGTCTGGCCAGGCTCTATATGGAAGCTGACGTCTTTAAGCACCCAATCCTCATCGTTGTACGCGAACCATACATTCTTAAACTCTACTTCTCCTTTTACATGGTCGAGAGCCAAGGGTTCCGGCGGATCTTCTATGGCTGATTTCTGATCCAGCAGCATAAATATGCGTTCGGCGGCTGCCATGGCAGCTTGCAGTATGTCGTATTTTTCAGCCATCTCATATATGGGCTGGAAAAACTGCATGGTATAATTTACAAAAGCATACAATACACCGAATTCCAGCACATTGCGTATGACGTCGCCGCCGCCTACCCACAGTATAGCAGCCAGCGTCAGCGAATATATTACGTCCATGGCAGGGCGAAATACGGCAAACACCTTTATCTGCTTCATATTGGCGTCATAGTATTCTTCGTCTATAGCCTCGAATTCCTGTTGCTTGGGCCGTTCCCTGTGAAAGATCTGTATAAGGCGCATGCCCATTATATGTTCTGATAAAAAGGCATTTATGCGAGCCAGCTTAACCCTTACTAACCGGTAGGCCTCTGTAGCCCATTTTCTATATAATATAGTAAGTATTATGACTATGGGTAAAAAAGCTATGGCTACCAATGCCAACTTATAATTTAATAGCAGCATGGCGACAGCTATGCCTATCAACATGAACGCATCGCGGAACAGATTGACTACCACGCTGGTGTACATTTCATTTATAGTGTCGGTATCATTGGTAACACGGGTTACCAATCGCCCTACTGGATTCTTATCAAAAAAACCGAGCGGCATATTCTCTATATGCGAGAAGATCTCCTCTCGCATGCCGTATATTATACGTTGTCCCGTATATTGAAGCACATATATCTGTATATAATTCATTATGCCGGTGGCGACCGTTATAATAAGATATATAATAGATATACGCGTTATACCGCTCACGCTTTGGGCTGTTATCTTAAAAAGGTAATTATCTATGGCCAGCTTCATGAGATAAGGCGTTAGAAGGTTACCTACCGTTATCAGGAATAAAAGCACTATACATGATAATATCGGTGCCCAGTAAGGTATCATATAGCGCAACAGGCGGCGCATTATCTGCGGATCATAGGACTTTCTGCTTATCTCTTCGTCTACATAATCGGGCATAATATCACCTCATTGTGTCCTTTCCAATTCTTCTTCAAGCTTTTGCATTTCATATAGTTCTTTATATAATCCTTCTTGCTGTATGAGCTGCCCATGCGTACCGCGCTGCACTATGCGGCCCTCATCCAATGCTATGATCTGATCAGCATCCTTTACGGCGGATATACGATGGGCTATTATTATAGTGGTTCGATTTTTTCGCACCTTGCTTAAACCCTTTAATATCCGTTCTTCGGTATCGGTATCTACCGCTGAAAGGCTATCATCCAATATGAGTATTTTCGGATCCTTCATGATAGCCCTTGCTATAGATACGCGTTGCTTTTGACCACCGGAAAGCGATACACCGCGTTCTCCCACTATGGTATTGAATTTATCAGGGAAATCCATAACGTCATCATATAGCTGTGCTATGCGCGCGGCTTGTTCTACTTGTTCCATGGTATAGTTATCCACTCCGAAAGCTATATTTTCGGTTATAGTCGTGGAGAAGAGAAAGTTATCCTGAGGCACATAACCTATGCTTTCGCGCAGTATGCCTAACGGTATTCGATTTATATCTGTATCGTCTATGAATACATGTCCGTCTTCGACTTTATACAGTCGGAGTAGCACATTTATGAGCGTAGTCTTGCCGCTGCCTGTGCGGCCTACTATGGCCAGCGTCTCTCCCCGTTTTACCGAGATGTTTATATCGGTCAGTGCCGGAGGTAGATTTGGTTCGTATCTAAACGTTAAGTCTTTGTATTCTATGTCCCCATATATTTCATCTATGTCTGCAGGGTTGTCGTCGTATATCTCCGGACGTTCATTCATTATAACATTTACGCGCTTCATGGATGCGGTACCGCGTTGCGCCATATTTACCACCCAACCTATTGCTATAACCGGCCATATGAGCATGCCCAGATAGGCATTAAACGATACGAATTGCCCCATGGTTATTTCGCCGTTTATCACCATCATGCCGCCATAATACAATACTATTATGAAGCTCAAAGCAGATAAAAACTGCATGAGCGGTTCCATAATGCCCCATACCTTTACCATGCGCATATTCATATCCATATTGTGCTTATTTGCTTTGGCAAATTTCTTAAGCTCGGCTTTTTCCTGTACGAAAGCCTTAATCACGCGTATGCCGGTGAAATTCTCTTCTACGGTGTCGGTCAAATTTGAGAATGCTCGCTGAACCTCTTCAAAACGCTCGCGTATGAAGCGACCGGCTATCAGTACCGAGGCAGCCATAAGCGGGAAGGGGATCAACGCCAGCATGCTCAAACGCCAGTCTATGGTGGCAAATACCACTATGAGGGAGGCTATGATCATGAACAGCGAATCGGTGGCCATCACTATGCCTTGGCCTACGAACATGCGTATGGCATTTATATCATTGCTGGCATGAGCCATGAGATCACCGGTTTTGTGCATATTATAATATCTGGGCGACAGCGTCGTAAGGTGGGCAAAAAACCTGTCCCTGAGCTCCTTTTCGAGCAAACGCGAACCGCCTACTATAAGCAAACGCCATATGTAACGCAGTATCATTATAGCCACAGCTATGATCACTATTATTATGGCATACCAACCAAGCGTGGCATAGGTCATATTATTCTGTTGTAAGCCGTCAGTTATTAATCCCAATAAGCGTGGCATGACCAGTTGCAGTATATCCACGGCTAACAGGCATAAAATACCGCCTATATATCGTCCTTTGTATTTGGAGAAAAACCAGTTGAGTGTTCTAAATTCCCCCATAAAATACCCCTTTGCGATTATTTCATAATGTCGAAAGATATTATATCATGGCTACCGGCAATATACAATGGTGTATAAGGGGTACTTGAATTAATTCTATAAAAAAGCCGGCATGTGCCGGCTTTTTTATAGATATGATGTTACCTATAAGGTATGCATATGCGCTGTCCTATCTGGAGATTATTTGGGTTAACTCCAGGATTAGCTGCTATTATAGAGTCAACGCTTACTCCAAATTGTTTGGACAACTTATAGAAGGTGTCGCCTTGCCGTATAATATATGGGAAACCATTAGGGCATTCGGGTACCGGTTTTATCGGTATGCATATAACCTGCCCTATTTGCAGATTATCAGGATTTATACCGGGATTGGCGGCGATGATAGAATCAACGCTTATGCCGAAACGCTGTGCTAACCTATACAAGGTATCGCCCTGCCGTATAACATACAATATGCCGTTGGGGCATTGCGGTACCGGTGTACCTGCCGGTATGCATATTTGCTGGCCTATCTGCAAATTATCGGGGTTTATACCGGGATTGGCGCGCAATATAGCGTCCATGCTTACGTTAAAACGCAATGACAGACGGTATATAGTATCACCAGGCTGTATAGTGTAAATAAAGCCGCCAGGACATACCTGAGACTCTGCCTCGTAGTTCTCATTTTCATCCATAGGATGACCCCCTTATTTTTAGATATTCTTCGCATATACTGCATTATATGAAGTAGTGTATAAAAGTGTTAACATGCACTAACCCAACGCGGCGATCTTAGAGATGCTATGAATTGAAGATGGAAAATTGTCTTGACAATATTAGGTTTATTAAGATATTATAAAAGCAATGAAATAAAGTAAACGTAGCATTAAAGGCATATTTACAGCGAAAGTAGGAGGGGCTATAATGTTAAACGTCATATTTGGAGAGACAGGGTCTGGGAAAACGAAAAAGATGATCGATATGGCTAACAAGGCTGCAGAAAGTTGCAAGGGAGATATCGTTTTTATCGACGACGGTAAAAGATACATGTATGATTTAATCCATCAAGTTCGGTTCATCGATGCCAGCGAATTCAAACTAGATGATCCGCGAGTATTATATGGCTTTCTATGCGGCATCATAGCACGCGATTTCGATATAGACATGATTTTCATCGACGATTTCCTGAAATTAGTGAATATGGAACTTGACGAATTGGATGAATTTTTTTCGAGTCTGGACCAATTATCCGAAAGAATAGGCGTTCGTATTGTAGCCGATGTAAGCGCTTCTCCTCAAAATATTCCTGCTTTTTTGAACAAATACCTTATAATTGAAGAATAGCGATAGGGCGTTTAATGGCAAAAGCGGCGTATAAAGTTGATGGGGCGGCGACAGAAGTCGCATTGCGGACGAGGATCCGGAGTAAAAGAAGAAAGAATATAATTTTTGTCGCGGCGGCTATTTTTGCGCTCATTTTATTGGTTTTGGCATTTTGGCAGGGCATTATTGTCCGACATTATACCGAAAAGAGTGATAAATTGACGGCGCCTATACGCATGATGGTACTTTCTGATCTTCACAGTACAATTTATGGCAAGGATCAGAAAGATTTAATTGAGATTATTCATAGTCAGGCACCGGATGTGATTTTCCTCGTCGGTGACATTGCCGACGATCGTGTGCCGCATGATGGAACAAAACAGCTTATTGCGCGGATCGGTAAAGAATACCCTTGTTATTATGTTTCTGGTAATCATGAGTACTGGTCGGGAGAGATCGGTACTATTAAAGGCATGATGCGTGCTTCAGGGATTATGGTGCTGGAGGGAGACAGTAAAGTCATTGAAATTAACGGCCAATCTTTACGTATATGCGGTGTGGATGATCCTGATGGGTTTCTGCCACCTTATAAAGAATCCGGGGCTGTAAGACCGGCACATTGGAGCGATCAGTTGGAAGCTTGTGATAAATATACCAAGGATGATATTTATACCATATTATTATCGCACCGGCCAGAGAAAGTTAACGATTACAATAAATGCAGATTTGATCTGATTTTGTGTGGACACGCTCATGGAGGGCAGGTAAGGATACCAGGAATATTGAACGGGTTATACGCGCCGAATCAAGGATTTTTCCCTAAATATGTGGGAGGATATTACAAGCTTGAGAATTCGACTATGATTGTCAGCCGTGGGCTTGTAAAGAATGACATTCCGCGCATCTTTAATCCGCCGGAGATAGTGATTATTGATGTGAAACCTACTCACCCTTTATAATATAATGGAGTATATGTTTGGTTTCTGAGACTTGGTCAAAGAGAGGTGGCAAAATGGATAAAGGCAGAAGAATATGGGCAATTATAGTAAGCATATTTATGATCGCAAATATTTTGATGATGATGTCGATGAAAGGACGGATAAATGACCTGCATAATGAGATTGACAGGATGAATGCCGGATTAACCGATGAGATTAGGCGTACTAATCAGGATGTGAATAATTTAAGAAACGATCTGATAAGTAAAATCGAAAAAAGCGAGAGCCTTTTGGCATCTTTTGAAACAGAAGTAGAATACAAAAACGGCCAGATTTTATATACAATTGACTTTGTGCCGAAAGAGAAACGCAATGATGAAATAATATTTCTATCCATTGAAGATGAAAAGAAAGAGATTGTTTCTACCAATGGCTCGAGTTATACCGCGACTCTCGCGCTTATGAAACATCAGAGCGAGCTTGCTCCTATTATTTCCTTCGAATCGCCGACAGGCATACGGCAAGAAGCCTTACCGAGAGAAAATTTAAATGAATTGTTTTCACTGGGCTATGATAGCAGCTTAGAAAATGAAGGTGGTTCTGCTGAGGAGGATAAGAAAATACTTAAACTGACCGTGTATACTCGAGATGTAAAGGCTAGTTCCTTGTTGAGCGGAACGCCTACAGCTACGGCTGTAATTGAAGACGCTTCTACAAATGCCGAGATAGCCCGTAAGAAAATGCAATTTGAAGAAGCCGGTGCAGCGCTTGAGAAAGAGAAAACCAAAGCCGTTTCTTTTACCGCGGATTTGAGTGAATACGGCGAAAAAGGAGGTCCATATGCTGTGTGGGTAGAAATTGAAACAGAAAATGGTATTTTTTATCGCGAGCAAGTGGCTTCTTTTTATGGTGAATATAATGTGAAAAAAGAGCGTGTGGCCGAGTTTGCAGTAGGAACAGGCGTATTATATCCAGTTTGGTAGCGTTATATTTGCAATATATGTTTATTAAGACAACAAAAAGCCCCTCTTAAGTTAACGCATGTCGGTTGCCGAAACGAGGAGCTCTTTGTTGCAGTTATGTAGCTTTTTAAGAGTCTATCGATATACTTTTATTGCATATTGAACTTGAGGGATAGGCCGCCCCAAAATATCCATGCTATGATGATCAGCCTGAAAGCCTCTCAAAAGGTTATTTCCCTTATAATGAACTACATCGCCAATAAATTGGCTATCGACCATTTGTTTTCGTGATCGCCGCCGCCGAAACCGGCACTATATTGTTTATTGGGAAGTTATATGATGTGAGCTAATTTATATATTCTTTAATAGCGGCGATAAATTCTCGGATATCGCCAAGCTCTGTTGTAATAATATCATAAAGCTCTTCATCACTGATAATGCCATACATATGAACGAGGCGATTCCTATAACCGGCCATTTGTACCAATTTTTCGCTTAATGCTGTATCTACAACGCCTATATCTTCTAAGCCTTTTGCTATTGCTTTATATTCTGCAGCCATATCCATTCTGCCGCTTTTAGCTAGGATATGTCGTCCTATATCGAATATAGCCTCAAGCGATCGGCGCAAAAAACTTTCTGTTGCCGCAGCGTTTCTTTTATCTGACATGAAGGCGTTTTTTGGGAGTGATGCTAAGCTCCTCAGCGCATCGAGATAATTGTCCAATAGCACTAATCTGTCTTTTATCAACGTTTTATTTATCAAATGTTTATCGCCACCTTAATATTTTTCCAACACTTCTTCGTTGTATTTATCGAGAGTGTATTTAAAATCCGCAGCTCGTTGTAAGATTCTTATCTCATAGTCGTCTTTGAACTGTTCTGAAACGCTGTATATACATATTCCCTTTAACGCCTCAACCTGAAAGACAGAGTGATTTTCTTGTAAGAATGACAAATCAAGTTTATAAGGAAAGAAAATATCTTCCAATTCATTATAAATTTGTGCATATAATTTATGCCGCATAGGTATGCGATCAATAGGTGACAAAAATACCACTCCTACGTCTATATCGGCCAGCGGATCATCTATTATCGCTTTTTGTCCTTTGAGCAATTTTAAAGCATTTTCCTGCTGTGAACCGAACAAATATACCAGAGCGATATTATATTTCTTGCATATATCTGTAAACCTTTGCATTTTACCACCTATGTTTTTAATTTGCTTTTATCGCTTTCATTATACTCTTTAACAGCTATTTTTATCAAGATGAATTTTTAAATTATACCAGCTTGAAGTCTATAACAATATCTTATACCAGCTAGATGTACATACAATGAGCCATGATTTGCCAAAAAGTTTTCCGAGAAGTAATAGTTTATGGATCATGCATATACGAACCCTTCCATTATTCATAAAGCTCATATGCGATTCAATAAATGTGCGAATTTTGCAATTTTTCATATTCCATATTGCATAATATGCATATTTATTATAAAATAAAATCATTGTGGTACGGTCCACAAAATAATACGACAAGGGAGTCGATTGTATATATGGAGAAACTTAATCCTTTCGAGATAGCGCAAGAACAACTGGATACTTGTGCTAAGATTCTCAATCTGGATCAGGCTACGCATGAGCTTCTGAGAAGGCCTATGCGCGAGATATGGGTATCATTGCCGGTACGCATGGACGATGGCTCTACGAAGGTGTTTCAGGGCTTCAGGGTTCAGTACAACGATGCAAAAGGCCCAACCAAAGGCGGAATACGATTCCATCCGCAGGAAACGATAGATACTGTCAGAGCGCTTGCTGCCTGGATGACATGGAAATGCTCACTCCTCGATTTACCGCTTGGAGGAGGCAAAGGCGGTGTAATATGCAATCCCAAAGAAATGTCTCAGGGAGAGCTTGAGCGTTTAAGCCGCGCCTACATACGAGCTATTCATCCGTTTATAGGGCCGGACAAAGATATACCCGCTCCAGATGTGTATACCAATCCGCAGATAATGGCATGGATGGCCGATGAATATTCTAAGGCGTGTGGCAAAAATCAGTTTGGTGTAGTGACCGGCAAACCTTTAGCTGTTGGCGGATCGGCTGGCAGAGGTGATGCTACGGCACGGGGCGGATTATATACAGTAAGAGAGGCGGCTAAAGCATTAGGCATAGATTTAAAAGGAGCCAGAGTGGCTATACAGGGCTTCGGTAATGCAGGTTATTATGCTGCGGTGCTGGCGCAATCGATGCTCGGCTGCAAAATTGTAGCTGTAAGCGATAGCAGAGGCGGAATATTCAATGAGCAAGGCATCGATCCGGAGGAGGCCAAGGCTCATAAGGGTAAAACCGGTTCGGTAGTTGAGCTGGCAGGAACAAGCTCCATTACCAATGAAGCGTTATTGGAGCTGGACGTAGATATATTGATTCCGGCGGCTTTGGAAAATGTTATAACCGAAAGAAATGCTGCTAATGTCAAGGCAAAGATTGTTGCCGAGCTGGCTAATGGACCTACTACACCTGAAGCCGACGACATACTCTATAAAAATGGTGTGCATGTTATCCCTGATTTTCTGTGCAATGCAGGTGGGGTGACGGTATCGTATTTTGAAATGGTGCAAAACTTCTACATGTATTATTGGGACGAAGCTGAAGTACATGAGCGCCTGGATAAAAAAATGACCGTTGCATATAAGTCGGTGTTCGATACCTCAAAACAATACGAAATAAACATGCGTCAAGCTGCTTATGTAGTAGCAGTAAAGCGGGTGGCGGAGGCCATGAAACTTCGCGGCTGGGTATAACTGTTCAGTAAAATGCCGTATATGCCATCAAAACATATACGGCATTTTATTATCAAAATTTATATACTATCAATTTTTGCCGCAATTCTGTGGCCAATTTATTGAGATTTCTGGAGGAATCTAATATCTTATTGACCGCTTCCTGCTGTTCTTCAGTATTTGCGGCTACCTCCTGGCTGGCTGCAGCGGCCTGCTCAGTTACCGCCGATATACTCTCCATGGTTGATATCACGTCGTTTTTACTCTGTTCTATAGCCGCGATGGAATGAGTTATATGGTCTATGCGTTCAACTATGGTCTCAATACCTTGGGCTATGGACTTGAACGTGCTGCTGGCATGAATGACTGCGTCGTTTTGAGCTTCCATAACGGACGTCACATCGTTCATCATACGGCTGGCTTTGGCGGTTTCATCGGCTATATCGCTTACCACATCATTGATGCTTTCGGCTGCTTGGCGACTTTCATCCGCCAGCTTTCGCACCTCGTCGGCCACCACTGCAAAACCGCGTCCGGCATCGCCTGCACGAGCGGCCTCTATGGCCGCGTTTAATGCCAATAGATTGGTTTGCTCGGCTATGTCGTTTATAGTATTTACGAAGTCGGTTATATTTTTCATCTTGTCAGTGAAGGATGTTATGATGCCCATTACGTTGGATGATGCCTTATTGCTCTGTCTATTTTTATCCTGCAGTACTTGCATGGCTTCTATACCCTGCTGATTAAGGGACATCATATTGCCGGTATGCTCCGAGATAGTTCGGGAGTTATCATACAAAGTATTTATCTGCTCGGAAAGGCCGTTTATCATCTGCACGCCTCTTTCTGCCTCGGCAGCCTGCTCTGATGCCCCTCTGGCTATCTCATTTACTGTGGCGGTTATCTCATTGACTGATTCTGTTACTCTTTCGGCATTTTTGACCATCATATCGGAAGATTCCACCAAGCGGTGTGACATGTCGCTTAATCCGCTCAGTATGGTCCTTAACTCGGAAATCATCGCTGTAAAGCTGGTCGATATAGATTCCATGCCTCCGAATTCTTCATCAGAAAGCGATTGGGAAAAATCCTTATTTTTGACGCGATTCATAAGGTATGTAATGGTATCTATACGCTTGTCTACGTCACTTTTTAGTGCATATATTGCGATTTCGGATATTAGGGCGGCAAATATCGCGAAGAGCAATGCGTTTACAAAGCTCATACCGAATAACATGAATAGGATGGCCAATATTATAGATGCTGCTATAGGGAACTGCATGATATTTCTGGTGATTATGCCTTTCAATTTGGTTACAAACTGTTCCATTATGTTCCTCCTCATCGATATAAATTCATATAATATTTCGACGAATTCTGCGCATTACTTTAGAAATGAATCGTTGCAGGAATTCGCTAATAACTTGCAGCATGGCGAGCGCGAAGCTATTGCATATATATGCGATGCATAGCTGTATAGCGCTTAAACAAGATGAATATTTCGAATAGAGTTAATAATGCCCAATGAGGCGATTTAGCCTATAATGAATTTTTTTATAAAAAATATGCATATTGCTATTGACATCGCTATATATATTGTATAGAATATATACATATTAAATCGGAAATTGAGGAGGAATATAAATGCCAATAGACAGACCGGGATACAAAAGGGATAAGATATACACGGTAGATACCACCTTAAGGGACGGAGAACAGACAGCGGGTGTGGTGTTTGCCAATACTGAAAAACTGGAAATAGCCAAGATGCTAGACGAACTTGGAGTTGATCAATTGGAGGTCGGCATCCCTACTATGGGCGGCGATGAAGAAGAGGCTATAAGGGCTATTGTAAAGGCTAACCTGAAGGCTAGCATAATGGCATGGAACCGTGCTGTGGTAGCCGATGTGCAGCATTCCATCGATTGCGGTGTGGATGCTGTGGCTATATCCATTTCGACATCGGATATACACATACAGTATAAACTGCAAAAGAGCAGGGAATGGGTGCTGGAGAGCATGGTCAAGGCTGTGGAATTCGCCAAGAAAAACGGCGTTTACGTTTCAGTCAATGCTGAGGATGCCTCGCGCACCGATGACGAGTTTTTGGCCACCTTTGCCAGGACGGCCAAAGAGGCTGGTGCTGATAGATTGCGTTTTTGTGATACCATGGGTATATTGGATCCATTTATGACATATGACAAGATAACCACGCTGCTGAATAATGTGGATATCGATATAGAAATGCATACACATAATGACTTCGGCATGGCCACCGCCAATGCCTTAGCGGGCCTTAAAGCCGGTGCTAATTACGTCGGCGTTACGGTAAATGGATTAGGCGAAAGGGCTGGCAATGCAGCGCTGGAAGAGGTTATTATGGCTATAAAATACGTATGGGGTTACAAGGTCGATGTGGATACTAAAAAATTCAAAGCGCTGTCAGAATATGTAGCTAAAGCATCGGGCCGGGAGCTGCCCATATGGAAGGCTATAGTGGGTTCTAATATGTTTGCCCACGAGGCGGGAATACATGCCGATGGCGTAATCAAAAACCCGCGCACGTATGAGGTTTTTAATCCCGAAGAGGTGGGCCTCGAGCGTCAGATAGTTATAGGCAAGCATTCCGGCACGGCGGCTATAAAGAATAAATTTAAGGAATACGGCATACAACTCGACGAAAAAGATGCAAACGCCTTGCTGGTGAAGGTCAGAGCACTCTCGGTAGAGTTAAAAAGGCCTCTGTTCGATAAAGAGTTGGTTTCGTTGTACGAAGAATATATGAAGGAAAAACAAAGCGCTTAAAGCCGGGTTTAAAACCCCGGTTTTTTTTGATATAATTGATAAAACAAAAGATTTTTGGGAGGAGAATGAATGGGCAAAAATCTGGTACAGAAGATAGTGGCCTCACATTTAGTCAAAGGCGATATGGCAGCAGGACAGGAGATAGCCATACGCATAGATCAGACGCTTACGCAGGATTCCACAGGTACCATGGCATATCTCCAGTTTGAAGCCATGGGTGTTCCTAGGGTTAAAACCAAATTTTCTATAGCATATGTAGATCATAATATGTTACAGACGGGCTTTGAAAATGCTGACGACCATCGTTATATTCAAACGGTGGCGGCCAAACACGGTGTTTACTTCTCGCGACCGGGCAACGGCATATGCCATCAGGTTCATCTCGAGCGTTTCGGCAAGCCCGGATGGACGCTTTTGGGTTCGGACAGCCATACGCCGACCGGCGGCGGCATAGGTATGCTGGCTATAGGTGCAGGCGGTTTGGATGTAGCCGTGGCCATGGCCGGAGGCCCTTATTATTTGACCATGCCTAAGGTATGCCATGTAGTATTAAAAGGCCAATTACAGCCGTGGGTATCGGCTAAAGATATCATATTGGAGCTGTTAAGGCAGTTTACCGTTAAGGGTGGAGTAGGCAAAGTCATGGAGTATGGGGGGGAAGGCGTATCCTCTCTGTCAGTACCAGAGCGCGCTACTATAGCTAATATGGGTGCTGAGCTGGGAGCTACCACCTCTATTTTCCCCAGCGATGAACGTACATTAGAATTCTTAAAGGCACAGGGCAGGCAGGACGATTGGGTAGCTTTGGCAGCCGATAGCGATGCCATATACGACGAAGAAATTATTATAGATTTAGATAAATTAGAGCCCATGATAGCCCGGCCTCATAGTCCGGACAACGTGGTAAAAGTCAAGGACATAGAGGGCATGCCGGTTGATCAGGTAGCCATAGGCAGTTGTACCAATTCATCGTATGCCGACATGATGAAAGTGGCAGCTATACTCAAAGGTAAAACAGTGCATCCTGATGTTAGCCTGGTCATATCTCCGGGTTCAAGACAGGTATATACCATGCTCGCACAAAACGGTGCTTTAGCGGATATGGTGGCAGCCGGCGCACGCATATTGGAATCAGCATGTGGGCCGTGCATAGGCATGGGTCAGTCTCCCGCTACAGATGCTGTGTCGATACGCACGTTTAACCGCAATTTTTACGGCCGCAGCGGTACGCCCAGCGCTAAAGTATACTTGGCCAGTCCTGAGGTGGCGGCGGCAACGGCTATAAACGGCGTATTGACAGATCCGCGTTCTCTTGGGCAACCGGTGACAGTTGATCTGCCAGATCGGTTTTTTATAAACGACAATATGGTACAACCGCCGGCAGAGAATCCTGACGATGCGCAAGTGATAAGAGGGCCTAATATAAAGCCGTTCCCAATAAACAAGCCTATGCCGGATATTATAGAAGGTAAGGTGTTGCTGAAAATGGGCGATAATATCACTACTGATCATATAATGCCATCCAATGCTAAATTATTGCCATATAGATCGAATATACCGTACCTTTCCGATTATTGCCTGACGCCGGTGGATCCAGAGTTTCCTGCTAGGGCTAAGGCGAATGGGGGCGGCATACTTGTGGCCGGCGTAAACTACGGACAAGGCTCCAGCCGCGAACATGCGGCTTTAGTGCCGCTATATCTCGGAATAAAGGCTGTTATAGCGAAATCTTTTGCCCGCATACATGCATCCAATCTCATAAACTCTGGTATATTGCCGCTTGTATTCGTGGAGCAAGCCGATTATGATACCATAGAGCAAGGCGATGAACTGGTTATAGAGAACGCGCCGGCGCAAGTGAGATCAGGCGATATACTGATCGTGGATAACCGTAGTAAAGGCCTGCGATATCGTGTCGCCTTAGCCGTATCGCCGCGATTTAAAGAGATATTGTTGGCAGGTGGATTGCTTAATTATACCAAAAAAGGAGGAGAAGCGAGCGATGTATAATGTGACATTAATACCGGGAGACGGCATAGGACCGGAGGTGGCTTATGCGGCAAGAGATGTTGTGGATGCCACGGGCGTATCAATAAAATGGGATGTAGTGGAGGCCGGTGAGGCTGTTATGAAAGATTACGGGACACCGCTGCCCGATTATGTGCTGGACTCGATACGGCATAACAAGGTAGCGCTGAAAGGCCCCATAACCACACCGGTCGGTACAGGTTTCAGAAGCGTGAATGTTGCTTTGAGGAAAGAATTGGATTTATATGCTAATTTGCGTCCGTGTATTTCATTCAAGGGCGTTAAAACTCATTACGAAGATGTGCCGATAGATCTCGTTATAGTAAGGGAGAATACAGAGGACCTTTATGCCGGTATCGAGCATATGGTGGGCAAGCATGCTGCCGAGAGCATAAAGATCATAACGCGTGAGGCATCGGAGCGTATAGTTCGCTTTGCTTTTGAATATGCTGTAAGAGAAGGTCGTAAAAAGGTTACAGCTGTGCATAAAGCCAATATCATGAAATTGACCGATGGGTTATTCCTGGAATGTGCGCAGAAGGTAGCGCAGGACTATCCGCAGATAGAGTTCGATAATATGATAGTGGATGCCATGAGCATGAAACTCGTTCAATCACCGGAAAACTATGATGTATTGGTTATGCCAAATTTATACGGCGATATATTGTCCGATCTGTGTGCCGGCCTGGTAGGGGGGCTTGGTATAGCACCGGGCGCCAATATAGGTGATGATGCCGCAGTATTCGAGCCTATACATGGAAGCGCTCCGAAACGTGCCGGACTCAATATGGCTAATCCAACAGCTACCATATTGTCGGCTGCTTTGATGCTCAGGCATTTAGGTGAGGATGAGGCTGCTGATAGAGTGGTTAAGGGGGTGGCTGAGGTTATAGCCGAGGGCAAAGAGGTGACCTATGATTTGGGCGGCAACACGGGGACAAAAGAATATGCACAAGCAGTTATAAGACACATGAAGTAAAGTATGAATTTTCTTTGCCTACGTGCAATGGTACTTGAATAGTCACAAAGGGCTACAGAATAAGTATTTTCTGTGGCCTTTTTTGTTGCAGACAAGCATATTCTAATATATAATATATACAACTCATAATATACTTTTAATATTTTGGCAATGATTTAGTAATAATTTTGATTTATAATTAAGCATATGGTTGTAATGTTGAATGATAGAGGTGAAAACATGAATATAAATATAAATTGGAAAAAAGCGTTCTGGCTTGTGCTGGATGTTTTATTTATTAATCTGGGTATAATAGCGGCTTTTTGGGCACGTTTCGGATGGCTGCAAGTAAGCGACGTGTATATAAACACATATATGCGCGTAATGCCGGTGTATACTATCATAATGCTGGCTGTATTTTACGTTTTCGGATTGTATGATAGTCTGTGGAGATATGCCAGTGTGGACGATATGGTATCCATAACTTTAGCTACGGGACTGGGTACGGCGATAAATATGGCTGGTTTATATCTCATAACGATACGTTTTCCGCGCAGCATTTATCTTTTGAGCTGGTTATTTACATTGTTACTGGTAGGCTCAAGCCGTTTGATATTTAGAGGTGTTGCATTTTATAGGCCCATATTATCGAGAGAGCCCAAACAGCAAAACAAGGTGCTCATAGTGGGTGCCGGCGAGGCTGGTGCCATGGTTATAAAAGAGCTAAAAAAGCATCGCGAGTTAGGAATGGTGCCGGTAGCCATAATAGATGATGATGATAATAAACAGCATGGCAGGCTACATGGCGTTCCCGTATTAGGGAGACGCGAGGATATTGCGGAAATAGCAAGAGAGCTTCATATAGATCAGATTATAATAGCTATACCATCAGCTAGTAGAGACGAATTGAGATCCATATTGGATGAATGTAAGAAGACAAGATGCCGTTTAAAAATAATGCCAGGCGTTTATGAGGTTATAAACGGTGATGTTACTATAAATCAAATACGCGATGTGAAAGTAGAGGATTTGCTGGGCAGAGCGCCTGTCGAGCTTGATACGCAGTCTATAGCGGGTTATCTTACCAATGCTGTAGTGTTGATAACCGGAGGCGGGGGTTCTATAGGTTCGGAGCTATGCCGGCAGATAGCTAGGTTTAATCCGAAACAACTGCTGATCTTTGACATATATGAAAATGGGGCTTATGATGTTCAGAATGAGCTTAAAATACATTATCCATCGTTGGATTTAAAAGTTTTGATAGGCTCTATAAGGGACAGGGCCAGATTGGATAGCATATTTGAACAATATAAACCGGATGTGGTATTTCATGCAGCTGCTCACAAGCATGTACCGCTTATGGAAGAAAACCCTACGGAAGCTATCAAAAATAATGTATTCGGCACATTGAATGTAGCTGAGATGGCCGATAAACACGGTGCTAAGCGATTTGTGCTTATATCCACCGATAAAGCTGTCAACCCTACCAACGTTATGGGTGCTACAAAGCGCGTAGCTGAAATGCTGATACAGGCCATGGCCAAGCACAGCAATACAATATTTGCCGCGGTGCGGTTCGGAAATGTATTGGGTAGCAATGGCAGCGTTATACCGTTATTTAAAAGACAGATAGCCGAAGGTGGGCCCGTTACGGTTACGCACCCCGATATAACGCGCTATTTCATGACCATACCGGAGGCCGCGCAGCTCGTTATACAGGCAGGCGCCATGGCTCATGGCGGAGAGATATTTGTACTGGATATGGGTCAACCGGTAAAGATACTGGATTTGGCTCGTGATCTTATAAAGTTATCGGGGCTGGAGCCTGACAAGGATATAAAAATCGAATTCACCGGATTAAGGCCGGGGGAAAAGTTATATGAAGAATTGCTTATGGCAGAAGAGGGTTTACAGGCTACAAAGCATAAAAAAATCTATATAGCTCAGCCGGCTGATTATGATATAAGACTGCTGAAGGAAGAACTGGAAAAACTAAGGTTTATATTGTTGGGCAATGGTGATGAAATAGTGGATTTCCTCGGTAAGCTTGTTCCTACTTATAGAAGAGCGGCTAATAATTAGTTTAATAAGAATAAACGGGGGAAGGTTTAGCATTTTGAAAAAGAAGATTATAATATCGACGATAACTATAGTAATCTTGTTGATAGGAGGCATGGCAGCAGGATTCTATTATGAGATAAAAAATAATCCCCAGAATGTGTTTGAACAGCCATCTAATCAATCGTCCGGTATAGTAAAAGCCCGAAATGAGCAGAACGACGGCACAGTGCAAATGCCAACCGGGAAGATCAATATTGCATTGCTCGGATTGGACAAAAACGCTGGACGAATAGAAGAATATGGTGATTCGTTCCGCACCGATACTATAATGGTATTTGCTATAGATTTCGATGCCAAGAAGATCGATGTGATATCTATTCCCAGGGATAGCTATGTCAAGATAGCGGGTAAGACGTATATGGATAAAATAAACTCAGCCTTTCTGCATGGCGGGGGCTTCGATGGTGACGGGTTCAATACTACGCTCAATACTATAAGCTCCGTGTTGGGTAATGTGCCTGTAAATTATTACGTTGCTATGGACATGGATGTGGTTATATCTCTGGTAGATGCTATAGGAGGGGTCTATTACGATGTGGAAAAAGATGTGAGGGACGGCAATGGTCGTTTGCTGTTAAAAGCCGGATATCAAAAGTTGAATGGAAAGGCTTTTTTATACTATGTGAGAGATCGTCATTCCACGCCGGGCGGCGATATAGATCGCGTTAAGCGCCAGCAAAAGATACTCATGGCATTGTTCGATCAAATGAAATCGCTCAAACAATTGGCTAACTTACCTGATATATACAACAGTTTTAAAGACAAAATGTATACTAATTTGAATATTACTCAAGTAGCAGCATTGGCCATGTTTGCATCCGATTTGGATTTAAATAACGTCAATACCCATTTGATGCCGGGCGATTATTTGGATATGAACGGAATAAGTTACTGGGGCATAGATGAGAACAAAAGAGTGGCCATGTTAAAACAAGTTTTCGGTATAGATGTTGAACCCAATATGCGCTATGACATATATGTTATAAAGAACCAGTACCAAAGTACTATTAAAGAAAATAATGATTCGAATGAAAGTAGTAATGCATCCGATGACTCTGATAAGCCGTCAAAGCCATCGAAACCATCATCGGGTCAAGACGAATCGCCTGGTATGCAGCAGCCGTCCGATGAAGGTCCTGCTAAAGAACCACCTGTCGAGCAGCCACAGTCGAATGACAATGAAGTTGAAGAACCACCTGTTGAGCAACCACAGCCCAATAACAATGGGGTTGAAGAATTGCCTGATGAGCAACCACAGTCGGATGATGCTCAATCTGAGTCCAATTGAAATCCTCACTCTTGCAAATGCTGTACCGCGGTAGTATAATAGCTGCTGTAATGCTTTACTGTTAATAAGCTTGAGGAGATAGAAAATGCCTACAATAAAGGACGTAGCAAAGTTAGCCGGCGTATCGACGGCTACCGTATCGAGGGTGCTTAACGGAGAAAATGTAAAGGAAGAAAACCGCAGGCGAGTGGAAGAAGCCGTCAAACGATTGAATTATTCGACAAATACGTTGGCACGTGCATTAAAAACAAACAAAACGATGACAGTAGGCGTAATTGTACCCGATCTATCCAATGTATTTTTTACTACTATAGCCAAAGGTATAGAGAAAGCCCTGCATCCATATGGTTATAGCATCATGGTGTGTGACAGCGATGAAAGCATTGAGGGCGAAAGGGAGAAAATAGCCTTCCTTAAAGATAAGTTTGTAGATGGCATAATCATAATACCGGTAGGAGATCAACAACTATACCTTAAACGGCTTCAAGACGACGGCACACCAATAGTGTTAGTGGACAGGCTTATCGAAGATATACAGGCGGATGCTATATTGGTGGATAATATAAACGGTGCCTACGATGCTGTTGAACACCTGATAGTGAATGGTCACCGGCGCATAGGGCTTATAAGTGGTCCCCAGCATATATTTGTTGGTAAAGAACGTTTAATAGGGTATGAAAGGGCTTATACCGATTATCAGTTGAGTATTGATCCCAAAATCATTAGATACGGTGATTTGCATATAGAAAGCGGATATAAATTGATGAATGAATTGCTGGATCTACCTTCACCACCTACAGCGATATTTGCAGCCAACTACTATATGTCGATAGGAGCGATAATGGCTGCCAATGAGCGTCACATAAATATACCAGAAGAACTATCGTTTATAGGTTTTGATGATATGGAATTGACAAGAGTTATAAAGCCACCCCTTACAGTTGTAGTTCAGCCTATGGATAAAATGGGTCAAGCTGCAGCGGAGTTGATATATAAGAGAATGATGGGGGACAATAGCGGCCCGTTTCCTACTATATTGCGCTTGAAAACTCAATTGATAAAAAGGGAGTCGGTTAAAAAAATAAACTGATATAGGCAAAAACTATTGGAAAATCAATATGGATAGTGGTATTATATAAGAGATAAATTTAAAAAAGCAAGGGGGATTACAGTTAGTATGAGCCAGGACAAAAAGGTGGGTATAGGCATAATAGGCGCAGGCAATATAGCGCAGAATTGTCACATACCGTCTTACCTGAAACAGGAAGATGTTGAATTGGTGGCGATATGCGATATAAATGAAGCCCGTGCCAAAGAGGCTGCGGAGAGATTTGGCTTTAAGCATTATTACGCCGATTTCAATGATATGCTAAAGCTGAAAGAAATCGACGCTGTTTCAGTGTGTACATGGAATAACGCCCATGCTGCGGCAGCCATAGCGGCAGCTAATGCCGGTAAGGATATATTATGCGAGAAACCCATGGCTATGAATGTAGAGCAGGCCGAGGCGATGATTAAAGCAGCAAGGGAGAACAACGTCATATTTATGATGGGTTTTACCAACCGTTATCGTGCTGACAGCAAGCTGCTGAAAGAGTACATAGATAATGGCCGCTTAGGCGATATCTATTTTGCAAGGGCCGGATGGCTGCGCCGCAGAGGTACGCCGCTGGGTTGGTTTACTGATGTGGAGAAGTCCGGCGGTGGGCCGCTTATAGATATAGGCGTTCATGTGATAGATCTTACATGGTACTTTATGGGCAAACCCAGACCAGTTAGCGTAGTCGCCTCGACATATGCCAAGTTCGGCGATTATAAGACTAAGGGGGTAGGCCGCTGGGTGGCACTGGATCATGATAATCCGGTCTATAATACAGAGGATGCGGCGGCCGGCTTTATAAAATTCGATAATGGTGCCAGCCTGTCATTCGAGGTAAGTTGGGCAATAAACGGCAAGGATACCGGCATATATAGTCAGATATTCGGTACTAAAGCCGGCGCTAACCTAGATCCGTTGACTATATACGGGGAGGAAGACGATTATTTAGTCGATAAATACCCGACATTTAGTAAAGAAAATAATTTTGATAATGAAATAAGGCATTTCCTCGATTGCGTAAAATCGGGAGCGGAGCCGATATCTCCGGCTGAGGACGGCCTGGCGGTGCAAAGAATGTTGAACGGCATTTATGCTTCGGCTCAAACGGGCAAGGAAATACTTCTGTAAACTGTTATATAGTTATATCTATGAGCCTCCCTTTGCCAAAAAGGGAGGTTTGCCTTTATGGGGGTGAAATTATGGCATATCAAATAATAGACATAACGCGGCCTATAGCCGAAGGTATGGTAGTATGGCCCGGGGACCCTGATGTGGCCATCGATGAGCTTTCATCTTTGGCTCGCGGTGACAATAACAATGTATCGGCTATATATATGAGCATGCATACCGGCACTCATGTCGATGTACCGCTGCACTTTATAGCGGGGGGAAAGGATACTGCCGAAGTGGATTTGAACCGCTTTATAGGACGGGCCAAGGTTTTTGACATAGGCATGCATAAGGTCATAAGCGCCGATGTATTGGACGGTCTGTGCATAGGTTCAAACGATATAGTCCTTTTTAAAACGATGAATGGACGACTATGGGATATGCCGGCTTTTGAACCGGATTTTGTGTATTTATCCGAAGACGCGGCGTGGTGGCTGATACGTAAGGGTATCAAAGCGGTGGGGATAGATTACCTATCAGTAGAGGGCTTTCATCATGAAGGGGCGCCGGTGCATCACATATTGCTCAACCATGAAGTGGGCATAATAGAAGGCCTGGATTTAAGAGCAGTGGAAAGCGGAGTGTATTATTTGATATGTCTTCCGTTGAAAATAGTTAAAGGCAACGGCAGCCCGGTTAGAGCTGTGCTGTTGTGCGATACCGAAGGACAGGAGCGTAATATTTAGTGGCATTATATGCGATGGCAGATATACATTTGGCGCTGAGCGTCAATAAGCCTATGGATATATTCGGTAAGCAATGGGAAAATTATATAGACCGTATAGCGGATAACTGGATGGCGACTATAACGGACAACGACTGTATTATAATAGCAGGCGATATATCATGGGCTATCCATATAGAAGAATTGGATAAAGACTTCGAATTTTTAAATCAATTGCCTGGGCAAAAGGTTTTTGTGAAGGGAAATCATGATTATTGGTGGAATTCCATGTCTAAACTAAAGAAATATGTTGAAACACATGGGTTCCGTAATATGGTTTTTTTGCACAATAATGCTTATATGTACAAAGACATTGTCATATGCGGTAGCCGGGGTTGGGCGCTGCCTGGGGATCCCGGATTTACCGCGGAGGATGAAAGGGTGTATCGGCGCGAACTCATGCGTCTCCGGCTTTCGCTTGAGCAAGGAGCTAAGTTGAAAGGCAGCGAGATATTGGTGGCCATGCATTATCCGCCGGCCACCATAATAAACCCTTATTCCGGATTTATAGACATCATGAATGAGTATGGTGTGAAGCGTTGCGTTTATGGACATCTCCACGATTCTGGTAAGCGTATAGCCATAAACGGTAGGCATGAGGGCATAGATATGTACCTTACGGCATCTGAATACCTGCAATTTATACCGTTGAAACTGGAGGATTAAAACATGGAGAATTATATAACCGATATATCGCTGGCACCTAGAGGTCACGATAAAATCAACTGGGTAAAGATGTATATGCCGCTGCTGCGCGATATAGAACAGGAATTTACCGATACAAAACCATTTGAAGGCATAAATATAGCACTGTCCATACACTTGGAAGCAAAGACGGCCTACCTGTGCAAGGTATTGGCCGCTGGAGGCGCCAATATGGGCATAAGCGGCAGCAATCCGTTGTCTACGCAGGACGATGTGGCAGCAGCACTTGTCGAGGACGGCTTGTTTGTAGCGGCTCATCACGGTGCAACTCAGCAACAGTATATGGAGGATTTAAACCATATACTGGATATAGAGCCCGACATAATCATAGATGATGGCGGTGATCTGGTGCATCTGCTACACTCAGAACGCAGCAGCTTGCAAAAACGCGTGATAGGAGGTTGCGAGGAAACCACTACCGGTGTGCTGCGTCTTAAAGCGAGAGAAAAAGAGGGTACGCTGGCCTTCCCGATGATAGCAGTAAACAATGCCTACTGCAAATACCTCTTCGATAACAGGTATGGTACAGGCCAGTCGGTATGGGACGGCATAATGCGCACCACCAACCTTATAGTGGCTGGCAAGAACGTAGTAGTGGCTGGTTACGGCTGGTGCGGTAAAGGCGTGGCCAATAAGGCCAAAGGCTTGGGCGCAAATGTAATAGTATGCGAGGTAGATCCTATAAAGGCCATAGAGGCTGTTATGGACGGCTTCCGCGTGATGACCATGGATGAGGCTGCATCGATAGGTGATATATTTATTACGGTGACTGGGTGCAAGGATGTCATACGCGGCGAGCACTTCCAACTCATGAAGAGCGGCGTGTTGCTGGCCAATGCCGGGCATTTCGATGTCGAGATAAATATACCCGATCTCAAAGCGGTAGCGGTGGAGGAGAAGGAGCTTCGACATAATATAACGGGTTACAGAACGGCTGACGGTCGTTGGATCAATCTCTTGGCGCAGGGCCGTCTGGTCAATCTGGCCTCCGGTGACGGCCACCCAGCCGAGATCATGGATATGAGCTTTGCGCTTCAAGCGCTGTCGGCCCAATATTTGGTAGGGCATAAAGGGCAGATGGATAAGCGCGTATACGATGTGCCTGCTGAGATAGATCAACTGGTTGCCAAAAAGAAATTGGCGTCGCTCGGCATAACCATAGATAGCCTGAGCGATGAACAGCGCGCTTATTTGGAGAGCAGCGAATGAATATGCTTATAAAGAACGTATCGGCGGTTACCATGGATGAGCAGCATCCTGTGATAAAGGATGCTTTTATAGAGATAAGAGGCGATAGGATAGAGCGTATAGGTGAGTCGAATGAGATGCCTGATGACTGTCAGGTTATAGATGGACATGGCCGCATAGCTATGCCGGGGTTGATCAATTGCCATACTCATGTAGGCATGACGCTGTTTCGCGGTTATGCCGATGACATGCCGCTTATGCGGTGGCTAAATGATAAGATATGGCCGCTCGAGGACAAGCTTACGCCCGAGATGGTGTACAATGCTTCGATGCTGGGTATACTGGAGATGATAAAGGCTGGTGTTACAGCCTTCGCCGATATGTACTTCTTTATGGATAAAACGGCTCAGGCAGTGCTGGATAGCGGCGTGCGTGCCGTATTGGCCCGTGGGCTACAGGATGGCGATAAAGGCGATACCCGCCTTGAGGAGAACCGCAGACTTTATATGGATTGGAATGATGCCGGCGCCGGCCGCATAAGTATAATGGTGGGGCCGCATGCGGTATACACATGTAATCCTGAATATCTTGAAAAAGTGGCTGACCTGGCTGCCGAACTTCACACCGGAGTGCATATGCACTTATCCGAGACGCAGCAGGAGGTGGACGACTGTATAGCGGCTTACGGTTGCTCGCCTATAGAGCTCGCCCATAGGGCGGGCCTTACGATGTTTCCTATGATAGCGGCACATTGCGTTTATCCGGTGGGCGATGATATAGCCTTGTTGAAAGCTGATAATATGAACGTTGCCTATAACCCGGTGAGCAATATGAAACTGGGTAGCGGCTTTTGCCCGGTTGACCAGTATATAAATCAGGGAATAAGGGTTGGACTGGGCACCGACAGCGCTGCCAGCAATAATAATCTTAGCATATTTAAGGAAATGCATGCCGCGGCGTTTATAGAAAAGGGGAGGCTGAAAGATCCTGTTGCCATGCCAGTGTGGCAGGTTTTAAAGTCAGCTACTGCAGATGGCGCTGCGGCATTGGGAATAGATAAGGCGGGCGTATTAAAGCCTGGCATGAAGGCCGATGTCATATTGCTCGATGTCGACGGACCGCATGCTCACCCGTTATACGACCCTGTGTCGCACATAGTGTATTCGGCCAAGGATACCGATGTGGATACCGTCATAATAGACGGTCGGGTAGTAATGGAACATAAAGAAGTTAAAACCATTGATGAAGAAAGGCTTTATCATGATGTAGAGAGGCTGGTGAGTGATTTTGAATATTGATGAACTAGTACAATCGTATAAAGATGAAATGATAACCTTACTAAGCGAACTTGTGCGCATAAAAAGCGTATACGATGAGCCGAGGGCTGGCAGGCCGTTTGGGAACGGCGTATATGAGGCCTTGCAGTATATGCTGAATGCAGGGCGGCGTTTGGGCTTTGAAGCAAAAGATGTAGACGGATACGCAGGGCACCTGCAGTACGGTGATGGCGATCATCCATTCGGCATACTGGTACATCTGGATGTAGTGCCCGAAGGCGATGGTTGGACTAAGCCACCATTTGAAGCTACCATGGAGGATGGCGCTATATATGGCCGGGGTACATCTGACGATAAAGGGCCGGCTGTGGCTGCGCTTTTCGCAATGCGCGCCATTAAAGAGGCAGGCGTAAAGCTCGTACGGCCGGTGCGTTTGGTGTTGGGCTGCAATGAAGAAAATGATTGGAAATGTGTAGAATATTATGCCCGCCATGAACACATGCCTGAAGAAGGCTTTGCTCCCGATGCTATGTATCCTGTGGTGAACCGAGAGAAGGGCCTGCTGTCATTGGCACTGAGCGCCGAATTTGCCAGCCTGGCATCGGATGAAATAACGTTGGAAAGTATAACCGGTGGAAGTCGGGTCAATATGGTACCGGGCAGTTGCCGATGTATAATCAAGGCATCGGCTGATAAACAGGGGTTTATAAGAGAGAGCTTGAGCAAATTCCCATATAAGGATGAGTTTTCCATGTCGTTAAGCATTGACCAGCGGGGCGGCGGGTGCATTATAGAATCCCATGGGAGAATGGCACACGGCAGTCATCCGGAAGAGGGCAAAAACGCCATAGCCGCCATGCTCCTGTTTTTGAAACAAGCGGGCATAGCCAACCCTTTTATCGCTTTCATCGGCGATGCTATAGGGATGGATTATAGTGGGAATGGCTTGGGTATAAAGATATCCGATGAATTATCCGGGCCTTTGACTCTGAATCTTGGTCTGATAAACGGTTCGCAAAATAGCGGCCGAGCTGACATAGATATACGCTATCCCATAACAGTCAGGCTCAACGATATATTATCGGCTATAAGGGCTAAAGCTGAACCAGAGGGTATAGGGGTTAAAATATTGAACCATAAGGAACCCCATTACGTACCCGAAGATTTACCTTTGGTGCAAAAGCTGCTTAAGGCCTACAGCGACGTTACGGGCCAGAAGGGGTACACCCTGTCCATGGGCGGCGCCACGTATGCTCGGGCTATGGCTAAAGGTGTGGCATTCGGCGCGGTGTTTCCGGGCGGTCCGGATATGGCGCATCAGGCCGATGAACATATAATGCTCGATGACCTGGTGAAAAATGCTTTGGTGTATGCGCATGCCATATGCGAGATGTGCGCCGGCAGATGATGATCTTGGTACATTAGAAGATTACAAAAAAGGCCCGGCTGGGGAGAACTTAGCCGGGCTTAAAGTTTGAAAGGGGTCCTCAATTTCATTGAGCGATCAGTATTATAACTATTATCGTAAGCACAGCACCTGTTACGCTGAAAAATGCTGTTACCTTCTCTCTTTCCTCAGAAGTTAACCTGTACCTATCTATAGGCTCAAACGGCCGTTTTTTATGAAACACTTTGCGCAGCCCACTAAGCAAGCTCATAAATCGCACTCCAATATTTTCATTATTTCGACAATATTAGTATACCATGAACTTCATAGATTAGAAATAGGTCAAATATACTATTTAATATGATATTATGTGACATTTTGTTACATATATTTTCCTATATCTTTATGTAAATTTCTATGATATAATAAATATATCGGGCATACATATTTACCAAAGGGGGTATGTATGTGAGGTACAAAAAGAATATTTTAGTATTAATCGCAATGATACTGTGTGCAGTGCTTGCGGTCGCGTTTTGCTTTTTCCCCGGCAAAGTTAAAGTGACTTTTTATCCGCTTATTAAAGCGGTGGGCGGCGCAATGGTTTATGATGAGAATGAGGGTTACGGCTCTATAAGATGGAATAATTTTATAATAGAATATCCGAAAGATAAGCGCGATGTTGCGTATATGGTTTTGGATTCGCTGAAAAGCGATAGCCGGCGGGTATACGATTTTTTCTCGTACCGTCCTTCTAAACCGGTAGAAATAGTAATATACGATAATGCTGATGACATGCGCGATGCGCTGCATATATCCAGAAACCGTACGGTGGAGGGAGCTTATTATATGGGTAAGATAACGATATTATCGCCGTATGCATGGCCTGATGCTCCAAAAACGGATATAGAAGGGTATTTTAGGGCTTCCAGTCCTGTGGTGCATGAGATTACTCATATGGTTGTAGATGAGATGACGCGCGGCAATGTACCTGTATGGTTGACCGAGGGTATAGCCACGTATATGGAGTACCGTATAATGGGTTACGATTGGACGGCTGGTATAGCTGTAAAAGAGCCATACAGCATCGAACAGCTTACAAAAAATTTTGATAAACTTGATGAATATCAGGCGTATAGGCAATCATTCCTGATAGTTAAGGATATGGTCGATAGATACGGCGATAAATATATAGTGAGCATATTGGATTTTATGGGCCACGGTAAAGAAATAGGTGCAAAATTGTTATATAAATGATATAATTGCACTGGTTGTTTATTATGCGAATTTCGGGGGTAAACTTTGAGATATGGATAAGTTGCTTATATACGGCAGTAAGCCGTTAAAAGGCGAGGTTTGTGTCAGCGGATGTAAAAATTCAGCGGTGGCTGTAATACCGGCTGCTATTTTGGCTGACAGCCCATCGACGATTGAAAACCTGCCTTATATAGATGATGTTTTAGTATTAAAGGATATATTGACGGCTATGGGAGCGAAAGCCGAGCTTACTGGCCATGGCAGTATGTATATAGATCCAGCGGGCGTTAACACATTCGTTACTCCAATGGAATTAGCTCGCCGTATGCGAGCATCGTATTATCTGCTCGGCGTTTTGTTAGCTAAATTTGGACGAGCAGAGGTGGCGTTTCCAGGCGGCTGCGATATAGGGGTACGCCCTATAGACCAGCATATAAAGGGATTAGAAGCGTTGGGCGCTAAGGTTTCTATAGAACACGGTTTTATAAAGGCGTATACAGAGGGACTTAAAGGTGCGGAGATATATCTTGACGTAGTAAGTGTCGGTGCTACCATAAATATAATGCTGGCTGCGTCGATGGCCGATGGCGTAACTGAGATAGTCAATGCGGCTAAGGAGCCTCATGTAGTGGATACGGCTAATTTTTTGAATGCTATGGGAGCGAATATAAAGGGTGCAGGTACCGATGTGGTGAAGATTAAAGGCGTTAAGGCGCTTAGAGGCTGCCGCCATAATATCGTGCCCGACCAAATAGAAGCCGGAACTTTTATGATAGCCGCTGCCGCGACGTATGGCGATGTAGTTATAAAGAATGTGATACCGGTTCATTTGGAATCGGTGTCGGCAAAGCTGAGCGAGATGGGTATAGAAGTATCGGCGGGAGATGACTTCGTGCATGTCAAAAGCAATGGCAGGCCAAAGCACACTACCGTTAAGACGTTGCCCTATCCTGGATTTCCGACCGATTTGCAACAGCCCATGTCAGCGCTATTGTCTGTAGCCGATGGCACAAGTATTATAACGGAAAATATATGGGAGAGTCGCTACAAACATATAGAGGAGATCAAACGCATGGGTGCTAAGATCAAAATAGAGGATAGGGTGGCTATAATAGATGGCGTCGATAAATTGACGGGTGCTCCTGTTACTGCTACCGATCTTAGAGCTGGTGCGGCTCTGGTTGTTGCAGGGCTTATGGCTGAGGGCGTTACTGAAATAAACAATGTAAAATATATAGACAGGGGTTATGAAAATATAGATAAGAAATTAATAAGCTTGGGAGCGGACATAAAGCGTATATCTATATGATGATATGGCGCTAGTTTGTACATAGACTTGTACTATAAAATGGCATATTTATTGAAAAGAATGATACGCCAGGCATCAATTCCCAGGGTATCATTCTTTCTTACTATCCTATATACACAGGAGAATTGCTGTTATCCATTAATGCGCTTTCGGAGTATACGCTTATATTTTCCAAAGCCTTTCCGGCTCCAAGGACGACACATGATACTGGATCGGATGCTACATAGACCGGTATGCCCGTCTGCTCCTGTATTAGCTTATCCATGCCGGTTAGCAAAGCACCGCCGCCTGTCATTATGATACCTCTTTCGCTTATATCGGCTGACAGCTCAGGCGGTGTCCGTTCAAAAACCGAATGTATGGCCTCTACTATGATATCGGCCGGTTCTCTAAGTGCTTCTACCATTTCATCCGTTGTAACGTTTACCACTTTGGGCAAGCCCGATATAAGGTTGCGGCCGCATACCTCCATCGATTTTTGTTCTTTGGGAGGATATATGGCACCTATGGTTATTTTCAGATCTTCTGCTGTTTTCTCGCCGATCAATATATTGTATTTGCGCCTCATGTAACGTATAATAGCGTCGTCGAATTTGTCCCCGGCCACCTTTATAGAATCGCTTACCACTGCCCCGCCAAGCGATATAACCGCTATATCGGTGGTACCACCGCCTATATCCACTACCATGCTGCCATTTGGCAACGATATGTCGATGCCCGCTCCTATAGCCGCAGCTATGGGTTCTTCCATAAGATAGGTCTTATTGGCACCGGCATCATACGAAGCGTCCAATACGGCTTTTTGTTCCACCTGCGTTATGCCGGTGGGTATGCATATTATTATTCGAGGCCTGCTCAACCGTACATATTTGGATACCTTGCGTATAAAATATTTTAACATTTTTTGCGTGGTGTCATAGTCCGATATAACGCCTTCTCTCAGCGGCCGTGTAGCTACTATATTGCCTGGTGTGCGCCCCAGCATAAGCTTGGCTTCACTGCCTACGGCCAGCACCTGGTTGTTATTCTTATTTATGGCTACTACTGATGGCTCTTTAAGAACTATGCCTTTACCTTTGACATATACGAGTACCGATGAAGTTCCTAAATCAATGGCCATATCATGAATTCCGAACATGGCTACTCTCCTTCTTCTGTGTATTACCCGATTTCTTTATTACATTATATCATATAATATATCATTTTCTTAAAATATTTTCATATTTTTTTGGCTATGTACTTGAGTTTTGTTGCACGTCCTCCGCGTATGTGCCTTTCTGCTTTGTTTTTATCTACGATCTTTTTTACCTGATTGTATAATATGGGGTTTATCTTCGGTAGTCTTTCCGACATATCCTTATGTACTGTGCTTTTGCTTACCTTAAAGACCTTTGCGGCTTCCCTGACAGTGGCCTTGTGTTTTATTATATACTGAGCCGTTGCGACTACCCTTTCTTCGATATACTCCTTCAAAGCTTTTAACCCCCTCTAAGGCAAAACCATTATATTCTTTATAATTAATATGCTGTAAAAAGAAAGGATAGAATAAAAATAGAGGAAATACCGAGAGCATTTCCTCTATTTCATATATTTCTTAGGATCCACCGGCTTATCGTTTGCGATAACCTCGAAATGGAGGTGGGGAGCATCGGCTATTTCAAATGCCGCGGTGTTACCCACGCCGCTGATAGTCTGGCCTGCTTCTACCTTTTGCCCGACTTTAACCATATCGCCCGTAGAGAGATTACCATATCTGGTCTTTATGCCGTTGCCATGATCTATTGTTATTACGATGCCGAGTTTATCGTCCTTGGTTATACTTTCCACTTTGCCAGTGGCAGCAGCCTTAACCTCAGTACCGGTGGCAGCGGTTATATCTATGCCATCGTGTGTACTCCATTGCTCGAGGGTATTTGAGTACACCAGGTGATCTTTGGCATATTCTACGCTTATCTGACCAGGTACCGGTGTTATCAGCTTTATGCTGGCGGTTGCATTGGATGTTGCAGCAGACGCCGCTTTGGCGGTTTTTACTATATTTGCTGTTTTGGCCGGTGCTGCCGGCGATTCCTCTTTTGTTTGTTGGCCTGTTTCCTTGTCATTGACATCCTCTACCTTGAGTTCGACTTTTGCGTCGTCTACTACCGAATCGGTCGGAGCTGAGGGCTGCGCTTCTTTTGCAGGCTCGCTCAGCGACAGTTGTTCGGGATTGGGCAAAAAGTTGTTATCGGATGTTATTATAGCTGTAGCAGCTATAATGGCTATACAGGCGAATAAAACGATGTAAAAGCCCTGTTTATCCAGAAAATGGACTATTTTATCTTTTGCGAATGTATTTTTAAACCATGTGCCTATTCGTTTCATTTTATATTCGGATACCTCCTAATATTGTAATATAAAGCTACATTCGCTATATATTCTCCCATTTTATGCAATGTTTATACACGAATATTGCTCGTATAAAGTTTTATGCGCAGAATGCCGAATAAAAAATCAAGTGTAAGATTTGGAGGAAAACGAGATGCTTCGCGGTTTATATAATGCAACTACTGCTATGCAGGTGGAAACTGCGCGTCTGAATGCCATAGCCAATAATATAGCTAATGCAGAGACGACTGGATATAAAAAGGATAAAATGGTGTCACAAAGCTTCCCCGACGTGCTTGTGGCCAGAATAGGGAATAAAGCCGGCGCTGTAATAAGGCCGTTTGATATCATCGGCTCTATAAATCATGGTGTACATGTGGATCAGGTAAAGACCGACTGGTTCCAAGGGCCTTTGCAGCAGACCGATAATACGACTGATTTGGCGTTAACAGGGAACGGCTTTTTTGTACTCAGGGTAGGCCAGAACGATTATCGGTATACCCGGGATGGTGCTTTTGCTGTAGATGCAGATGGTTATTTGGTTAATCAAAATGGATATCGGGTTCAGGGGTATGATAATCAGAACGAATTTGTGGATATACTTGTAGGCAATGAGCGTTTCAGCGTGGATCCGGCGGGTAATATATATACCGACCAGCGGCAGTATGCGGGTACAATAGCCGTAGAGGATTTTGATAATAGAGATGATGCTTTGGAAAAGGCCGGCGATAATCTCTATGTTGTCTATGACCCTGAACAATATCAATCTCACCCTGTAGGCACCGGTATAAAACAGGGGCATATAGAAGTGTCCAATGTCGATATAAACAAAGAGATAACCGATATGATGGAGGTATACCGCCATTATGAATCAGCTCAGCGTATCGTGTCCATGCTGGATCAGACGCTGGACAAAACAGTAAACGAGGTGGGAAGGGTATGATACAGGCGTTATGGACGGCAGGAGCCGGCCTTATAAGTCAGCAGTATAATGTGGATACTATAGCCAACAATATCGCTAATGTCGATACAACAGCATTCAAGCGAAATACGGCGCATATCGAGGATATGCCCTATGTGTATAAGCTGAATCCAGCCATCCGTCAAGCCGATAATGAGGGCCTGTTGCCGCATATGGGTACGGGTGCCAGGGTAGTATCTTCGCCTAAATATTTTGCGCAGGGACCTATGCAGCAGACCGAGCGCAATCTGGATCTGGGCATAGACGGTACGGCGTTTTTTGCTGTGACCGACGGCCAGGGAAATGTGTTTTATACGAGGGACGGCAATTTTAAGCTTACAGAGACTGAGGGTGAGGATGGACGGATCCACAGCTATATAACCACAGCAAATGGCTATTGGTTGCTGGATACGGAAGGTGCTCGCATAGAGATTCCGGCAGGTACGATAGAGGGCGATATATCCATAGATCCTTCCGGAGCGGTGATGGTCGAGGGAGCGCACATAGCAGATATCGCGTTGGTAGAGTTTACAAACCCGCAGGCGCTGGAAACACGCGGCGATAATCTTTATGCTGTAACAGATAACGTCGGCCCGAATTATTTGACCGACGGGGATTCCAAGGTAAGACAGGGATTTCTTGAAGCATCTAATGTGGATATAGCCGATGAAATGGCGCGCATGATACGCGCACAGCGCGCATATCAGCTAAATGCCAGAGTGTTGCAGACCGCTGATGAGATGATAGGGCTGGCCAACAGCATAAGGCGCTAGAGCTCCATGTAATTGAAAGGCGCTTTGAGTTCATAGAGTGCTTGTATGTCCCTTTGATGGCAGGTTAAAAACAAGACCTGCCTTTTTTGTGCCAGCTGGCTTATATGAGCTAGAATCCTTTTTAACCTTATATCATCGTATTCCGAGAATGCATCGTCTATTATGATGGGTAGCGGCTTGTTATTCGACAACATATCGGCTATAGCCAACCTTACTGCTATATAAAGCTGGTCTATAGTGCCGGCACTCAATTGCTCCATCGGTACCAGCTTACCCGTATCGGGATCAATTACCTTTATATCTAGCTCGGAAGATACTTTTAGTGCTGAATAGCGGCCATCGGTTATATAGCTGGCTAAAGAGGCGGCGGATCGATCCAAATACGGCGCAAAATCGCGTTGTATATCGGCCGATAGCTCTGTTATAACGTCTATGGCCTTTTGAACGGCCTGCTTTTTTAATGACATTGCATCGATATCATTCTGGATACTCTGTATATCCTCATCTATGGCTGCTAAGGGTCTTATACCGGCTAATGAGGCGTCTATAGAAGCCTCCAATGCCGTTAACTCCACTTCTTTATCGTGTATAGCCTGTTGCATCAACCGTTCATATTCGGCATCAAGGCGCTCTATATCGTGTGTCAGGTTATCGAGTTGACGCATCATCGATATAACATGGGATGTATCCGATGCTCCTATTTTCGAAAGGATTTCGTGCTTTTGCTCTTCCAGTATTCCGCAACGGTTAAGCAACTGTCGACGCTGTTGCTCGATTGCCAGGCTGTGCTGCTCAATGGTGCTTTTTAGCCGACGTATCTTGCTGTTGTCGCGTAAAAACAGCCATATTATAGGTATTGCGGCTATTATCAAAGGCGGTAGGGCTACCGAGGCCGCTACGATCGCCGCCATGAGCATTATATAAAGTGTTCGGCGCTTTTTTATATTGTGCAGGTCGTTGTCCGAAACGGCGGGTTGACTGCGGCCGTATTGAGCCAATTCGATCCTCATGTTCTCCAATTGCCTGTCCAACGACATCAGTTGCTCTAATGGGTCGCCGTTGTTTTGCTTTATATATTCGGCGAGTGTATTCATTCGGTTAAGTTCATATTCTAGTTTTGTTCTATTCTGCCTGTTGGATAGTATGGCGGCATTATCGCTCATCCGGCCGCCGCGCATGGCTGCTATTTCTTTTCTGAGGTCATGCGCTTTGGCTATGCTCTCTCGCATATCATCCATGCACTTTTGTGCCATGGTTTTCTCAGCCTCAAGCTGCCGCAGCTTTTGCGCGGCTTTGGCCCATGGGCGTGTCGGCGCGTTATCCGACCCAATATCATCCAATATGTTATTCAAGCATGATAATGCTTTGTTGACAGACACATCCTGTTGGCCAGATTGCATCATATTGATCCATGCGTCGGATACCTCTTTGGCCATTGTTTTGGATGAAAAGGCGTTGCGCTGATCTATGCTTATGGTATTGGTAAAGGCTGTGGCATTTAACCCCCAATGCCGTATTATCGCATCGGGTTCACGCGTACCGGGGAGTATAGCACAGGTAGCGCAGATATCTTCTCCAGTGGTAGCATCGTATATGTTTACTCTATCATTGGCAAAGTCCCGTTCTATACGGTAAACTCTACTGTCGGTTTCATATTCTATAGCGCCTGTGTATGAAGAACCAAGCCATGGCCTATAGCGCTGTCTACTGTCGGTAAAAGAGCGCCTGCGGGCATCGGCTTTTTTAAATCCATACAGCATGCCTTCTATAAAACTGCGTATAGTCGACTTGCCAGCCTCATTGGCACCATATATGACATTAAGACCGGGCTTTAATTCTATAATATTGTCTTTGAATTTGCCGAAGTTTGAAATGTAAAGCTTTCTTATAATCATAACGTCAGCCTATATCATAAAGTGAAATCTTTCCATAAAGCGCCTGCCTTTTATGTAACTGCGCCGGGCAAGGCGATAGAGCTTTTGTGTTTGCTTTTTCCACAATAGCTCTTTCTGCAAGCTATCAGCTATGGAATATAGGTACATATACCGCGACATTATATTGTCCCAATCATATTGGATAGCTGCAGCACGAGCATTTTGAGCCATGCTTTGCATTAATTGCTCATTCTTTATCATTGTTTCTACAGCATCAGCGAAGGCCACGGGGCTCCAATGGTTGCACAGCATGCCTGTAAAACCATTTTGTATGATATCCATACAACCGCTGCCTTTAGCGCCTATAACAGGCAATCCTGCCGACATGGCCTCGAGCGCTACATTGCCGAAGGTTTCTATATACGATGGGAATATGAATATATCGCTGGAGGCGTATGCTATGGAAAGCTGGGGGGTTCTCATATATCCTGTAAAGCATACGTTTTCAGGTGCGTGACGTGCCAGTTTATCCTTTATAGGCCCGTCCCCCACCATTATCAGCCTTATATTTTGCTCATAGCCGCGTGAATTCAATATATTCATCGTATCTATCAATACCGACAGGTTTTTATCTTTGGACATCCTGCCTACGTATAAAAGCGCCATTTTACCGTTAACTCCCATTTTGCTGCGCCAATTATCATCGCGGTAGACGGGATTGAACTGTTGTATATCAACGCCATTTGGAAATACCAGCGCATTATTTATTCCATGTTTGTCCAATTGAGCCTTGGAAGCCGATGAGGGACAGCATACCGTTTTGCATCTGCTGTAGAACCATCTCAGATATTGCCATATCACTGAATCGGCTATAGGTATCTTATAGGATTTTATCTGCTCAGCATAGTTGGTGTTATATGTAGCTACTACCGGTATGGGGTGTTCCATCGCGTATATAAGGCCGCATATGCCCATCGAAAATGGCGTCATTATATGTATTACGTCCGGTTTATATATATCCAGTTGCTTTTTTATTGTGGAGTAATTGGGCAAGGCGAAACGCGACTCTGGATAAAATACGAAGCGAAAACTGGACAGCCTTTGTATATTGTCCTCATCCTTGCAATAGCCCTTA
This sequence comes from Mahella australiensis 50-1 BON, assembly GCF_000213255.1. NCBI lineage: Bacteria > Bacillati > Bacillota > Clostridia > Mahellales > Mahellaceae > Mahella > Mahella australiensis. The sequence continues at coordinate 377,223 of NC_015520.1, forward strand.
TACTCCGGAGCAAAGACCATATAGTCTATATTATTTTGGTTGAAATAATTTATCATTTGGCCTAAAACGGCGCTTACACCGTTTATTTGGGGCAGAAAGCTGTCTGTAAACAGGGCTATTTTCATAAATAAAGCACCTCCGCTCTATTTTCGACTATCTATTCTTCTAATTCATGACAATATATAGCATATCATAAAAAAACCAAAAAATCCAGCTAACTTAAAATAAATCTTCGATTCATAATATAGTAAGTTTAGCACATGCAATGATATAAAGCCTACACCCGCTACAGGCTTAATATATATGCTGAGCGGGCTTTTGAAGCGTAGGACCACAGCAATCTGTGATTGCGTAGTGGTCCAGCTTCACAGCCGTAGCGAGGCATATATATTAAGCCGTGTCTACACTTCGCTAAGTTTCACCGGATATCCTCCACAAAATCGCCTTGAGTCTAATCGTTACCGTCGCCTATACATAATGGTACCTGAACAGTCACTTGATTTTGTAACATTAATGGTCTTGTAATAGCACCTGTAACCCCATGTATAAGGCCTGGCGCAATACTTGCTGTTGCTCGCCTTCAGCGGCATTCAGCTTATCTTCCATGTGCTCTATGAATTGCCCTATTATATCATCCCTATGCTGCTCTTTTATATACTCGAGGTCGTAATCAGGAACGGTCTGATCTACCACAGATATGCTGAAATATTGTTCCCTCAAATCTTCTATTATATCAGCTATGCTTTGTTTGAGCTGTGGATCTAATCTGCCAGTGAGAGTGAACGTATATAGATTGAAAGAGCGGTTTTGCGGGCTGTCCGAGTCCAGTATGCGTTTTGCCACGTCCTCACTGGTTTGAGCGCCATCCAATGATATCGTCACGTTTATATAACGCCTTTTAGCTATCGGTATCAGCTCTATACAGGCAGCGTTTTTATTAAGATGGCCGGATATAATGCCATGGTATCCAATCTCACTGCTGTCCAATGGCTCTATACTGCCTGCGTATGCCGCTAAGATATCGGTAGTAGAGCTGGCGGCATCCAAAGGCTGTATACGGCCGCTTGCATGGAAGGCATACGGCCTGTGTATATGCCCCAAGGCTACGTAATCCATACGCCATCCTATCATTTGTTGCATGGCTATGGGCAAATACGGCGATGAGGAGGACTGCATCAAAGCGTCGCCATGTATAACGGCTACATTGATCCTCGATGTATCTACCCCGCCAACGTCGATGTAATTGCCGTATATCTCGGGCCTGTCCCACCCGAATCCATATACCGATATAGGTATGTCGGGCAGGTCTATGCGCTCGATATACGGGGTTGTGAATATATGTACGTTGGAAGGCCACAGCCAATTTATATAAAAGGACTTGCTGTGCACATAATCGTGATTGCCCGGCGATATAAATATGTGTGTCTCGGCGGTGCTGGCAAATGAACGGCTTATATCGGTTATTATCGGCCGGGTGATATACTCATTTTCAAAAAGATCGCCTGTTATAAATAATAGCGGTATATGCCGATCTTTCGCCATTTTCAATACGGCCTTAAGTGCATCTATGATATCCTGGCGTCGTTGACGGGCGATGAACGAAGGCAAACCCTTAAACGGCGTGGCTATGTGCAGGTCGCCTATTTGCATAAACGGTATTTGCATCAAGCCACCTCCCGGTACAAAGGCAAATAGAAGGCAAAGGTAGTGCTTTGATTCGGCTGGCTTTTTACAGTTATATCAGAGCCATGGGCGGTCAATATGCCGCGCGCGATGGTTAATCCTAAGCCGGTACCCTTTCGGTTGTGTTCTCCTTTATAGAACTTATCGAATATATGTGGCAGATCGTCTGGCGATATGCCGCGGCCAGTGTCGCTTACCTGTATAAAGGCCTTACCATCGTGTTTTTCAGCCGATACGATGATGCGGCCATGCGTCGGCGTATGGTTTATGGCGTTTTGTATGAGATTATAGAGTACCTGTTCTATGCGGCCTTCATCGGCATGTACGATTATATTATCATCAGCAGAGGCTGTCAGCTCTATCTGATTTTTAGCTGCCGCAGCTTCAAATCGCCGGCAGATCTCATGTATGCATCGACTTATGCTAAAAGGATGAGGATTTATGGACAGCGACCCTGATTCCAACTGCGACAGATCCAACAGGTCGCTGACCAATTTTTGCAGTCTGGCGGTCTCATCGAGGATGATATCCACATACTGCTTTTGTTGCTCCGTATCTTTGACCACGCCATCCTTTAAGGCCTCGCTATATCCGCGGATCAATGATAAGGGCGTGCGCAGCTCGTGCGATACATTGGCGATGAGATCGCGGCGCATTTGATCCAACTTAGCCAGTTCCGATGACATATAGTTTATGGCCGAGGCTAACTGTCCCAGTTCATCCTCGCCTTTTATATTTACTTTTTTGCTGAAATGGCCGGCGGCTATATCCAAAGTTGCGTTTCTCATTGCGGTGAGAGGACGCGATATATAGTTGGAAAGCCATAATGCAAATAGCATAGCTATGAGCATGAGTATCACGGCCAGCCAAAGCGTACGCATGTTTATAACCGATACGACGCTGAGCAGGGTTTCGGCCGGTACGTGCATGACCACTGCGCCCGCGATCTGTTGTTCTATCAATATCGGCGTAGCGGCCACTATATTTTCGGTATAGCGCATAGGCATATTGCTCTTGTATACGACGGTATTTCCGGATAATAATTGTGAATAATCTCGACGCGACAACATGGCGGGGTTATGCCCCCGTCCGTTCATCATGCCCACCATGCTGCCTGATTGGCCTTGTACAAGATCGTCGCGGCTCAATATGGTTATGCCAGCGTTTAAAAAACGCGAGATCATGCTCACCTGTTGCTCGACCTCATCGGAGTTTTGGGCTGATTCTATCATCGATGCCAATTGTTGGGCGTTTGCGGCCATTTGTTGAGCCTGCTGATCGAAATAAAAGCCTTGCATTAGCTGCCACTGAAATACCATGAATACGGCAAAGACCAATATTATAAGCAGTGATATAGCGCTCCATAACCTCATATAAAGCGTTTTAAACCGAATCATCGAATTTGTATCCCACTCCCCATACGGTAACTATATAACGGCCATAATTGCCTAGCTTGCTGCGCAGGTTTTTGACATGCGCGTCTACTGTACGCGAATCACCATAAAAATCATATCCCCATACATGATGTAGCAATTGTTCGCGTGAGAACACTTGTCCGGGATGGGAGGCTAGGAAAAAGAGAAGATCGAATTCTTTTGGCGTAAGAATGATGTCTTCGTCGTTTATGGTTACCCGACGCGATAATGGTTCTATTGATAAACTTTCATATTTGATCACGCGGTCCTGCGCATTTGCGTTGCCGCGGCTGCGTTTTAGCAGAGCTTTTACACGGGCCACTAGTTCTTTGGGGCTGAATGGCTTTACCACATAGTCGTCCACACCAAGATCGAAGCCGAAGAGTTTATCGTTTTCTTCGCCGCGGGCTGTAAGCATTATAATGGGTACTTGAGAGCCTTGCCTTATCTGGCGACATACCGTCCATCCGTCTACATTAGGCAGCATTACGTCGAGTATCACAAGGTCCATCGGATACTTCTCAAAGAGATCAAGGGCTTGTTGCCCATCATAAGCATCTACCACCTCAAATCCTTCGTTTTGCATATAAAGGTGCAACAATTGCCGCATCCTTTCTTCATCCTCTACCACCATTATTCTAAAACCGGCCATATCAGACTCCTCACTAGTTTGATCGTAATTATTATAGCATAGCCTATATAAAATAGGTAGCACCAAATGCGTATTTTTTACGTTTTATTCACAATTCCATAAAACTTTCTTCATGCATATACGTTAATATATAATTGAAAACAGAAACGGGAGGTGAAAGTGATGAACAAAAAGATATTTATGATAGTAGCCGTAATAGCAGTGCTCATAGTGGCGGCGGCCACTGCGTTGGCAGCCGATGAACAGCCGGAAGTGCAGCAACCTGCGCAAAGTGCTGATGCTCAGCTTACGCCGCAGCAACAGCAGGAGATAGATGCGCTATATGAGCAGATGCAAGATATACGCAACAAGATTATTGACAAATACGCTGAATACGGCACTATAACCGATGCTCAGGCTGAACAGGCCAAGGCCAACAGCGAGATTATGATAGAGCGCATGAAAGAGCGAGCGGCTGAAGGCTTTGCAGGTTGTGGCGCAGGCTACGGAATGAGGGCTGGTAGAGGCCGCGGTGCCGGTTTTGGCAACAATGCGAGTGCGGTACAATAACAAAATAGCCGGGCATTTACCCGGCTATTTTGCTGTCATCTTGATGGCGATAGCATCATCGGGCTTTTGTTCTCCCGGCAATAGGGCAGCTATAATACCGGTATAACTTACGCCGTGGCGCATATGAAAGGCTATAGCCGATGCTATCTGGCGCGGTATATATGCTATATCAGAGCCATAATCGGTATATATATGCACTGCATTGGGGTCATGAATGTTATTAGGCTCGGCTTCGAATACGACAGGTTGACCGACGTCAAGGTATTTCATTGCACTGAAACGCCCGTCGTGGCTCAAGCCGGCTGGATGAATATAGAATTCACATCCTGATGTTCCATAGATACGTTTAGGGTCCTGTTCAGGCAAACCTAAAAAGTCAGCGGTCAGAAATGACAAGTCCCTGTGTTTATACCAATTACCGTAGTCGGCCTCGGCGAGCATATTTAGGCGCATGTCATCGGTCAATACCCTCTGTAACAAGTGGCTTTCGGATAGCGAAAGACTATCGCCGTCGATGATATCCAGAGCCAGCCATATGGCACCACACCATATATATGGGAAAGCAGTGCCGATGCCGTGCACACGCTGTTTCCACAAGGCGTGTTTATCTCTGCTGTTTGCCTGGCCTACGTATTCCAAGATATAAAAGCCCTTGGCTGATGGATTGTATATGCTTTCCTCTGCTTGCCCCACCTCGTCGCTCAGCAACTTTTTATAATATGCCATGTCGATTGTACCATCCTTTTGTCTTTCTTCCAAATTGATGATCTGAAACCCTTCGTCGCTTATAGGCCGCAACACCACTGTCCATACGGTGGCGCTGTCGTTCAACAAGTCGGAACCGCCCAGCCATAGTTTGTAATCGTTGTTCATGATAATGCCTCCGTTTCTTTTATACTTATATATTAGCACGCAGCGTTGCTATAACGGTTGCATATCGTATAAAAGTTTGCATTCCGCTTCTTTTTATGGCGTAATATTACGTATCTATATATTTGTATTATGTAGGAGAAGAAAGTATGGGGGAATTATCTCAGATATGCCAACAAATCTATCGCCTCAGCCAAATGCGTTGGGAGCTGATAGAGCGCGTTATGACACCGGGCAACTTGCTCACAGCGTCTTTCTATGAGAGGCTTACCAAATGTAGTAACCCAAACTGCAAATGTGCCTCAGGACAACTCCACCGGCAAAGAAGCCGTATTGCTTACCAGCCTGCCCGCTAAAGAGGATACCGCCACAATTGCAGGGGGATACCGTCAGAGAAGCTTGATCGAGAATAACGGATTCAGAGAACTAAAACAAGCGACATATCTTAAATATCTGCTTAGAGGTAAAGGAGACAGAGCCGAAAATGCCGCATATATACACACATCATGCTATGTGTATTTGCAAACACGCTGTTTTATGCCTTTTTAGAACACGCGGCGGGAATCCTCTCCAATTTATTGGAGAGATGAAAGCCGCTTTTTAATTATATCGGCTACTATATGAGTATGATAAGATGTATCTGCGATTCGTAATATATGACTGAAACGGGCGACATAAAGCGATGCAAATGATATAAAGCCGGAGAACGCCTTGAAATATTGCGTAGGCGTACTCAATGAGTGCAGCGTAGAGCAAACGTAGGCCGGGCATGGACGCCCGACCAGCTGGCACTGAGCATGGACGCGAATTGCCGGCGTTAGCTTGCTCAAGCGAAGCGAATTGTAAGTACGCAATCATTACGCGGTATAAGGCTTGACATATATGCTGAGCGGGCTTTTGAAGCGTAGGACCACAGCAATCTTTGATTGCGTAGTGGTCCAGCTTCACAGCCGTAGCGAGGTATATATGTCAAGCCTGTAGCGGGCGTAGGATTTATATCATTGCATGCGCTGAATTTATTATATTACGAATCGCAGTAAGACATATGAGAATACTTGCACATATCTAATACCTATAGTATACTATGTATATGGATAAAAATAACTTAATTCATGCCAGAACATGCGTATATAATGTTAATTATCATATTGTATGGCCGGTTAAATGGAGGTGAAACAGTGAGGCTAAAGAAAAACGATCCCAACGCAAGGCAACGGATTATACAATTTGAGCTAAATTCCAATAGAAAACAATGCATTATATTAAGCGCTCTGACATATGCCTCATCAAAGCTTTGGAATGTAGCCAACTATGAACGATATGAATGGCAAAAAGAAAGCGGTTTACCCTACCCGGACTGGTATGAACAAAAGGCGAAACTAAAAGAAAACTTCTGGTACAAAAACCTGCCATCACAAACAGCCCAAGAGGTATTCAAACAACTAGACGAAGCATGGAGTTCATTCTATAAGCTGAAAAAGACTGGTGGCATAGAGAATCCAAGGCCGCCCAAATATAAGCATAGCAACTTCAATATACGGTACCTGAACAAAGGCTTTGTTATATCAGACGGAGTCATCAGGCTTACAGTACCAAAACAGCAGAAGTTGTATATGAAACAAAAATATGCTCTGGACACAGACTTTCTGTACATACAAATACCTGATAGATATAAAAACTTTGCTGGCAAAGCAAAAGTCATCGAGATAATACCCATACCCAAAAGCAGCAGGTATAAGGTTAATATTATCGTCGACTTGCCGGCAGCACAATATAAGCAGGATAACGGTATATACATGGCCATTGATCTAGGGATCAACAACCTTATGACATGCTATATATCTACTGGTAAGACTTATATAATATCTGGCAGGCAATTATTAAGCATCAATAGGTATTTCGATAAAGAAATAAGCCACTATCAATCTATAGCGTATGCACAACAATCTAAAGCTGGTGTTAAACATAATAGCACAAAGAGAATACAAAAGCTATATCAAAAGCGCAGCAGACAAGTAGAACACTTATTGCATGCTGCCACTAAAAATGTCATAGATATAGCGATATCCGAACACGTGTCAGCCATTGTTATAGGGGATTTATCGCATATCAGAGATAATAAGGATATGGGTCATGTAAATAATCAAAAGTTTCATAAATGGCCTTTTAAGAAGGTGCTTGACCTTATCAGTTATAAAGCACAAGACAATGAGATAGTTATTGAGCCACCGCAGGATGAAAGTTATACCAGTCAATGCAGTCCGTATGCCAAAGAAGTGTCAGAAGCGACAGCCCAGGGAAACAACCGTAAATACAGGGGCTTGTATATAGCGGAGGTTGAAGCTTATAATGCTGATTGTGTTGGAGCATATAACATACTGAAAAAGTATCTGTGTAGGATTGGCAAAGCCAATCCAGCAGTAGTGGCGTTGGACACGCCGGAGATGTACCGATGGAATAGATATCGTTTCATCGGGAATCCGAAGCTCGCCAATTTATTGGCGATGTAGTTCACAACTTATCGCTATTATGCTATACTAATCCAATGTGAAAGAAGTAATGGAAGATGGACAAAAGAAATGTTTGCTTACAAATAATCGGATGGCTGATACTGGTAATCGGAATGTCTGTATTTTTGTTTGTTAGGGAAACAACATTTTGTGTTAGGTTGATCGCCATAATTAGTTGCATTTTATCTTTTTTGTTGTTTACAGTTTCTAAGAAGTAATAAGAAGAGCAAAACATGGTTGATGTGAAAGCGCGGAAAGACTGGGCCTTTATCGAGATCCACAGACAAGCTACCCAAACATTGCTCGTTCAAGTGCTTTCTTGTTTTTCCATTTATGCGTCCGCATAGGAATGAAGGCAATATCATGCTATGTCCATGTTGCGATCAGCCTCAAGGCGATTTTGTGAAGGATATCTGGTGAAACTTAGCGAAGTGTAGACACGGCTTAATATATATGCCTCGCTACGGTTGTGAAGCTGGACCACTACGCAATCACAGATTGCTGTGGTCCTACGCTTCAAAAGCCCACTCAGCATATATATTAAGCCTTCTCTAAACAAGTGGTTGGGAATTCCCGAAACGAGATTTAGTTTCACCGATATCCGAAACACATGAGCCGGAGACTAATCATTACCAAGCTTTTGGGATGGCTGAATAGACACATGACAATATCACAGAATAATAACATGCGCACAGAAAGTGCTTGACAAGAAAGTAACGATCTATTATAATTAATCTAACAACCGAATAACGTGTTTCGGATGAAAGCCATGGGAGAGCGATGAAAATCCGCCGAAGGGGTAAAAACTCTCAGGCGCCCATATAATGGGCAAAGACCATGGCCGGACGAACCCCTGGAGAGTCTCGAAAGAGCGCCGAAGGTGAATTAATCTCTCAGGCAAAAGGACAGGGTTGAAATTAGTCGTATTTAAGTGGCTGTATAGGCTGCTAAAGGCCATGTATAGCTGCAGGGCTATTTTCAACATCCGCTTCAGGGGTCAAATCGAACGGTTTGACTCTTTTATTATGCTTATTTTTAGGAAGGATGTTGTAAATGGATAAGTTAATAGACTTACGTAGCGATACCGTAACGGTACCTACTGAAAAAATGCGCAAGGCCATGTATAAAGCGGAAGTGGGCGATGATGTCTACCGCGATGACCCTACCATGCTTAGGCTTGAAAGGCTGGCGGCCCAGACCATGGGCAAAGAGGACGCACTGTTTATTCCGTCGGGTACAATGGGTAATCAATTGGCTATTATGACGCATACCCAGCGCGGAGAGGAGATAATAACCGAAGCAGAAGCCCATATATTCTATTACGAAGTAGGTGCTCTGGGATTTTTGGCAGGTGTACAAGCAAAGCAGCTCAAAGGTCATATGGGTGCACTTAATCCGGACGAGGTAGAAGCTGCCATACGCATGGAGGATTTGCACTTCCCGCGCACAGCATTGATATGCGAAGAGAATACGCATAATCGCGCCGGCGGCACGGTCGTGCCACTAGATACTATGGAAGCAGTATATAGGGTGGCGCATGAGCATGATATACCGGTTCATCTCGACGGTGCCCGTATATTCAATGCCGCCACAGCTCTGGGCGTAGAGGCGAAGGATGTGGCTCAATGGGCCGACAGCGTCATGTTTTGCGTGTCGAAAGGGCTATGCGCGCCGGTGGGTTCGCTTTTAACAGGAAGTAAAGCGTTTATAGATAAAGCCAGAAAGATACGCAAGATGTTGGGCGGCGGTATGCGTCAGTCGGGCGTGCTTGCGGCTGCGGCTATAGTGGCCATTACCGATATGCCTCAGAGATTATATGAGGATCATGAGAACGCTAGAATATTAGCCCAGGGGTTAGCTGAGATAAAAGGCATAAACGTTGATTTGGACACAGTGCAGACCAATATGATAAACTTCGATATAACCGATACAGGATTAAACGGCAATCAACTGGCCGAAATTATAAGACCGTATGGTATAAAGATAGCCGGTTCGCCTAATGGTAAGATGCGCTTTGTGACGCATTACTATGTGACGCGCGATGATGTTTACAGGGTACTGGCCGTAATGAAAGAGCTTATAGAAGAGCCTGTATTTGCTATGAGCAGAAACGCGTAATCTAAACGGCGTTATGTCTGCCACGCACGGCTGATGTTACAGCGCATAATATATCCAGCGCCATTCCTGTCATGTATGCTATTCGTAGGGCGTACATGAAGGCAGTATTTTGAAGGGCGGTGCCAGTGAGGTTAAGCTGGGTCATGAAATATTGGCTCAGATTTGAGAATACGGCACCGCCTATGGCTATACCCATTACCATACCGACATTGCGCATGGTGGCGAGAAATGAAGAAGCTATACCCAAGCGGTCGCGCGGGACACTGCCCATTACAGAGCTGTTATTAGGCGATTGGAATAAGCCGTTGCCTATGCCGAATACAGCTAGGTTGAGTGCTATACGCCATATAGGGCTATCCAGCGTTAGCGTGGACATCAGGAATATACCGCCTGCGCTTATAGCGGCCCCCAGCGTGCTGAGCCCTCTGGCTCCCAAACGGTCGGATAGTGCGCCGCTCACAGGCGACATTACCAGCATGACTGCAGGGAAGGCTGTCATCACAGCGCCGGCAGTGCTGGGCGACAGACCCTTCTGCGCCAGGTAAAACGGTGTTAAAAACGTCATTATATATTGTGCGCTGAAATTTAGAAGCGTGCTGACTGTGCCGGCAGTAAATAGCCGTATCTTGAACAGCGATAGATCAAGCATCGGCTCGGATTGACGATTTTCCAGCAGGATGAATGCTATAAATGAGATAACCGCTATGCCCAATGTTATAACGCCGGTCAAGGATATCCAACCCCATTGGCTGCCACGGTTTATGTACAAAAGCAAAGAAAATAGCAGGGAAAACGCCAGCATGGCGCCGATAGCATCAAAGCGTTCATTGCGTCGCACAGAATTTCTAGGTAAAACCAATTGCGCCCATATGAAGGCTGCCATACCGATGGGTACGTTTATAAAAAAGATATATTCCCAACCTAACGTTGATACAAGAAATCCCCCCAGACTTGGCCCTATAGCTAGGCCTACAGCCACAGACATTGCGTTCATGCCCAGCGCTTTGCCACGATCGCTTGGAGGGAAAACGGCGGTCAATATAGCCGGAGCCATGGATAGCAGCATGCCGCCTCCTATGGCTTGTGCTACTCGGCCGGCTATAAGTGCCGATATGTTGGACGCAAAACCGCATATAGCCGATGATGCGGTAAATATAAAAAGGCCGGTTTGATATATGCGCCTATACCCCATGATATCACCCAGTCGGCCAAATGCGAGAAGCGTGCTGCTGACTACCAAAAGATATGCCATTGATACCCAGCTCACAGTCTCGAGTGGAGCGTGGAAAACTTCTCTTAATGTGGGCATGGCGATATTCATTATGCTGCCATCTATAGGGGCCATTATGCTACCCAGCATTACGGCTATAAGTATAGACCATCTGCGTTCATATATTTTTTTCGTATCTATCTGAGCCTCGTCCATATATAACCTCTTTCATTATGTCGCATCTGTCCGCGCGAGTTTTATATACACATGCATATCGTGAGTTACCATAAGCAAGATTATATGCCTCGATGTATGCCATGTCAATTATTGATACAAGTTCTTGATACCCCATTTTCATATAAACTGTGGTATAATGATTAATATGTTGAGACAAAAGGAGAATACATATGTGGGATAATATCGTAGACGCTGTTGGTCAAAAGCTGAGCGGTATAGACTATACGCAACTTGTGTCTAAAGGTATAGGCGTGCTGCTCACGCTTATAATAGCGGCTATTGTCATACGAAGCGGCAATTTTATAATACAGCGCGTTATGGAAGCTCAAAGTAAACGCAAGTTCCCTATGGACGAGAAGCGTATAAATACATTGATCAGTATTTTAAAGAGTATATTGCGCTACGCAGTATACTTTATAGCAATAGTCACTATACTGGACACGTTGGGTGTGCCGGTATCGTCTCTTATAGCGGCAGCCGGCATAGGAGGCTTGGCTATAGGCTTTGGAGCACAAAATCTGGTTAAAGATGTGATCACGGGTTTCTTTATATTATTCGAGGATCAATTTGCCGTGGGTGATTATGTCAGCATAGACGGCATAAATGGCACCGTTCAGGACATAGGCCTGCGCGTTACTAAGATACAGGGCTTTGCCGGAGACGTAAACATTATACCCAACGGAAGCATAGCTAAGGTGGCCAACTTTACAAGGGGCAACAACACTGCTATAGTAGATGTTACTGTGTCATATGAAACGAATCTGGACAAAACGATTGTGATATTAGAAGAAGTAGGCCGAGCAATGCGCGAAGAACATCCGGAGGTACAGGATACGCCCAAGGTGTTGGGTGTCGTTAATTTGGGCGATAATGGTGTAACGTTGCGCATAATAGCCAAGACATTGCCCATGAACCAATGGGCTGTAGAGAGAGAACTGCGCAAGCGCATAAAAGAGGCTTTCGAGAAAGAAGGTATAGAGATACCCTATCCTAAGACGGTCATCATTCCCCAAGTTAAAAAGGCATAGATTATCTGTTAACAGATATTTTACATTTTTTCATTTAATCTTAATAGAAAAATAGACGATATCGTTGTATAATATGGAGAGGATACTGCAGGAGGAATAAAAAAATTGAATATACCGCTTTTGGATTTGAAAGAGCAATACTATGCTATAAAGGATGAAGTAGATGCGGCTATAGAAGGCGTTTTGGAGAACGGCCAGTTTATACTTGGGCCTCAAGTAAGGGCGCTTGAGCATGATATAGCGTCTTATGTGGGAGTGCCTTATGCCATAGGTGTAGGTAATGGCACCGATGCCCTGGTTATAGCTTTGCGTGCCTGCGGCATAGGTCCGGGGGATGAGGTGATAACCTCGCCCTTCACCTTTTTCGCTAGTGCTGAGAGCATATCGGCTGTGGGTGCTAAACCGGTATTTGTCGATATAGATCCGGATACGTTCAATATAGATGCCTCTAAAATAGAACAAACTATAACGTCGAGAACGCGCGCTATAATACCGGTACATCTTTTTGGACAAAGCGCTGATATGGATGCTATTATGGATATAGCCAGGAAGCATGATCTCATGGTTATAGAGGATGCCTGTCAAGCCATGGGTGCTGAGTATAAAGGAAGAAAGGCTGGTTCATTCGGCCATGCGGCGTGTTTCTCATTCTTTCCTACTAAAAACCTGGGCACATACGGTGACGGAGGCATGATAGTTACCGGTGACGCTGATATAGATAAAAAAGCCCGCATGCTCAGGGCCCATGGCAGCACTCGGAAGTATTATCATGAAATGATAGGCTATAACAGCCGTCTCGACGAATTACATGCAGCCATATTAAATGTCAAATTTAAGTATCTGGATCAATGGAATGATATGCGCCGGCACAATGCCAAAGTGTACGATGCATTGCTGAAAGACACTGGCATTACGGTACCGTATGCGGCACCGTATGCAAAACATATATACCATCAGTATGTGGTGCAATGTGATGATAGGGATGGACTGGCAGCTGCGCTCAAAGCCAAAGGGGTAGCTACCGGTGTATATTATCCGCTGCCGCTGCATCTACAGGATGCCTATAAGGACCTCGGTTATAAAAGGGGCGATATGCCGTGTGCCGAGGCAGCCTGCGATAGGGTATTGGCTATGCCAATGTATCCGGAATTAGAACGACATCAGATAGAATATGTAGCCGATGCCGTCAGAGAACTTATAAGGAAGGGATAGGATATATGGAGTTAAGCGATTTGGCAAAAGCACTAAAGCAGAAAATAGAAAATAAAACAGCCCAAATAGGTGTTGTAGGCCTGGGGTATGTAGGTTTACCGCTAGCTGTAGAGAAGGCTAAGGCCGGTTATACCGTTGTGGGTTTTGATGTGCAGCAAAAGAAGGTCGATATGGTCAATGCCGGCATCAATTATATAGGAGACGTGGTAGATCAGGAATTGGCTGACCTTGTGGCTTCCGGCCGTTTGTCAGCCACCGCCGACTACGGCAGGATTAAAGAACTGGATGCGGTTACTATATGTGTGCCCACACCGCTGGATAAATACCAACAACCGGATGTATCGTATGTGGTCAATTCAGTTACGTCGGTGGCGCAAAATCTGCATCCCGGCATGTTGGTTATACTGGAGAGCACAACATATCCCGGGACTACTGAAGAGGTAGTAAAGCCCATACTTGAGGATACCGGGTTAAAATGTGGCAAGGATTTCTTTCTGGCATTTTCACCAGAACGCGTTGATCCCGGCAATAAAGAGTATCATACAAAGAACACGCCTAAAGTAGTGGGAGGCGTGACCCCAGAATGTACCGAAGTAGCAGCATCGCTTTATCGTCACGTGCTCGAAGGCGAGGTTTTCACAGTATCCAGCCCTGCGGTGGCTGAGATGGAGAAAATACTGGAAAACACATTCCGCAATATAAATATAGCTTTGGCCAATGAGATGTCCGTATTATGCCGACGCATGGGCATAGATGTATGGGAAGTTATAGACGCTGCTAAGACCAAGCCATATGGATTTATGGCGTTTTATCCCGGTCCTGGCCTCGGAGGACACTGCATACCCATAGACCCGTTTTACCTTACATGGAAGGCTAGAGGCTATGACTACCATACACGGCTGATAGAAACAGCAGGCGAGATTAACAACTATATGCCGGAATTTGTGGTGGAAAGCATAAGTGAGGTACTCAACAGGGATAAAAAGCCGCTTAATGGCTCAAAAGTACTGCTTTTGGGAGCGGCCTATAAAAAGGATATAGACGACCTTAGAGAATCTCCTGTGCTCAAAATAATAGAACATCTGGAGAAAGCGCAGGCCGATGTCATATACAATGACCCATATATACCTCAGTTCGATCATAATGGCAAACATTATGAATCAGCCGAGCTTACCGATGAATTGCTGGAAAATATAGATATAGCGGTTATAACAACGGATCATAGCTGCTATGATTATCAAAAGATAGTCGATAAAGCCCGAGCGGTATTCGATACGAGGAATGCTACTAAGGGTGTGAAGTTGCATAAAGAGAACGTATATAAACTATAAATAAAAAGGTGGGTTATATAAATGCTGAATTTTGGGATTATAGGCTGCGGGCGTATATCGCCCAACCATGTGAAAGCCATTGCTGACAACCGGCAGCAAGCCAGGTTGGTAGCGGTATGCGATTTGGAGGATGCCAAGATGGACGCTGCCATAGCGTGCTACGATAAGCTCATGGACTCTGATACAAATACTGTGAAGAAATATGATGACTATATGCGCCTGCTGGCCGATCCGGATATAGATGTAGTGACGATAGCCACCTACAGCGGCTTACATGCAGAGATGGCCATAGACGCTATGCAGGCCGGTAAGCACGTAATAGTGGAAAAACCCATGGCGTTGTCCGTAGCGGATGCCGACCGCATGATAAAGGTGGCTGAGCAGGTGGGAGTGAAAATGACGGTATCGTTTCAAAACCGGTTCAATAAATCCGTCCAAAAATTGCGCTCTGCTTTGGATGCTCAGCGTTTCGGGAAGCTGATACACGGTGTCGCCAGCATGCGCTGGCGCAGGGATGCTGGTTATTACAGCTCGGCGGACTGGCGCGGTACCTGGGCTATGGACGGTGGCGCGCTTATGAATCAGAGCATACACAATATAGATTTGCTGCAGTGGATGATGGGTGATGTCGATACAGCCTATGGGCTTGCCGATACGTTTTTAAACAATATAGAAGCTGAGGACGCAGCGGTGGCTGTATTGCGTTTTAAAAGCGGCGCTTTAGGTATTATAGAGGCCTCTAACTGCATATATCCGTCTAACATGGAAGAAACGCTGAGCGTATTCGGTGAAAAAGGTACCGTGCAGATAGGCGGCATGGCTACTAACTACTTAACCCATTGGGAATTTAGCGATGGTTTAGACGATGAGGGAGAAGTATTGGCCAACTATGGCGAAAATCCGGCAAATGTATACGGCTTCGGTCATACACCGCTGTTTGCCGATTTCATATATGCCGTGCAAAATGACAGGCAGCCATATATAACGCCTGCTGAGGGCAAGAAAGCCATGGAAGTAGTGTTGGGCATATATAAGTCTGTTAAGACTGGTCAGCCGGTCAAATTCCCTATAGGCGATTTCTCAACGCTGGATATGAGGTAAACATGGAAAGGCATATATCCTCGTCGGCGCATATGGGCGAAAATGTCAGTATAGGTTATAATGCCGTTATAGCGGAGAATGTTATCATAGGCGACGACTGCACAATAGGTCACAATGTCGTGATATACGATGGTAGCCGTATAGGCAGGGGCGTGCGCATAGACGATAATGCCGTCATAGGTAAGCAACCGATGCGTGCTGCCAACAGTATATTCAAAACCGGCGATGTGCTGCCTCCGGCTAGCATAGGTGATTATTGCATAGTGGGCACATCGGCTGTGGTGTACGCGGGAGCGAACATAGGAGAAGGGGTGCTAATAGCCGATCTGGCTACAGTTAGGGAGAATGTAAGTATAGACGAGCATGCCATCATAGGCAGAGGCGTTGCGGTGGAGAATTACTGCACCATAGGTGCTTATTGTAAGATAGAGACTAACGCCTATATAACGGCTTATTCAAATATAGAGGACAGGGCATTCGTAGGACCTGGGGTTGTTACCACCAATGATAATTTTGTGGGCCGCACTGAGGAGCGCTTTAAGCACTTCAAAGGCGTGACGGTCAAGCGCGGTGGCAGGATAGCCGCACATGCTACCATATTGCCCGGTAAGGTGATAAATGAAGATGGCCTGGTAGCAGCCGGCAGCGTAGTTACCAAAGATGTGCCGGCCAAAAAAATAGTGATGGGTACACCAGCCAGGAAGGCAGGTGATGTACCTGAGGAACAATTGCTGGAAAAGCAAAAATAAAATAGGAAAGAAGGGCAGGACCTGGGATAGATCAATGCTTTATATAGATGAAGAAAAAAAAGATGTATCGAAGCTTTTGCTTTTATTGACCGTGTTTACGGCTTTTTTCGGAAGTACGCTTTCTATAAAGGGTATTGAAAGCCTTTTTGCGTATAGAATATTTTTGGCATTAAGCGTGTTGTTTTTTTGTTTAAGCGTTTTATTTGCGCACAAGCTCTCTATAAGTCGCATGCTGTATAGATATTACTTTTTTTTAATGACATGGGCAGTATGGGCTATTGTTTCATTCATTTGGGCACAGAGTAAGCCGGATGTTATAAGAGGGGTTTTCCTGCTTATATGCAATATATTTGTTATATTTTTTACTTCTTATTATCTGAACAGTGAAGAAGATCAGCGTCAGCTTTGGAGGGTGTTTTATGCAGCTTTTGCTATAAATGTGGCTGTAGCATTGTGGGAAGTATTTACGACCAATCACCTGCCTATTTCGAGGATGAATGAGTATGTGCCCCCGAGGTCTATACCTACGGCATTTTACAGGAATCCTAATGATTTTGCGGCGTATATAGTGATGTACTTGCCGTTGGTATATGCTGCCTTTAAGTATGAGGACCGGCATGCGATTGCGAGATATATACTCTGCATTGCGAGCGTATTTGTCCTTTTGTATACCAACTCGCGCTCTAGCTATATGGCGTTTTTGTTCACGATAGCGTTTGCATGCGTATTAGCTATAATAGATATGGTGAGGGGCTCTAAGTATTTTGATAAAAAGGCTAAAGTAAAAGCATCTATAATGCTCATAAGCGTCGTAATGATACTGATATTGGATTCTGTAGGATTTGGAGGGCTTAAGAATACGCCAGGCAATCCATCGATAATGGATCAGATAGGCGATATTGAAGAAATAAGAGAGGATGGTTCTACCCAGGTTCGCATAAATTTGATAAAAAATGGGTTTAAAATATTGAATGAAAATCCATGGCAATATATAGTGGGTATAGGTGCAGGTAATACTGAAATAAGGATGCTGCCTTATGCCGATACAACCAATGGCATAGTGAACATGCATAATTGGTGGATGGAAATGTTATTGGAGTATGGCTTTATAATATCAGCATTGTTTATATGGTTTTATCTGAGCCTTATGTGGAATTTACTAAAGATATATGTTAGTTCGCCATCGCATTTTTACAAACTGTTTGCTGAAGGTTTATTGCTATCGCTTGTGGCGTTTTTCATGGCTTCTATAAGCCCTAGTTCCATACGTGGTATGGCTAGCCTGTGGATTATATTCGGCGCAAGCATGGCTTTAATAAGGCTGTATAAGGAAAATGTTAAGGAGAAGTATTTTTATGAGGATATTGATACTGTCGCATATGTATCCAAGCCCTACAAATCACATAAGCGGAACGTTTGTCCATCAACAAGCCAAAGCGCTGACGGCTCTCGGACATGACGTAAAAGTAGTATCGCCGCTTCCATGGATGCCGCGTTGGAGTGCATTATTGGCAAAACGGGCTAAAAAATATGTTGAGGTTCCTATGCGGTATTCTCTGGATGGTATTGAAGTTTATTTTCCGAGATATATTATTTTTCCAAAGCATATGTTTTTTGAATACAGTGGTGATTGGTATTATAATGCTATAAAAAGTATGATTGCTCAATTATACAGTACATGGCCGTTTGATATAATACATGCGCATGTAGCATTGCCTGACGGTTATGCTGGGGTAAAGCTCAAAAACATCTATAATAAGCCGTTGATTATAACTGTTCATGGCCAAGATGTAAATTATACCATACACCGCAATGCAGCTTCAAAAGCCAAAGTCACACAAGCACTGACAGCGGCGGATGCCGTGGTAGCCGTCAGCAGTATGCTTAAACAGTCATTGACTGCATTCGTGGATGAGAGGAAAATAGAAATTATACACAACGGTATAGATATAAGTATTGTTGAGCAGCCAAAGGCTATTAAAGAAAAATATATAGATAAGAAGATCATAGTGTCGGTAGGCAATCTTTTAAAAAGCAAAGGTCAGCATATAGTTATAAAAGCACTTAAGGAAATACTGGATGGACATAAAGATGTAGTTTATATTATAGTGGGCAAAGGGCCGTATAGGGAAGAATTAGAACGTTTAGTAAATCGATTGGAATTACATCCATATGTTGAATTTACTGGTCAATTGCAGCATGATAAGGCTATGGAATATGTGCAAGCATGTGATATATTTGCATTACCGAGTTATCCTGAAGGCTTTGGTATAGCGTTTGTGGAAGCAATGGCTTATGGGAAAGCAGTTATAGCATGTAAAGGTACAGGAATAGAGGATGTCATAAGGAATGGGGAGAATGGACTCTTGGTAGAACCGGATAATGTGGAAGCCGTGGCTCAATCGATATGCCGCCTTTTGGATGATGAGGCATATGCTCAAACTATTGGTCGACATGCTATGTTATCCATAGATAAATTGACATGGGAAAATAATGCGCAGCAGTTAGACCAACTATATGAAAGGGTAGTGCAGCGATGAGGCATAAAGCTTTTATAGCGTCAGCAGTCCATAAATGGGACGATCCTAGAATATTTTATAAAGAGGCAATGTCTCTAGCCAAGAAGTACGATGTCGAAATAATGGCTATAGCAGATTTTGATTATAAAGAAATAAACGGGATAAAGGTATATGGGTTACCTAAAAGAAAACGTTATGCCAGATTGTTAAACTGGTGGAAATTATTAATAATGGCTATACGGATTCAGGGAGATGTGTATCATTTTCATGACCCAGAACTTATACCATTCGGCCTTATATTAAAATTGCTGGGCAAAAAGGTTGTGTATGATATACATGAGGATTATCCTAAAGCTATTATGTCTAAAACATGGATACCCAAAAAAGTAAGGCATTTAGTGTCCAGTGTATTCAATTTCTTGGAGAAAGATGCTGCCAAGTGGTTTGACTATAATATAACAGTAACCGATGACATAGCTAAAAATTTCAAAAAGTCTAGAATAACTGTTATAAAAAATTATCCTCTATACGAGCAGCGTGATATAAATAGCAAAAAACCAAAAGATGAAATATGGGCCGTGTATGTAGGTGGATTGGCTTCTATAAGGGGAGTACAAGAAATGGTTGAGGCAGTGGCTTATGCGGATCCGAAATATAATATTAAACTGAAACTCGCGGGAAGATTTATGCCACCCCAACTTGAAGAATATATAAGAAATATAGCCGGATCCAATGTAGATATAATCGGTTTTCTGGACTATAATAAAGTATATGAACTTTTAATGCAGTGCGACATAGGATTGGTATGTTTGCATCCCATGCCAAATTATGTGACCTCTTTACCTCTCAAAATGTTTGAATATATGTCGTGTGCTTTGCCCATTATAGCATCTAACTTTCCTTTATGGAAGCAAATCATTGATAATGATCGATGCGGTATTACAGTTAATCCACAACAGCCTAGGGATATAGCTAAGGCTATAAATTACCTTGCAGCTAATCCTGATGTAAGGTACGAGATGGGCATGAATGGCTATAAGGCTTATAAAGATAAGTACAACTGGGCTGCGGAGGAGCGCAAACTTCTCGATGTGTATGAACGTATATTGAATAGGTGAATGTTATGCGTATAGTTACTATAATAGGTGCGCGACCGCAATTTATAAAAGCAGCGCCGGTGTCGCGCGCTATAAGGCGGTGCAATGAAGAGATACTAGTCCATACCGGCCAACATTATGATGAGAATATGTCGGAGATATTTTTCCACGAGCTGGATATACCCTTGCCGGATTACAACCTGGCCATAGGATCGGGCAGCCATGGGTGGCAAACCGGACATATGCTCATAGCGATAGAAGATATATTGCTAAAATCTAAGCCTGATGCGGTGCTGGTATATGGCGATACTAATTCCACGCTGGCTGGAGCGTTGGCAGCCAGCAAGCTGCTCATACCGCTTGTGCATGTAGAGGCAGGTTTGCGCAGCTTCAACAAAGCCATGCCGGAGGAGCAAAACCGTATATTGACCGATCATGTGTCCGATATGCTCTTGTGCCCTACTCAGACAGCAGTGGCTAACCTTGCTAAAGAAGGAATAAGGCAAGGCGTGTATAATACAGGCGATGTTATGTATGATGCTGTTTTATACAACAAGGATATAGCGCGCACTAAGTCGGATGTACTAGCCAGGTTGAATTTGCAGTCCGGCGGTTATATCCTGGCTACTGTGCACCGCGCTGAGAATACCGATAATAAAGAAAGGCTTTCTGCCATAATAGAGGCTTTTAATCGGTGTGGGGAGAGGATTGTATTTCCGGTGCATCCGAGGACGCTTAAGTATATAAGCGAGTATGGCCTGGCCTTGAGCGGCAATATAATGGTTATAGAGCCGGTGGGCTATTTGGATATGCTTATGTTGGAGAGCAATGCTGCTAAGATAGTTACAGACAGCGGCGGTGTACAGAAAGAAGCCTATTTTCTGGGTATACCGTGCATAACCCTCAGGAGACAGACCGAATGGGTGGAGACTGTGAGCGCTGGATGGAATATAATCGCCGACAGCGATGAGAGAATCATCTTGAATGCTATTAGGGATTTTAATCCGAGCAGTGATAGGCCGCCTTATTTCGGTGACGGGCATGCGGCGCAAAAGATAGCTGAGATTTTGGATGGTGTAGCCGTATGACAAAGAAGGTGTGGATATTCAACCATTATGCTGTAACGCCGGATATGGGCGATGGCACGCGCCATTACGACTTAGCTGAGCAGATGACAAAGAACGGCTGCGAGGTGATCATATTTGCCTCTAGTTTTAACCATAAAAAACGCAGCGATATTTTGAAGAAATGGGAATTAAAAAAGAGCACTAGTATAAACGGTGTAAACTTTATCTGGCTTAAAACCGTTCATTATAAGGATAATGGTATTGCTAGGGCTTTGAATATGCTAAGCTATGCTATAATGGCTTTTTTTGTAGGGCTTTTTAGGTCATCGCCGGATACCATAATCGCTTCTTCAGTACATCCCCTAGCTTGGTTGACTGGCTATGCTCTGTCCAGGATAAAGCGCGCGCGCTTTATAGCTGAGGTGCGCGACCTGTGGCCGCAGACACTCATAGATATGGGTGCTATGAGCGAAAATGGCATGCCAGCAAGGGTGCTGCGCGGTATCGAGCGATTCGTATATAAAAAGGCCGATAATATAATCACATTGTTGCCTGGTGCCTATTCGTATATAGAAGGCATGGGCGTGGATGCGTCAAAAATCGTTTATATTCCCAATGGCGTGAACATAGAACGATATGACAAGGCTTATGCATCGGGCGACGTGGCTGAAGAGGTCAGGCATATATTAGATGAACACAAAGGCCGATTTAAGGCCATATACCTTGGAGCACATGGCGAAGCCAATGGCTTGGAAGTGGTAATAGATGCCGCTAGAATATTATTGGATGAAGGGTATAAGGATATAGACGTGCTCCTGGTGGGCGATGGGCCGGAGAAGCGAATGCTTATCGAGTATGCCCGTAAGGTGGGGGCTAATAACGTTTATTTTTATCCGCCTATAAGCAAAGGACAGGTTCCGTACCTTTTAAAGGGGATTGATCTATGCCTTTTTAACCTAAAAGATAACGATGTATTCAAGTATGGTATAAGCCCGAATAAGATGTTTGATTATTTATGCGCTGCCAAACCTATAGTATTTGCATGCAGGGCTTTTAACGATATAGTGGCGCAAGCACAGGCTGGTATATCGGTTCCGCCGGAACAACCCGAGCTGCTTGCACAGGCGATAATTAAGTTATATAATATACCAGAACAACAACGCCGCGAGATGGGCGTTAACGGCAGACGTTATGCTGAGGAATACCACAACATAGCCAAGCTTGCCGACCGGCTGATGGCAATGGTTCATTAACCACTATCATGTCATGCAAGGTATAATGTTATCAAAACATCTGTACATCTGCATAGATAACGAGGCTGTATTTACGGGTGACATCCTTAGGAGGTGGATACATAGAAATCTGATGAATAAAAATAAATTAGTCATCATTGGTGCAGGCGGGCATGGTAGAGTAGTTGCTGATATAGCTTATAAGATGAATAAGTGGCAACAAATTATTTTTATGGACGATGATGAAACCATTAAATCTTCTATGGGAATAAAAGTTGTAGGTAAAACGAACGACGCTTCCATGTACATTGATGATTGCGACATTTTTGTAGCAATTGGAGATAACATCAAGCGGGAAAAAATACTGTGCTGGCTGGAAAGAGAAGGTGCTAGTATACCTACACTGATTCATCCAAAAGCGATTATTGGAGAAGAAGTTGAGATCGGTATGGGAACAGTTATAATGCCAGGGGTTATTATAAACTGTTGTACTAAAATAGGCAAGGGTTGTATTATTAATACTGGGGCGACAATAGATCACGATAATATAATTGAGGATTATGTTCATATATCGCCCGGCGTGCATTTAGCTGGTGCGGTAAGCGTAGGCAAGAGCACATGGCTAGGTATTGGGAGCATAGTGATCAATAATATAGTCATTATAAGTCACTGTAAGATTGGTGCAGGTGCTGTCGTAGTCAGGAATATAAACAAAGAAGGAACATATATAGGAATTCCGGCGACGAGATCTGAACAGTGCTAGAAATAAAAATAATGAAAAGAGATGGGATTAAAGATGAAAGTACCTTTATCAGGGCCTGATATAACACAAAAAGAAATCGATGCAGTCATGGATGTGATGCACTCAGGCATATTGAGCATAGGCCCTAAATTGGAAGAATTTGAACATAAAATAGCTGAATATATAGGCGTAAAGCATGCTGTCGGTGTAAACAGCGGTACCAGCGGTTTGCATTTGCTGGTACGCTCCATGGGCATAAGCGATGATGATGAGGTTATAACGACGCCGTTCAGCTTTATATCATCCAGCAATTGCATACTGTTTGAACGGGCTAAGCCGGTGTTTGTGGATATTGACCCGCTTACGCTCAATATGGATATAGATCGCATAGAGGATAAAATAAGCGAAAGAACCAAAGCTATATTGGCAGTGGATGTATTCGGTCAGCCAATGGATATAGCGAAGGTAAGAGCGATAACCGATAAACATGGCCTTAAATTGATAGAAGATTCATGCGAGGCACTGGGTTCAGAATATAACGGTGTAAAGGCTGGCAGTCGAGCCGATGCCGCTGTATTTGCTTTTTATCCCAATAAGCAGATGACTACCGCGGAAGGCGGTATGATAGTGACCGATGATGATGATATAGCTGCTTTGTGCCGCAGTATGCGCAGCCAGGGCAGGCCCATCACCGGCCTTTGGCTGGAGCATGAGCGATTGGGGTATAATTATAGGCTCAGCGAACTTCATGCGGCGCTGGGTTGCGTGCAAATAGAGCGCATAGAAGAGATAATAGATAAAAGAAACAGAGTGGCTCAGCGTTACAATAACAGGCTTAAGGGTATAGAAGGTCTTACGCTACCATATATTTCTCAAGACGTAAATAAGATGAGCTGGTTTATATATGTTGTAAGGCTGGATAAGAGGATAGATCGGAATGCCGTGATGCAGTATCTTTTGGATAACGGTATAGGTTGCCGACCGTATTTTACACCTATACACCTTCAGCCTTATTTTAGAGATATGTTTGGCTATAAAGAGGGGGATTTTCCCATAACGGAGGGTGTAGCCGAGTCTACCGTCGCCTTGCCGTTTTTCAATAATCTAAGCGATGAGCAAATGGATTACACTGTATATAATCTGAAAAGAGCTATAGAGCGTTTTGGGAGGTAAAGATGCATTTTGTGAAGATGCACGGTTTGGGCAATGATTTTATCGTTGTAGACGAGTTCAATGCCCAATCCGACAGGGATTATAATAAACTGGCGCCGATGCTTTGCGACAGGCATTTTGGCATAGGCGCCGATGGCATAATAATAGTATTACCGTCCGATATAGCTGATGCGCGTATGCGCATAGTCAATGCTGATGGCAGCGAAGCCGAGATGTGTGGTAATGGCATACGTTGCTTTGCTAAATATGTGTATGAAAGCGGCATAATAAAAAAACAGGTATTGTCAGTTGAAACATTAGCTGGTATAATGAAGCCGGAACTTTTTGTAGAGGGGGATGAGGTGCAAAAAGTAAAAGTAGATATGGGCAAACCTGATTTTGAGCCAGGCGCTATACCAGCATTTATGCCGGGCACAAGGATAGTAGAGAGGCCACTTGAGGTGGACAGCCAGCCGTATGCTATAACGTCTATGTCCATGGGAGTGCCGCACACTGTGATATTTGTCGATGATGTAGACGAGGTGGATATAATAGGATTAGGGCCTAAGATAGAGAAGCACCCTATATTTCCCAAAAAAACAAATGTGAATTTTGTAGAGGTATTAAACGATCATGAGATAAAGGTGCGCACGTGGGAGAGAGGTGCCGGGGCCACATTAGCCTGTGGTACCGGTAGTTGTGCATCGGCGGTGGCCGCAGCTATAACGGGACGCACAGGGCGTGCGGTGACAGTACATTTGATAGCGGGACAGCTTGAAATACGGTGGGCTGAGGACGATACGGTCTTTATGACCGGTCCAGCCGCAAAGGTGTTTCAAGGAGACATAGAATTTTAGAGAGGAGCTAAAATATGTCCGAAGAGAGTTATATACAACAATTATTTGCTGATAGGATAGGCGGTGCTAATTTCGGCAAAGAAACCGTGTTATATAAATTCGAGAAAATAAAGCGCGCTAAAGCTGCCGCTATAAAGGCTCATCCGGATATGGAGGTCATAGACTTGGGCGTGGGTGAGCCCGATCAGATGGCCGATATGAAAGTAGTGAATGTGCTGGCTGAAGAGGCGGCGCGTCCGGAAAACCGTGGCTATGCTGATAACGGCATACAGGAGTACAAGGATGCGGCGGCCAGATACTTAAAAACGGTGTATGGCGTTGACATAGACCCTGTAAATGAGGTGAATCACGCTATAGGTTCCAAGTCGGCATTGGCTTTGCTGCCCTATGCGTTTATAAATCCCGGCGACGTAACGCTTATGACAGTGCCAGGGTATGGAGTGTTGGGCACTATTACCCAGTGGCTGGGCGGCGAAGTGGTAAATCTGCCGCTATATGAGGAAAATGGTTTTTTACCTGACCTCGATGCCGTACCTGAAGATGTGTGCAAGCATGCTAAACTGATGTATTTGAATTATCCGAACAACCCTACCGGAGCGGTGGCTACGATAGATTTCCTGGAGAGAGTGGTAGACTTTGCCAAGAAAAATCATATATTAGTAGTGTATGATGCCGCATACGCTGCATTGGTGTATGACGGGGAAAGGCCGTTGAGTTTTTTATCGGTACCGGGAGCGAAGGAGGTAGGGGTGGAGATCCATTCCATGTCCAAGGCTTTCAATATGACCGGCTGGCGCCTCGGTTTTGTTGCCGGCAACGAACGTGCGGTGAGGGCGTTTGCTACGGTGAAGGATAACAACGATTCAGGCCAATTCAAGGCCATACAGAAGGCCTCGATTTATGCACTGGATCATCCCGAGATAACCGAGCGCATATGCCAAAAATATTCCCGACGTCATGATATGCTCTCTCAAGCCCTTGCCGGATTGGGGTTTAAGGCCAAGAAACCGCGGGGTACCTTTTATGAATATATGCCGATACCCAAAGGCATCGAGGGTGGTCCGCAATTCAAAACCGCGGAGGACTTCTCGCAATGGCTGCTCACAGAAAGGCTTATATCCACAGTGCCATGGGATGATGCAGGGCATTTTATCCGTCTTTCGGTTACCTTCCAAGCCAACGGAGAGGATGACGACCGCCGCGTAGTAGGCGAGATAGTGCGGCGTTTATCTGATGTCAGGTTTGAGTTCTGATCAAAACCGTACGCCTATATATGACATGCTGAGGCGCTACGTCGAAGAACATACAGTGAGATTTCATATGCCCGGCCACAAAGGCCGACTGTGTGGCGATGATGCTGCTGGTCTGACGCAGGATATGTGGCAGATGGATATCACAGAACTGCCCGATACGGATAACCTGCACATGCCGCAAGGTCCGATTGTGGAGGCTCAACGACTCATGGCTGAGGCGTACGGTGCCGATCAAAGCTTTTTGATGGTGAATGGCAGCACTGGAGGTTTATATGCCATGATGCTGGCGGCATGCAAGCCAGGAGACAGCATCGTGGTAGCACGCAATTGCCATAAATCGGTTATAAATGGGTTGATATTGGCAGGTTTGAGTCCCATATACATATGGCCGCTGGTGCTGCAGGATTGGCATATTGCTGGCCAAATAAGGCTGGAACAGGTCAGAGAGGCTTTAGAACAACATCCCGAAGCCGCTGCTGTGCTTATAACCAGCCCGGACTATTATGGCTTATGTGCCGATGTGGCAGGGATAGCCGATGCATGTCACCAACGCGGCGTGCCGTTGTTGGTCGATGAAGCACATGGCGCGCATTTTGTCTTTCATGAAGGCCTGCCGCCGTCGGCAGGGTATTGCGGGGCCGATATATGGGTAAACAGCATGCATAAAACACTGCCGGCTTTGACACAGACGGCGGTTTTGCACGTCAAGAGCTGCCTGGTCAATATGGATAGGATTCGAGATGGATTGCAGATGGTGCAGACGACCAGCCCGTCTTATATATTGATGGCTTCTATGGACATAGCCAGGCGTTATATGACCAACGAAGGATGGAACGATTTGGATGACTTGTTGGGGCACATCCTGGATTTAAGCCAATGGGTATACGGTATAGGCGGCGTGAAGATGATGGATGAATCGATAAAGGGTAGATGCGGCGTAGCTTTTAAGGACCCAACTCGTCTGTGCTTCGATGTAAGCGGTTTGGGGATAGGAGCAATTCGAGCAGAAGAATTGTTAAGAGCCGAGGGCGTGCAGGTAGAGATGGCTGACTTATATAATGTTTTGCTCATAACCACTGCAATGGATGACGCAGAGGATTTTGTTGCTCTAAAGGAGGCGTTTGGTCAACTTGCGGCATCGGGGCGCAACGCAAAAGCCGTATGCTATCCACTTTTTATGACATTGCCGCGCCCGGTACAATCCTTGCTGCCCAGGGAAGCCGCACTTAGCGCAACAGAACGTATACCTCTCAAAAATACGGCAGGTAGGATAGCGGCTCAGCCGATAGGTTTGTATCCGCCGGGCGTACCGCTCGTATGCCCTGGTGAGATCATAGATGAAAATACAGTAGAAGTATTTCTGGAAATGTCGGCACTGGGTTGCCGAGTTTTTAATATAGGAGAGGACAAAATGATAGCGGTGGTACGGGAGAAGTCATATGAGTAGAGGTCTTTTCATAACGATAGAAGGGATAGACGGCAGCGGTAAGAGCACGCATGCGTCTATGCTGGCCGATTATTTGAACGAACGTGGTATACCGTCGGTGTTGACAAGAGAGCCGGGAGGTACGCGCATAGGCGAGCAAGTGCGCTCTATACTGCTGGATAATGTCAACAGCGATATGGCGGCTATGACTGAGGTTTTGCTCTATGCTGCTTCCCGCGCGCAGCATGTGGCGCAGGTTATAAAGCCTGCTTTAGAACAAGGCAAGGTAGTGCTGTGCGACAGGTTTGTGGATTCCAGCCTGGCATATCAAGGTTATGCCAGAGGACTCGGCCTAGATACCGTAAAGACTATAAATGAACATGCCCTAGGTGGCGTATGGCCTGATATAACTTTGCTTTTGGATATATCCCCTGAAATAGCGTGGAAAAGGATATTAAAAGATGGATTTAAAGATCGGTTAGAATCAGAAGGCCTAGAATTATTGAAAGTTGTTTACGAGGGGTACAGGAATATTGCGCGCCTGTACAGCGATAGGTTTTATATCATAAGCGCCGCAGATGGGGTAAATGATATACATAAAAAAATATTATCTATAATTGAACCGAAATTGAAAAAATATCGTCTAATATAAAGGAGGAGTTTAAGGAGGCAGGATTACAAATGAGTATTGAAATAGGAAAACGGCCGTTAAATACGGCTGTTGCGATGTCGGGATTCAGCAGTAAGACTGATATATACGACAAATATATGTATTACAACATAATAGTACTGATGCTTGGGATATTATCGCCATATACGGCACCATTTATGGTACTCTTTATATCAGTTCAGTACATAATAAGCAAGATAAAAAGCAGGGATATAGACTTAAGAGCGATTCCATTGGGGCAGCCGTATATACTCATGTTTATAGCTGCGCTTATAAGCGATATCTACTCACCTGACTTTATTGAAATAATAGCGACTATAGGGTTTATGCTGCCTTATGTTATCTATGGCATGTATACCGAAGAGGTATTCGATAAACGTTTTGCTACGCGTATGGTCAGCCTTATAGTGTGGACCAGTTTGCCGATATCCTTGTTCGGCATATTACAGAAAATTTTAAGCGATAACAGTATATTGTTTCACTTATCGGGAGGAAGGGTGGAATCCACATTTGCCAATCCCAATCTATATGCGCTCTATCTTGCGGTTGTCATATTCGTGACGCTTGGATACACGTTTTATACGACTGGTGACAAAAAGCGCCGTGCATTAATGATAGTGCTATGTTTAAATGCTTTGAACCTGTATCTTACCAATTCACGCACAGCACTGTTCTCGGTACTGATAGCCGCTATATTTTTCTTTATACTTTGCGGCAAGCGTCATGTGGCACACATACTGTTTATGTCGGCGTTTATAATAATGATGGCCATTCTGGTATATCCTCAACTTATACCGCGTTATGCTGTTTTGGACAAAAATTTGGAGACGCGAATGGAAATATGGCAAACAGCCCTTATAGGTATAAGCTATAGTCCTATTATAGGCAGAGGGTTCCTGTCCTTTATGGATTTTTCGGCCATGTTTGGCGTAGGGCAGCTCCATGCTCATAATATACTGTTGAATACATGGTTTGAATGGGGTATATTGGGGGTTATATCGATCGTATGGTATGTGGTGGTGTTGTTTAAGAGAGGGCTATCAGCATTGAAAGATTCGCCGCACAGGCCTATAATAGCAGGTATACTGGCTGCTGTTATAGCAGCCTTTATACAGAGCATGACCGATAACCCAGTGATAAATATACAGACCGGGCTTATATTTATCATGCTGGCTTCGATATTAGTAGCGCTGACGCCAAATAACGCTTGCCCGGCCGCTCAAGAAAAGGTATAATAAAAGAAAAAAGGGGGCTTGACTATGAAACTTATTATAGCCATAGTGCAGGATGAAGATGCCAACAAGCTTATAGCCACGCTTATGGATGCGGGCTTTAGCGTTACCAAGCTTGCCACCACTGGTGGTTTTCTGCGCTCAGGGAATACGACACTATTGCTCGGTATCGATGACGATAGGGTACCTGCAGCCATGGCGTGTATAGAAAAGGTGTGCAAGAGCCGTAAACAGGTGGTAACTTCTCCTATGCCAATGGGTGGGGCCGGCGAGGTCTATATGCCTTACCCGGTCGAAGTGGTGGTTGGAGGAGCTACGGTATTCGTATTGAATGTAGAGGAATTCCGCAAGCTGTAGCCTATGAAGGTAAATGATATAAGAGGCGGATATGCCTATAATAGCCAACCTTCCGATGCGGTGCATATAGATAAAAATGCCCCGGGGGGCGCATTCTCGCAAGCATTTGGCAATGCTGCAGGCCGCGATGCTAAAGAGTGGCTAAACGGTATGCTGTCGGATATCAAGGTTCAGGGCCAAAGATTAGAAAAAAACACCGATTTGGCCGGGCTTTTGCACTATAGGCGCACTATAGCCATATTTTTAAATGCTGTGACATCATCCATGTTGCAGTTCTCAACGTCTGAGGTAGTGGATAAACGCGGCCGACGCAAGAGATATACTATCATAAAGCGGATCGATGAACAGCTTGAGCTTCTTACCGAGCAGGTCATGATGGATGAGACGGATCATATAGCTATATTAAAACTTATAGGCGAAATAGAAGGTCTATTGGTAGACCTTCTAGCGTGATTAGTATGTTTACATTTGACGATATTATCGGACAAGATTCTATAATAAAAGAGCTTAAAGAGGCGCTCGTTCGCCAAACTATATCTCACGCCTATATATTCGAAGGTCCGGACGGTGCAGGCAAAAGTACATTGGCCAACGTATTTTGCCAGGCCGTCGTTTGTGAAGACAATCAACATAAGCCGTGCGGCGTATGCGGTGCATGCAGACGCTTTGAGGCGGGCACACACCCGGATTATAAGGTCATAGCGCCCGAAAAGAATACGATAGGAGTGGATAGGATAAGGGAGCTCATAGACGATATATATATAAATCCATATATGGCAGACCGAAAGGTATATGTTATAGATCAAGCGCAGTCTATGACTGTACAGGCCCAGAATGCGCTGCTCAAAACGCTGGAAAATCCGCCGCCTTATGCAGTCATTATACTGCTTACAACCAGTGCTGATAATCTTTTACCCACAGTGGTATCGCGTTGTCTTATCTATAAATTAAAACCTGTATCCCTCCATCATATTGAAGATATCCTAATATGCCGATTCAATGTCAGTGCCGATGATGCCAAAAAAGCTGCTGCTGCTTCGGACGGTATAGTAGGCAAAGCAATATCCATAGCAAATGATACAGCGTGGCAGGCGCTGTGGCAGAGCGCGCTGAATAATTTGCAAAATTTAATTAGGGATAGATGGAATGCTTTCTTTGCGGTAGAGGAATTTTTGGTCCAATATAAAGATGATATAGATGTTATACTGGATTGCTGGGCAGACTATATAAGGGGCAGGTTGTTGAATATGGAGGTATCGGACTTTACATTGTTTCGATGGAGTAGTATCATGGAATATGTGGATGCGGCACGCAAAGCTTTGGCATCCAACGCTAATTATCAATTAACCGTAGACGTTTTGTTGCTTAATATATTGGAGGTAGTAGATGATGCCCATAGTAGTGGGAGTGCGTTTTAAAAGAGCCGGTAAGATGTATTATTTTGCTCCCGATATTTGGGATTTAAATATAGGAGACTGTGTTATAGTGGAGACGGCTAAAGGTCTGGAGTATGGCCAAGTGGTATCTGGCCCTAAAGAGGTATCGGATACCGATATCGTTGCGCCATTAAAAAAGGTTATAAGGATAGCCACCGATGAGGATAGGCAGATGATGAAGGAAAATGAAATCAAGACGCGTGAGGCTTTTGAAAAATGCTGCCAGAAGATAGCCGAGCATGATATCCATATGAAACTCATAGATGCCGAATACACATTTGATAGAAATAAATTGATCTTTTATTTTACAGCTGAAGAACGCGTGGATTTCAGAGATTTGGTTAAAGAATTGGCAGGTATCTTTAAGACGCGCATAGAGTTGCGGCAGATAGGCGTAAGGGACGAGGCCAAGATGCTGGGAGGCTTGGGTCCTTGTGGGCGCCCGGTATGCTGCAATGGTTTTTTGGGTGAATTTGAGCCGGTATCTATAAAGATGGCCAAGGAACAGGATCTGGCGCTTAATCCGTCAAAGATATCGGGTATGTGCGGGCGCCTTATGTGTTGTTTAAAATATGAAGAGTCGTTTTATGAACAGCAGCTGAGAAAATTGCCAAAATGCAATGCTAGTGTGATTACCCCAAAAGGTACGGGCATAGTAACCGAAGTTAATGTGATCCTCGATAAAGTGAAAGTGAAATTGGAGCGGCCGGATGATAGTTTTGAATTGGAAGTTTTTGATGCATCTGATGTAAAGCTTGTACCGGGATGTGGCAAAACGCATTGCCCTCGCATAGCGTCAAAATAGTCGGAAAATTATTTCTTTAACGAAAGTATTTGCATATAACACAATCCATGTTACAATGGAAACGGACATCTTTAAGATGTACGAGGTACGAGGGGGTGAATATATGCCTTATAGAATTACAGATGATTGCATAAGCTGTGGCGCCTGTGAGCCGGATTGCGAAGGAGGTGCCATATCTGCCGGCGATGATATATACGTAGTGGATCCAGCGCTGTGCACCGAGTGCGGTAACTGCGCGGATGTGTGCCCGGTAGATGCTTGTGTTTTGGAATAGTAATACAATAGAGGATCAGGATACTTTCTGGTCCTCTATTTTTTAAATGCACAATTATGGAGGCGATATTATGAAAGCAGCTGTATTTTATGGTACAGGTGATATACGGGTAGAAGAAGTGGAAAAACCTAAGATAAAAGAAGGACATGTATTAGTCGAGGTTAAAGCGTGCGGTATATGCGGTACCGATATGCATATATATTCGGGAGGCATGGGACCGTCAGCGGTTGAACCGCCTACTATACTGGGCCATGAATTCGCCGGCCGAGTGGTGGAGATAGGCGATGGCGTGTCTGATATAGACGTTGGCGATAACGTGGCCATAGATCCAAATATATACTGCGGGCATTGCCATTACTGCAGAATGGGTAAAGTGCATCTGTGCGAGAATCTGAAAAATATCGGCGTAATATTAAACGGAGGGTTTGCCGAATATTGCTTGGTACCTCAAAGCCAGGCCTATAAACTGCCGCCTAATATGCCATATGAGGTAGGAGCTATGGTGGAGCCATTAGCATGTTGTCTTCATGGCACAGATTTGGCCCAAATAAAGCCGGGTGACAGCGTAGTGATACTCGGTGGAGGGGCTATAGGACTGATACATGCTCAGTTGGCTCGTTTGGCCGGAGCTTCATCGATTATAATAAGCGAACCTTCGCAAGGGCGGAGGCAATTGGCTGAAAGACTGGGCTTTGACATGCTCATAGACCCGACTGGTTGCGATGTAAAAGCCCGTGTGGAGACCCTGATGCGTTACGGCGCCGACGTCGTAATAGAGGCGGCAGGCCTTGCAAAGACTGCCAGGCAGGCATTTGGTCTTGTAAAAAACGGCGGAACCGTATTGCAGTTCGGCGTGGTGGATGAAACAGCCGAGATACAGTTGAAGCCCTTTGAGATATATCAAAAAGAGATAAAGTGGATAGGCTCATTCATAAATCCGTATACGCATGCCAGAGCCCTGGAGTTGCTGGCTAAAGGTCGCATAGAGGTATTGCCGCTTATAACCCACCGGTACTCACTGGATAATATGGAAGTAGGTTTAAAGCCCGATAAACGTGGTGATAGAGTAAAGGCTATGGTAATAATATAGTAAAATTAAAGGGAAAATGATTTTTTTGTCGAATATAAATAATATAGGGCAATGAAAGGGGGTGAGAACCAAATGAGACGTATAACAGCAGTGCTTTTATCAATTTTGCTGGCGTTTACACTGTTGTTACCGTTAGCCGATCAGGCAGAAGCGGCCAAAAGTGAACCCGCTGTGATAAGGGTGCAATTGCGCAATTACATAAGCAACAGATCGCAGATATCAGTGAAAATAGATAAAGGCAGTTACAGCGTGGCGGGTAATCCGTTGTTAATATTGCGGCCTGGTCATAACTATGAGGTGAAGATGGTAAGTGGGCAGTTGAGCCTTTATGACGGCAGTACGCTTATGGGCTGCTATGGTACGGCATTTGAGCTTATACCCGCGCGCTACGGTACCGACAATGTTATTAATATTAACGGTAAAGCGTATATAGGTGCTATGACGTTTAGTATCGACGGCGCATATGTGAGGCCCATAAACAAGCTCATGCTGGAGGATTACCTGAAAGGAGTCGTACCGTATGAGATGCCCGCGTCATGGGGTAAAGAGGCACTGAAGGCTCAAGCTATAGCGGCCAGGACGTATGCCATGCGCTGTCTTAAACCGTCTAACAGCTACGATGTGCTTGATACCACTGCTAATCAGGTTTATGGAGGCTATATATGGAACAGTTCATCATATAGCAACAGTAATGCGGCAGTGGAGGAAACGCGCGGCATAGTGCTAGAGTACGATGGTAGCCCTGCTTTGACGGAGTATTCGTCCAGCAACGGCGGATGGGTTGAACAGAGCGCATATTCTGCGGCCAGACAGGATCCGTATGATCTTTGGAATCCGCAAGGAAAGCTGTGGACGGAGTGTCCGTGGGCGGTGACATATAGTAAGGCACAAATAGATCCGGCACAGATCAATGTGGCCAATGTATATCTGGCTCAAAACAATACCGCTGCGCTCGATGCATGGTGGAACAGCATAGAAAATACTACATATGCATCCAGAGCTGATGAGAAGGCTATGATAGCTGGTCTAAAATCATTGCTGGCATCAAAGTGTCCCGGCAAAGATATACGCATAACCGAGATAACCGATATGACCATGGATCTAAGCAAGCGTACGGCGGGCCAGCGATTAGAGGCGAACAGCTCTGTTACGATGACTGTGAAATTTCTTGCGAGAGATGCTAAAACAAAAGCATACGATTTAGAAACTGTTGTGCCGCCACAGGATCCAAATAATCCGTTGCCAGAAGGACAGATACCTCAGCCGGTGACTGTGTTAAAAGTAAGCAAGGAAACGCTTAGCTTTACAGTGACACAAATGCGCACGGCTTTTGGAGCAAACAGAATAAAGAGCTATCTTATAAGTAGCTTTACCAAAGACGGCAATGGCTATATTATCGCGGGCAAGGGTTATGGCCATGGCAGGGGTATGAGTCAGTATGGCGCTATGCATAGAGCCAAGGCCGGGGAGAAGTATACCGATATACTGAATTTCTATTATCCGGTAGTCGGTCGTGTTACTTATTCTATACCTGTACAACCGATATCTATAAGCGGTGTATCGGATATACCCGATCCTTATAACGCCAATGCCGGGGATTTGATAATATCATACAGTATTAGCCGTGATGCCAACGTTACGGTTAAAATATGGGACAGCGCCAAACGGCAGGTTGCTGTGGCTGCGAACGGTGTATCACAGAAAGCTGGTACCAACAACGTGCGCTGGGATGGTGCGTCGATGAACGAAGGCAATTACTATTATACCGTAGAGGTTGCAGATAGCGCAGGGAATAAAGCGAATGCATGCGGGAGCTTTCAACTGGTTAAAAACGGTACACCGGGTCGCGGTGAGGATAGACCCACGCCAACGCCGACTACACAGACAGGTACGGTGAAGGTAGGTTCGACGCTGAATGTACGCAGCGGTGCTGGCACCCAGTACAAAGTGGTAGGCAGCTTGAAGAATGGCACCAAAGTAGAAGTATTGGGTGAAAGCGGTAGCTGGTACAAGATAAAGTATGGAAGCATAACAGGTTATGTCAGCGGGCAGTACCTGGTGGTTAGCGGTACAAACCCTGCACCGACACCGACGCCACCATCTACACCGAGCAGTCAGACAGGTACGGTGAAGGTAGGCTCGATGCTGAATGTACGCAGCGGTGCTGGCACCCAGTACAAAGTGGTAGGCAGCTTGAAGAATGGCACCAAAGTAGAAGTATTGGGTGAAAGCGGTAGCTGGTACAAGATAAAGTATGGAAGCATAACAGGTTATGTCAGCGGGCAATACCTGGTGGTATAATAAAGTTCGATAAAGAAGACTACAGAAAATGCTTATTCTGTGGTCTTCTTTTTGTGCGGGCAAGTATATTTAAAAGTCAGCTATGATGTACAGAACTATGGATTACCCTATACCCTGCTTTCGTGGCATTTTTCGTTGACATAGCGGTATATTATATATATAATAGAAGCAAATATACTCTAAATATTTACATATATTAGTGATAAATTAGCAAAGGCAGGGATGCGTATCGTGGCTAAGGAGGAAGGTAAGGTTTCCGATGCGGTCGTCAGGCGCTTGCCCAGGTACTACAGATATGTACGCGAGCTTATGCGCAACGGGGTAACTCGCGTATCGTCTGCAGAGTTGAGCAAAAGGATGGGGCTGACTGCCTCGCAAATACGCCAGGATTTTAATTGCTTTGGCGGTTTTGGGCAGCAGGGCTACGGTTATAACGTCGAGGAACTCTACGAGCAGTTGACAAGAATATTGGGGCTAGATGAGCAATATAATACTATAATAATAGGAGCTGGGAATATAGGCCAGGCTATAGCCAATTATACCGATTTCGAGAAGGATGGTTTTATATTGCAAGCGTTATTTGATATAAACCCGCGGTTAATAGGGCTGGCTATAAGGGGTATTGAAATCCGCGATATAGATGAGCTTGGAGCATTTGTGCAGCAACATCCAATAGATATAGCCATAATAGCTACGCCCAGGGCGAAGGCGCAGGAAGTGGCCGATATGGTGGTTAGATACGGTATAAAAGCTATATGGAACTTCGCTCCTGTGGATATAGTGGTGCCGTCCGATGTAGTAATAGAGAATGTCCATCTCAGCGATAGCTTATATACGCTTTCGTATAAGATAAAAGAATTGAGGAGTGATCCAGATTGAAAGCGAGCCATCAGATTATAGGGTTGCCGGTTATATCAGCTCAAGAGGGTATTGAAGCTGGCAATATAAAAGAGCTCCTAATAGATCCTCAAAAGAGGGCGGTGCGTTTTGCAGTGGTAGATGATGGACAATGGTACTTTGGTGCAAATATAGTGGATATAAGCGATATACTTGGTATAGGAGATGATGCCATTGTTATAAAAAGCCGCGATGCTATAAAGAAGATAACTGAGGTAGAAGAAGCGGTTCGACTGGTTAAAGTTGAGCCGCCCTTATTAGGTCAGATTGTAATGACGCATAAGGGCAAAATCGTAGGTACTGTAGAAGAATATTTCGTACATGAGGATAACGGCCATTTATTGGGCTGCCGGATTCAATCATCATCGGAAACTGAGGATGCAGATTTTGTGCCTGATGACAACATATTGACGTATGGAACCAAGGCTGTGGTTATAA
This sequence comes from Mahella australiensis 50-1 BON, assembly GCF_000213255.1. Classification (NCBI taxonomy): domain Bacteria; kingdom Bacillati; phylum Bacillota; class Clostridia; order Mahellales; family Mahellaceae; genus Mahella; species Mahella australiensis. The sequence goes on from NC_015520.1 coordinate 414,733, forward strand.
AGTTGCCGCACGAAGAAGAGAGTGCTGCTGAAGAAAGGCAGCCGGAGGTTGAAATCGGGCAGGAAGCCGCTGCTTCTGATGGGAAAGAACAATATAAAAATGTCTTTATAGAGCGTCAGAAAGCTTTTTTAATAGGTAGACGCGTTACAAAAGATATAAATGATATGGATGGCAAGATAATAATATCCAAGGATACGATGCTGGATGAAGAAATTATAGAGATTGCTGCCCAAGCGGGCAAACTAGTAGAACTTACCATGAATAGCAGGCCATGAAATGTTAAGCTTTTTTTACAGATGTTATAAATGTATTAAATTTCACATATTTTCTTTACTTTTTCTATTCTATAAATTATCATTTATATATGAACCATGAAACATAGGTGGGAGGAAACTATATGTCCGTACAGGCTTCGAGTGTTCCCGTTCACAAGAAAAAAACGTGGATAATATGGTGGATTATAGTATTTGTTTTGCTTGTAATTGCCGGTGCCGCGGCCGGCATAGGTATGGCCAATATAAAGGGAATACTGGATGCTCAAACGTTTTATTGGAATGTCAGCGTAGATGGGATAGACCTGACGGGTATGACAAAGGATCAAGCTATGGCGATCATAGGTCAGGCAAGACAAGCTGACTTAGACAAGATAAAGCTTCAATTACAATATCAGGATAAATCATGGGGGTTTGATTATAAAGATATAGCGGCCAGTTATGATGTGGAACAACAGATCGAAAAGGCTTATGCTGTAGGCCGACAAGGCAATGCTATTGAAAGATTAAAGGAAATATACACTGTAAAGCAACAAGGGGCAGCATTTCATACTACATTTACCTATGATATTTCTTTGCTTAAAGATGATGTAGAGGCAATAGCCAAAGAACTCGAGATAAAGCCGGTGGACGCTACCGTGAAGTTTACGCCGAATGTATCAGCGGCTAATCGTTTTAAGTTTACCGAAGAACGGATCGGACGCAAAATGGATGTTGATAAAGCTATGGAGGCTTTATCGGCGGCAGTAAAGAATAACCGATATGAGCCTATAGAATTGGTAGTTAACAAAGTACAGCCAAAGGTTTTCGTGAATGACTTAAAAAAGGCTACATCGCTTGTGGCAGAGTTCTCTACTCCACTTGGTAACAGCACTCCAGACAGGGTGACCAATATAAGGCTTGCATCGGGTGCTTTTAACGGAGAGGTAGTTCAACCCGGAGAGGTTTTCTCGATAAATGAGGCAACCGGTGAGCGTACTCGAGCCAAAGGATACAGGGATGCTAAAGTGTTTAAGGAGGGCGGTAAAGTAATCGAGGATGATCTTGCCGGTGGAGTATGTCAGGTCTCATCTACGCTATACAATGCCGTGCTTATGTCGGGTTTGGAGATAGTAGAACGCTATCATCATTCTCGTCAAACATCCTATATAGATCTGGGCCGCGATGCTACTATAAGCTACGGAGCAGCTGATTTTAAGTTTAAGAACAACCGCAAAACACCGGTGTTTCTTGAGCGTACGGTGGCTAATGGTAAATTAACGGTTAGAATATACGGAGAACCGTTACCTAACGGGCAACGCATAGCTATACGCTCGGAGATCTACGATGTAGTGCCGGCGCCGGCGCCCAAGATGATAGTCGATAAGACGCTAAAGCCAGGCGAGAAGGTAGAAGAGGTGGTGGGCACCGATGGGTATCGCACACGGACATACAAGATAGTGTATGATAAAAATGGAAGGAGATTATCATCTACTGTTATAACTAAAGATTATTATAAGCCTATACAGGGTGTTATACGATATAATCCTGAAAAACCGCAACCTCAACCGGAAACGGATCAATAACAAGATTTATTGTGCCTTCCGATTAGTGGAAGGCATTTTTTAATTGCTAGCGTAAGCGATAAGGCATATAATTATATAGAAAGCTATCATTCAGAAAGGTGGTGCAGGCATTTCGCCGCATATATGACTGAATTAGAAAATAATATCTTGGAAATTCTATCTGATGATCATAGGGTTACTGCTGAGCAAATATCAGCTATGCTCGATGTTGATGTAAAAGATGTAGAGGCTACTATAAAAGCATTGGAAGATCGAGGCGTGATAGTGAAATATAATACTATCATAAATTGGGAGAAAACCGATAGGGAGTTCGTTACGGCACTTATAGAGGTTAAGGTAGTGCCTCAGAGGGATCAAGGATTTGACGTGATAGCCGAACGCATCTATCGTTTTCCCGAAGTGCAATCAGTATATTTGATGTCTGGCGATTACGATTTGGCAGTTACGGTAGAAGGTAAGACCATGAAGGATATTGCCTATTTTGTAGCTGAGAGATTATCGCCGCTGGAGTCGGTGCTGAGTACAGCAACACACTTTATATTGAAGAAATATAAAGTTGAAGGTATCATACTGGAAGATCACGAACAGGATCACAGACTGGCGGTGAGTCCGTGAATATAAAGGATATGATATCTCCGGTTATCAGAGATATGCCACCTTCAGGTATAAGGCGTTTTTTCGATTTGGTAGACGAGATCGAAGGAGCAGTATCCTTGGGTGTAGGTGAACCGGACTTTATAACGCCATGGCATATAAGAGAGGCCAGCATACATTCTTTGGAAGAGGGTTACACGCATTATACATCCAACTGGGGATTACCTAGCCTGCGCAGAGAGATCGCGCGTTACCTATCCCATCGCTTTAACGTCACTTATAGCCCTGAGGACCAGATAATCGTTACTGTAGGGGCCAGCGAGGCTATAGACCTGGCATTGAGAGCGATAGTGACCACAGACGATGAGGTATTGGTTCCTGAGCCCTCCTATGTGTCTTATATGCCTTGTGTGGAGATGGCGGGCGGTCGCGTGGTGCCCATAGTGACCAAGGCTGAGGATGAGTTCCGTCTTACAGCACAGGCATTGCGGGAGACTATAACGCCCCGTACCAAAGCGCTTATACTGCCTTATCCTAATAATCCTACCGGGGGAATAATGCTGCGTTCCGATCTTGAGGCTATAGCTGATGCATTGAAGGATACTGATATACTCGTATTATCGGATGAGATATATGCAGAACTTACATATGGCGATACAACGCATGTCAGCATAGCGTCTTTGCCGGGTATGGAAGAAAGAACGGTAGTTATAAGTGGATTTTCCAAGGCTTTTGCTATGACGGGATGGCGTGTCGGCTATGCGGCCGGGCATAAGGATATAATAGCAGCTATGGTCAAGATACATCAATACACCATGCTCTGCGCACCTATTATGAGCCAAATAGCCGCAACAGAAGCGCTGCGGGCCGGTTATAATGATGGCTATGAAGATATAAAACGCATGCATAGGGAGTATGACAGGCGGCGGAGACTTATGGTTAAAAGCTTTAATGATATGGGGTTAGAGTGCTTTGAGCCCAGAGGCGCGTTTTACGTGTTTCCGTCTATACAGCGTACTGGTATGAGCAGCGATGAATTTTGCGAAAGGCTGTTGCAGGAACAAAAGGTGGCTGTTGTACCGGGTAATGCTTTCGGTGCTAGTGGAGAAGGTTTCATACGTTGTTCCTATGCTTATTCTATAGATGCGTTGACAGAAGCGTTAAAGCGCATCAAAGCATTTGCTGAAAAATATGTGCGTTAAATTTGAAAACATATATTGTATAAAATACTATCATTCGTATGTGACATGACTGTTCAGTTATCCCACAGGCGTGGTAACTGATTAGCCTCCGGCTCATGTGTTCCGGATATCTGGTGAAACTAAAGCTCGTTTCGGGAATTTCCAAAGCGCCGATAATCCCTCGTTATCTTGTTATTCTAGGGCGGGATCGTCTTTAGCATTGTTTAGATATTTCGTTGCGCTGGGAAATTCTTATCCTACACTTCGCTAAGTTTCACCAGATATCCTTCACAAAATCGTCTTGAGGCTAATAGTTACCTTCCCCTATGCAAATAACACTGAATAATCACTATGTAATATGCGAGGTGTGGAAAGCTTCATAATTGCTATTGCTAGGTGTATAACCACATGGTATAATGTACAAAAGTTTATTTTTTGAAAAGGAAATGTTTATGAAATTACCCAAACTGAGGATAGGAAATTTAATAGCCAGGATACCGATTATACAGGGTGGAATGGGCGTTGGTATATCGCTGTCAGGATTGGCGTCGGCTGTAGCTAATGAGGGCGGCATAGGCGTCATATCGGGTACTGCAGTAGGATTTCGTGAGCCCGATTTTAGGTTGCATTATCGTGCTTCATCGATAAAAGGCCTTAAAGAAGAGATACGCAAGGCGCGAGAGTACAGCCCTGATGGAATAATAGGGTTAAATCTTTTGTCTGCTATGACCAACTTTGCTGAACTGGCTAAAGCTGCAGTGGAAGAGGGTATAGACATAATATTTGCGGGAGCAGGTCTGCCAATGCGCCTGCCCGAGGTCACAAAAGGCACTGATACCAAGGCTGTTCCTATAGTATCATCGGCCAGAGCTGCGGTACTTATATGTAAAAATTGGGATAATAAATATAGCGTTGTACCTGACGCTATAGTTGTCGAGGGTCCTTTAGCAGGTGGACATCTTGGTTATTCTGCCAAACAGCTGGATAATATTGATGATATTGATGTGGAAGATATTGCATTGGACGTAAAGAAAAACCTTGTGCCATTTGAACAAAAATATGATAAGCATATACCGGTAGTGGTGGCTGGTGGTATATATGACGGAAATGATATAGCACGAGTGCTGGCTAAAGGATTGGATGGCGTGCAGATGGCCACGCGTTTTGTGGCGACTGATGAATGTGATGCTGATGAACGATTTAAGATGGCTTATGTAAATGCAAAAAAAGAGGACATAATATATATACAAAGTCCAGTGGGGCTTGTGGGCAGGGCTATTAGGAATAAATTTCTGGATGATGTGGCTATGGGCATAAAGAAACCCATACGCTGCCAGTACAATTGTTTAAAGACATGTGATCCAAAAGCGTCGCCATATTGCATAGCCGATGCATTATTAAATGCCAGGCAGGGTGATTTGGATAATGGTTTTGCTTTTGCGGGGGCCAATGTATATAGGATAGACCGCATAGTATCGGTAAAAGAGCTCATAAACGAGCTGGTGGAATCGGCGGAGGCAGCGCTGGATGAAATGGCAAAGCTTATCGAGAGCAATACAGTATAAAATCTGAGTAAATTAATAAAGCCGGGCCTGGGCCCGGCTTTATTAATTCATCATCTCCCATATAGGCTTTAAACGTTGCTGGCCTTCCGGTCCAAGTATTATAGACGGAATGCCTATGATCTCGCATAGATAGTTTAAGGCGCGTACATAGTTGCCTTTTACACCCAGAACATGATTAGCGGGGAATACATTCAAAAATTCCTGGAAATTGCCGTGCACACGTGCATGGACGTGCGGCCAGGTGGGATCAGTTTGAGCATTTATAGCTTTGCGTTGCTCGGCAGGAAGTTCTACATTCTCTCCAGCCATTATAACCATAAATGGTTTGTCATCCCATAAGCCCAATCGCGCAAATGTCATCTGAGCGGGTCCGGCGTCGAATGCCACAGATGCTCCGCCGGCTTTGAAGTAGAACTCAAGCGCCGGATGCAATGTCAGCTTCTTAAAGTTATCAGCGGCATTCATGCTGTAGTTGGCATAATAGCTAGAGTGATTGCCTGAATTACACCAATCCCAAATATCCAATTCAGGATGATATAAACGCACATCCATGAATAATGTGGGCAGGCCACCGCTTATATATTTTAAAAGCTGCATTGTCATAGCTGCATATGAATCCCCCTCAGTGGCACATACCATAGGCTCTTTCGAGCCGTTCCAATCGTACGGATCGTTCATCAGCATCTCGGCTATATCGCCCAGGCATACGTTTTCAGTAAGCTCTCTTTGGCCTTTAAGCCCGCAAAAATCGAAACCTTCCTCTTCATTCACCAGCTTCATGGCCAGGTAAAGGCGTATCTGTGTTTTCAATGTTTCCGGCGTCAGCATATGGCCATCATACAATATACGATCGCCTAAGAGGTCGTTAAACCATTTGAAGCCCTTCTCAACCTCAGCCTCATCGACCTCTTTCTCCATCTTTTTAAGCAACAGCAATTGATCCACGAAAAATACATTAGTGCCAAATGTCTTGACGTTGGGGACAAGGTGAAAATAGCCTGTATCCATGCCCATAGACGGACCGCCGTATATGCCGTATACCTCATTATGCATCGTGGTATAAGCTTCACTGGCGCGCAGCCAATCTAGTACCTGATCTTGAGTGCTTTGATCATTCATATCACCTACTATCCGGTGGGTGCGTATACCAGCCTGGCGCAAAGCGCCATCGGTAGCCAAAAGGCCGACATTTCCCGGATACTGGCCATTGTTGTTAGAAAGGCTTAATATCGGTACATCTCTACCCAGAGAATTGATGAAGGGCCATACCAGATACGGGAAATCCCATACATTGTAGCACATGATTACCTGGCGACAATTGGCTCGGCGTAATTCCTCGCCTATTTTCTGTGCAACCCGCACGCCGGTGATGGTTTCCGAAGCAGTTATTACTTCCGGTGAGGATCCATCGACGTTTTTAAAACGCTGGCGAATTACATCGGCCCAGCCATGCACAACAGCCATATTTTCGGCGTTGTTGAGATTATATACATGTGGGCGCGCGTCGTTCATCATTACTATGCCAATGGGTGTGGAACGCATAAAACAACATCTCCTTTTATGTAGTAACATTATTTGCACTGTATGTAATCGTATTCAGAAAACACATAAACATACAGCGTAACGTTTATAGGATATATATAAATTATACCACGATTTTGCGGTGATGCAACGGTAAAATAATATTTCTTCGATTTGTGATATGTGACTGAAATATGTGATATAAAGCGGAGCAAGTGATATAAAGCCGGAGAACGCCTTAAAATATTGCGTAGCGAATTGCCGGCGTTAACTTGCTCAAGCGAAACGAGTTGTAAGTACGCAATCATTACGTGGAATAAGGCTTGACATATATGTTAAGCCGTAACAAAATCGTCTTGAGGCTAATCGTTACCGTCGCCTACGTGCAACAGCGCCTGTTTGCTACATTTATACCATACTTGCCTAAGTCTAATTTAAGTGATATAATACAAAAAAACGGTAGCATAAAAGAGGGGAAAATATATTATGGATAAGAAATCTATGTCGGCAGTGGAAGAGGTAATTGAATTTGCCAAAGCGAAATTGGAGGAGAGCAAGCAAAATGTTGGAGAAACTTTAGAAGATGAAAGCAAGCGCATGGAAGAGGTAATAAACTTCGCCAAATCTAAGCTTGATGAGGCCGCTGAAGATTCAAAAGCTCAACTTAATGATATAATAAAGTATTCAGAATCAAAACTTGAAGAATTACGCCAAGAAGCTGAAAAAACGAAAAATAAAGTGGAAGATCAGGTGGGAGAAAGTGGTATAGGCGATACTATTACATCGGCAGCCAAATCCTTAAGCGGGGTAATCACTAACTTTGCTAAAAAATTTGGTAAGGAAACGAGTAAGGTTTCTAGAATAATCAGTATAAAATCCGAAGTTGGAACCCTTACTAATACAAGGAAAGATAAGATTGTGGAGCTTGGTGAGGCTTGCCTAAAGATCTATAAGCTCAAGTCATATGATGTGGTATTGCCTTATGAGCTAGAGCATATTATAGATGAAATACAGGATATAGAAAGTCAAATAGAAAATAAAAATGCTGAATTGGAGAAGATACGAAAGGAAGAGGATCTGACGCCTGATGAAATGAGCGAGATAGAGAAAGAAATAGAGAAGAAATAAGCGAATGTTTTTATAAGTTTACTTTTGTACTGGCGTGTATGTTCCCTAAATTTTTTTAAAGGCGGTGAATAATTATGGCGACAAAAAAGCAGGTCGAAGCAGCAAAGGAGAATATTAAGAAAGCTCAGGAAGCGTGGAAAGAAATGTCCCATCGTGAGCGAGCTGTTGCTCAACCTGAGGGTAAAGACAGGGCAGAGCCAGGGGAAGGCGGCGAGGGCGATTATTACCGTATTATTGTGAGACCCAAAGAAGACTTTGTTACCTTCCGTAATCATGATGTGGGTGAACCGGGGCATATTATTCGTTTGGCCGGGAAACGCCGTAATGGTTCATGGGATACACATGCTTGGTTGATCAGTAAAAAAGATGCTCGCATTGAAGGAGAATCGCTTATCCCTGTTACTCAAGATGCTAAGGAAGTAATTGAAGCTCTAGCATCAAAACCCAAACGCATTGAAGGAGACATATTTGAAGCTAAAGAGTCATAACGGTGCTGTAATATATGAAATGGTAATAAGTAAAGGGAGACTATGAACAACGAATATATATATGATGTACGCAATGCCAGGCTGGCAGCGGCGGGATTAACGGTCTATAAAAGCATAACGGAAGATGAAACGGTCAGAAGTTTTCTTGATTTATTGGAGATGATAGATGACGAGTCGTCTATGCCGTATGATATAGTCAACGCTTATCATTGGCTGGTTCACGATTTATTGTCCATTCAAAGCGGTGACGGCGTCAATCCGTGGAAAGACCATATACTAGATCTTGTGCTAAATGATGAAAATGCTTTCAGTAAATATTGCCAGAGCATGGAGGATAATGCCGATATACCATACGCAATACAGCAGGCGGTTAAGAGCGATATGCAATACTTGCAGACATTATGCAGTATAGACAGCGATGTATTAAAGCAAAATATAGGCATGAGGACGGGCATGGTGGCACAGCATTGGCCTGGGTGGGATATACTATATAATCCAGGCTATTCACGTAAAGATGAGCAGCCAAATCAAGCAGATGACAGCTTACAGTGGCTGCAAAACCAACGCATATCGATAAAACGGCGCATAGCGGATAGCGCTTGTTGGTCCGATATGATAGATGCTCTAGCTGAGTTTTATAAAAAGATGGGGATAAGCATTCTCAATAAATATCTCACATTCAGATGGGTTGGAAGTCGCGCAGGATATGCGGGTTATTTAACAGGCGTGGCCAAGCCCGATCCCATACGATTGGATAACCTTATAGGGTATGATGTACAGCGCAAGCAGGTCATAGATAATACCGAAAGATTTGTGGCCGGTTACCCTGCCAATAATATGTTATTGTATGGTGACAGAGGTACAGGCAAGTCTTCCACTGTAAAAGCGCTTATACATCGTTATGGCAAAGATGGTTTACGGCTTATAGAGGTATCGCGCGATAACCTGAATGATTTTTATGATATACTTGATACTGTCAGGCCGTTCAAGCAACGGTTTATACTGTTTGTCGATGATTTGGCATTTGACGCTGATGAATCGGCTTATACAGGGTTAAAGGCCGTATTGGAAGGCGGCATAGAGGCTAGACCGGATAATGTTGTTATATTTGCCACATCCAACCGCCGTCATCTGGTAAAGGAATACTTCAGCGACAGGATAGGTAGCGACGAGCTGCATGAGGGCGATACCAGGCAGGAGAAATTGTCTTTGGCCGACCGCTTCGGCATTGTGGTGACATTTCTACAGCCGGATCAGGAGGAATATCTTGAGATAGTGGATGGCTTGGCTCGTCAACATGGCATTGAGATGAATATCGGTGAATTGCACAGCATGGCGCTGCAGTGGCAGGCCAAACATAATGGACGTTCCGGACGTACGGCTGCTCAGTTTATAACGTATCTGTTGGCACATAAGGCATAACGTTGCATAGCAGGGCACATATATTAAGCTATGTCCTCCGTAAAATTGCCTTGAGGCTAATCGTTGCCTTCGCCTATGCAAACTGCACTGAACAATCACCCCCGAATAGTCACGATAATAGGTGCTGAAAGCGGGTTAAGATAAAGAAAATTAAAGGGGGAGCGTATGATTTGAAGTCGAAAGAACGTGTGGTGCTAATAATACTTTTGTCGGTATCCTGTTTTATCCCAATGGTTGCTTATGCCAATTCAGCCGAGCCGCCAACATTGATAGTAATTATGAAAAATGCTCCTGAAGATGTTTCCGTTTCAGCAATTTCTGCAGGGAGAATAACGGAAGGCGAGAAAATTGAGAGAGCATGGGAGACGTATTATGTTTTTTATAATGAAGACATCATGGATGATAAAGAAATCACGCTTAGAGTATGCGGAAACGGCACAAGTTATGATCAAGTTATAGAGCAGCAATACTTGACCGGTTACAATAACATCGTTACGTTGGATTTTTCCAAGCGGACCATAACAGAGGGGAAACTACTGTCCCGCTCCATAGTCCTTGTAACGTTACGAGTATCTTTGACTTTGGTCATCGAAGGCATTATATTCTTTTTGTTCGGATTTCGCGATAAGAATAGCTGGATAGCCTTTTTGATTATTAACTTGCTGACACAAGGTGCCTTAAACATTGTTATTAACAGTGTTGCCCCTATCGCTGGCTATATGATTTTAAGCCTTCTTTTTATAGAATTCTTTGTATTTATAGCCGAAATTATAGGAGTACTTGCTTTTATAAAAGAGTATGGAATACTCCGCCGAGTTTCTTTTGTGGTAGTCGCAAATTTGGCAAGCCTTGTTTTAGGCGGCTATTTGATTACTGTTTTGCCCATTTGAACATGCTATACCTTTCTATTTGATATGCGCAAACGGGTCAGAGCGCGGGCAAGGGCCGCCTGTGAGCGGAGGTATTCCTCTTGGCTTAGGCGCTGGCGCAAACGCTCCTCGGCTCGGCGCCGGGCGGCTTCGGCGCGCCGAGCGTCGATCTCTTCTGGCCATTCTACTGTGTCGGATAGTATCGTTACCTTTTGAGGGCGTATCTCTATAAATCCGCCCGATATAGCAGCATCCCTCCATTGACCGCTTTGCTTTATGCGCAGCACGCCTATGCCTATAGGGCATACCAGCGGCTCGTGGCCGGCGAGCACGCCCATATACCCGTCGCTGGTGTAACCGTTGGAAACAGGAAATATTATTTCTTCTACGTCGCCGTCGAAGAACTCGCGATCGGGCGACACTATGTCCAAGTGAAAGGTCAGCATATCAGTGCCCTCCTTGTTTCAGTCTTTCGGCTTTTTGATACACTTCTTCTATATTGCCTACCATTAAAAATGCTTCTTCAGGGACATCGTCCATATGACCGTCGACTATCTCCTTAAAACCCCTTATAGTTTCGTTGAGTGGTACATATTTACCCGGTATGCCGGTGAAACTCTCGGCTACAGAGAACGGCTGCGATAAAAAGCGCTGTATTTTCCTGGCGCGATAAACGGTCAATTTATCATTGTCGCTCAGCTCCTCTATACCGAGTATCGCTATTATATCCTGGAGCTCTTTATAGCGCTCCAGTATCTCTTGTACGTGCCGAGCCGTATTATAATGCTCTTCTCCGAGTATGCGGGCGTCTAATATGCGGGATGTGGAAGACAGCGGGTCGACAGCTGGATATATGCCCATTTCCACTATGTCTCTCGACAGCACGGTCATAGCATCCAGATGGGCGAATATAGCGGCCGGAGCAGGGTCGGTCAAATCGTCGGCCGGCACATATACGGCTTGGACAGATGTAATAGAGCCGCTTTTTGTTGAGGTTATGCGCTCCTCAAGAGAGCCTACGTCTTGAGCTAATGTGGGCTGATAACCCACTGCCGATGGCATCCTGCCCAAAAGAGCCGATACTTCCGAACCCGCCTGTACATATCGAAATATGTTGTCTATGAACATTAGGACATCCTGGTGCTCTACATCGCGAAAATATTCGGCCAACGTAAGGCCCGTCAAAGCCACGCGCATGCGCGCACCGGGCGGTTCATTCATTTGACCGAATACCATGGCGGTTTTATCCAACACGCCGGATTCTTTCATTTCGTTCCATAGTTCATTGCCCTCGCGCGTGCGCTCACCGACTCCGGTGAATATCGAAAACCCCCCGTGCTCAGTAGCTATATTGTGTATAAGTTCCATTATGAGGACGGTTTTACCCACACCAGCACCACCGAATAAGCCTATTTTGCCACCTCTGGGATATGGTGCTAACAGGTCTACTACCTTTATACCGGTTTCAAATACCTGACTGACCGGTTGCTGTTCTGAAAATGCAGGGGCCTCCCTATGTATGGGCATGTAATCAGTAGCTTCTACATCGCCGCTGTCATCTATGGGCTGTCCCAATACATTAAATAGGCGGCCCAGCACACCTCGCCCTACCGGTACTTTTATTGGTCCGCCTGTATCAGCGGCTTCCATGCCGCGCTGTAAACCGTCAGTGGAGGCCAAGGCTATGCAGCGGACTACGTCGCTGCCGAGATATTGTGCTGTTTCTACTACTACCTTCCTGTTATCAGCGCTGATCTCTAAAGCATTATTCAGATTGGGCAGATATCCGTTATTGAACCGTATATCCACTACCGGTCCTATAATCGATATCACATGCCCTATATTATTGTTCGTACTCAATGTCATTACTCCTTTGCAATAGCGTTGGCGCCGCCTATAATTTCGGCCATTTCCTGTGTGATGGCCCCCTGGCGTACGGTGTTGTAGGTCAATGTAAGGTCTTTTAACAATTCATCTGCATTATCTGTAGCAGTCTGCATGGCTAACATGCGGGCACTGTGCTCGCTGGTGAAAGACTCTACCAATGCGCCGTATATGAGGCCTTTTATATATTCAGGCACCAGTACCCTGAATACCGCATGGCGCGACGGTTCATATTTTATAAATTCTCTTATGCCGTTATTATCCTCATCCAACTTTAGGCGTTCGGTCTCCAGCGGCAGCAGACGCAAAGTCCTTGGTTCTTGCCGGGTACCGCTTACCAATTCAGTATATATTATATATATCTCATCCAGCAACTGCTGATTATATAGTCTTACCATCATATCGGCTATATCCCTGGCATTATATATACTCGGGTCTTGCGCCGTGTATAAGAATTCAACATCTATAGTATAACCGTGGCTTACAAAGTAACGCCTGCCAACTTCACCTACGACGAATAGTGAGCGCTTAGGCTTATCATTCATCTGAGCCACCGCTTCTTTTATAACATTGTGATTGTATGCTCCGCATAAGCCCCGGTCTCCAGTGATTACTATATATCCTATTCTTTTTGGACGGTCACCTATGTCGCGCCATATAAAATGACTGGTTACATCGGGCGAATGCTGGAGGATATCGGTCATGGTTTCGCGTATCTTATGGTAGTAGGGCAGAGTTGCATTTAGTTGTGCACGCGCCCGCCTCACCTTTGTGGTGGATATGAGATACATGGCCTTGGTTATTTGCTGTGTTTCTCCGACACTCTTTATATGCTCCAGCAACTCACTTCTGCTCGGCATTTTTGTCACTCAGCCTTTGCTTATATTCTTCTATAAAATCATGCAATGCTTGTTTTATACTTGCTTCGGTATCATCATCTATTGTACCTGTTTGTTGTATAAACTGCATGGCTTGTGCCGCATGGAGCTCCATGTACTCGATTAATGACGGTTTTAGGTCATTTATAGCCTCCACAGGAATACCTTCGAGATAGTTGTTTATAGCTGCATAGAGCAGTACCACTTGATGGCTGACCGGCAGGGGTTTATATTGTTCCTGCTTTAACATCTCCGTGATTCTTTCGCCGCGTGCCAGGCGCCGGCGCGTGTTATCGTCCAGCTCGGCTCCAAATTGAGCAAAGGCGGCCAGCTCGCGGTATTGTGCCAGCTCCAGACGGAGTGTACCGGCGATTTTTTTCATCGCTTTGGTCTGAGCGGCGCCGCCTACCCTGGATACCGACAGGCCGACATTTACGGCCGGTTTGACACCAGCTAGGAACAATTCGTTTTCAAGATATATCTGACCGTCGGTTATGGATATAACATTGGTCGGTATGTAAGCCGATATGTCGCCGGCCAACGTTTCTATAATAGGCAGAGCGGTCATAGATCCGCCTCCTAATCTTTCATCCAAACGCGCCGACCTTTCCAGCAGCCGTGAATGCAGATAAAATACATCTCCAGGGAATGCCTCACGGCCTGGTGGACGGCGTAATAACAGGGAAAGGGTACGGTAGGCTACGGCGTGCTTGGACAGGTCATCGTATATTATCAGCACATCCTTACCATTATACATGAATTCTTCAGCTATGGCACAGGCTGCATATGGGCATACATATTGCAGTGCTGCGGATTCGCTTGCCGATGCTAGTACCATGACGGTATAATCCATAGCGCCAAATTCGTCAAGCGTATGTGCTAATTGTGCCGTAGATGACGCTTTCTGGCCTATGCCCACGTATATACATATGACATCCTGATCTTTTTGGTTCAATATGGTATCCAATGCTATGGCGGTTTTGCCGGTTTGTCGGTCCCCTATGATGAGTTCGCGTTGACCGCGGCCTATAGGTATCATCGAGTCTATGGATACGATGCCGGTCTGCAGTGGTACCGATACAGGTTGCCGATCTATAATGGGCGGCGCGGGATTTTCTATGGGTCTGCTTTTATCGGACAGTATTGGGCCTTTGCCATCTATAGGGCGGCATAGTGCATCTACTGTTCGTCCTATTAGAGCATTACCGACCGGCACGGACATAACGCGGCCGGTGCGCTTTACCCGTGTTCCTTCTTTTATATCCGATGACATATCCAAAAGCACGGCTCCTACGCTATCCTCATTCAGATTCATAGCCAGACCATATACATCGTTTCCGAAATCCAGCATTTCATTGCTCATGCAATGTTCCAAGCCGTATATTATGGCTATGCCATCATTGTATTGGGTAACATAGCCGGTATCTTCAACATGAGTCTTTTGTTCAAAGCCCTCTATCTCCTGACGGAGGATAGAGGCTATTTCATTTGCTTTTATGGGCATTTAAACACCTCGCTTTCTAAATGGAAATATTGGCTGCAAGCCTTCTGGCGGCCGATTTTATGGCGCTTAAGCGCGAAGCGATGGAGCGATCTATCGTACGATCGTCTATTTCCAATCTTAAGCCTCCTATTATGGATGGGTCTATGATATTTTCGATATATGCCGATTTGTCATACGTTTTTTCCAATTGCTCCTTTAACATAGCCATTATATCAGGGTTCAACGGGCGAGCAGTGATGGCTCGTACCTCGAGTATACCTGCATGGCGGTGATACAGATGAGCATATTGCTTTACTATGTCATCCAGCCGATTCAAGCGGCGGTTCTTTATTATTATATCGATAAAGTTTATTATCTCTTCATCGCATATATCGGAAAATATCCTTCTTATGACACGCTTTTTTTCATCCATGGATATTACAGGACTCATCAGCGCCTTGATGAGATCAGAGCTAATGCTTATAGTTTCCATAAAGGCTTGTAGTTGCTGCATATATGTCTCTGTGCGATTTTTATCCACAGCGGTTTCGAACAATGCAGTGGCATAGTTTTCAGCCACGGAATCGGGCATATTTCTACCCCCTTATGCCTTGCTGTATAATGGACTTTACAAGCTGTTCGTCGGTTTCAGCATCCAGCTCGCGCTGCAGTATTTCAGATACCGCTGTCAATGCAAGCGCGGCGATCTGTTCTTTGGCCTGCTCTATGGTTAGCTCTTTTTGCTTTTGTGCCTCAATTTGGGCCTTGGTCAATATGGATTCGGCTTGAGCTTTGGCATCGTTTAGGATGGCGTCCATCTGCTGCTTGGCTTTATCCCTTGTTTCTTTTAACAATTGATCGGAACGCTGCTTTATGTCATTTAATTGTTGCATATACTGCTCATGAAGCTCTTTGGCTTGCTGTTCCCGCTTTTTAGCCTCATCCAACTGGCTCTGAATGCTTTTGCTGCGGTTTTCCATAAAGTTCATAAGAGGCTTATAGAGCAGCTTTTTCAATATATAGTAGAGTATGAACAGGTTTATGACCACGAATAAAGGCGTGGACAGTATCTGCCACATAGCATCATTTCCTTTCGTGTATCATTTTCCAAGTATTAGTATAAGTATAGCTGTCAGCAGACCGTATATGGCGGTAGCTTCGGATAATGCCGCGCCTATAAGAAGGTTGCGGAATATAGCATCTGCTGCTTCGGGCTGACGCGCTACGGCATCCACAGCTTTACCTGTGGCCATGCTTATACCTATACCTGCTCCTATACCCGTTAATGCTGCTATTGCAGCGCCTATTGCTGTCATAATATATGTCTCCTTTCTATTCCAATGCTTCTCTTAGATATATCATGCTTAAAAATAGGAATATCACTGTTTGAATGAGGCCATCGAATAAATCGAAATACAGGCTCAGTATCGGCGGTAACCCTATGGGTATGAACGAGAATACCAGATCCATTATTATCATGGATGCCAGTATATTACCGAATAGTCGAGCAGCCAACGATAACGGCCGTATAAAATAATCCATGAGATTAAAAGGTACCATTATTGCTATCGGTTCGGCTATGCTATGCAGCCATCCGCTCACGCCCTTGTATTTTATTGAACCGACTATAATCATCACCATGGTCATTATGGCAAGCGTAGCTGTGAGCGTTATATCGCTTGTAGGCGGGCGTAAGCCCAATAAGCCCAGCATATTGGCTATACTAAGGAATAATGCTACAGTAGTAAGATAAGGGATAAACGGATCAGCTTTATCACCGAGGTTTTGCCTTATAAAGGATGATATCATATCCCAAAGGGCTTCTACAGCGTTTTGTATTCCATGGGGCACAGTCTCCCACTTGATCGTAAGACGTATGGCCAACGCCGCGGCTATCAATATGGCCATTACTATCCACATATTTACCACCGTTTGAGTGACCGGTATACCGCCCAATATCGGTATGGTAAAGACGGTTTTAGCCGTTATCTCGATGTCCATCTGGTTTTGTCACCTCCTTTCGCATATATATTATTACTGTAACAGGCATGACAATACCATACACGCCAAGGCCTATTACAAAACCAAAGGTGGCGGCGGGCTTTAAAAGATAAACCATACCGGCAGCCACTATTAAAAGCAATATATTCCATAGCGGATATATCATGGCCTTAGATATTATATTTGCCATAGATGTGGGTTTTATGTACCCGCTTATGAGCGATAAGAATGCGCCGAAACGCCATATCGCGAGGGCGGTGCCTATAACTATGCCCAGCGGTATATATATATTGCGATTTACAATATATATTATTAGTGCGACCAGTGCAGCGACAATTATTGTTGCATTAGCGGCTTTACGGCGTATTTTCGTTGTATCATTCGTATGCATCGCCTCTTTTCCTTAGCCATTTTATACTAATGATAATACTTTTCCAGAACAATTTCAATAGCAATTTCAATGCCAAATAAAAAACCGAAACACATGGGCCAGAGGCTAACCGTTATTATTTGCATGCGCTGAATTTGTCATATTACGAATCGCAGTTATTTTTATTTCTGTTATTATTCTATGATATTGTCATAGTAAAATTATTCTGCGATAATGTCATTATGAGGAGAGAGGAACAGTATTGTATGACAGAGAGCGAAATGCAAAAACTTGTTGTTATTAATAAAGTCATCGATGGGACGTTAACCGCAAGTGAAGCTGCGCAGGTTTTAGACCTCAGTGTTCGTCAAATATTTAGACTTAAGAAGGGGGTTAAAGAACAAGGTGCGTCTTTCGTTATTCATAAGAACAGAGGCCGTAAACCTGCTAATGCTTTAAGCGATGAGCTAGTAAACCATATCCTCACTTTGAGGAAGGAAAAGTATTTTGATACGAATTTCTCTCATTTTAGAGATTTGCTTGAGGATGATAAGGGTATTATTCTTAGTAATTCCTCGGTTTATAGAATCCTTGATAATGCCGGTATTCAAAGCCCTAGAAAGCATAGACGCCCTCGTAAGATTCATGCTAGAAGGGAACGTATGCCTCAGGCTGGCATGTTGGTGCAAATCGATTGCACCTCTTTTGAATGGATTCCTTCTGTAGGTAATATGGCTCTCCACGGTGCCATAGACGATGCCACCGGTCAGGTCCTCGCGCTCTATTTTACTGAAAACGAGTGCATGAATGGCTATTTTGAGCTCATGCGTACCATCATTGGCCAATATGGTATCCCTATATCTCTATATGCCGATAAGCATACTATATTTGCTTCTCCTAATAAGGGTAAAATCTCTATCGAGGAGCAGCTTGAGGGTAAAGTGGTAAATGAAACCCAGTTCCAAATGGCTATGAGTACATTGGGTATATCTATCATTAATGCCAGGTCCCCTCAGGCTAAGGGCCGCGTAGAGAGGCTATGGAATACTTTGCAGGATAGGCTCAGGGCAGAATTGAGGATTTATGGCATTGATTCTATGGAAAAGGCCAATGAGTTTTTGCCTAAGTTCCTGGAGAGATATAATAAAAGGTTCGCCATAGAGCCTCAAGATCCCGAGCCTGCTTTTAGAGAATTACCGCCGGATATCGACTTAGATAATATACTTTGTGTTAAGTTATCTAGAAAAGTTGATAATGGCGGCGTATTTTCTCTACACAGCCAATATTATCAAGTTGTATGTGATGATGGCAAAACCGTTGCACCTATCGTTCCTAGAGCTAAGATAACGGTTCTTACCAGCCCTAGGATAGGTATACGGGTGCAGTATGGCAATAATATATATGCTGTGAAAAAGCTCGATGAACCGCCTAAGAAAGCTCAGAAAGCTAATAAGGCAAGTTCATCGAGCACAGCTAAGCCTTATAAGCCTTCTCCCACTCATCCTTGGAAACAAGGTTGGCAGAAGGCGCCATCATATTGGTATGAGGAATCAGACAGAGAGATTTTAGAGGCTCTGTATAATTCCTCACGCGCCTGGCACTAGCCAGTATTAAGGCTTACAGCCTAATTATATAATAGCTGCGAAATGAACGTGCGTCAAGGGCAAGCGGAGCTTGTTTATTTTACCCTTTACGCACGGGAATGGAGCAGCTAGAATTTAGCAAAGCAGTAAGCCTTAAGATAGTATTATCTTTTTTGCTCATCTGGTGGTAATATATGTTCTCATATCATATTAATGTAAGTTGCTAAAGTTATATAACCAGCTTACTGTAATATAATCTATATTTAATGTTCCAATTATAGTAAATCCATACATCGCTATGAAATTTTCGTTGAATAAATATCAGCCATTTACTATGACATTTTCGCTGACTATTGACATTATTTTTATTTGATACTTGACAAACGCGTGGACTATGAGTAAAATTCATATCGAGAAACAAAATATATTACCCGGTTTATGCTGTAATGACCGGGCAACGGGTGGGAGAAGAGATATATGATAAAGCTTGAAAGGCTTACTGATCAGCCCATACTTAGGCCGAGACAAGAATATGAATGGGAAAGATCCGCGGTATTTAACGCTGCTGCTATATACCACGACGGTCTGTTCCATTTGCTTTACCGCACTACCGATAATCCGCCGCATGCCAAGTATGGCACATATATCTCGCGTATAGGCTATGCGGTGTCCTCTGACGGCATAAACTTTTACAGAGGGGAAAGGCCTATATTTGAGGGAGAACATGTGCAGGAACAAAGAGGCGTAGAAGATCCTCGTGTGGTGAAGATAGATGATATGTTTTATATGACATATACCGGCTTTGGCGGTAGATTTGAAGGCGATTACAGGATAATGATGGCTTATTCCAAAAACCTGGTACAGTGGGAGCGTATGGGTGTCGTTATGGACGAGCCTAACAAAGATGCCGCGTTATTTCCTGAGAAGATCGGTGGCCGTTATGTGATGTTTCATAGAAGGTATCCGAATATATGGGTGGCTTTCTCCGATGACCTTATACACTGGACAGACCATCATGAGGTCATAAAGATATGTCCTGATACATGGGAAAGTGCCAGAGTAGGCATAGCGGGTCCGCCGATAAAGACGGATGAGGGGTGGCTGGTCATATATCATGCTGCAGATGATAATAACGTATACAGGCTTGGAGCAGCATTGCTGGATTTGGAGGATCCTACTAAGGTGCTTTACAGGCAACCGGAACCTATATTGGAACCGGAGCTGCCTTGGGAGATTGAAGGCTATATACCAAATGTCGTTTTTAGCTGTGGACAGGCCGAAGTAGGCGATGATATATGGTTGTATTATGGAGGCGCCGATACTGTAATAGGCGTCACCAAAACAAATAAACAAAAGCTTAAATTCGCTTGATGTCTATTACGGAAGCGATCTTAGGGCATAAGGCATCTAAGGTCGCTTATTTTATGAATGGAGGTATTACTGTTGAAATTGGGTATAGTGGGCTTACCAAACGTGGGTAAGAGCACACTTTTTAACGCCATAACTAAAGCAGGAGCCGAAGTCGCAAACTATCCTTTTTGTACCATTGAGCCGAATATGGGTGTTGTGCCGGTACCGGATGAGCGCTTGGATAAACTGGCTGAAATATTTCATCCGGAAAAAGTTACGCCGGCGGTAGTAGAGTTTTTCGATATAGCCGGCTTGGTAAAAGGGGCCAGCAAAGGCGAAGGATTAGGCAATAAATTTCTATCCCATATACGGGAGGTAGATGCCATAGTACATGTGGTGCGCTGTTTTGAGAACCCTGACGTTGTGCATGTTGAAGGCACGGTAGATCCCATACGCGATATAGAAACTATAAATATAGAGCTGATATTGGCCGATATAGAAGTACTGGAAAGACGTATGGAACGGACCCATAAGGCGGCGCGTGGCGGCGATAAACAAGCACAGTGGGAACTGGATATTCTGGAAAGGATAAAGCACGTGCTGGATGAGGGCCAGCCGGCTAAAATGTGCCAATTGGACGGCGACGAACAGGAATTTGCGCGCCAGCTTCAACTATTGACATATAAACCGGTCTTATATGTGGCTAATATAGATGAGGATAGTATAACCCAGCCGGAATCTAATCCTTACGTGAAAAAAGTTATGGATTATGCTAAAAATGAGGGTTCGGAGGTTATACCGTTATGCGCCAAGCTTGAGGAGGAAATCGTACAGTTAGATAATGAAGAAAAGAAACTTTTCATGGAAGAGATGGGTTTGAAACAATCCGGATTAGAGAGACTGATAAAGGCCAGTTATGAATTACTCGGGCTCATGAGCTTTCTTACGGCAGGACCTAAAGAAGTACGCGCATGGACTATAAAGCGTGGTACCAAGGCTCCCCAGGCAGCAGGCGTTATACATTCGGATTTTGAAAGAGGATTTATAAGGGCTGAGATAGTTTCGTACGAGGATATGCTGGCATGCGGTTCGCTGGCAGCAGCCAGAGAAAAGGGGCTTATGCGCTCTGAAGGCAAGGATTACGTAATGCAGGATGGCGATGTGGTGTTGTTCAGGTTCAACGTCTAGGCAAACACCTCGCGTATATCATCCCAGGTCAGCTTTTTGATAAGGTCGTTATTTTCATCGACGACATTATCGAAAAGCGCTTTTTTCTTTTCCTGCAGTTTCAGTATTTTTTCTTCTATGGTGCCCCGCGTTATCAAACGGTACACATTGACCGGATGAGTCTGTCCTATACGGTAAGCCCTATCCGTGGCTTGCATTTCCACCATTGGATTCCACCATGGATCGAATATTATGACTGTATCGGCAGCCGTAAGGTTTAAACCAAAGCCGCCGGCCTTTATGCTTATAAGGAACACCTTTATATTCTCGTCGTTGTTAAATCGTTCTATCACGGCCTGTCTATTGCGCGTCTGGCCGTCCAGATAACAATATGGTACGCCTTTTTTGTCTAGATGATTGGACAATATCCCAAGCATTTGTACGAATTGGCTGAATACCAATACTTTATGGTCGCCTTCCAACGCTTCGTCCAATAACTCATCGAATTGATCAAGCTTGCCAGATGATAGCTTTTTGGTCGTCGCTGGTGTATTTATTGTCAATAAAGCTGGATGATTGCATATCTGCCTTAAACGCGTTAAGGCTGCAAGTATCTCTATCTGCGAATGTTCAAACCCTTTTTGCTCAACAATGGCGAAGACATTGCTTTTTACTTGTTCAAGTACAGAGGTGTACAGTGCCAACTGATCGGGTGTGAGGTGAGCATAGCTTACCTGCTCCATTTTTGGCGGCAATTCTTTTAGCATCTCCTTTTTGGTCCTGCGCAATACGAATGGACGTATACGACCCAATAGCGAATTCAACGCCGATATATCGTTATTTTTCATTATGGGCGTATCATAGCGCGCTTTGAACTCGCTGTCGCTGCCGAGGAACCCTGGCATAAGGAAATCAAATATGGACCATAGTTCCATAAGGTTGTTTTCTATAGGGGTACCGGTAAGCGCTAAGCGATACTTGGCGCGTATAGCCTTGATGCTTTTGGCTGTTTTGGTCTTGTGGTTTTTTATATATTGTGCCTCATCGATGATGCAGTATTCGAACGTTTTATCAGCAAGATACTCGATATCCTTCTGTATGACAGGGTATGAAGTTATAATAAGGTCATAGTGCTTTATATCATTTATCAACTGGATGCGTTCTGCACCCTGACCTTCTACTATAAGCGTTTTTAATTGCGGTGTAAATTTTTGGACTTCATTGTACCAATTATATACAAGAGTTTTCGGGCATATCACAAGCGATGGCCTATCGCTGTTGCTTGCGGATATGAGCACCAGCGCCTGGATGGTCTTTCCTAGCCCCATATCATCGGCCAATATGCCTCCGAAGCCATATTTTCTCAGGAAGTGCATCCAATTTATGCCTTCTTTTTGGTATTGCCTTAATATATTGTCAAAAGGCTGAGGCAAAGGGATATCCTCTATAGGCTTTGCACTTCTTATCTCGTCTTTAAATTGCAAAAACTTGTTATTACCCTTTGCGTTCCAGGCCCTGTTTTTTTCTATCAACCTATCCAGCTCCGGGAAATTGAATAATTTGCTGCGAAAATGGCCTTCCCCTTCGGCGGGTAGGTGTAACAGAGCATCGAAGAGCTCCTTTAGTTCATTTTTATTGGATATCTCGATGAATTTTCCGTTTGCCTCTATAAAGCGCTGATCTTCCCTTATATATTGTTCCAATTGTTGGCGGGTTATATTAAGATTCTGGCAATGAAAGTCGACGTCAAATTCTAGAAAATCATAACCGTCATCCAGGGAAAAATCGAAATCCACCGCGACTTTAGCCTTTTCTAATTTAAGATTTTGCAATCCGTCCTCATAATGTATCTTCCATTCCGGTAGTATTGCATTGTCAAAATCTTTTATAAAACGGTAAATACGTTCTTGACCGCTGAATTCCATGTAGCCGTGTTCTGGGTCGATGCCGTACCATAGATAGCGCATAAGCCTTTCGTTTACCGTGGTTTCAAGCTCGTATTGTCGGGGTATGACCAATACCTTTTGCCCATCTTTTACCTTATATGACTCATGGGCCGTACTTGCATCATAGTAGTTATAATTCAAAAGCCTTTGGGATACATAGTTTTCATATTCAAGATAGGCTTCTAATATTATACTGGATTCCGTATTTCCGCGGTGTACGTATAGATGCACCTCGGGCTGTATAGGCCGCTGTTCAACTTCTGGCAAAGCAGGCGCGGTAACCGGAAGTTGCTGCTTTAAATGAGGAAATACAGCCTCAATAAATGAAGGAACGTCCCGCTGTGCTATGTTTATATGCCCTTTATTGTCGTACAATGCTTTGTAAAATGACAAAGGTATATGCGGCCATAGGCGCATTATAGTATCATCTTGTATGGTATAAGCGCTCTTTCTACCGAAAAATACTGGATTATTGGAACGTACAGTTATTATCATATTTTCATTCTGTGCCTGCTTTATATCCAGCATGGGCTTAAAATAATCATCGGAAAATTTTATAGCGGTCTGCCCGTCAAAGGCAAATACATTATCAAAGGATGATAGAAGATCCAACACCTTGTCGAGTATGGTGCCGCTTAAATCAAAGCTACCATCGGAATACCTATAAGCCTTTGCCAGATATGAATTTAAAGTGGTATAACGCCACGGAAGCATAGCTGGATCCATTTGTTCAAGTTCTTTGGATACATAAAGCAGCAGATGATTTTGTGAGCCGTCTATAACGCGCAGCTTTATTGCATATGTTTGATTTTCCAAAGGCTGTGCGTTGGTTGATTGCTCAAAATCCTTTATTAGTTTATTGAGGCTTATGCTCGAATCCTGTTCCGCGGCGGCTTTATGAGATTTAGCCATGTGATCCATGAAGGCAAGGCCAGTGGCCACTATATGCTTGCATATCCCTCCATAATTATAAGGACAGGTGCATACAGCGTTTGCTATGCTATCATCTTTTATATTTATATCCATCGCAACGCGATAGTGTTCACTGCCTTCCACGATACTCTTGACGGTATAGATATAAGGCTTTATCTTCTGCACTTCTATATCATGGACAGCTTTACCTCTATAGTATGCTATACCCCTTGAATAAGAAGCTGAGGTAGAAGCGTCCTTCAAAGCCTGCCTTGTAAACATGATTTTTGTATTTCCACTCCTATTACCAGTATTACCTTTCATTATACACTATAATCACCAATATTTAAACATGGAAAATTGCAATATTGCAATATTGCATTTGTGTACATACTTAAAACAAATGTATAATTTAATGCTTTTGAGGTAAATTATATTATGTAAATACGATTTCTGTTTTGGAGGTGATATGCGATATGGCAAAAGGAAGCGCTAATATAGGGCCTAAGGTAGTGCCTGAGGCTCATGCGGCTTTGGACAATATGAAATATGAAATAGCATCTGAGTTAGGATTACCGGTTAAACAAGGTTCAGAGGATTATTGGGGTAATTTATCAGCTCGCGATTGCGGTGCTGTGGGTGGTCATATGGTGCAGAGGATGATAAAATTTGCTGAGCAAAATATGACACAAGGGACTATGCCTAGCAAATAATAAATAATGACTGACAAAGGAGCATCGCCTGATGCTCCTTTTTAATTGACACTTGCTATTATATACATGCGATGATACAATTTAAATGTAAAAATTCTTGATGATAAAGAGTTGAAGTAATTGTATGTATATAAATGAATCCCAAGCAGATGTTAATAGGTTAGCTATATTATACTTTATAGATAAGATGCATATACCGATACCCAACGCCCAGATAACCCATTTCATGGTCGGGGCCAATGTAATGAATTACTTTGATTTGCAGCAGTTGCTGAGCCAATTGGTGCGCGATGGCCTCGTAGATTATATGGAATCACAGGGAAGGTACTTTTACTCCATAAATGATAAAGGGAAAAGCATAGTGGTTCGGTTATATGATGATATTCCCCAGTGGATGGTCAACCTTATAGATGATTATGCCAAGGGCAAACATATAGATTTGCCTGGTGAAAGCGAGATGCCGGCTTTCTATGAGAAAAAGAACGAAGAAGAATATATAGTGCATTGCAAGGTTATAGAAAACGGTATGATGCTTATGGATCTGCGCATCAATGTACCTAATAGTGAACTGGCGCAGATCATTTGCGATGGCTGGCCTGCTAAGGCAGCCGACGTATATAAAGCGGTAGTGGAGAATATATCGAGTTAGGAGGCACATCATGAAAATTTTGATAGCTCCGGATTCATTTAAAGGAAGCTTGAGCGCTGTAGCTGTGGCCGACGCTATTGAACAAGGGCTGAGAAAGGTTGTCTTAACGGCCGATATAAAGAAGATACCTATGGCAGATGGAGGAGAGGGAACGGTAGAGGCCATTATAACGGCTGTGGGAGGGAATATACGCTGTCAAAATGTTATAGGCCCATTGGGAGAAGAGGTAAAGGCATTCTTCGGAGTGCTAGACGATGGAACAACGGCTGTTATAGAAATGGCTGCGACATCAGGCCTTCCGCTTGTACCAGAGGATAAACGTAATCCCATGAATACTACTACATATGGAACCGGTCAGCTCATTAAGGCTGCCATTGATAAGGGCTGTAATCACATTATAATAGGTATAGGCGGTAGTGCTACCAACGATGGCGGCGTAGGTATGGCACAAGCTCTGGGAGTTAAGTTTTATGATGCCGAGGGACGCATTATAGATGGATTTGGAGGGAAAATCCTAGAGCACATAGCACGTATAGATATGAGCGACATAGATAAGCGCGTAAAAGATATGGATATAACGGTGGCTTGCGATGTAACAAATCCTTTGTGTGGCCCAAACGGTGCGGCAGCGGTATATGGTCCGCAAAAAGGCGCCACGCCTGAAATGGTGGAAGAGTTGGACCATGGTCTAGCTAATCTGGCGATGGTTATAAAGAAAGATCTGGGTATAGATATAAAGGATATGCCTGGAGCAGGGGCTGCCGGGGGCTTGGGAGCAGGTCTTGTGGCCTTTTTAGGAGCTTCACTCAAACCCGGTATGGATATAATGATCGATGTTACACATATGGATGAGCTCGTAAGCCGATGTGACTTGGTCATAACAGGCGAGGGGAGGACCGACGAACAGACGGTCTTTGGCAAGGTACCTGTTGGGGTGGCAGGCGTAGCTAAGCGCCATGGTAAACCCGTGGTTTGCCTGTCTGGTAGCCTGGGAGATGGTGCTGAAAAGGTGTACGAGCATGGTGTGGATGCGTTATTTAGTATAATCGACAAGCCTATGACTTTAGCTGATGCTATGAGCCATACCTCGGAATTGCTGGAACGTTCGGCCATATCAATCTTGCGTTTGTTCTTAGCGGCAAGAAGTATTAATAGTTGACAAAAATCTTGAAATTTCTCCAGCACGGTATTAAACTATATATGTAAATGAGCGAGCAAGAGGAGGAATGGCAATTGAAGTATGTATACGGCGTGCTTACCGTATTGGATAATAAACCTATTATGCAAATGCTGGTCAGCGATGCGCGTTTAACCGGCAGAGATGTATTGGATAGGGTTATATTGACTGAGGATGAGCGTAAAAAGTACACAACATGGCAAGATGAAAAGGCAATAGTGAATGATTTGAATAAGAAGATTCCTATAAAGGTGGAGATTCAAGAAGTGGAGATAAGCTGACCGCATTTTTAATGCGGTTTTTTTATATTCGACAAAAAACAATTTTTTTCTATGCAGGAGATTTTTGAAAATCAGCGAATATAGATAATATAACTGCGAAGGAGGTATGGCCGCTTTGAACGTTGAACTGGAAACAAAAAATAATGTCTTGATCGTGCATATGGATGGTGAGCTGGATCACCATAGCGTCGATTATGTAAGACAGCAGATAGAAGACGCTATAAATGGCGATGTTTTTATAAAGCACCTGTTGATCGATGTTAAAAATCTTGTATTCATGGACAGTTCGGGTGTGGGCATGCTTATAGGGAGGTATAAGACCATTTCGGCACGCGGTGGTAAAGTAGCGGTTATAGGGATCTCACCGCATACTAAGCGCATATTTGAAATATCCGGTCTGTTCAATATATTCAGTGTATATGAAGACCAGCGAGAGGCTATCAAAAATCTGACGCAACAAAAGGGGAGTTTATGATGGAATTGCTCAATGAGATGCATATGGAGTTCTTAAGCCGTTCACAGAATGAATCTTTTGCAAGGGCGGCGGTGGCCGCTTTTGCATCGCAGTTGGACCCTACATTGGAAGATATAGCTGATATAAAAACCGCTGTTTCAGAGGCCGTGACCAATGCTATCATACACGGTTATGAAAACGGACAAGGGTATGTCAAGATAAATGTTAGGTTGTACGGCGATAGGGTGGAAATAGATGTTATGGATAATGGTAAAGGAATAGAGGATATAGAAAAGGCACGCCAGCCGCTTTATACTTCCCGGCCGGACTTGGAGCGTTCAGGTATGGGCTTTACTGTTATGGAGACTTTTATGGATGAAGTGCATGTTGATTCGGCATATGGTAAGGGCACTAAGGTGACGTTAATAAAGTATATTGCCTCTGCTTCGAGCCGGATGCAGGAGGGGAATGCCGATGGCGGAGCCGACGACTACACCAGCCAATGACAAAAACAGAGGTCTTTTGACGCAACAGGAAATAGAAGATCTCATAGTTAAAGTGCGCCAAGGCAATAAACAGGCAGCAGAGATATTAGCTGAGCGCAACCTGGGCTTGGTACATAATGTTGTAAGAAAATTCATGAACAGGGGTTATGAGTATGACGACCTATTTCAAGTAGGAAGCATGGGTTTGGTTAAGGCGATAAATAATTATGATTTATCGTATAATGTAAAATTTTCTACGTATGCTGTGCCCATGATAATGGGAGAGATAAAGCGTTTCTTGCGCGACGACGGCAGCATAAAGGTAAGCCGATCGGTTAAGATAGCGGCATATAAGATCCATAATGCTCAGGATCGCATAAAAAAAGAGTTGGGTAGAGAGCCAAGCGTGCAGGAGTTAGCTACGGCATTGGATATGGAGCCGGCCGATGTGGTATATGCTATGGAGGCTGATACTGTACCAGTATCATTATATGATAGTGCCTATGAGGACGGTGAAAGCTCTATATCTCTTATAGACAGAATATCCGATGGTGATGAACTGGATACAGATGTTATAGACAGGGTAGCGCTTAAAGAGTGTATAGCGCAGTTGGACGCCAAGGGCCGTCAAGTCATATTGCTAAGGTATTTTAAGGATAAAACCCAGTCCGAGGTTGCACAGATGCTGGGCATAACCCAAGTACAGGTATGCAGAATCGAAAAAAAAGTCTTAGAGTTCATGCGCCAATATATAAAATAGAGAGGGGTAATCCCCTCTCTAAATTTTTAACAATCTTAGTCTTTTTATTAACGAGATTATTTGGCCTGTTCTAAAGCGTTTTTGGCTGCCTCTTTGAACATATCGGTAGTGCCGGTAGCTTTGCTTATGGTGTCTACCTTGTCAGGATCCTGTACCTCTATAAGCTTCTGTGGCAGTGCTTTTATGGCGTCTATAGCTTCTTTGTAATTATTGTCGTTTTCCAAAGTTTTTTCGCTGCCGTCTTCCATGATTTCCTTGTATTTCACATCGGTTATTTTGCCATCTTTTATGGTTATCTCTATATCGCCGTACTGCCCATGTTCGTTCTTGGACGATTGCCCTTTGTAAGTACCATCCTTATAAGTAATAGTTTCCGACGACGTATCGCCACTCGATTGAGTGCCCTCATTAGAAGAACAAGCAGCCAATACGAATAGAGCCATTACTGCTACTAAGGTCAACGCTAATACCTTTTTCATCATCTCACCTCCCCGCTTTTATCTGTTAATATATTAACAGATGCTATCATAAAAATCAAGAGTTTTGCAAAAATCAACAATATAACGATTATGACTGCAATTTAGGAAAAATGCTTGACAAGTGTATCTGATACAAATATAATATACATATAAACAGATAAGTTTACTTGGAATATGAAAGGAGAATAAATATGAAAGCGGTTGATAACGTGTTGGAATTAATAGGCGGCACGCCCATAGTTAAGTTACATAGGCTAGTAGAGCCAAACTATGCTGACGTATATGTGAAGCTTGAGTCGTTTAATCCTGGCGGCAGTGTTAAGGACAGAATAGCTTATAGTATGATACAAGCGGCCGAAGAACAGGGGTTACTCAAGGCGGGTTCTGTTATAGTAGAGCCCACGAGCGGTAATACCGGCATAGGTTTGGCTATGATAGGAGCTGCCAAAGGCTATAAGGTTATATTGGTTATGCCCGAAACCATGAGTTTAGAGAGGCGAAGTCTTCTTAAAGCATACGGTGCGGAGCTTGTGCTGACTCCGGGTACTGAGGGTATGTCGGGAGCTATAAGAAAGGCGGAGGAGTTAAAACAGCAACACCCTGAGTATTTCATACCGCAGCAATTTGAGAATCCGGCCAATCCCGATATTCACAGGAAAACCACGGCTATAGAAATATTTGAGCAAATGGACGGGCATATAGATGCCTTTGTAGCAGGTGTTGGTACCGGTGGTACCATAACCGGCGTTGGCGAAGCGCTTAAACAGCGTATACCCAGTATCAAAATCATAGCGGTAGAGCCTGCAAAATCACCGGTTTTATCTGGCGGGAAACCGGGTCCTCACGGTATACAGGGCATAGGAGCCGGTTTTGTGCCTAAAGTATTGGACAGAGATATAATAGATGATATAGTGGCCGTCAAGGATGAGGACGCTATGAATACTGCACGCCGTATGGCGCATGAAGAAGGCATATTGGTAGGCATATCATCGGGAGCTGCGGTATTTGCTGCACTGCAACAGGCTAAGGCTTTGGGCAGTGGGCATAGTGTAGTGGCGGTGGCTCCGGATACCGGGGAAAGATACCTTAGCACACCGCTCTTTAGAGAAGAATGAAGGTGGTAGGTCGGGCGTTTACGCCCGACCTACGCTTGCTCTAGGCTGCACTCGTTGAGTACGCCTACGCAATATTTCAAGGCGTTCTCTATCTTTATATCATTCGAAGCGGTCGTAACCTGCAAGCGATACCGGCTTACCGGATTTAGCCCAGGGTATGCCTGTTTCAGAAGGGAGTTTGTTTTCGTTGAAGCATTGCATCATAATATTCTCCAACGCTTTTACGTGGGTTATCGCAGGTTGTCCCTCTTTTATAATCAATTCGCTTGGGAAATCAACGATGTTCGGCATGGATTGATGAGCACCATTTATGCACAGCGTGTGCGGCAGCGCTGCTTCGGGCGGACAGGGTACCGGTGTGCCGTTGCGTATGGCATCTATGACTGTCCACAGCTTATACATGCCCTGATGATCAGGACGACCATAATCTTTTATACGGTTATTTCTAAAGACAGCTATAATATGATCAATGCTCTTAAGAAAGGACGGATGGTTATAATAGACCGATGCATTTTCAAATTCATAACAAAACATGGGGCCTATGCTCTCTTTTACCGCATGGCTGGCATAGAACAATATTTCAGCACCATTATCTGCAAAAATACGCATAGCGGATGTATCGAAATTTTCTATCGCGTTGGCTCTATATAATTCAGCCGTTATCTCTGCCGGTTGCACGCTTTGGCAAAGCTCTTTTCCTAAGACAAAGAGCATATTATGCAAATAGTGAGCTGTGGCATTGTTGGCCACGCTATCCAGTACCCATCGTCCTTTTTGGTCTTTCTTTTTGCCTGCCCATCCGCGGCTATAATAATCAGCATCTCTTGGCCAAAGCACCAGCGTCTTTAAACGTTTAGGCCGTTCTAAGCATCCAGCTATTATATCTTTTTTTAAGCTCTGATATACAGGATCATATGCCCATTGGAAACCGATGGCTAAAATGCGTTTAGCCTTGTCGCGAGCCTCTATCATTTGACACGCTTCTTGAACCGTAGCTGCTATAGGCTTTTCGCATAATACATGGCTGCCGTGGGCTAGAGCCAAGCACGTTTGTTCGCAATGAAACTGTATGGGCGATGATATAATGGCCAAATCGGCTTTATGTTCGGCATAGAATGATTCTGCACTTTCATATATAGGTATGCTGTTAGCCTTTAATTCATCCAGACAGCTACAACTTTCAGGGTGAGGGTCTGCCACACCTTCTATATATACGTCGTTTTGAGTACCGTTTTTTAGCAATTCCTTTACGTAGTTATTGCCGTATCCTCCGATTCCGGACAGAAAAACCGATATATTATTCTGCATTTTTATACACCTCTCAATTCGTTAATACTACTTTAAGGGCTTTTTTGGAAGCCATGAGCTCTAGGGCTTGATTAGCGTTGTCCAATGGCATTGTATGTGTTACCATATTACTAAATAAAGGGGGATTCTTGGATATAAGGTGTACGGCGTCGTATAAGTGCGATGTATCGCTGACCCATACGCCTTTTATGATAGCATTTTTCCTTACTATTTGACTAAAAAAATCTATCTGAGCGTAGCCAGTAAACTGCGCAAAGCCCGTAGAAAGATATGTTCCCCCCATGGCCAGGATATCCAATCCCTCCTTAGCGGCATCCGGATATCCTGCAGCTTCTATTACTATATCGGCTCCGCGGCCACCAGTGACCTGCATGATCGTATCGAACCTGTCCTTCTTGGATACCGATTTTCTATCCAGCACCATATCCGCGCCGAATTTTTTACACATATCCAATCGGCTGGCCGTGCCTCCTATAACGATTATAGTACCAGCTCCCAAAGCGCGGGCGAAAGCCACTGCAAATAAACCCAACGGCCCAGGCCCCTGCACAGCTACAGTGGATCCCGGCTTTATCCGACACATATCAAAGGCATGGGCTATCGTAGCGCCCGAACACGATGCTGATACCATGGTTACAGGGTCTGTGCTGTCGTCCAACTTGATTATGTCTGTGTCGGCTGTCAATATTATATGATGAGCATAACAACCGTTAAGATATGGAGGCGTGTCACATGGGTTATTTATGCCGTATGTGATCCGCTCTTGACACAGTGACGGCTGTTTAAGCACCTGACATGCATAGCATCGACCACAGCTTATGCCGCGGTTCCATATTATTAGGTCGCCGGGATGAAGTATTTGGCCATCTACGCTACAATGCTGGCCTTTAATATCCTCAATATATCCGACACCTTCGTGCCCCGGTATCAGCGGTAATTTAACCCTTTTATCCTCCCCATGCCATATATGCACATCGGAGCCGCACACACCAGACGCGGCCAACCTGACCAATACTTGGCCATTTTCTAAATGCGGCACCTCGATTTCTGTTAGCTCCAGCGATTTATTGAAATCTGTCATCACCATAGCTTGAGTTTTCATTAAAGTTTGCTGCTTGGCAGCTTCCCCCTTTCTATCTTACCGATTGCCTTACTACCAGATGTGTATCCAACACGATTGGCTTGGCGTTTTGATGTCCGTCTATCAACCTTATAAGCGTATCCATCGCAGTGGTACCTATATCATAGGCTGGTTGCGCTATGGTTGTCAGCGAGGGTTCGACTATAGTAGCTATATCTAGGTCATCGAAACCTATGACCGATATATCGCCGGGCACCGATAGCCCTCTGCTTTTTATAGCCTTTATGGCATTTACGGCTTTTGGGTCACTGGCGGCGAATACGGCATCCATCTTTATGCCTTTATCCAACAGGTTTAACATGGCATGATAGCCGTTGTCCTGATCGTTTACATCGTTTACTATCAAGCGGTCATCTATGGGAATGCCATGTTCCTTTAAGGCATTTTTATAGCCGTCGAGACGCTGCCTGTATAAGTCTATATCGAGAGGGCCGTTTATGAAGGCGATCCTCGTGCATCCGCGGCTTATCAGATAATCTACAGCTTTATAAGCACCACCTCGGTTATCGACTGTCACAGTGTCCGAGTGGTTGTCGATGCTCCTTATCATAAATACCACCGGTATACCCTGTGATTTTAGCTCCATGATGTGGCTGCTGTCATCTCGTGCTGTAGCGAAGATAAAACCATCTACCCAGCGGTTGGTCAATTTATCTATATAATCTTTTTCTACCGAGAGATCTTCATCTGTATTGCACAATATCAACGTAAAACCATTTTTGCGTGCGGTATCTTCTGCGCCGCGCGTGACGGCAGGAAAAATCGGGTTGCGTATATTGGGAATTATGAGGGCGACGGTGTTCGTGCGCCCTTCTTTAAGGCTTTTGGCCAATATATTTGGCTTATATTTCAATTCTTTTATGGCTGCCCATACTTTTTGCTGGGTTTGTTCATCTACATGGATATTGCCGCTTAACGTACGCGATACTGTGCTGGCAGATACGCCGGCCAGTCTGGCCACATCCTTTAGTGTAGCCATAATTCATCGCCCCTTTCCTACATGCCATCCGTTTTGACCGTAGCTTACCGTAAAATAATGCTGATATTCAGGCAAAGAAGGCAAGGGTATTAAGTCATCCATACTATTGAAGTAGAGATGAGGCCCCCTGCTTTCTTTACGTGCTGAGGCTGATAGTAGCACAGCGATAGCTGTCATTATGCTGTTTTTGACTTCAAAATAGCCGTAAAGCGATTGACCTTTCATATCCGGTTTTATATCAGTTAGCTTATTTATTTTGGAAAGAGCATCGGCCAGTCCATCGCCCGTCCGCATAACCGATGCCTGACGGTTCATAATTTGCTGTACTGCATCGAGTTGTTCCGAGAGCGAAATATCGCTGCGCATCTCTTTCAGCGCTTTTGTGTGTAACTGTTGTCGTTCCAGCCATGATGAGCCAAGGGCCGGAGGCTTTATGGTTTGGCTGCGTGCGGCGGCGGCTTCGCCAGCTATCTTGCCGAATACCTGACCATCGAGGAGTGAATTGCCGCCGGGGCGGTTGGCTCCATGCTGGCCTCCGGCGCACTCTCCGGCAGCAAATAGACCGGCTATAGGTGTATCGGCGTTTGTACGTATTTTTATACCGCCTTGGAAATGCTGCGCAGCGGGCATTATTTCCAACTTTTGCCCGCTTTCGAGATCAATGCCCCGGCTTTTGAGCCACTGTACGGCATTTGGGTTTATTTCCTTCAGGCGCGCTAAAGGATTGTCGTTCCTGTTGCCTTTCATACCAGGTATTTGTATCTCGTCGTCGTAGCGCTTACGATTATCGGGCGATAAGTGGCTAAAATCAAATCCCACGGGATTCTTGGAAAAATCGAGATATACCTTATGGCCCGCATTTATCTCCTTAAAGACGGCTATATCTATAACGTGAGATGGATGTTCATACGAGAGCGGCCAACTGGCCCCTTTTTGGAATACTATATCGTAAATATCATCGTCCGGAATATAATCCGGTAAAAATTCGTGCCCTTCTTCATCTATAAACCTTGGCACTGCACGCATCATGCTGCCTGAACACGCGAGCTTTGTAGTACGCGAACATAGTCCTATCTGTATGAACTCCATATTTACCAAAGGAGCTCCACATTCCAGTGCCAGTGCATAACCGTCGCCTGTGGCACCTTTGGGGAATACATTATCTTTATAGATACGGCCGGCGCCACCGGTAACCATGACTATCGACGATGTATTTACGGCAAAAACATCGTCATCTTCGGTAACGCCGAATGCACCGCATATGCCGTGCCTATTTACCGCCAGCTTATATATCATGCTATGGTCCTTAAACGGCATGCCCAGTTCCAAGAAACGGTTTAACAAGGCTTTTTCTATATCTATTGCAGTATCTGGTCCAGTATAACAAGCTCTCGGGTATATAGAGCCATCGGTTAAGAATTGAACGGGCAATCCGTTCTTTTTGACAAACGGCACGCCCAGCCTGTCGAGGTAATAAAATGCCTCGGCCGAATTTTTAGCCAGTATCTCGGCCAGATCATAGTCCGATACCATGCCGCCTATACGGTATATATCATCCGCATGGTATTTCCATGCATCCGGTCCGCCCGGTAGCGTATGCTCAAGCGTTGCGTGAAATGCCATCCTGTCCGAGCGGGCGTTGGCTGTAGTGCCGCTTTTGCCCAAAGTACCTTTGGTAATCAACAGGACGGAGGTTTCCGGATATCTTTCCTTAGCGGCTATAGCGGCCCTCAGAGCGGCACCTCCGCCGCCTATTACCAACACATCGCAATTGAATACTTTCATGTTCATACCTCGCGCATTTCTACGGCACTTATCGGGCATACCTCGGCACATAGGCCGCAGCCGTCACATATATCCTGCACGATGCGATACGGTTCTGTACTGCTATCTATGGCGTCGAATATGCATAGCGGCGCACATATGCCACATGATGTGCATTTGTCTAATATATGAGCCTTTTTATAGTGACGGCGATCGACGTCTTTAGTGCCCTTTATTGCACCGTTGCTGACCTTGCCGCGGAATTGGTCGACAGCATTATAGCCTTTTTTATTCATCCATGCAGCTAAACCATTGTTCATCTCGTCGATAACACCAGAGCCCTTTAGCATAATGGCCGTGCATACTTGCACCGTTTTAGCACCTGCCAGTATGTATTTTACTACATCGTCGGCGGTCACCGCGCCGCCGCTGGCCGATATATCGACGTGCAATTGCGGATAGGCTTCGCTGATCCATCTTAATGCGTAATATATCGCCCATGGCCCGCCATGGCCTGCGTATCCTCCATGCAGTATTGGAGATTCGACATCGATGTCTATATCCAGGCCGGTAAGACGGTTAAACATAACCACGCCTTTGGCGCCGGCATCCTCTACGGCTTTGGCTATTTGTAAGGGTGCGGTAAGTTGCGGGCTAAGTTTTACTATGACGGGTATATCAATCTCGTTTAAAACCAGCTCGGTTACGCGGATTATCTCACTGGCGACATCGGTACCGCCGCGAAATACTATCGAGCCGTGAGGGCATGATACGTTGAGTTCCAGCGCTGGTGCCCCGGCTTGCTGCATTAAGGCGGCGTAACGTTTCCAACCGTCATCGGTTATGCAGTTGATGCTCGGTATAATAGGAATACTTAGCTCGTTTACCGCTTTTTTTACTTCCTGGGCATATCGATCAGGTCCCCATACGCTGGCCTGCTCATAAGAATAGAATGAAAAAGTTCTATATTTGCCGCCCATATCATGGCGCAATACCTTGTAGCGCGGAGTAGGGGCCTGGCGGCAAATTTCTTCCTCGAAGAGAGATTTCATCACTATGGCTCCTATGCCATGCTGCTCAAGGTTTTTCATAAGCTCCACCGTTTCGGTGATACCTGATGATGCAGCTATGATCGGTGTTTTTAACCTCAATCCTGCGTATTCTACTGAAAGGTCTATCATTGTTAGCACCCCTTTGCAATCGATTGCAACCATTATATCACCGCGCCTAATCAAATGCAAGAGTGAAAAACACTTGCTCTCGGCGGTAGTATGATATATTATTGTCTTATAAAATTATGAGGAGTGAATTGTTATGGGACGTCTTATTATAGATACCGACATAGGGGATGATATAGACGATGCTTTAGCTATTGCTTTAGCGTTGAATTCATCTGAGGTGGAGCTGATAGGTATAACAACTGTGTTTCGCAATGTGAGAGAACGGGCGCGTTTAGCTATAACTGAGCTTAAGGTGTACAATAAAATGAATATTCCTGTACATATGGGTATGGGTCACCCTCTGATAAATGATGTTGATGAAGATGCCATACCGTGCCAATGTGCAGCTGCTGATGATAGTATAGAAGTATTTGATGATAAAAATGCAGTGGATTTTATAATAGATACCTGCATGACCAGTAACGATCCTATAACCTTAGTACCAATAGGGCCGCTGACCAATATAGGCATGGCGCTTCGCATGGAACCGAAATTAGCGCATAAGGTAAAGATAGTGCTTATGGGAGGTTGTATAGGCAAACCTCAGCCTGAATGGAATATAATGTGTGACCCTGAGGCTGCCCATATAGTAATGTCCAGCGGGGCTGATATCACTATGGTAGGCCTGGATGTTACTACAAAATGCCAGATGACGTTGAAGCAGTTGGAGGCTTTTGAACAGAGCTCCAGGGCCGAAGTAAAGTTTCTCTTTGAGTTGATAAAACTATGGGATAAGGCTTTTAATTTTCATATGCCGGTGTTGCATGATCCCTTGGCTGTGGCAGTTGCGTTGGATCCATCGTTGGTAACGGTGCAGCCCATGGATATTGGGATAGAGCTTGGCGGCATATATACGCGCGGTATGACGGTACCGAGAGAGGGCACATCTGTAAAAGCGGCAGTAGATGTAGATGTGGAACGCTTTATGGAGCTCTTTATGACCCGTGTTGCAAAGGACATATAGGTTAACTGTAATTCGTAATATGACAAATTCAGCGTGTGCAATGATATAAATCCTACGCCCGCTACAGGCTTGACATATATACCTCGCTACGGCTGTGAAGCTGGACCACTACGCAATCAAAGATTGCTGTGGTCCTACGCTTCAAAAGCCCGCTCAGTATATATGTCAAGCCTTATGCCACGTAATGATTGCATACTTACAATTCGTTTCGCTTGAGCAAGCTAACGCCGGCAATTCGCTACGCAATATTTTAAGGCGTTCTCCGGCTTTATATCATTTGCATCGCTTTATATCGCCTGTTTCAGTCATATATTACGAATTACAGATAGGTTAAAAAAAGAGGTGTGATTATGTATAGAGGGTTGGAAAAACGAAAGTTGGGTAATACAGGCAATGGGGTTACGTTTATAGGATTCGGCGCCTTGGAAATAGGACGCGACTGGGGATTGGGAGATGATGCCGAAAGGAGCCGTCCCGATGAGCCAAGCGCCTGCATCGTATTAAACGGCATATTGGATCTGGGTATAAATCTCATCGATACAGCTCGGGCTTATCATAAAAGCGAGGAACGAATAGGCAAGTGCATATCGAACAGGAGGGCTGAGTATTTTCTGGCATCCAAATGCGGAGAACATAGCGATGAACCAGGCACGTATTACGATTTTAGCTATAAGGCAGTTAAGGATTCTATAGATTATAGCCTAAAAATGCTCAAAACCGATTGCATAGACCTTATGCAGGTACATTTTGGTCCCAATCCCCAGAAGGTACTAGATGACGGAGAAACGGTGGCAGCTATGAAAGATGCGCAAAGAGAGGGTAAGATACGTTTTTTGGGAGCCTCAGCCGGCGGCGATATAGCGCGTCAATGCATAGAATCTGGCGATTTTGATGTGATGCAGATGGAATATAATCTTATTAATAGAAGCGACGAGAAACTTATAGAATTGTGCGGCCAAAAAGGGATAGGTGTATTGGTAAGAGGAGGACTGGCAGCAGGGAGGCTTACATCGCGGGTTATACCTCATCTTTCGGAGGACATAAGCGATAAACAAGAGATAATGCGCTTACTGGCTTTAGTGGATAACGATGGCGATAAACTGGCCGCTATGGCACTTGCGTTTCTATATAGCAATCCTAATATAAGCTCGGTTATTCTAGGGTCCAAAAATCTTGACCATATACGCCGCAATTTTGATCTGCTGGAACAAGGCATAGATCAAAATCTGCTGGCGAGGTTGTGAGATGGTTTTATGCGTATAGCCGTTGTGGATGGGCAAGGTGGTGGCATAGGCAGGCATATAGTAGATAAGCTGCGGCGGGAGTTGCCTGATGAAACAGAGATATTGGCACTGGGCACAAATGCATGGGCTACTGCACAGATGCTAAAGGCCGGGGCCAATGATGGTGCTACCGGCGAAGCTGCTATAATATGGAATGTCGATAAGGTCGATGTTATAACGGGCACTGTAGGTATATTGATGGCACATGCCATGATGGGCGAGCTTACACCTGCCATAGCGTGTGCTGTTGCTGCCTCCTCAGCCCGGAAGATATTGTTGCCAGTAAATCGTTGCGGTGTGGATATAGTAGGCGTGGAGGCTAAGCCTCTTCCTCATTTGATAGATGATATGGTCGAGATGATAAAAGCCGTGGCGGAGGTGAGATGATCGTGTGCGAAGCCGATGTGTATATACTGGAAGATGGTGAGGAAATGCTGTTTATAAAAAGTGCCGATACCATTACGCCTTATGATGACCGCCTTATAATAAAGGATATATTCGGTCACAAGGAGATCATAAAGGCGCGCATAAAAGAGCTGCGATTGGTAGATCATCAGATTATCATAGAGAAAATTTAAAAAACCAAAGGAATATAGTTAATACGCCCTTGATTTCTTTATCAAAAAACAGCACTGTGGCGATGTGATATTTCATCGTCACAGTGCTGTTTTTTGCTGAACCATTCATGATGGATAATCAATAATATTCGTATTTCGATTGACGAAAACACATCGAGATGATATTATATACAAGGATAATTTTGTGCATTATCCCCGAACGTATTATACTCCGTGCCTTAAAGAAAGGGGATAAAGACATGGATAACAGATATGATGTTATCATAATAGGTGCCGGTCCAGCCGGCATATTCGCTGCTATAGAGCTTGTAGAACGCAGGCCCGGCATTAGGGTGCTCATGCTGGAAAAAGGTAAGCCTATAGCCGACAGACAATGCCCCAGCGGCAATAAAAGTTTGCAATGCGCTCAATGTCGTCCTTGCTCCATAGTGAGCGGATGGGGTGGAGCAGGTGCTTTTAGTGATGG
Organism: Mahella australiensis 50-1 BON; assembly: GCF_000213255.1. Taxonomy (NCBI): domain Bacteria; kingdom Bacillati; phylum Bacillota; class Clostridia; order Mahellales; family Mahellaceae; genus Mahella; species Mahella australiensis. The sequence goes on from NC_015520.1 coordinate 454,728, forward strand.
CAAGCTTACACTTACTACTGAATTTGGCGGCATGCTGAATGAGTATATATCAGAACAGGAACTGCGAGATCTCATACAGTATGTCGATAAGATATACGTGAAGTTTGGCGCTCCTAAAGAAGCGCACCCTTTGGTCGAAGATAAAATAGAAGATATAAAACGCCGTGCTGCCGCGGCCGACTTAAAATTCATACCAGCCATCATAAAACATCTGGGTACCGACCGTTGCTTTCAGATTCTCAAAAATATAGAGGAATATTTGCGGGGGCGCGTGGATATATTGACGTTGACCTCGGTGAAGGATATATTGACGGAGCGCGGACGCGTCGTAGGCGTTAAGACCGAAGATGGCGATGTGTATTGTGCGGATTATGTTATAGCAGGTCCAGGCAGAGAGGGTGCCGAATGGTTCCAAAAGCAAACCAGGAAGTTAAAACTTAAGACTGTAAATAATGCCGTAGATATAGGTGTGCGCGTAGAGGTGCCGGCCGTAGTAATGAAAGAATTGACCGATGCTGTCTATGAATCCAAGCTATTATATTACAGTAGGTCATTTGACGACAAGGTCAGAACATTTTGTATGAATCCATACGGCGAAGTAGTGGTAGAGAATAACGATGGTATACGGACGGTGAACGGCCATAGCTACGCTGATAAACGCACCGATAATACCAACTTTGCTTTGTTAGTGAGCAAGGATTTCACCGAGCCGTTTAATGCTCCTATTGAATACGGTAAATATATAGCGTCTCTGGCTAATATGCTGGGTGAAGGAGTACTGGTTCAAAGACTGGGGGATTTGCTCGACGGTAGGCGTTCTACTCCTGATAGGATAAAAAAGGGCCTGGTGGAACCTACATTAAAGGATGCTACACCTGGAGATCTGAGCTTAGTGCTGCCTTATAGGCATTTAATGGATATAATAGAGATGCTGCAGGCTTTGGATAAGATCGCGCCCGGTGTATATTCGAAACATACATTGATGTACGGTGTGGAGGTAAAGTTTTATTCGGCCAGAGCGGAGTTAAGCCGGCATCTTGAAACTAAAGTGGAGAATCTATTTGCAGCAGGCGATGGTGCAGGTGTTACGCGCGGCCTGGCACAGGCATCGGCATCGGGTGTCGTGGTGGCAAGAGCCATCCTTGATAAAATGGGCTTAAAAAGTTTATAGAGGAGTATGATGAGAATATGGCATGTATGGTAATAATAGGCGCTCAGTGGGGCGATGAGGGCAAAGGTAAAATAACCGATTATATGGCTGCTCGTTCCGACGTGGTGGTCCGCTATCAGGGAGGGAATAACGCGGGTCATACTGTGGAAACCGATGCCGGGCAATTTAAGCTGCATCTGGTGCCATCGGGTATCATGTACAGCGATAAAATATGTATAATAGGCAATGGCCTGGTTATAGATCCGGCAGCCCTTTTAGAAGAGATGGATTATTTAGCAGCGCGTGGCATATCGCTGGACAATCTCTTGATCAGCGATAGGGCACATATTGTATTTCCATATCATAAATTGTTGGATTCGTTATCGGAAAAAAGCCGCGGCGCCGATGATATAGGCACCACCCTTAAAGGCATAGGGCCTTGTTATACAGATAAGATAGCTCGAAGAGGATTGCGCGTATGCGATATGATGGATGAAAGAGTATTTGCAGATAAGCTGAAAATAGCCATAGAAGAGGCTAATCTTCTGATCGAAAGGGTGTATAATGAACAGCCCGTTGATTATGATAAGGTGCTCAATGAATATTTATCCTATGTGGAGCGACTGAAACCGCATGTGGCGGATACATCCGCTATATTATATGACCTTATAAAATCCGATAAAAATGTATTATTTGAAGGGGCTCAGGGTACATTGCTCGATATAGATATGGGTACCTATCCATATGTCACATCCTCCCATCCGATATCAGGTGGGGTATGCGTAGGCGCCGGTATAGGCCCCACCGTGATAGACAGCGTTTTGGGCGTTGTTAAGGCATACACCACGAGGGTGGGCAAAGGCCCGTTCCCTACAGAATTAAATGACAGCATGGGGGATGCCTTGAGGGAAAAAGGCAACGAATATGGTACTACGACGGGTCGCCCGAGGCGATGCGGCTGGTTCGACGCTGTAATAGCCCGCTACGCTGTGAGGGTCAACGGCTTGACGTCGCTGGCTTTAACCAAATTGGACACCTTGGGTGGCTTTGATAAGATAAAGATATGTGTAGGTTATGATAAAGGAGGCAGCATGATAAAAGAATTTCCCGCGTCGTTGGAAGAACTCGCCGAATGCATGCCGCTATATCAGGAAGTGGATGGATGGAAAGAGGATATATCAGATATAAAGAGGTATGATGATTTGCCCGTTAACGCCCGCAGGTATGTGGAGCTCATAGAGTGTTTATGTGATGTGAAAATATCGATGATAGCCGTTGGCCCTAAACGTCAGCAAACCATAGTGCGCCAAAACATTTATTAATTATTGGCTTCTTATATATAGTCGGCCCGGAGAGGATCGATGATCCAAACCGGGTTTATATTAATGCGGTTGATAGGGGGCAAGGGGATGAGTCAGCAGGTTAATGCATCGGTTGTGTATAATATGCGGTTGCTATGGACTGCTATACAGAGGTCTTGGCAGCGTAGCGTAAAAAAGGAATTGCACCCTCGTGAGCTAAAAGGTACTAAAGTCCTATCCGTAAAAGAAATAACGGCTATAAAGAAAGAAAAAGGCCATTTTTTGGACTTTATATCAGCATATTTGGATTATATCGAGTTTTTGGTTATGAGCAAGCCGTATTCTATAATATTTTGTGATGGATATGGTATAACATTGAACCATCGCGCATATGGCATAGATATATTAGTTCAGGAAGGCATGATATGGGGCGAAGATTACATAGGCATTAATGCTATGGGAACGTGTTTGAAAGAAGAAACGCCTACGATGGTTATGGGGGAGGAACACGACTGGGATTTCTTGAAGGATAAAGCTAGCTTTGCTGTACCGTTATTAGACATAGATTGCAATATAATAGGGGCGTTGGGTATTATATTGACGCTTAATGATGGCGATCCTGCTATAATGGCACTTATGATTATGATGGCCGATATGATTTCAAAGCATTGGGCGGTTGATAAGGAATTGTTGTTGCTGAGAGATAGGCTGGCGGCCTCGGAGCGGGCGGAGGAAAATGTGCAGAACAACGCCTCGGTGCTTTCGCACGAGGTGAGAAATTCTATTTCCACGCTGGGCGCTTACATACAGCTATTGCAATTGGACAAGCTGGTAGACGATGAGAGGGCCAATAAAATGCTCCAAGAAATGGCGCGCGTAAACCGCATGATGCAGGATTTTAGGCGCCTAACTAAATATATTAAGTTCAAATTCAGCAACTTTAATATAAATGCTGTGCTCAATAAGGTTATTGAATTTATATTACCTAAGGCGCAATTAAAGGGGATAGAGATTATAACCGAGTTAGACGACCGGGAGATTTACATAAACGGTGATATGGATGCTATAGAGCAGGTATTTTTGAACTTACTGGAGAATGCTATACAGGCTATAGAACGCGACAGAGGCCATATATGGATTAAATCGATGCGCAGCAATGACAGCGTAAAAATTATAATAAGAGATGACGGCTGCGGTATATCCGATGAAAATAAAGCAAACCTGTTTAAGCCGTTTTTCACCACCAAGGCCTCCGGATCGGGCATAGGTTTGGCTTTCTGCAAAGATGTGCTCAAAGCCCATGGAGGCGATATAACAGCGGAAAGCCAGGAGGGAGAGGGCACATCATTTACCATAACATTGCCTTTGGGCAATCGCATATAAAATGCGAATAATCTATGCAAGGTGCTATTATATATAATAGAGCGGTAACTATTCGACATAAGTGATGTAGAACGACTGCGTAATTCTATAAGAAAGAGGGGACATATGAAAGTATATTATATGACTCAGAAAACCATAAAAACCTTATTGCTCATAGCTGTTGCGGTTATATTGGGTATTGCGGCATGGGACGCATGGCATACACACTCAGCTCAAGGCCCGCAATATAACAATGTAACACCGCTTTTACCGTCTGCTGCCTCAGAACGAACAGAAGGCTTGAATCATTACACGATAGACGTGAACCTGGATGCTAAAAATCATAAGCTGCACGCTGTACAAAAAGTAATATATACTAACAAGGAAGATACAGCTTTAAGGGAATTATACTTTCATCTATATCCCAACGCTTACAGGTCTCAAGGGACAGCGCCGTTTGAAAATCAGGATATGGCCAGTGCCTATCCGAATGGCTTTTCAGCAGGTGGTATAGATATAAAATCGGTAAAGATAAACGGTAAGTCGGTTTCTTTTGAAGTAACTGGTCGGGATAATACCGCTATGAAATTGATATTGCCGTCTTTACTTCAAAGAGGGAGGAAACTTGAAATAGATATGGAATACGATATTATCCTCCCTAATAGCGTTGGTCGTTTTGGATATGGGGATTATACGTTTAACATAACCAACTGGTATCCTATATTGGCTGTATATGATAAAGGCGGATGGCATACCGATCCTTACTATGCTATAGGTGATCCGTTTTACAGCGATATGGCTGATTATGATGTGACTATAACTGCACCTTCATCGTTTACAATAGCTTCCACAGGGGCGATAACAGGCACTGATAAACAGGGCGATAAACAGCACTGGACTGTATCAGCCAAAGCCGTGCGAGATTTTGCGTGGGTGGCCAGCGATAACTTCAGCGTTTTGCAAGAGGAGGCAGGCGACACGATGGTGCGTTCATATCATTTTTCGCATCAGTCCGGCCAAAAAGCGCTTGAGTATGCATCTGATGCTTTGTCAATATTTAACGATGCCTTTGGCCTTTATCCGTATGGGCAATTTTCAGTGGTACAGGCGGATTTTTTCATTGGGGGTATGGAGTATCCTAACTTGGTCATGATAGATCAAACCCTTTATACATCTATGACGCGAGACATATTGGAATATGTAGTTGTCCATGAGACGGCACATCAATGGTGGTATGGTGTAGTGGGCAACGATGAGGTCAACGAGCCATGGCTGGATGAAGCGTTAGCTGAGTATTCAACCATAATGTATTTTGAAAAAAAGTACGGGCAGGAGGTGAAAGACAAGGTTTTTAATAATATGGTAAAAGCCAAATATAATACGTTAGATCAATATATCTCTCAGGGGGAGACCGATGAAGCCATATTGCGTCCAGTATATGAGTTTGAAAACGAGTATGTGTATGATATTCTGGTTTACGGCAAAGGGGCTATGATGCTGGATGCTTTACGCCAGAAGGTAGGCAATGATGCGTTTGACAGTATACTGAAAGAATACTATAAGCAATGCGCTTTCACTAATGCAACCACCCAAGACTTTATCGAAATAAGCAAAAAAATAAGTAAAATGGAACTGGATGATTTCTTCGATGAATGGCTTATTCCTCGGGGCGATGATCAAATGTATATTTTGGCAAGTTAGCGTTTACATTATATATAATAATAAATTTTGATAAAAAGAAGGATTTTTTAATTTTATGGCGAATTAATAATATTGTAATATCGCGCAATAATTTTGTAATATTTGAAAGGGGTAAAATAAAATAAACTATGGATACTGAAAGATGGAGGGGATACTGGCGCTCTATGAGAATATGGTTCAAGAGTGGTGCAGATTTTCTCATCAACAGGGATACATGGAGTAAACTGAGAAAAAAAATATCAGATACATATAAACAATTGAAAAATTATGGCCAAACTTTGTACATAAAATATAAAAAAACGATAATAGTTGTTAAACCTAAAATTATTGCTAAGTGCTCCAATATAACGTCGAAAATATATGCTAAAATCATTGCCGCTGGCAAGTTTTTATGGGAATCATGGCCCCAAAAGCCTTCATATAAAAAGCTTATTTCCGTAGGAATATTGGCTGCTTTTTGCTATGGCAGCATGTTTGCATATAATAAAGCTGAGGCGTACAAAATAGCCAACACCCCTATAGCTGCCGTGGAGGTACTGTTTAAGGGGAAAAGTGTAGGTATCGTAGCATCTGAAGAGCCTTTACAACAGGCTTTAGAAGATATGGAGCGTCAAATAGAAGATTATTATAAGATGGACGCTGTATCGGTGGAGGATGTTGTGTTTTTACCGACAGCCGCTAAGCCAGATTTAATAGAAGATAACGATGCCGTTTTAAATGTTATAAAAGATGGTATGCATTTTAAGGTTAAGGCTACAGCCTTATTTGTCAATGGTCAGCAGATAGCTGTTGTAAAAGATGAATCTGAGGCTCAGAGTGTATTGGATAGAATAAAGCAGCCATATATAGATAAAGCTAAAGATAATCCAAATATTAAGGAAGTGCGCATAGCCGACGACGTACAACTGGTAGAAAAACTTGTAGAATATAGCGATATAGAGGATGCTGACGATGTATACAAAAGAATCAAGGACGGCGATGAGGGTAAAAAAGTATATGAGATAAAGGACGGTGACACCATATGGGCTATAGCCAAGCGCTATAAGTTGTCACTGGACGATATACAGAAAGCCAATCCCAATATGACATCGCTTGATGACTTGCAGATAGGGGATAAAATAAATCTTACCGTACCGAAAGAGATCATAAATGTTGAAACGGTGGAACGTATAGAATACACCGAAACCATACCTCATGAGACCGTTTATAAAGAAGACAGCAAGCTTTATAAGAACCAGTCCAAAGTTTTAACAGAGGGTTCAGATGGGCAACGGGAAATAGTGGCTGATGTTATAAAAATCAATGGTGTAGAACAAAAACGGACGATAATTTCAAATAATGTTATAAAAGATAAGAGGGATCAAGTAATAGCAAAAGGGACCAAACCGTTGCCGTCTATTATTGGGACAGGCAGTATAGGGCTGCCCGCGCGTGGCCGCATAACATCGCGATTTGGTTACAGAGGCAGAGAGTTCCATACAGGTGTAGATATAGCAGCGCCATATGGCTCACCTATATATGCGGCCGATAATGGCAAGGTTATATTCGCTGGCTGGGACGGCAATTATGGCAAATTAGTCAAGGTAGACCATGGTAACGGTATGGTTACATACTATGCGCACACCAGCCGCATTGCTGTAAAAATCGGACAAGCAGTGGCTAAAGGGCAGCTAATAGCTTATGTAGGCACCACTGGTAGAAGCACTGGTCCGCACGTTCATTTCGAAGTGAGGAAGAACGGCAAACCAATAAATCCAATGAGATAATCAGCTTCTTTCAAGCTGCAGGAGCCGTGCCTTTAACTCTACTCCGCCGGCATAGCCTGTAAGGCTGCCGTTTGAACCGATCACGCGGTGGCAGGGGATGATTATGGCGATAGGGTTTTTGTTGCAAGCCATTCCTACTGCGCGGAAGGCTTTCGGTTGTCCGATCGCCTCAGCTACCTGCTTATAACTTCGCGTTTCGCCATAGGGTATGGTTTGAAGCGCGGCCCATACCTTTTGCTGGAAAATAGTGCCTTTCGGTGACAACGGCAACGCGAAAGAGCAGCGCTCTTTTTTGAGGTATTGATATATCTGTCGTGCTGCTTCCTCTATCAGCGGTGTTTCATTCAAATCGCCGTGGCTTGCCATGTTCGTATCGCCAAAAGAAACGGCAACTATGGCATCGCCGTTATCTGCTATAATAATTCGTCCTATATCGGTTTCATAAAAGAATATGTTTTTCGTTTCAATCACCTACCGATTATATGATATCATATAAAAAGCATTCAAACAATCTACTATTGTGCTTAATCAGCTACCAAGCAAAAAATCTTTAGCATAGCTATTGACAGAAGCCATATGATATTGTATACTTATAATCGTCGCCGGTGAGGCAATCGCGAGTGGGCGCATAGCTCAGCTGGAAGAGCACTTGCTTTACACGCAAGGGGTCACAGGTTCGAGCCCTGTTGTGCCCACCATAACGCGGCCCAGTAGCTCAGTCGGTTTAGAGCGCTAGCCTGTCACGCTAGAGGTCGAGGGTTCGAGCCCCTTCTGGGTCGCCATTATTTTATGCCTCGGTAGCTCAGTCGGTAGAGCAGGGGACTGAAAATCCCCGTGTCGGTGGTTCGATTCCGCCCCGAGGCACCATATATAGAAATCCAACATGCGGGAGTGGCTCAGTGGTAGAGCGTTGCCTTGCCAAGGCAAATGTCGCGGGTTCGAATCCCGTCTTCCGCTCCAGAACATATGAGGCCGGCTGCATAATAAGCCGGCGTGATTTTATGCGGCGACGTAGCCAAGAGGTAAGGCGGAGGTCTGCAAAACCTCTATTCCTCGGTTCGAATCCGGGCGTCGCCTCCAAGGGAACAAAAAGGCGGGTACATATATCCCGCCTTTTTGTTATATCAGTGCAGAGGTTTAATTTATGTTGGAAGAAACTTTTCTATCGATTCCCTTTTTACCCGATGGAAATGTCACGCTCATGCTGGTGGATGGTCGCATAAACAAGGTCATGGAATATAATCTCAAGCAAAAAGGTATACGTATAATAAAAACGCAACCGTTACCTCAATTACTGCCTGCTATCGCTTATCATCCCGATATGATGTTATACCCTATAGAGGGCAATACCGTAGTTGTAGCACCGGATATAAGCCCCGATGTCGTAGCACAGCTAAAAGATGAAGGTTTCAATATATTATATGGAAAGACCGCATTATGCGGCAACTATCCAAAAGACGTAGCATATAATATAGCTAGAATTGGCAATAATGCCATGCATAATTTTAAGTATACCGATAGTATGACGCGTGAGTTATTGCAACAGCAAAAGCTGAAATTTATCGATGTAAAGCAAGGATACACGAAGTGCTCTGTATTGGTAGTCGACACAAACTCTATCATTACAGAGGATATAGGCATAGCTAAAGTGGCTGCAAAGAATGGCATAAACGTGCTGCTCGTAGAGCGTGGCCATGTAAGTCTACCAGGTATGAACTATGGCTTTATAGGTGGTAGCGGAGGTCTTATATCAAAATCGGTCATGGCGTTTGCCGGAGATGTATCCACGCACCCCGATTACAACAAAATAAAGAATTTTTTGAGCGAAAGAGAAATTGAAATATATAATTTATATAATGGCTATATTTGGGATTTGGGGAGCCTAATTCCCTTGAAGCAACATGAATGGAATAAAGCGGTAGTATAGCCCGATAGTATTGTTATCATACTATTGTTCGAAGGGAAGTGATTGCAGTGGAAGTAATTTCTATCGGTATAGAGGATGAAAATTCCCCGATAAAATCGATGCTGGATTTATGTATGAAAGCGTCGATGGAAAGAAATAAAGATTATGCTCTACTGGGATGTGAAGAATTAGGTACTCACATCTTTTATAGGTATAATATAAATAAAGAAGAAATGGTCGGTATTATAGGCGATGCCATATGGCACTATATGATCGATTGCTTGTTAAAGCAGATAATAGAGCGTGAATATGTATATTTTGATCAGAGCGATCGCGATGAGATATGGGTAGCGGCCGTTAATAAGATTAAATTCGAAGATATGGTGGCATCTTCATCTATGCACGACACTATAACTGCAAAGGTACGCGATTATATGGATTATAACGATGAGATACTGATAGATGGATTTATAAAATTCCGCTTAAAAGATGAGATCGTGCGGTTAATAGACGCAGTGGACAGCGCTGTTGAGGATATAATGATGGAACGGGAGTACAATGAATTTGTAAAACTGCTTCGATATTTCGTAGAAGTTCAGGAACCGAAGATAGATGAGATACATGTAGTGGTGGAACCGGATAACAGCTATAAGCTCATGGATGCTGATATGCATCTGATAGACAATCATGACATGATGGAAGAGATGGCCCGCGAAGTAACCGATAGGAATATAAGTGGAGATGACATACTTATAAGCTCGCTTATAACTATGGCACCCAGCAAGATAGTATTGCATAACGTGGAGTATATGAATAACCTGGAGTTGCTCAATACTATAAATAACGTATTTTACGGCAAAGTGAACATAATGCTGAGCAAAAATCTATAGGCTGTTTTCTGTCCATGGCAGTGGGTGTATAATAATAGGGTGAACAATATGAAAGGTTTTGTAATATGGATATATCGGAAATATTGGCCATCGACCCTATTATCGCTGCTGTAAGGAACGAAGATCGCTTAAAAGCAGCGCTTATTGCCCCGGTTAGAGTTATTTTTTTATTGCATGGCAATATATGTGCGCTGGCAGATACCATAAAAAGTATAAAAGATGCTGATAAAATGGTTTTTGTACATCTCGACCTGATAGATGGACTGGGGCGGGATCAAGCTGCAGTACAATATATGGCGGATTATATAAAACCGGATGGTATCATAACCACGCATAATAATTTAGCCAGATATGCTAAAGACTCAGGTTTGCTCATAATACAGCGAATATTTTTGCTGGACTCTATGTCGTTGGACAGGGGCATAGCAGGGATTGGCCAAACCGGCCCCGATGCAGTGGAGATACTACCCGGCACGTTGCCGAGGGAAATAGCATACTGCCACACGCGTCTGTTGTGCCCAATAATAGCCGGCGGCCTCATACACACCAAGGACGACATAATAGCGGCATTAAATGCCGGAGCAATGGCGGTATCTACATCCGACGAAACGTTGTGGGAAGCTTGAAAAATCGTTGCCGAGGGTATATAATAATTATATAATCACGCGGTGGAGAAAATGAGAACCGTGTCAAGAGGATAATTATGTCCTTTTGGCACGGTTTTGTATTATGGAGGAATTGTTATGTACGATGTAGTTGTAATAGGCGCCGGCGTGGTCGGCAGCTGCATAGCGAGGGAGTTATCGCGCTATAAGTTATCTGTATGCCTTCTGGACAAGGAATGGGATGTTGCATCAGGTACGTCCAAAGGCAACAGCGCCATAGTTCATGCCGGCTATGATGCTAAACCAGGTACGCTTCAGGCCTACCTTAATGTAAAGGGCAACGAACTTATGGGACAATGGTGCGCCGAGTTGGACGTACCTTTTAAGCGAGTAGGGTCGCTGGTTCTAGCTTTTAACGATGACGATATGTGTGAACTGCATAAGCTGATGGAGCAAGGTCAGGCCAATGGGGTACAGGAACTGCGCATAATATATAAAGACGAGCTGCATGCTATGGAGCCTTATATCTCAGATGATGCTATAGCTGCGCTATATGCGCCTACCGCCGGTATAGTATGCCCCTATGAACTTACCATAGCCGCAGCCGAGAATGCGGTGGTAAACGGTGTCGATATAAAGCTCGGGCAGACTGTGCAAAGCATTATGCGCAAGAGCGATGGCTTTGAAGTAGTGACGACCGAGCACACTATACGTGCTCGCTATGTGATAGATGCTGCCGGTGTATATGCCGACGATGTAGCCTCTATGATAGGTGATAATTCATTTAAGATAACACCGCGCAAAGGCGAATACTGCATACTGGACAAATCAAAAGGATACTTAGCTAAGCGCGTCATATTCCAGCCACCGACGGCTATGGGCAAGGGTGTGCTGGTAACACCTACCGTAGACGGAAATATATTAGTGGGTCCTAATGCTCACGATGTCAACGATAAAGAAGATACGGCCACCACAGCCGCAGGCCTGCAGGAGATAATGGATACTGCGCGCAAGTCAGTACCCGGGGTATCTGAGCGCGACGCCATAACTTCATTTGCCGGATTGAGAGCAGTATCGGGCAGTGATTTTGTGATAAAACCGTCTGATGTAGATAACCGCTTTATAATCGTAGGCGGTATATGTTCGCCTGGTCTTACATCAGCGCCTGCTATAGCGGTTATGGTAATGGGTCTTTTATATCAAGCGGGTCTGACTATTGATGTGAAAGCCGATTTTAATCCTATAAGGAAAGGTATACCGCGTTTCCGAGAAATGAACGATGATGAGCGCAAACAACTTATAGCGGTTGATCCGGCTTTTGGAAGGGTTATATGTCGTTGTGAGATAGTGACCGAAGGGGAGATAATAGAAGCTGTAAACCGGCCTATACCGGCTGTAACGCTAGATGCTATAAAAAGGCGGGCAAGGGCAGGCATGGGGCGCTGCCAGAGCGGATTCTGTACGCCTAGAGTAATGGAGATAATTTCAAGGGAGAAGGATATACCTGTGGACGCTATAACAAAAAAAGGCGGCCGGTCGCTCATATTGGCTGGCGCGTTGCAAAAAGGGGATGCGTACGATGACAGAGTATGATGTTGTGGTAATAGGCGGTGGCCCGGCTGGATTGGCTGCGGCTGTGGCGGCGCGACAGGCCGGTGCCGAAAATGTATGCATTATAGAGCGCGATAAGAGGTTGGGCGGTATACTGCAGCAGTGTATACACAATGGTTTTGGCCTTCACATATTTGATGAGGAACTGACTGGTCCTGAATATGCCCAGCGTTTTATAGAGATGGCGCAGCAGTGGAACGTGCATAGCATGCTGGATACTATGGTGCTGGATATCACGCCTGACAGAATGATAACGGTTGTCAATAATAGAGACGGTTTGCAGGCTATTAAAGCCGGAGCTGTTGTACTGGCGATGGGTTGTCGAGAACGCAGTAGAGGGGCATTAAATATACCTGGTACCAGGCCGGCAGGCATATTTACAGCTGGGACAGCGCAGCGGTTTGTCAATATGGAGGGCTTTATGCCAGGTAAGCAAATAGTGGTGCTGGGGTCGGGTGATATAGGCCTTATTATGGCGCGGCGCCTGACGCTGGAAGGTGCTGATGTGAAGATGGTATGCGAGATAATGCCCTATTCCAGCGGGCTTAAACGTAATATAGTACAATGCCTCGATGATTTCGGCATACCGCTTCGCATGAATCATACTGTAACCGAGATACATGGTAAGGAACGTGTAGAAGGTGTTACCGTAGCTGCGGTAGACCAAAACCGCAAGCCTATAGCTGGCAGCCAAGAATATGTTCCATGCGATACCCTGTTGCTATCGGTTGGCCTTATACCGGAAAATGAGCTTTCGCGTTCGGCCGGTGTTCAGCTAAATCCTATTACCGGTGGACCTGTGGTGGATGAATCGATGCAGACCAGCATAGCGGGTGTATTCGCATGCGGCAACGTTGTGCATGTAAATGACCTGGTGGATAATGTGAGTACCGAGAGCGCTATAGCCGGCAGAGCGGCGGCCATGTATGCTTCGGGCGTGCTAGATGAAAGCACAGCCGATATAAAAGTCAAAACCGGCTCTGGCGTGAGGTATATTGTTCCCAATGCCATAAATTTGACTCGAGTGGACGATGCGGTGACATTATATTTTCGAGTAGACAATGTATATGAGAATGTTATGCTGCGTGTATCGACCGACAAGGGCATACTCTTCAATATAAAAAAGAAAATAATGGTGCCAGGTGAAATGCAGCATATAAAGCTGAAAAAATCTCTTTTAACCAAGCAGGGCGATATATCCGAGATAACAGTAGAAGTGGCAGGTGGCGATAAATGATGACGAGAAATATAACATGCATACTATGCCCGCAAGGATGCAACCTTGAGGTTACAGTGGATGGCGATAGCGTGGTGCAGGTTAAAGGCAACGGTTGCGGCAAGGGTAAATCCTATGGCGCGGAGGAATGTCTCAATCCTAGACGCGCTGTGACCAGCAGTGTCAAAGTTATAGGCGGCGAGTATCCCTTGGTTTCGGTCAAAACAGCAGCCCCTGTACCCAAAGCGGCAATATGGGATTGTATGAGAGCCATAAATGCTGCCAGTGTAAAGGCTCCGGTGAGCATAGGGCAGGTTATAATAGAAAATGTGGCAGGTACCGGTATAGATGTGATAGCCACGCGCGATGTGGCAAAAGCAGAGGATATGAAGGCGAAAATATGTATATAGTCAGCGCTTGTTTGGCCGGGGTAAACTGCAAATATAACGGTGGGCATAATGCCGATCCGCACATAAAGAAATTGATCGAAGAAGGCAAGGCCATACCGATATGCCCGGAGCAACTTGGTGGCCTTGCCACGCCGCGTCGGCCGGCCGAGATAAAAGGCGGTACAGGCAGCGATGTATTGATTGGCAAGGCACGTGTAATCGATGCTGACGGCTTGGATGTAACCGAAGCTTTTGTAAAGGGTGCTCAAGAAGTGCTGAAATTGGCTCGCTTGGCCAAGGCAAATAAAGCTATATTAAAGGCCAAAAGCCCTTCGTGCGGCTGCGGCTTTATCTATGACGGCAGCTTTAGCGGCAAGCTGATCGAAGGCAACGGTGTTACGGCCCAAATTTTGATCGATAACGGCATAGAGATCGAATTGTAAGGCTCTGTTGCGAAGAGATTATCATTATACAGTGAAAGTCGGCTTCATGCCATGTATGCGTAGCTGCATAAGGCTGCTTTTTTTATGCTCAAATATTTGTGTGTTACGTGTGTATTACCGCCCGAATTTCTGGCGTTCTAGCATGTATATATTATATGTTCTCACACAAGGCAAAAGCCCGAGAAACTCGAATTTCTCGGGCTTTTCTTTGGTCTGGGTGAGAGGATTTGAACCTCCGACCTCTTGAACCCCATTCAAGCGCGCTACCAAGCTGCGCCACACCCAGATTGGCTTCAACGCTTATTATTATACTGCATGAAAAGATTTTTTGCAAGATGCGGGCTGATTTTTTTGGCCCCTTGCTTTTTGTAATCTTACGCGCTATAATGTGATAAAAGTACGAGGCGAACGGGGGTTATGTGCATTGAGGTGGGTTAAAGGAATATTACTGATATTAGCGATGGCGTTTTTATCGGCTTGCAGCATATTGCCTGAAGAAGAGGAAACACTAGCACCACCATTGGTGGAACCTGTTAAAATAGAGTACGATTTATATGAAGTAAAAAAAGATACTATAACCACCGAGTTACGGGGAAACGGCACGTTTGTATCTACGAAGGATTACAGCTTATCTTTTAAAAATACATCAGGTAGACTTAAATCCATTAATGTGAAGCTAGGCCAAGAGGTGAAAAAAGGCGTAGTAGTGGCTGAACTGGATACAGGAGATTTAGAGAACAGGATAAAGCAACAAGAGCTCAGCGTAAAAAAAGCTAAGTTGCTGCTGGACCAAAATCAAATAGAACTTGAACGATTAAAAAGCAGTGGAGCCGATCAGTATCAGGTAGATAAAGCAAAAAACGATGTGGCTATGGCCCAGATCGATGTGGATATGGCCAATCTTCAACTACAAGGGCTTAGGATTGAACGAGAGCGTGCAAAGCTTCTCGCACCAGTGAACGGGACGGTGGTATATATAGCCAAAGTCAATGCGGGAGATCCTATAAGCGCTTATCAGACGTTGGTACAAATCGCTGATCCCTCCAGCCTTCAATTGAGTTATGAAACCAATGATGCGTCAAAATTTCAGGTCGGGATGAAGGCCACTGTAAAGATAGATAGTAAGGATTATCAAGGTATAGTTGTGGCTATGCCTGCCAGCGTAGATCCTGAATTAAGAGAGGAAATGCAGAACAAGATTTATTTAGAGGTTAAAAACAGACCTGCTGATGTGAAGATGGGAGACATGGCTGACTTCACCATTATTACTGCCAAAAAGGAAAATGTGATAGTAGTGCCGCGAAATGCCGTTAAAAATTATATGGGTAACGACTATGTTGAGATATTAGAAGGCGGTAGCAAGAAGGAGAGATACATAGAGAAGGGATTGCAAACCCCCACGATGGTAGAGGTGGTAGACGGCCTTAAAGAGGGCGATAAGGTTATACTGCGGTAGGGGGGTGAATTTATGACGCTTCTGATAATGGTTTTTCGCAAAATGTTCAATAACCGCCGGCTGGTATTGGCTCTGTTACTAGGCCTTATAATATCTGTGGCTCTTATAAGCAGCATGCCATTATACGTTGAGGGTGTGCTGCAGCGCCTTCTGACTAAAGATATGGAAGCCATTCAGGCTGACAGCGGTTATTATCCAGGACATTTTTTATATAAAGGCGATCTTTATAATACTATAGAGAAGGACAAACGTTGCACATTATATGATCAATTAAACGCATATCTTTTGCAAGATGTGCCTGTACTGGCAGGAGTGCCTCATCTAGCCCAAGCACGGTTCGTTGAGATGGGGTTCATGTCCATGCTGCCCGATGGTTATCAGGGTGATGATAAGAATGAAAAACGCATCGTATCTTTGGGTGCCAAGACAGATTTACAGCGGCATATAACTATAGTAGACGGACGTATGCCATCTGATAAGCCGGTGGATGGTGTTTATGAAACATTGGTCACCGAGGGGGCTTTGAATAAATTTCATACGGTGCTAGGTAAGACCTTTGTAGTGACCAATGGGTTTGATGAGAATATGAAACCCATAAGGGTTAGGCCTGTAGGTGTATTTCAGCCAAAGGATGAACGGGATCTGTACTGGTTTGAGAATTTGTCATCTTACAATGAGAAGATGTTGATGGACTATAACCTCTTTCAACAGGATTTTATGAGTGATACGGCATTCTATGCTACAGCCGGCCAATGGTATTATGCGTTCGACCATACTAAATTTTCACTGGATAATATCCATCGTTTTCTTGATGGATATAAGATCATATCTAAAAAGCTTGTTTTTCCGGGATTTTCTCTTCAAGTTCCCGCTGCTCCGATATTGGAGCAGTATTTTCAGAAAGAACAGGAATTGCGGACACTTCTATGGGCTATGAATATGCCGGTTATACTCATGCTGTGTTTCTATGTGTTTATGGTATCCAGCTTTAAGGTAAATAAGGAAAAAAGTGATATAGCAGTATTGCAAAGCCGCGGTGCTGACCGAGGTTCCATAATGCTGCAGTATTTAGTGGAGGGCTTATTGCTGGCCGGTGTGGCTTTGCTAGCGGGACCTCCTCTGGGCTTGTTATTATGCAGGATGCTTGGTGCGTCCAACGGATTTTTGGAATTCATACAGCGCAAGGCGTTGCCTGTAAGGATGACGCCTCTGGCATATAAATACGCAGCCGTGTCGGCATTGGTATTTATAATCGCTATGTTGCTGCCGGTTTATTTCGCCGCCGGGACTACCATAGTCAACCGCAAACAGGAGATGGCAAGGGAAACCAAGGCGACGGCATGGCAGCGATATTTTCTTGACGTTATACTTTTGGCTGTATCAATATATGGTCTCTATACCTTCGAATTGAGACAAAAGAACCTTGAAATTACAGCTGCCGAGGCTTCTCAATTGCAGATAGATCCATTGCTGTTTATAGCATCGACATTGTTTGTATTGGGCATGGGCCTTTTGCTAATACGGATAGTTCCTCTGTTGATACGCATTGTATATGCTGTGGGCAACAAATTATGGTCTCCGGCGTTGTATGCCACTATGCTGCGCGTAGGCAGGTCATCGCATCAATATCAATTTCTAATGGTATTCCTTATAATGACCATAGCTATCGGTATATTCAGCGCTAATGCCGCGCGAACCATAAATACCAATGCCGAGGACAAGGTCCGCTACGCTAATGGTGCCGATATGGTGATTCAGGCCAAATGGCAGGATAATGCTCCTCCGCCAGGTAGTATGGATCCGTCGGCTCAACAGCAAATGGAAATAAATAAAAAACCGATACAATATGTGGAACCGCCATTCGAACCATATACCAAATTGCAAGGCATAGAAGAGGCGACCAAAGTTTTCACCAAGGATAAGGTGGCTATACGGTTTAATAATGAAGTCATAGGCGGTAACTCGCGTTTTATGGCTGTAATATCGGATGAATTCGGTAGAATAGCTTTTAGACCGAGTATAATATCGGAGAGTTACTGGAATAGCTATCTCAACCTTTTGGCCGTAGAGCCGAGTGCTGCTCTTATATCCAGATCGTTGAGCGAGGCATATAATATAAAGAGGGGTGACTACATCAGCGTAAGCTGGCAGGACCAAAATGATCTTCAGATGGTGGTGTTTGGGATAATAGATTATTGGCCTACATGGAATCCAAAGCCGCCAGTCGGTTCCACTCCTGATCCGGAGAATCCTCATAAAAGCGATCCTTTCCTGGTAGTAGGGAATCTTTCTTATTTCCAATATAATTCGCCTATCCAACCGTATCAAGTATGGTTGAAGAAACAGCCCGAGGCTACCAGTGCTCAGGTATACGATGGTATAAGGGAAAATAGAATGGAGATAGTGAGCATGGTCGATACCGAGCAGGATCTCATAAGGCTTAAAAATGATCCATTTCAATTGGGGATAAACGGCACTATGACGTTGAATTTTGTCATAAGCATGGTGATAAGCCTTATGGGTTTCATCTTGTATTGGGTTATATCGTTGAGCGATCGAGCGTTTGAATTCGGTGTGCTCCGTGCGATAGGGCTGTCATTTAAGGAACTGGTCGGCATGATGGTATGGGAACAGCTGTTGAGTTCGGGTGTAGCTATGATCATAGGCGTTATAGTTGGGCAACTTACCAGTCGTCTGTATGTGCCGATGTTCCAGATAACCTATAGTGCGGCCGAGCAAGTACCGCCATTCCACGTAGTATCATTGGCTACCGATCAAATTAAGGTATACGGTGTAATGATCGGTATGCTGTTAATAGGCGTGGCAGTTTTGACCATGCTGTTGCGCAAATTGCGCATAAACGAGGCACTAAAGATGGGTGAAGAGTAACAGCTATTTTACATGTGTGAATCGCTTGATCTCCTCTATTGTGAGGACACCCATGCGTATGTTTAAGAATAGATATATCAAAAGGCCGATGAGCAAGGCAATGCCTAGAGATGCCAATGTCGGCATGCCTGCATTATCCATGGCTCTGTAGATAAAAGATGAACATACGCCCATAATGATAAAAGAAACTGATGGTTTAACTAACCAATTCGATATATCAAAGGGCATTGAGGTAAATCTACGCAACGCTTGGTAATTTAATGCTGTGTTGAAAATAACTGTACCTATAAAGCCTATAATATAGCCGTTTATCTCAATTGATGGAATGGCTACTAATATATACGTGCACGCTATGCGCAATAGTGAGCATAGCACCGAATTGGCTACCGTTATATTTTGCTTGCCGAGGCCATTCAATATGCTTGCCAGTATGCCTTCTACATAAAGAAACAGGCATAAAGGGGAGGTGTATAAGAGAAATTGTCCTACTTCCTGCGAATTATAGAGTGCCTGGCCTATCTGATAAGGCATGAACATAAAAGCTGAGGCTGCAGCGAAGGATACCATCATAGTGAGTTTTATGCTTTCCGAGGCTCTATAATTGATCGTGGCTTTTTTGCCGAGCGATTGCGCTTCGGTAATGGCAGGTAATAACGTCATGCTAAGCGACATGGTTATGGTAGATGGAAACATCAAAAGTGGCATGGCCATACCTGTGAGATGCCCAAATGTGACCAGCGACTGTTCTACCGTATATCCTGCTGCCTGGAGACGCTGCGGTATTAATACCGAGTCCATGCTTTGCAACAGTGTCGTTAATGTCCGCCCGCCTGAAATAGGCAAGGCTATGGATATTACTGATTTGCCTATATGAAATGAGCTCTCGTTTGCTCCGGTCTTATTAGTGAATTGATTGTTCTTTTTATACCGATGCAGAGTTTTGCTGTAAAAATACATGAGCGTTATAAAACCGGCTACATCGCCTATTACCATTCCGAGGACCGATATGCTCGAGGCATATTCTATACTTATGCCTATAGCGTATCTTATGAGGCTTAATACCAGGGCCATGCGGGCAAATTGTTCCACTATCTGCCCGATCGCCTGGGGCACGATGTTTTGTATACCCTGGAAGAAGCCGCGTATAACTCCCGAATTCGCCGTTATGAATAATGCCGGTATGTAGACCATCATGGGATAGTAAACCCCGGGACTGTGAAGTATATTTACGGCGATGGGGCGGGCATATATAAATAATACGGCTGATATTGCTATACTGGCTGTTACGGCTATAACAGAACTTACCAGTACTATCTTGGGCAGCATTTTATAATTACCCTTAGCCTTTTGTTCAGCTGTCATGCGAGATACGGCTATGGGTATACCCGAGGCTAAAAATGAAGCGGCTATAAAGTATACCGGCAGGGCCAACTGAAATAGGCCCATACCTTGAGCGCCTATTATGTTGGACAAAATAATTCTGTATATAAACCCCAGTATACGCGTGGCAAAGCCCGCTACGGTCAATATGGCGGCATTGCGTACGAAAGAGGATTCGTTCTGCTCCATATACACCTCATCCTTTACATGCTGCTAACAATATATTAATTAAAATGTGGAAATAGAATTCGATATAAAATCGTAAGGTATTGAATAAGTGAGGCAAAGTATGTTAAAATTATATCAGGTAATGCTGAGGCCGAGGGCATATACTGAGGCCTGAAGGAGGATTTTTATTAATCTTATGGTTGATATATTAGACAAAGCTATGCGGTCCCACGATTTGGATAAATGTGAAATAGTGAGATTGCTTTCTATAGATGACGGCGTACAGCAAGAGGTGCTTTTCAAAGCCGCCGATGAGACAAGACAACAATATCTTGGTACCGATGTGCATCTGCGCGGCCTTATTGAATTCTCTAATTATTGTATGAATGATTGCATGTACTGCGGCATAAGGCGCGGGAACAGGACTCTTGAGAGGTACCGCATCCAACCCGATGAAGTCATAAAAGTGGCTGCCCAAGCTTATCGACTGGGTTATCGTACCATAGTTCTCCAGTCTGGCGAGGACGGTTACTACACCGGCGACGTTATGTGCTATATTATCCGCGGTATAAAAGAGGCGGCCGATGTTGCCATAACGCTCAGCATAGGCGAAAGAAGCTATGATGATTATAAGCGCATGAAGGAGGCTGGAGCGGATAGATACCTGATGCGCTTTGAAACGTCCAACAGGGAGCTTTATAAAAAGCTGCATCCGCGTATGGACTTCGATAACAGGATACAATGTTTAAAAGATATAAAGTCATTAGGGTATGAATTGGGATCGGGATTTCTTGTGGGTTTGCCCGGGCAAACCGTGGAGGACATAGCCGATGATATATTGCTGCTTAAAGAATTGGGCGCAGACATGGTGGGCATAGGTCCATTCATACCGCATCCGGATACGCCGCTGCGGAGTTGCAATAGTGGTTCTCTTGACATGGTACTGAAGGCAGTAGCAGTATTGCGACTTATCATGCCGGATATAAATATACCGGCCACCACGGCGGTAGGGACATCTGATCCTTTTGGTAGGCAAAAGGCATTGAAAGCAGGAGCCAATGTCATAATGCCCAATGTGACGCCGCTAGAATACCGGCAACTTTACCAGCTCTATCCCGGTAAAATATGTATTGGCGAGAACCCGCAGGATTGCCGCATATGCGTAGAAGGTCTTATACGTTCTGTGGGCAGGACTGTTGGAACAGGTTACGGAGGACATAATGGCTGAGCATTATTATTCTGAAAATCCTACTTCCGGACATGATATAAAACGCATAAGATTCGATTTTAAAGGATGTACCCTCGAGTTTATAACTGATGCCGGTGTTTTTTCCAGAGGAAAGATCGATACCGGTTCCAGTGTTTTATTAAATGCTCTGCCTGACCGTTTATCCGGCAGGGTGCTAGATATGGGCTGTGGTTATGGGGCCATAGGTATTTCTATTGCCAAAGCCTATCAAGACGTCGAGGTTGTCATGGTAGACATAAACAGCAGAGCTGTAGAGCTTGCGCAGGGGAATATAAAACTGAACAGTATAAATAATGCCACTGTTTATCAGAGCGATGGTTTTGCTCAAGTAGAAGGCCTGTTTGATATCATCGTATCTAATCCGCCTATAAGAGCGGGCAAAAGGGTCGTATATGCGATATTTGAACAATGCGCTATATACTTAAAAAGCGGCGGAGAATTTTATGTTGTAATCCAAAAGAAGCAGGGTGCCGAGTCGGCTATGGCCAAACTGGCCGAGATTTACGGCAATTGTGAAAAGGTTGCGAGAGATGGTGGTTATTGGGTACTGCGTTGTGTCAACAGCTATGGCAACTGAAGCTAGCTAAGGATTGAAGAGATATAAGGAGATTCAGAGAGTTTAAGCGAGAATGTTAAATATAATCGGGCGTAATAAGCTAAAATAACCATTGCGTTTTTAAAATAAACAATTATACTATAAATAAAGGTCAAAGAAAGTCAAAGTCAAAAGAGGTGAAACGATGGTCCGGTTAAGCGATGTAATAGAGGCCTTTATAAAGGATATGTTGAATACCAGCCAGGATGGGGTGCTGGAATTACAGCGCAATGAACTGGCCGCTCGTTTTAGATGTGCGCCATCGCAGATAAATTACGTTTTATCTACGCGTTTTACCATAGAAAGAGGGTATTATATAGAAAGCAGACGCGGTGGTGGTGGCTGCATAAGGATAATGCGCATGAATGTTGAGAAGGACGATTATATACTGTATCTTTTGTTCAATGCCGTCGGGGATTCTTTATCCCAGGCCTGTGCTGATAATATAATCGATCAATTGAGCGAGAATGGAGATATAAACGATAGGATAGCTGCATTGATGAGATCGGCCGTAAGCGATAAAGCTATAGAAGCTCCTTCGGCTGACAGGGATAAAATCAGGGCCGGCATTATGAAAAGTATGTTGGTGGCTTTGTTATCATTTTAATAGAAGAGGTGTTTTGTATGAATTGCGATTACTGCAAGAGTAAGCCCGCTACCGTGCATTTGACCAAGATCATCAACGGTCAGAAGACCGAGTTGCATCTATGCGAGGACTGTGCCAAGCAAAGCGGGGAAATCAACTGGTTCAATACATTTTCGTTAAATGAGATCTTCCAACCGTTTTCGGTGAATGACCTCCTATCAAGTTTCTTGGAAGGAGCTAATGGGAATAATGGAAGCATGGGATATGGCGTAAATGTTTCAGCTAAGTGTGATACATGCGGCATGACATATGATCGATTTAAGCAAACTGGTATGTTAGGTTGTTGCCATTGCTATGAGGCTTTTGGAGATGAATTAACGCCTCTCATAAGGCGTATACATGGTAACGTAAAACATGTCGGCAAGGTACCGCGCAAGGCGGGTAGCGAATTACGAGTGCGCAGGGAGATAGAACGTTTAAAAGAGCAACTCGACAGAGCGGTGAAAGAAGAGGCTTTCGAAAGAGCCGCGGAATTGAGAGATAAGATAAAAGAACTGGAAGGCAAATTAAATTGAAACTAGTAAAGGGGTGAGATAGTGGATAATTGGATAAGCGCTAATGGGCCTGATAGTGATATAATAATAAGTAGCAGGATAAGATTGGCCCGGAATCTTGATAACGTACCGTTTCCCACTATGATGGATGATAAGCAGGCTGAAAAGGTGGTCGATGATGTCGGCAAAGCGATTCTCGACAGCCACAGTGTGCTGGCCGGGCATTTCAAGCTTGTGCGTATTAAGGATGTGCAGCAGTTGGATAGACAGATGTTGGTCGAAGAATATCTATCCAGCCCGGACCTTGTCAAAAACGATAAAAGCGGGGCATTGCTCATGAACGACGACAATACTGTGAGCATAATGATAAACGAAGAGGATCATGTGCGCATACAATGTCTTGCGCCAGGATTACAATTAAGGGAGGCATGGGAATTAGCCGATAAGGTAGATGATCTGCTGGAGGAGAATTTATCGTATGCTTATGACGAACAATTGGGTTATCTTACCACATGTCCTACCAATGTGGGTACGGGCATGAGGGCGTCGCTCATGATGCATCTGCCTGCATTGGCTATGACAAACAATATACGCGAGGTGCTCCACGCGGTAGGGCGCGTGGGTATAACGGTAAGAGGTATATACGGCGAGGGCAGCGAGGTTAAAGGCGATATCTATCAAATATCCAATCAGATTTCTCTAGGGCAGAGCGAAGATGATATTATAAACAATATTATAGCTGTAGCCCGCCAGATAATTGATAAAGAGCGCAAAGCTCGTCAGGTGCTTATGGATAACGGCAGGTTGCAACTCGAGGATAGGGTATACAGGTCGCTTGGCATATTTACCAATGCGCGCATGCTTAATACGGAGGAGGCATTGGAGCTGATATCCAATCTGCGCCTTGGCGTGTCATTGGGTATATTAAAGGATATGGACTTAAAGCTGCTTAACCAACTGCTTTTTATGATACAACCGGCCCATGTGCAAAAGCATAAAGGCAGGGAATTGCAGCCGCTAGAGAGGGATATAATAAGAGCCGAACTGATACACGAAAAGATAAGGAGGTAGTGATTATGGCATTTTTTGGACGTTTTACTGAGAAAGCTCAAAAGGCGCTTATATATGCGCAAGAAGAAGCAAGAGCATTAGGGCATAACTATGTAGGTACCGAGCACATGTTGCTTGGATTATTGAGGGAAGAGGATGGTATAGCAGCCAAGGTTCTAAGGAACATGGGTGCTGATATAGAAAATGTCCGCCAAGAAGTAGTGAATTTGGTTGGAAAAGGCAATTTTAACTTTAATGAAGGATTCGGATATACGCCTAGGACCAAGCGCGTTATGGAACTGAGCTTTTATGAAGCACGCAATCTCGGACATAATTATATAGGCACAGAGCATTTGTTATTAGGGTTGTTGAGAGAAGGCGAGGGCGTAGCGGCCAGGGTGTTGATGGATCTTGGGATAGATCTGCAACGTGCGCGTGATGAGGTGATAAAAATGTTAAAGGAAGAAGGAGGAGCCCCTCAAAAAGGGCAGCCCAAGAATACCAATACGCCGAACCTCGACCAATTTGGCAGGGATTTAACCGAATTGGCCAGAGAAGGTAAGTTGGATCCTGTTATTGGCAGAGAAAAGGAAATAGAGAGGGTTATACAGATATTGAGCCGCCGCACCAAGAATAACCCGTGTCTGATAGGAGAACCCGGTGTAGGCAAGACCGCTATAGCCGAGGGGTTAGCGCAGCAGATAGCCGAAGGCAATGTGCCGGAGCTGCTAAAGGATAAACGTGTAGTGGCGTTGGATTTGCCGGCTATGGTGGCCGGAACCAAGTACCGCGGCGAGTTTGAGGAACGCCTTAAAAATGTGCTCAACGAGGTGAAAAAGGCCGGTAATATAATACTGTTCATAGACGAGCTCCATACTGTTATAGGAGCAGGTGCGGCTGAGGGTGCTATAGACGCATCCAATATATTGAAACCTGCTTTGGCTAGAGGCGAGATGCAGGCGATAGGTGCCACTACTTTGGACGAATACAGGAAGCATGTTGAAGGTGACCCGGCTCTGGAGCGCCGATTCCAGCCTGTTGTAGTAGGAGAGCCTTCCAGGGACGATGCGTTGTTGATATTAAAGGGTTTGCGCGATAAGTATGAGGCCTATCATCGCGTCAGGATAACCGATGAAGCATTGGAGGCAGCTGTGGACCTGTCCATGCGCTATATTACGGATAGATATTTGCCGGATAAAGCCATAGACCTCATAGATGAAGCGGCTGCACGTGTCAAATTAAGGACAGTGACGCCGCCCGATGATATAAAGGAATTAGAGGATAAGCTGGAGGATATACGCAAAGAGAAGGAAGAGGCTGTAGCCAATCAGGATTATGAGAAGGCTGCTAAACTGCGCGACGATGAACAGAAGCTCAAAGAAGAAATAGAAAAACTTAAAGAAAGTTGGAGCAGCAATGCAAATACAACGGCTGCTGTAGTAACTGCCGAGGATATAGCTCAGATAGTATCGAGTTGGAGCGGTGTACCGGTCAAGCAGCTTACCGAGGCCGAAAGCGAGCGCTTGCTTAACTTGGAGAAAATATTGCACGAGCGCGTTATAGGCCAGGATGAGGCTGTAGAGGCGGTAGCCAAAGCTATCAGGCGTGCCAGGGCAGGATTAAAGGATCCGAAACGACCTATAGGTTCGTTTATATTTCTTGGACCTACTGGAGTCGGTAAGACCGAACTGGCTCGGGCATTAGCGGAAGCTATGTTCGGAGACGAGAATGCCATGGTGCGCATAGATATGTCCGAGTATATGGAGAAGTACAGCGTATCGCGTCTTATAGGCTCGCCTCCGGGTTATGTCGGCTATGAAGAAGGCGGCCAATTGACGGAGCATGTAAGGAGAAAGCCTTATACGGTTGTGCTGTTCGATGAGATAGAAAAAGCGCATCCCGATGTGTTCAATATACTGCTGCAAATATTGGAGGACGGGCGTTTAACCGACGGCAAAGGCCGCACGGTCGATTTCCGCAATACCGTGATAATAATGACGTCCAACGCGGGAGCTCATCTTATAACAAAACAAAAGTCGCTGGGATTCTCAGGCGGACAAGACGAATCCAAGACGGAATATGAGAAGATAAAGGACAACGTCATGGAAGAATTGCGACGGACTTTCAGGCCGGAGTTCTTGAATCGTGTCGATGAGATTATAGTATTCCATCCGTTGGATGAAGAAAATCTGAGGGCTATAGTTGATCTCATGCTCAAGGATGTCGGAAAGAGGTTGGCCGAGAAAAACATATATATGGAGGTTACGCCGGCCGCTCGTGATTATCTGGCCAAAGAGGGATTTGACCCAATATATGGTGCCAGGCCATTGCGCAGGGCTATACAGCGCATGGTAGAGGATAACTTATCCGAAGAATTGCTCAAAGGTACTATAGCACCAGGCGATTCGGTGATAGCCGACGTGGAGAATGGGCGCCTGGTATTTAAAAAGAAACAAGTAACAGTAGGGGTATAGAGCATGCCTAAGGCTAAAAGCAATTATGTGTGCCAAGCCTGCGGATATGTATCGCCTAAATGGATGGGTAAATGCCCGGGTTGCGGACAATGGAATACCATGGTGGAAGAGATATATACAGCGCCGCAGCCCAATAAGGGCATTTCGGATGAGAAACCGTTGGCGTTGAATAGCATAGCAATAGTCGATGATGAGCGTTATGCCAGCGGCATAAAGGAACTGGATCGAGTGCTGGGCGGCGGTATCGTCAAGGCGTCGCTGGTACTGGTGGGCGGAGATCCGGGTATAGGTAAATCCACATTGCTCATGCAGATGGCCGGCCATGCGGCAACCTCGGGACTTAAAGTGCTTTATGTGTCGGGAGAGGAGTCACCGCAGCAGATAAAGCTGCGGTCACTTCGCCTCGGCATAACCGATCCAGGTCTTCTCATATATGCGCAGACCGATCTTGATGTAATAGAACAGCAAGCGCACAGTATAATGCCTGATATAATGATTGTGGATTCCATACAGACTGTATATGATCCAGAACTTTCATCGGCGCCAGGTAGCGTAAGTCAGGTACGCGAGGCCACCGCCAGGCTTATGCGGCTGGCCAAAGGGACGGGTATCACCGTCTTCATAGTAGGGCATGTGACCAAAGAAGGTGCTATAGCCGGCCCTAGGGTGCTGGAGCATATGGTTGATACGGTGCTGTATTTTGAAGGGGAGAGGCATCAGGCTTACAGAGTTTTGAGGGCTGTTAAAAACAGGTTTGGTTCCACCAATGAGATAGGGGTCTTTGAAATGCATGATGCCGGCTTGCGTGAGGTATCCAATCCTTCTGAAGTGATGCTCTCCGATCATCAGCAAAATGCCACCGGTTCGGCGGTGGTATGCAGCATGGAAGGCACAAGGCCGGTGTTGGTCGAGATTCAGGCCCTGATCAGCCCGACAGCGTTCGGTATGCCTCGCCGCATGGCTACTGGCATCGATTATAATCGCGTGGTCATGCTCATGGCGGTGCTAGAGAAACGCGCCGGTCTAATGCTGCAGAATCAGGATGCATATGTAAATGTAGCTGGAGGTTTGAAATTGGACGAGCCGGCGGCCGATCTGGGCATAATAATGGCCATTGCATCCAGTTTCCGAGAGAAACCGGTCAACGGCCTTATGGTATTTATAGGTGAGGTAGGACTAACCGGCGAAATAAGGGCGGTCAGCCGCTTGGATCAGCGATTGAATGAATGCGCGCGCATGGGATTCACGCATTGCATGGTACCTGCTGCCAACAGCAAGGACCTTCGTAAATACGGTACTCTATCCGTTATACCTGTGCGCACCGTATATGAGTCCCTGGATATGGGGCTGCTTTGATAATCATTTCATATTGAAATAGCCCAGCGTATCCAGCTCTTCTTTTTCCTTTATCAGAATATCGTACATATTAAGCCCCAATGTATTGCATATATTAGCCAGGTAAAAGATATTATTGCCCATCTCTTTTTCTATTATGTCGCGGCAGTCGTCGCATAAATGACCTTTTAGGTGGGTGTCCATCAATTCCGCTAATTCTGACAGTGTTGCATCAGGGGGTATATTCTGTTTTTTGGCGTCGATCTCTATGCATCCGCATGTGGTAACGGCTTTAACAATGGCACGGTTGACGCGGGCAGTGGATTCCTGATACTTAGATAATAGATCCAGAATGCTTTTATGGCGTACCAATAATTCCCCTACAGCATCCTGAAAATCTTCAACAAGCAAATCTTTCATAGCCATACACTTATCGTCTCCTATTTTTGATACTTTTATTATAGGCAATATGGCTAAATACGTCAATAGCAAAAAATGAGAAATGATCTTTAAAGTTGCTATAAGCATAGATGTGCGACTGTCAAACTCCGTGCTTACAAACGAAATAATTCTCTTGGAGCTAATTGCGATGTCCGGAACTAGAGATAAATAGCACGTTTGCGGGCACAATAAAAAACATTTTACCCCACACATATGCCTGAAAATAGTTGATTGTTAAATAATGGGACGGCAAAAGACGAAGATTCACCCCAGAGAAGAAAATGGAAATACCCCCTCGTTTATTGTATAATAAACATAGAAAAAATAAAAAGAAGAGAGGGGGTTATCCTACATTGTTAAACCGCATAATATAATAACCCAAAGTAAGCGAAAAAACGCACAGTAAAATAATCTGCCACCATTATATCAGGTTAAATAATCCAATACAATAAGCATTATTTTGTATCATCCTGGTAATAATGCCAATAGACGTGATTAGAAGTTATTGGACAAAAAAATAAAGGGAAAGCAAATAAGTTTCAATACAACCGCTTTCCCTTATCCAATAACTCAACAATGATTATTATTTACCACTTTGGCATAAATATTCAACAATATGCTAAGTTAGGCAGGGAAAACATGTTCCCATCTATATACGGATGTAAGGATTGCCCATATGAGGGTAAGCTGTATCGTCATGGATTCTATGAAAGAGGGGTTATTACACCTTCCGCTTATTACAGAATACCTGTCTTGCGCCTAAAATGTCCTGTGTGCGGTAAAACTTACAGTGTTATGCCGGATTGGCTTATCCCATACTTCCAATATTGTTAGGCTATAATTTTGTATACATTGATATCAGTGTTCTTAAAACAGTGGTCTTTTAGTCATATCGTCTCGGCATTTAATAAAGCACCATGTTATATGAGTATCCAATCTGTATCTTCTTATGTTAAGCGCTTTAAGCTGTCTTACAGACAAATCCACTTATTCTTTATGCAACTGCAATATTATTATGCCGATAATATGAATATCAATGCCTTTCTTCCCTGTTGTGCCTGCTGTAAGGTCATCGGCGGTATACAGAGTTTTGAAAAGACTTACAAGCGGTTTAATGTAAGTTTTTACAACCATATGCCATGCTATTTCTTCGCACCGGTGCGGCATTAGAGGGTTTGTAATTGTATGTGGGACCACTATGTCTTTTTGCGTTCTTTTTGCTACTTTTAACAGCTAAATCGGACTAAAATCATTGTGTTTCGTCCGTAAGCATTATGGTTCACACCTTCTTGGCGAGCATTTTAATACTCCACATAAGTATTTATGTATTTGTCTCCATTGGATGGATATCATTAAGCGTATCAAATAATATCTAGAAAACGGAGGTAGATACCGTGGATAGTGAGTTGAAGAAAAAGGTAGCTTTGTTCCGGTATGGGTTGATAGCGCCGCTTATCAACGATGCTTTTTCTGAAAACACGGCTAAGAAATATCTGGAGATTGTGTGCGCTAAAAGCTATGATGTTCCTTATTACGGACAAAAGGGCTTCGCACCTACTACGCTCAAGACATGGCTCAGGTTGTATCGGCTGCATGGCATAGATGGATTGTATCCAAAAGAACGCAACGATAAGGGTAACTGCCGGACGTTATCCGATCAGGCCAAGCAGTTTATCATCGATGCTAAAAAAGATAATCCTGCCAGACCGGTTAAGTCCATTTATCATCAAATGTTAGCCAATGGGTTAATAGAATACAATCAGGTATCTTTGTCTACAGTACAGCGTTTTGTCAGCCAAAGTAAATTGAGCAAAAAGTTATTGGAGCCTAAGGATAGACGGACTTTTGAGATGGAATATCCCAATGATTGCTGGCAATCGGATATATCAACAGGCCCTTATCTTTATCTGGATAACCGCAAGGTTAAGACATATATCGTTGCTTTCTTGGATGATGCTTTAAGGTTGATAACCCACATAGAATGCTTTACGCAGGACAATCTTTTATCTGTTCTATCAGCTTTTAAGAAGGCGGTGAGTAAAAGAGGAATTCCTAAGAAACTGTTTGTTGACAATGCCAAAGTATACCGCTCGGATCAGATGCAGCTAATATGTGCTTCTTTAGGAACGGTTTTATCTTATGCGCAGCCTTATACGCCAGAAGCGAAGGGCAAAATCGAACGTTTCTTTAAAACCCTGCAGGAACAATGGTTATGCCTTCTTGATATACAAAAGATATCGTCTTTAGACGAGTTGAATGCATCACTATAGAAGTATGTAGAGAATACATATCATCAAACATTGCATTCGGCTATCGGTATGAAACCTATCGATAAATTCATGAAATATATAGATCACATACGGTTTATACCCTCAAAGGAGGAGCTAGATAATATATTCTTGTACAGAGCATCGCGTAAGGTCAATAACGATGCCACTATATCGCTGTTCAATACATGGTTTGAAGTACCGGCTCAGCTCATAGGACAGCGAATAAACGTTTGATACGACCCTATCGATGGTGATAAGGCCTTTTTGTTTATGATGATCAACAGCATATGGCATGTACCATACGCCCTGTAAACAAGATAGATAATGCTCATGTTAAGAGACAGACCGATGTAAAACCTATGAATTTCTCATCCTTTAACCCTGAGCATGACCAAAACGACGGTGAACAAGCTGCCGATATTGCTATATCATGAGGAGGAAAGCAAGATATGAACGCGTTTATGGCATTCTACAATATGAGTTTCAACCCTTTTGATAAAGACATCAATGTAAAGTATGGTTTTAAGTCCAATGATTTTAGTCAAGTAATGGACAGGCTAAACTACTTAAAACAGATAAAGGGTATGGGGCTTATCACCGGAGAACCAGGCAGCGGTAAAACCTTCATACTACGCTCGTTTGTAGAAACGCTAAATCCCAGCTTGTTCAAGGCGGTATATATACCCATAGCTACATTGACAGTCATGGATTTCTACAGGGCCCTATGTCATGGTTTAGGGATTATACCGCCTTTTCGCAAGGTGGACATGTTTAGAGAGATCCAGCAAGCTATATATAGTTATTCGGTAAACAAGGGTGTTACACCGGTTATCATCATCGATGAGGCCCAGTTTATCAGCAATGCTATATTGAATGATTTACGCCTTATATTGAACTTTGACATGCTGATATTATCGGGCCAAACACCTCTTATCTATCAGCTAAACCGTCAAACTCATGAGGCGCTGCGCCAAAGGAGCCTCTTGAATTATACCATAGGAGGACTATCTAAAGATGAGACCAAAGCATATATTGAGTACATGCTTAAGGCAGCTGGTGTGGCGGTACCCATCTTTAATGATAGCGCTATAGAGTTATTATTTACCACCACCAATGGTTATATACGCAAGATAAACAATCTTGTTACAATGTCACTGGTGGCAGGCAGCCAAGCGCAACGCAGAACCATTGACGGTGAATTAGTCTATCAATCACAAAATGAACTAAGCATTAAGTCATAATGGTTTAGGCTGAGGCGATTCTTCTCAACCGGAGAAGACAGGGCAATGCAGAGGTGCAACTCGAGGGCTGCGGTTGGACGAGAAACCGATGTTCTTTCCTGGTTCTCCGGGGGAGGAGGGTCGTCTCAGCCTATTTTATTGGTTTCTTGTCGTAATCCGATAAACCTTAGGGGGTAGAGTCCCCTATGATAAGATGGTACAACTTGCATTTTTACAGTTTTAAGCCTGTTAGTGACTATTCAATCTGCATATTTTATATCTTAAAAAGCTGAATTTGAAATCAGTTTATTTTGATTTTTTGAAGTCACTTTATTGTGCGGTTTAACAGGATAGACGGAATGACGGTTGAAGAGGCCTTACCGTGGTTACAGGAACACAGAGAAGAACTATTGCAAAGCATCCGGGAAGGCAAATACAAGCCGAATCCAATACGGCGCAAAGAAATTCCCAAACCAGAAGGAGGAGTGCGAAAGCTGGGAATACCAACGGTCATAGACCGGATAATCCAGCAGGCAATGGCCCAGCAAATACAACCAATCTACGAACCACTTTTTGCGGAGGGAAGCTATGGCTACCGCCCAAAGCGGAGTGCACAGCAAGCCATGCAGAAGGTAAGGGGTTATGCACAAGAAGGATACACATACGCGGTTACAATAGACCTAACCAAATACTTTGACACAATAAATCACGAGTTACTGATGAACCTATTGCGAGAACAAATACACGATAAGCGAGTAACAGAACTGATAAAGAAGTATTTGAAAAGCGGCATCATGGAAAACGGAATTATCTGCAAGACAGAAGAAGGCTCACCACAAGGAGGACCATTATCCCCACTGTTAGCCAATATTTACTTAAACGAATACGACCAAGAGATGAAAGAGCGGGGAGTAAAAGTAATACGGTATGCAGATGATATCGTGGTACTGGCAAAGAGCCAACGAGCAGCACAAAGGCTGTTGGAATCCAGCCGAAAATACCTTGAAGGAAGACTAAAGCTCAAGATAAATATCGAAAAGAGCAAAGCAGTCAGCGTATATTCCCAGAAGTACAAGTTTCTGGGGTTCTGCTTAGGGAAGAATGGGAGCGGAATCTATATCCGAGCACATAAAAAGACAATAAAGGAAGCAAAACAGAAACTAAAAGAACTGACTAGACGCAATCAAGGTAGGAGCACACGAGCGGTGATGCAGGAGGTAAAGGTCTATATACGGGGGTGGATTGGCTACTACTACATAGCCGATATGCGACGAATCTTACGAAGCTGGAACCAATGGTTACGACGCAGGATACGCATGTATATCTGGAAGCAATGGAAGCAGCCAAAGACAAGGGTGAAGAACCTGCAAAAGCTGGGCATATCCGAAAGGCAAGCCTATCAATGGGGGAATTCCCGGTTGGGCTATTGGCGGATAGCCGGTAGTCAAGTATTAGGGTGTTCCATAACGAACGAAAAGCTCGCACGGGCAGGATACTATGATTTCCCAGCCCAATACGAACTTCTTCATAGGCACTTAAGCGATTGAACCGCCGTATACCGAACGGTACGTACGGTGGTGTGGGAGGTCGGTAGATAAAATAATTATCTACCTCCTACCCGATTAAAATAAAGGAGTACTTTATAATGCTTACAACTTATATTTATAAAGAAAATGTAAAGAAAATGAACACATTGCTTATAAAGAAATTCAAATACTAAACAATGAAATACGAATTATGACGAATTCATCAGCAAATGATATGTGTTGTAATATCTTAGAACAGATATTATTTGAGGATAAAAATTATTGTCTTTCCGAGTATATGAATAAAAGTGGAAGCTTATTGATCGAATCGTGGAAATATGTGAAAGGAGAGTTGTTTATACCCAATTCAAGATTTCCTCAGTATAGACTTTACACTGCAGATGATGCATATACTTATTCGCAACTACTTCTTTTGTTGCCACTTATTATTAAGAACAATACAATACCAATTGTCTATAATGCTAACAATTGCATATTTACAAGGGTTTTCTATAAACTACTGCCCTCATTAGATAACATCGTAATGTATAAGCTATTGTCTCCTATGGTAGCATTTGTAGAGTATAACGCAAAGACACTGATGTTACAAGAATACAGAACAGCAAATGTGATAATGAAGGCGTTATAATAAACATGAAAAGAGGTTAAGCAATGCAAGGGGATACTTTTACTAATTATTTAAAGTTTATGCTAAGTAAGACCAGAAAAAAATACAAACTTATCGTACTTTTTTTGCTTTCTCTTTGCATTTCATGCTTTACGTTGATCTCAGCAACAATAAGCAAAAGCGTAATTGATAATGTATTTATTGAGCTGAATTCGAATTATTTATACAGTATTATCCCTCTTCTGATTGCTATATATTTGATTGGTTCGTTGATTTCAGTAATTTATATATATATTAATGCGTCAATTAAAACAAAATTTAACAGTAATCTTAGACTTGATTTCTTTGATAAACTCCAGAAAGCCTCCTATGATTTTTTGTGTAAAATAGGAGCAAATGATTTATATTATCGCATTTTTCAAGATACCTCAACTATGGTATCTTACTTTTTCTCTATAATACTGTCTTTCCCGGTAAATATTATATCTATTATTGCTACGTCCACTTTAATGTTTTACTGGTCTGCTCCTTTGACTTTATTTGTACTTGCATTTTTGGTTATAGAAGTAATCGTCGTATTCTTCTTTAGGAAACCCATGAGGAAATCGTTTGAAGATCTCAGAGTCGCAGAGCAATCGTTAGCCAGAAATGTAAACATACATTTTTCTATTATTGATTCTATAAAAATACTTGGTTTGGAGAATAATTCATATTATAATTTTCAATCACAATTCGGTACGCTGAATAAATGTTCAATGCAGAATGTAGTATTAAGCTCATATTATGGCATCGTTATTGGATTATTAAATCAGACTTGGATGTTGTTTACGCTTATTATTGGTTCTAAATTGGCTGTAACTGGTAACTTATCTGTAGGTGCGTTTATGGGAGTATATATGTTGTCAAATACCTTGTATACTCCACTATCTTCTTCTATCGAAACAATTCTAAAGTATCAGGAAACTAAAGTTAGTTTTAAGCGTTTTCTAGAGTACTACTCAAAATATGACGAAAAACAATATACGGGAAATATTCCGTTCAGTTTTAAATACCATATGGAAGCGACAAACTTGACTTACTCTTATGATTTTGCTAATTATGTTCTGAACAACGTCTCATTTGATATACCTAAAGGAGCATTCGTATTACTTTGTGGAGAGAGTGGCTGCGGTAAAACGACTTTAGCTAAGCTTGCATCCAGATTGCTGTATCCTATTGGCGGACGGATTCTAATTGATAATATAGATATAAGTGAATTTGATTACATCAGCTTTAGGGAAAACGTATGTCTACTTACACAAAATACGATAATTATCAACGATACATTCATCAAAAATATCTTTTTAGATGCAGATGTTGACTACGATATATATAAAGAATTAATCACCAAGACCGGATTGATTGAAGTTGTAGAAAAATTGCCACAAAAAGAATTCACGCTACTTGGTATTGGTGGATATAATTTGTCTGAGGGTGAAAAGCAGCGGCTTTCTATTGCCAGAATACTCCTAAAACAACCACAAATTTTAATTTTAGATGAACCAACGTCTGCTTTAGACACAAAAAACCGTGAACTTATAATTAAAACGCTTTGTGAATATAAAATTGAAAACCACGTCTTAATTATGACTATATCACATGATCCATGTTTTTTTGATGCGGCCGATTTTATAATGGGATTTGACTCTACCGGTTCAATTTCAATTAAGAAACCGACATGAGCAAACGTCAAAAATAATTGTCATGAAGATGCAACATATTTTGTCTTAAATGTAAAGTTCCTTTGGTTGATTGATATTTGAGAAATAGTATAATTAATTATGTCAGATAAAATAAGATATAAGGAGAATCAATTTATGGACGATTTTGGAAAATTGCTTATGGACTTGCGTAATGCAAAGCAACTTACCCAGGAAGATGTGGCTGAAAAGTTAGGAGTTTCGCGCCAGACTATATCAAGCTGGGAAACAAATCGAACTAAGCCTAATTACGATCAAATAAAACAAATTTGTGCCATTTTGGAGGTCGATATGAATACATTATTAGGCAATGGTGCTGGCTCGAATAAAAAAAGCGCGAAACAGGTCAGTAATATTTTTCCGATACTTGTCACATTGATATTCCTATTTCATATGATTATGGGCATCTTAAATATAGTGCCAATTTTTTGCGTTATTATTACAGCAGCTTTTATATGGGCATTTTATCTAATAATTAATACAATTTTTCGATCAAGTATTAAAAAGAACGATTATTCTATGATAGCTGGATATAAAGCTGGTGTGGAGAGTTTTGAAACTACACGCCGAAAACTTGCATCAATTGATTTGTTCAGCGGTATCTTCTCTCTACTCTGTGAGCTGCTATTCTTTATGGTCTATTTTGACAGAAGACAGATGATGATTTGTATGGTGATCCTTGGTGTATTTCTATCTTTTGAAATAGTAATTAACCTGGTGGTCAATATGAAATATGGACGAAAATAGTCTTATTTTCACGGAACTTAACGGTTAGAGAAGACCGGCGTAATGTAATCACTAACCCGGAGCTTTCCTACTGGGCAGAATTGGGCCAATGATACTGCCATCTGGTAAAATGAAAACGAGCACAAAAGTGCTCGAAATTTTAGCAGAAGAAGGCCATCGTATGGCCAGAAAATTCAGGTTAAATGCATCATGCGACGCTGCGCAATAGGCCTGTCCCAAAGTGAAATCGGGCGAAGCCACCAATACGGAGTCACGCTGAAATTGCTGTGGAATGCATTTCACCCTTGCAAGGGTGAAATATGGTATCGTTGCTATCTGCTATATCTTATTCCAAAAGGTTATATTTTCTAACTTGCGTTTAGGAACGTGTAACACGCCATTTTCGTCTTTATAATACTTTATATCATCGCCTTGAGCATCTTCCAGTACGGGCTGTTCAGCACGGTAACCCATAGCTACGGCATCGGTTATCACATATTTGTCTGGGATGGTGAACAAGGCTTTTATTTTATCCCTATCTATGGAACCCTGTATACAACATCCTATACCTTCCTCCCATGCCGTTAATATGAGGTTTTCCAATGCCAAACCTATATCTATGGCATAACCGTCTTCGCGTATATCTTTATCGGCCAATACAATTATATATACAACTGGCTTTTCGTTGGAAGAGGGTGTGCCTTTGCCCTCCAGATAATTGGCCCATGATGTGGTTTGAAACACCGCATCGACCAGTGCTGGTTCATCTACCACGAGATATTTTAACGGCTGCATATTGGAAGCCGACGGAGCCACGCGGGCAGCGTTGAGCAGCTTATGCAGTGTATCCCGTGATATAGGCTTTTGTTGGAACTTTCTTATAGTCCGTCTCTGCAAAATGATATCATATACTGACATTTGATATTCCTCCTTATATTATGGATCCCGTCCAACGTTGAGCTATAGGCATACGGCGGCCTATGCCAAAGGCTTTGGTGGTAACCTTAAGGCCTGGGGCGGCCTGGCGTCGCTTGAATTCGGCTCGATCCACTTTATGGATTATATCCTTAACGAGATCGGGTTCATAGCCCATCGCTACTATTTGGGCAAAGGATTTATTTTCTTCTATATACGCGTGCAATATAGGGTCCAGTACACTGTATGGTGGCAACGAATCCTCATCTTTTTGGTCAGGGCGCAGCTCCGCCGAAGGTGCTTTGGCTATAGTGCTCTCGGGTATAATCTCGTATTCCCTGTTTATGTACCGAGCCAGCTCGTATACCATTGTCTTGGGCACATCGGATATAGGAGCCAGAGCACCGCACATATCGCCATACAAGGTGCAATAGCCCACTGCTAATTCGGATTTATTGCCAGTAGTCAAGGCCATGCGGTTTTCGCGGTTGGCTATAAACATTATGAAATTGCCGCGTATGCGTGCCTGTATATTTTCTTCTGCCAGATCACCCTTTGGAGGAGAATCGCCGTTGAAGGTTCTCAAGCATGCTTCAAAGACGTCTTCTATGGGATATGTTCTGAACTCGATATCGAGGTTCTTAGCCAATACGTAGGCATCGTCGCGGCTGCCGGTTGAAGAATAGCGCGATGGCATGGATAGGCCCAGCACATTTCGCTTGCCCAGAGCATCTACCGCCAAAGCGCATACCACCGCCGAATCTATACCGCCACTCAGTGCGACGACGGTTTTCTTGCATCCAGTCTTGTGGAAATAATCGCGTATGCCCAGCACAAGGGCATCATGCATCCATGCTATATCCTCATTAGGATCATAGCTTGAATATGTGCCTTGCATTAATTTTTGACTGTCTATCGTTATTATATCCTCATCGAAAACCTTAGCCTGCAGAGCCCTATTTCCTAGAGCGTCTATGCAAAAACTGCCGCCGTCAAAGATCAATTCATCATTTGCCCCTACCTGATTGGCGTATATTATAGGGGTATGATATTTTTTCGCTATGTTTTTTATCATGTCCGACCGCAGTGCAAATTTGCCGTAGTGATAAGGCGACGCCGATATGTTTATAAACATATCCGGTTGCTGTAATGCCAGCTCGGCTATAACATCCAAGGGATAGCGAGGGCGATCCCAGAAGTCTTTGTCATTCCATATGTCTTCGCATATACTGACGCCGAGCTTTAGATCGCCGAACTGCATGCACTGCCGTGTATCAGCCGGTATAAAATATCTTGCTTCATCAAATACGTCATAAGTGGGGAGCAGGCTTTTATCCTGTCGGCTTATAATATCGCCGTTATAGGCCAACAAGGCCGAATTGCACAGCATACCTGATATGTTGTCATATGTGACGGTACCGAACAATATACCTATATCGTGAGAAACAGGCAGGAGCAATCGCTCGGTCAGATCGTTTAACGCTTCTATAAAATCGGAATTGAGCAGCAGGTCTTTTGGAGGATAACCTATGGTTGCCATTTCCGGGAAAACCACAAGCTCAGCACCTGCTGCTCGACTTTTGTCTATCATACCGATCATCTTATCTATATTGCCATTTATATCGCCTATTGTAGGATTTGACTGGGCTATCGCTACTTTCATTTATCGCGGCTTGTAAAAGCCGTCCTCCCTTCATGCCATAAACTATATAGATTATAGCACGAAGATGTCATCTTTCAAAGTATTCTTTTACTTCAGCCATTCTGTCGGTTATTTCTATACCCTGAGGGCATACGCCTTCACAGGTACCGCACGCCTCGCAAGCGCTGGCCCGATCGGCCTCGTTCATATGCATATAGGCTTTCTGGAAACGCTCAAAATCATTGTATATATGGGCATTATTGTATAATTCAAAGTTTCCCGGTATATTCACGCCTGATGGGCAAGGCATACAATAGTAACAACCGGTGCACGGAATGGGCGACAGTTTCCTATAGGTTTCTTTGGCCTTGGTCAATATATCTAATTCTTCTTGAGTGAGAGTATTTACGCCTGAACGGTTAGCGCTCTCTATGTTTTGCTTTACCTGCTCCATGTTTGACATGCCGCTCAATACAATGGATACCTCGGGTTGATTCCATACCCATTGCAGGGCCCAGTCAGCCAGAGAACGCTTTGTCGGGGCGCTGTTTAAAATATCTATTATCTGCGGAGGCAGGTTGTTGACCAAACGTCCGCCTCTAAGAGGCTCCATTACCACAACGCCCAACCCTTTGGATGCAGCATACTGGAGGCCTTTTTTACCAGCCTGGAAATCCTCGTCCATATAATTATATTGTATCTGGCAAAAAGTCCAGTGATCGTATGCATTTATAATCTCTTCAAAAAGGTCGTAATTATCATGGAAAGAGAATCCCATATATCTTATTTTACCCTCGGCATGTACCTTGTCCAGCCAACCGAAGACGTCGACTTTGGTTATCTGTTTCCAGTGATCCTGGCTCAGGGAATGCAGAAGGTAAAAGTCTATATGGTCGGTATCCAGCCTGGTTAATTGTTCATTTAAGAGCCTGTCCATATCTTCGTAAGTATTCACCAACCAAGTGGGCAGTTTGGTTGCCAACATAACTTTGTCGCGATAACCATCTTTTAAGGCTTTCCCAACCACTACCTCGCTATTGCCTCCGTGGTAGCCGTAGGCTGTGTCCACATAATTTACACCATTATTGATGGCGTATCTTATCATTTCTATAGCCTGGGGCTCGTCTATCCTATTGTGATCGTCGCCTATTATGGGCAGGCGCATGCAGCCGAAGCCCAACGCAGATGGTTTCCATTCCAGTCCATCCATTATCCTGTATTGCATAAATATGTACCTCCTCATAATTTTCTTGAGTACGAAATAAATTATAGCATGATTATTTATAGATGTAAATATGTATATATTTGAATATAAAAACAAGGGGATATGCGTTAAGCTGTCACACTTTATTAAGAAAGTGGCATGTGCTATAATAAAAAAACGAAGGAGGAGAAAGAATTGTTAGAATTGCTTAAACAAGCAGTACTCGATGCAAATAAAGAGCTGCCTAAGAGGGGTTTGGTTACATACACATGGGGCAATGTCAGCGGTATAGACAGGAGTAGCGGCCTTGTGGTCATAAAGCCCAGCGGTGTGCCATATGATGAGCTGCACATAGAGCATCTGGTCGTCGTGGATCTGGAGGGCAATAAAGTGGAAGGGCGATTAAATCCGTCGTCTGATACGCCTACGCATCTTATACTGTATAAGGCCTTTCCCAATATTGGCGGAGCAGTGCATACACACTCGCGTTGGGCTACTGTATGGGCACAGGCCGGCATGGATATACCAGCTCTTGGCACTACTCATGCGGACTATTTTTATGGTAGCATACCGTGTACCAGACAGATGGAGCGACAGGAGATAGAG
This sequence comes from Mahella australiensis 50-1 BON, assembly GCF_000213255.1. NCBI lineage: Bacteria > Bacillati > Bacillota > Clostridia > Mahellales > Mahellaceae > Mahella > Mahella australiensis. The sequence continues at coordinate 495,721 of NC_015520.1, forward strand.
CAAGCGTATGAAGAGAATACAGGCAAAGTCATAGTCGAAACCTTCAACAATATAGATGCGGATGATGTACCTGCTGTATTGGTAAATAGCCATGGGCCGTTTGCCTGGGGAAAGGATGCGGCAGAGGCGGTGCATAATAGCGTTGTGCTGGAAGAAGTGGCCATGATGGCGTATCACACATTGACGCTGAGCAATATTGCAGGGGTTACCTCTATAGATCAGGCTTTGTTGGATAAGCATTTTTTGAGAAAGCACGGTAAAAACGCGTATTACGGTCAGAAGCAATAGATAGAAGTTACTGCCCAGTATATAAGTTAAGTCGTTGCTTTATAACTGGGCAGCAACGATAAAATAAAAGTTCCGAGGAAGTGTTAAAACATGAGCGGAAGAAAGCCTGTAGTTGTTTTGATGTGTATAGTGGCATTGTTGTTGCAGCTTGGCTGCAGTAATTCACTGGACAATGCTGCTATAGAACAGGCAGATGCATATTATAACAGCGATGCCGATTATACGGAGTTTTCACTTTTCGTTATGGATTCAAATCAAGAACCTATAGATCTATCCACTACTGCCGTCGGCAGAAAGGTTTCAGAATTGACCGGGGTTAAATTAAAGACCGAATATATAAGTGGCAGTGATGAGAGAACAAAGGCTAGCTTTATGGTGGCTACCAAAGATTATCCAGATCTTATAGCCCCGCATAATGAATACGCCACATTCAGGGCTGCTGATGCACTGGTGCCACTGGATGATTATATAGATAAATATGGACAAAATATAAAAAGGATTTACAGCGAACAGGAACTGAATATGTTGAGGGATCCTGTAGATGGTCATATATACTACTTAACGCCATATAGAAAAAATAGTAGGCTTCTTTATCCTTCGTCGGGCTTTTATCTTCCTATAGCAGTGCTCAGGGGCCTTGGCTGGCCCAAGATCACCTCATTTGATCAATACTTTGAGATAATAAAGAATTATGTAAGAGCCAATCCTGTCTATAACAGCGAACCGACGATAGGCTTTACCGCATTAACCGATAATTGGAGGATATACACATTGTTTAATGCTCCAAATTATCTGGCTGGCAATCCTAATACGGGCGGGGTATGGGTCGATGAAAATTATGAGGCACACTCTTTTATGTTGAGCGATTGGGCATATAAGTATTACAAAAAACTCAATGAATTTTGGAATGAAGGCTTATTGGATAAAGATATGTTTACCCAAAATTATGATGCTTATAAGGCTAAGATAGCATCAGGCAGAGTCATAGGCTTTTATGATGAGAGATGGCAGATAGAGGATGCAATAGATGTATTGGAAAAACAAAGCGTGTTTGATAGGGTGCCTATAGCTATGCCGGTTGTGTTTGATGGTGTGGATAACGAGGCATATAATGGTATAAGTGTGATGGGGACGGGTGCTGGCGTGTGTATAACCCGGAATTGTAAAGACCCAGAAACCGCATTTAAGTTTATAGATAAAATGGCATCTGAAGAGGTGCTAAAAGTGGTCTATTGGGGATTTGAAGGCGTAGATTATACTGTTCAAAATGGGAAATTTAATTTAACAGAGGGACAACTTAGACGAATAAATGATCCGGATTATGTACACAAAAGAGGGTTGGGTTCTTTCTGGTTATTTCCTCACCCGGATGGAGGGGCTAAGTTCTCCGATGGCAACTACGTATTTCCTCAAGACACGGTAGAATATATGGATTATAAGTATAAAGACTATGAAAAAGAAGTATTGGAGGCATATAAGTTAACGAGTATGGCTGATCTTATGGCGCCACCTTTGGAGACACCTTATGGTTTCGTTTGGGATATACCTATACCTGACAGTGAACCTGAGATAAAAGCTGCAAACCAGAAGGCTTCTGACATAGCTCGGAAGTATATAGCTCGTTTAATAATGTCTACTCCCGAACAATACGATCTATTGTGGCAGGAATACGCCAACAAAATGAAGGATGCTGGGTATAATATGGCTGATGAATTTCTCACTGAAGAAATAAGGCGAAGGATAGCCGAGCGCAATAAATGAGCGCAGGTGGATGGTATAAATGATAAAAAAAGCAATTAAATTTTTTGGGCTAGATAATATAAAAGTCAAAAATAAACTGCTTTTAATATATGTTCTATGTGTGCTGTTGCCCATAGTAGCCACGGATTATGTATTTTTCAATTATACTAAAGCCCAGGTCGAACAGCAGCAGCTTCAACAATATAAGGCATCGTTACAGCGCCTAAGCCTTGCAATAAATAAGCAATTCGAAGATGCTGTTTATTTAGCTTACAACATAATGACCGATCGCAGATTGAATGATTGCCTTGAACGCCAGTACCGATCGCTCGATGAATTTTACGACATATACGATGATTACATGAGGGATATGCTCCAAACAAATACGTATATGCTGAACCAGATAGATTCTATAACTATATATACAAGTAATACCACTATACCGGAAAGCACGGGATATAAACATTTGCCAATAAATGTCCAAGATGAGGAATGGTATAGCTATGCTGTGGAGGATCCATACAGCTTTTCGATCGTCAGTTACTATCAAGACGGCCACTGGTATGTGAGCCTGATAAAGGATCTTAATTATTATAAGAGGAGTAATATACAGAAAATATTAAAAATTAATTTCAAACATTCTGAGTTTATCGACATGTTGAAATCGGAAAAGCAAGAAGGCATAGTATGTGTTATAGACGGTTTCAATAAAATTATTTATTCCAATGATGATAAATATAATAATGGATTCTATACACTAAATGATATACATACAGGCAGTGATGATAGTGTATTGGAACAGGATTTGGATAAGTCAATAGGGATGGGTTTATGGAAGATGATAAAAATAGTAAATGATGAAGACATAGCGGCAGCTATGGTACAACCTACAAGATTCATATTTATGTTGGCGCTTTTAAATCTTATTATAGCATCTGCAGCCATATACGCTTTATCGTATTCTTTGGAATATAGAATTGATATTGTTCATTCTCATATAAAAAGGGTAAGACATCAGCGTTTTGATATCATAGAATGTGATGAGGGAAAGGACGAGATAGGGGATCTTATAAGGGAGTTTAATAGGATGGCATCTACTATTGAAAGCCTTATAAGGGATGTATATGAAGCTGATCTGCAAAAGAAGAACATTGAGGTTGAGAAAAAGCAGGCTATGATAAATGCCCTGCAAAGTCAAATAGACCCGCATTTTCTTTTCAATACACTGGAAAGTATACGCATGAGGAGCGTTGTTAAGGGTGAAGCTGAAACGGCGCAGATGATTAAGTACTTATCTAAGATTTTCAGACGTATACTGAGTTGGGGGAACGACAATGTTACTATAAAAGAGGAATTGGATTATATAAAGTATTTTTTAGAGATACAAAAATACAGATTTGGCAATAAACTAAACTATAAAATGCATGTGGACGAAGATGTTTTGAATTATATCATCCCTAAAATGGTCATACAACCGTTTGTAGAGAATGCGTGTATACACGGTATAGAAGGCAGCAGCGACAATGGATTGGTCATCGTAGAGATAAAAAAATCCAATTCTTTTGTTGTTTTTACAATAAAAGATAATGGCATAGGGATGAGCGAGCATACGCTTAATAGTATTTACACAAGCCTAGGGGAGATAGAGAATATTTCAGGCAGTGTAGGAATAAAAAATGCATATAGAAGGTTAAAGCTTTTGTATGGCGACGACTTTAGATTTCGCATGGACAGCCAGTGCAATGTGGGCACTGTCGTAACTTTGATGATTGGCACAGACAAATTAGCGGGATTTCAAAATGGGGAGGTTGAGCAGAATGTATAAGGTAATGATAGTAGACGATGAACCTTACGTACGCGAAGGTTTAAAAGCTATAATCGAATGGGAACGTTATGGCTTTCAGATATGTTATGAATCGGAAAATGGTATTGATGCCATAAATAAAGTGAAACAGGAGAGGCCGGATCTTGTTATAGCGGATATAAAAATGCCTAGGATGAATGGCTTGGATATGATAAAATACTGTAGAGAAATGCTTGATGTACACGCACAATATATATTGCTCACCGGATATGGTGAATTTGAGTATGCCAGGCAAGCTATACGCCTTGGCGTGGCCAGATACTTGTTAAAACCCGTGGATGAAGATGAGCTGATAGAGGCGCTGGCAGATATAGCACGAGAAATTAAGCGACAACGCAAAGCCAATGTAATTAACTTTAACAAGACAGTTTATACGGGAAGCAGAGAAGCTATATGCTCTGATGATATAATGGATAGAGTGGAAGAATATATAAGAAATCATTTTAATGAGGATTTAAACTTAAAAAACATAGCTGATCGTTTTTATGTTAATTCTGTATATTTAGGGCAGCTATTTAGGAAACACTTCGGCCTTTACTTTAAGGACTATTTACATAGGCTGCGCATGGAAGAAGCTAAAAAACTTTTAAAGGGCACCGAACTTAAAGTATATGAAATAGCTGCTGCAGTAGGATACAGCGATCCAAATTATTTTGTGAGCAAATTTAAAAAGATTACGCAATACACACCATTGGAATATAGGGAGCATGTACTATAAAGATCTTTAATTTTCAAAGGACTTTATAAACTTTTTCTAGTTTATAAAGTCCTTTATTATTCTATAATATTACTAGATTTATTAATCAAATTGGCCAAAAACTTAAAGTTGCGTAGGGGGCGAGAATGATGAGCTTGGGAAGAGCAACGAAAATAGCTGTTATTTTGATTCTGTTGGCTTTTTCATTAACGATATCTAACTTCATAGTTCCGCAAGCCAATGTTTCAAAGGCGCAGGATGAGGATGGACAAGGATTCACAGTAGGAAATATAAGAGATGATTATGAAGTATATCTGTCCGAATATAAAAATGCACCGCGTCCGCAAGAGAGCATAAACATAAGCGCAACCGATTTTATCGATGCCAATCCAACTGTCGAAGTAGTGACGGGTCTGGGTAATACCCCGGCTAAAGCGGTTAAAACGGGAGAAGAGGGTTACATCGAGTGGGACGTAAATATTGAAACCGCCGGGTTGTATAACATCAAAATCGAGTATTATCCTATCCAAGGAAGAGGCTCATCTATTGAAAGAGAATTGTGGATAAACGGCCGATTGCCGTTTTTTGGGGCCAGTCATCTTACGTTTTCGCGTATATGGGCTGATGAAGGGGATGTAAAGCAGGATAACCGAGGTAACGATATACGTCCAAGTCAGATAGAGGCTCCTAGATGGCAATGGAGCTATCTCTGGGATTACATGGGATATTATAATGAGCCTTATTATTTTTATTTCAAAGCTGGGAAAAACACTGTGAGGCTGGTATCTGTAAAAGAGCCTATGGCTATAAAATCAATTACTATAGAGCAGGCCCCTAAAAGTTTGCCTTATGAACAAATAGCTGCTGCATATGAACAGCAAGGGTATAAAAACTATGAGGGAAAACCTATCAAAATTCAGGGGGAGGATGCCTATTTAAAATCTGATCCTACGTTGTACCCCTTAAATGACAGAGCATCGCCTACTACTGAGCCGTATGACCCTTCTAAAATACGTTTGAATACAATAGGCGGATACAGATGGAACCTACCAGGTCAGTGGATTATGTGGGAGATTGATGTGCCTGAAGACGGATTGTACAGGTTGGCCTTCAAAGTAAGACAGAATATGGTTAGGGGCTCGTTTAGCAATAGGCGGCTTTTAATCGACGAAAAAGTGCCGTTTGACGAAGCGGGGGATTTAAAATTCGAATATAAAAACGACTGGGTAATGTATGAACTAACCAAAAACGCTCAGCCATGTCTATTTTACTTGACAAAAGGCAAACATGAAGTAAAACTTGAGGTTACGCTGGGTGATTTAGCGGAAATTATACGTACTATAGAATCCAGCTTATATCAGCTTAATGAGGCTTATAGAAAAATAATAATGGTAACCACCCCTACGCCGGATCCTTACAGGGATTATCAATTAGACCTGCAAATACCTGATGTGATAAAGGAACTGGATAAGCAAGGGAATATAATAGATGAGATGGCGCAGCAGCTCATAGCTTATACCGGCCAAAGAGGCTCTCAAAGCGCCATACTTTATCGTTTATCTTATCAACTGAAAGACATGGCGAGAAGGCCTGATAGAATTCCCAGGATGCTTAACGATTTCAAGACCAACATAGGAAGCTTGGGTACATGGATACTTTCGGCCAGGGAACAGCCATTGGAGATAGATTATATTTGGCTTGGTTCTCCTACTAAGCAGCTTCCAGAAGTTGGCACGAGTTTAGGACAAAAGGCGCTTCATGAAACGAGGGCACTTATAGCATCCTTTACCGAGGATTATAACAGCGTAGGTAATGTATATGGCGGGGAGGCTTTGAAGGTGTGGATCCAGACCGGTAGAGATCAGGCCCAGGTATTAAAGCAGATTATAGACGACACATTTACGCCACAAACTGGTGTACCTGTAAATCTGGAGCTGGTACAACCAGGTACGCTGCTGCCTGCTGTCGTGGCAAATATAGGGCCGGACGTGGCATTGCAATTGGGCATTAGCGATCCTGTTAACTTTGCTACCCGTCATGCCGCTATAGATCTGACGCAATTTGATGAATTTGATGAAGTGGCGAAACGCTTTCATGACAGCGCTCTGGTACCATATGAATTTAATGACGGTGTTTTTGCTCTTCCGGAAACGCAAAGTTTCCCCATGTTGTTTTATAGAACTGATATACTAGATGAACTGAATTTACAGGTACCACAGACGTGGCAAAATGTTTTTAACATACTGCCAGTTATACAAAAGAATCATATGGATTTCGGGATTCCTATATCTACTACACAAACACCCGGTGCCGGCATGACGTCATTTACGATGTTTTTATATCAGATGGGGGGTAAACTCTATAAGGAAGACGGTATAGCCACCGCACTAGATGAGGAGGAAGCTATCGAAGCGTTTAAGATGTGGACGGAGCTCTATGTGAATTACAAATTTCCGGTGCAGTATGATTTCGCTAATAGATTTAGAATAGGGGAAATGCCTATAGGTATAGCCGATTATCAGACATATAACTTTTTATCGGTGTTTGCCCCTGAAATAAGAGGGTTATGGGATTTTGCGCCAGTACCGGGAACGGAAAAACTGGATGGCTCTATCGATCGATCGGTACCAAGCGGTGGTACGGCGGCTATGATGGTAAGAGGCGTAAAAGATAAAAATGCAGCGTGGGAGTTTTTGAAATGGTGGACTAGCACTGAGACTCAGGAGCGTTTTGGCAGGGAAATGGAAAGCCTGTTGGGTGCAGCAGGAAGATATCCTACTGCCAATATAGAAGCTTTAGAGAAATTACCGTGGCCGGTTAAGGATTACAAGAACCTTATGGCACAATGGCAGTGGGTTAAAGGTAATCCCGAAGTGCCTGGCGGGTATTTTACGCCAAGGCATCTTGACAATGCATTTAGAGAGGTTATATACAGTGGAGAAGATCCAAGGGAAACTATACTCGATTATGTCCGAGTTATAAATGATGAGATTACCAACAAGCGCATCGAATTCGGCTTACCGACGCTCGAAGATTTGAAAGATAAGACGGGAAGGTGATAGAATGGCTGCTAATGTTATGCCTAGCATAAAGACCTCGTTTAAAACCAGGATGAGCAATGCGTGGTTAGAGGCGAAGAAAAATAAAATTTCATATATATTTCTCGCACCATATGCAATAATATTTGCTATATTTACTATAGTACCAGTGCTAACTTCTATCGGTTTGAGTTTCACTTATTATAATATACTTGAGCCACCCAAATGGGTTGGATTTCAGAATTACATAAATTTGCTTTTGGATGATGAAGTATTTTTAATAGCTATTAAAAATACATTTATATTTGCAGCTATAACCGGGCCCATAGGATATTTCGCCGCCCTGTTTTTCGCATGGATGATAAATGAGCTCCCACCCAAGATAAGGGCGATAATGGTAGTGATATTCTATGCCCCTACCATCTCTGGGCAGGCATATGTGGTGTGGAATACATTATTCAGCGGAGATGCTTATGGTTATATAAATGGCTTACTTATCAATTTGGGCATTATATATGAGCCAATTCAGTGGCTTACCGATCCAGCATATATGAAAACAGCTGCTATAATAGTAGTACTATGGATGAGCTTGGGAACAGGCTTTTTGGCATTTGTAGCAGGGCTGCAAGGGATAGATAATACACTTTATGAGGCAGGATATGTAGATGGTATTCAAAACAGGTGGCAAGAATTATGGTATATAACGTTGCCTTCTATGAAACCACAGCTACTGTTCGGTGCTGTGATGTCCATTACGTCATCATTTGCCATACACGAAGTGTTAGTACCGTTAGTCGGTTTTCCGAGCACGGACTATGCTGCGCACACTGTAGTATCACATTTGGTAGACTATGGGAATATAAGATTCGAGATGGGGTATGCCTCAGCTATAGCTACGTTGCTATTTATAGCGATGGTGGGCACTAACCAAATAGTCCAGCGACTATTAAGAAAGGTAGGTAGCTGATATGGCTAAAATAAAGGTCAAAGCAAGGCAAAGGAAACCTAATCGCTCTCTGGGCGGCGATATAACAAATATAGTGATACTGGTGTTGTTCGGCTTATTTTTTGCCATGCCGCTGATATATGCCATATCCAATGCTTTTAAGCCTTTGGACGAAATATTTCTGTTTCCGCCGCGTTTTTTTGTAAGGAATCCTTCTCTGGAAAATTTTCAAGATCTATTTATATTGATGCAACAATCATGGGTTCCTTTTTCCAGGTATATATTGAATACCGTATTTATAACGGCTGTAGGAACTGTTGGCCACGTGATAATAGCATCTATGGCGGCTTATGTCTTGGCAAAGCATAAATTCCCAGGTAGGATTCTATTTTTCAATATAGTAGTACTGTCGCTCATGTTTTCTTACCACGTTACTGCTATACCGAGCTACCTTACCATGTCGTTTTTGGGTTGGATAGATACCTATTATGCCATAATAGTACCTCAACTGGCATATTCCCTCGGCTTATTTTTGATGAAGCAATTCATGGAACAGATACCCGATTCCCTGTTAGAAGCGGCTAGGATAGACGGTGCCAGTGAATTCCGTGTATTCTGGCAGATAGCTATGCCTACGGTTAAACCGGCATGGCTCACGCTGGTTATATTTGTATTTCAAAACTTATGGAATACGACGGGCGGCACCTATATATACAGAGAAGAGTTAAAAACGCTACCTTATGCATTGCAACAGATACTGGCGGGTGGTATAGCAAGGGCAGGCGTAGCAGCTGCTGTGGCTTTGCTTATGATGAGCGTTCCTATAATGCTATTTATACTGACGCAGAGCAATATAATTCAGACTATGACCACATCGGGTATAAAGGAATGAAGGAGGGGTGCGGATATGACGAGAAAAATGTGTGTTTTATTAATTGCGATAATATGTTTATCGATAATTTTCCCTGGTTTTGCTTCTGCAACTCCACCATATGAAAGTTACACGTATGATTATTGGGGAAATGTTTTATACGCTCCTCACGCATATCTTCCCGACAGAGTGATAGACGGGTCAAGCTTAGGTATAGGGAATTTTAATACACCGGGAGATTTATTTGTTAGTAAAGACGGCAAGATATATATAGCCGATTCAGGGAATAACCGGATAATTATAGCTGATAGTAATTGGAACATATTAAATGAACTGAAGACATTCGAGCATGATGGCAAAAACGATACATTTAAAAACCCTCAAGGCTTATATGTTACCGAAGAAGGGCATATATATATTGCGGATACCGACAACGGGCGGTTAATAGAGTTCGGGCCTTCAGGGGAGTTTATAAGGGAGATAGGCGCACCTGAAGCGGATATAATACCTGCCGATTTCATTTATAAACCTATGAAGATTGTGTTGGATAAGGCCAAGAGGATATATGTTATAGCTCAGAATGTTAACCAAGGTATAATAGAGCTAAATGCCGATGGTACGTTTCAGGGGTATATGGGTGCCAGCAGGGTAACGCCTAATATGGTCGACTATATATGGAAGATGATATCGACCCGGGAGCAACGTGCCGGAATGGTTTTGTTTGTACCTACAGAATACAATAATATTTATATAGATGATGAAGGATTTTTATATGTTACCACAAGCGCTTTAAGCGATGCGGATATACAGAATGCGATTAATTCGAGGAGTACAGATGATAGAGTTGCGCCTATAAGACGCTTAAATCTCACCGGTACCGACGTGTTGAGAAGGCGCGGTTTTTTCCCGCCGGTAGGAGATATAAGATTCCCGTATATAGGATCAGTGAGAGGACCTTCTACATTGGTCGATGTGTCGGTAGACAGTGCTAGCGGTATATATAGTGTTTTAGATAGAAAAAGAGGGCGTGTATTTACATATGATGATGATGGTAATATCCTCTATATTTTCGGAGGCATAGGGGAACAGGCAGGAACATTTAAAAGTCCGACAGCTATTGAAAGAATAGGGAATCAAATATTGGTATTGGATTCCAAGCTAAACAGCGTAACGGTATTTTCCATAACGGAATATGGTTCCCTTATAAATGAGGCCCTTTCTCTACACCACAAAGGCGAATACGATAAAGCAGCCGATCGATGGCAACAGGTTCTCCACTATAATTCTAATTATGAATTGGCTTATATAGGTCTCGGTAAATCGTTGCTAAGGCAAGACCGCTTTGCTGAAGCTATGGAGAATTTTAAATTGGGCAATAAGCGAGACCTTTATTCCAAAGCATTCCAGTACTATAGAAAAGAAATGGTCGAACAAAGCTTTAGTTGGATAGTAGGGGGAATAGTACTTGCTATAATAGCCATATGGCTCATATCAAAATATAGAAATAAGATATTCAAAAAGGGCAATAAACTTCTGGATAGCCTTGGTTATTCGTTTCATGTGATATTCCACCCATTTGACGGATTCTGGGATCTAAAACATGAGAAAAGAGGAAACTTGCCGGTTGCTTTTATAATGATCATACTGCTTATAGTGACCTTTGTTTTAAGAAGACAGCTTACCGGCTTTGCGTTTAATACTAATAATCCCAGAACGCTTAATATATTTACTGAAATAGTTAGTGTTGTAATACCGTATGGGCTTTGGTGCATAGCTAATTGGTGTCTTACAACATTGATGGATGGAGAAGGCAGCTTTACTGACATCGTTATAGCCACAGCTTATGCGACGGTGCCACTTGTATTGATAAACTTGCCGCTTATACCACTTAGCCACATCATAACGGTTGAGGAAGGGGCTTTCTATACATTTTTTGCTCAGCTTGCTGTGTTCTGGTGTGGACTGCTTATAGTGCTTGGTACTATGGTTACACATCAATACACTATGGGTAAAACCATAGGAACATCAGTGCTTACAATTGTAGGCATGGGCATTATAATATTTATCGGATTATTGGTGTTTGACTTACTCCAACAAATGATAACCTTTGTATATACAATATACAGAGAAATAGCGTTTAGAATCTAAAAAGGGGGTGGACTATATATGAGAAAAAGTTTAGTAGCAATAATCATCGCTATAGCATTTATCACATTATCTACAAATACAGCTCTTATGGCTCCTGATTCATCTATGCAACAGCAGACAGGCGATGCGTCGGCCATGCAAAATCCGGTGCCATCTGGAATGGAACTTGTAGCAGAAAATGAATTTTTGGCTATGTATTTTAATCCAGTTACTACCGAAGTTGCTATAAAAGATAAAAAATCTGGACATATATGGTATACCAATCCGCCTGATAGGGAACAGGATGCTATAGCTACGGGTGCTAATAAAGGAAAGCTTGGCTCTCAGTTAAGCATAACATATTATACCCCTACCGCCCAGCAACAGCAGATGGATAATTACAACGACAGCATAGCGCATAATCAATTTAAGGTGTCAAAAATAGATGATGGTATAAAGATAGTATATATGCGATCGTCAACGAAATTTTGAGCCACTCGCTAATGAAATTTTGAGCCACCTTCGCTAACGAATTCGTGAGCCACGCGCTAGCGAAATTTTGAGCCACCTTTGCAGGATTTAAAAGCAAATCTTGCAAAATAGCTCATTTTGCTTCTCTTTTTCAGCCCGAGGCAGGCTAACCAATCGAGTTCTACGATTTCATCGGGGGAGCCGGTCAGGTAAAAAGCGGGAGGGATAAATTCCCCAAGGCCTAACCCGCCAAGTCTTTATGCTCACGCTTTTTACCGGCGCTTGACAAGACCGGGTCCCAAAGGGATATAATATTTTAGGCGAGGGTTGGGCTGTTTGGATTTTTGCTTCCCTTCCGTTGCCCTCGGTATTTTTTGCCTATCCATTTGGGTGGTCTTGTCAAGAGAGACCGGCGACTCCCGAGTGCTAGACTCTGACTCTATCCTCGCTGGGCTGCTGCTTGCTGCTTGAACCGGTATGATGTACCGTTCATATTGAGTATGTGAGCCCTAAAGGTTAAGCGGTCTACCAGCGCTGCTGTCAGTACGGTATCTTGAAAAAATTCTACCCAACGGGAGAACTCTAAGTTAGTGGTTATCATTACGCTGGCTCTCTCTGAGCGTTCGGATAAAACCTGAAACAAAAGCTCCGAATGGTGCTTATTGAAGCTCAGGTAGGAAAGCTCGTCAAGTATGAGAAGATCAATTTTAGACAGTTGCTTCTCTATCTTGCTCAAGCGATGGTACTCCTGAGCTTCGGCCAGCTCGTTAGCCAACTGGGCCGCTGTGTAAAATCTCACCTTGTATCCGGCTTTGCATATTCTCATGCCTAAGCCGATGGCCAAGTGGGTTTTGCCGGTACCCGGGTTGCCTATCATGATGACATTCTCCCGATTTGCTACAAAATCACCTGTAGCCAGCTGCCAGACCAGTGCTTCTTCGACATGCTCCAACGCTTTGAAATCAAACTCATCCAGCGATTTAGCGAGTGGAAAGCCTGCTGCTTTAATCCTGCGCTTTAGCTGATTTTCCTGTCGTGTAGCCACCTCGTTGGCCAATAACTCGCATAAGAAATCCTCATAGCCCATGCCGTCCTCTGTGGCGTGACGCATAATCGGTTCGTATTTGGCTATGGTAGGCAGGCGAAGCTGCTTGGCATATAGGCGTATAAGTTCCTTTTTGGGATTTATCTCACTCATGGTTCTTATCACCTCCTGCCAAGAGCACGTCATAAGCGTTTAACGATACCTCTTTAACCGATACATCATTCGGAAAGGGTATAACATTATCCACGGCACCATTATCGTCGCTATCGGTTAATCTGCTCCTTAAAAGCTCAATGGTAGGCGATGATATATCCAATGCTTTGATCTCTTTTAGTATGCGTTCTGTGCCATAGTCTACCACCAGCCTGAGCAGTTTCACCATATCGCGGTTACCTGCCGGCAATCTTTGTCCCCATCGCAGTATTTCCTGAGGTATATTGGCTTGCTTAACTGGTTTAGCATTCAACACCGCTCTGGGACGCTTCTCCAAAAGGTCAATGTAATGGCTCAACTGATACTGAACAGTATTTGCCGTATAGCTCCTAGGATAGGCAGCCACATCCTCATTATGATAATATATCCTGACCGTTGTGCCGTATCCTTTGACGGTAACATTCTTGCCCACCAAATGAAGAGGGACCGAATACTGGCTGCCGTCAAAACGCACTATGCCAAATTCATTTACACCGGCAGTAACCTGAATGGCAGTATCAAAGGGATATAAGGGCAACGGTATCAAGCTGGCTCGTTCGGTCTCATAGCCTTTACCCACTGTTTGGGAACGGCCCCTTATGGTATGCGAGCGGTACTTTATGCATCTATCCAGTATTATCTGATTTAGCTCTTCTATGCTATCGACGTGCACAAGAGGTACCAGTACATTGCGACGTATATATCCTACCAGGCCTTCTACCAGTCCTTTTTCATGCCCCTCTGCCAGGTTGCAGTACTCAGTTGCAAAGGCATAATGGGCCTTCAATGCCATAAAGCGCTGCTGTTCTTTAACTACATGGGTACCCCAGCCTTCTTTTACAGCAAGCCGGGAATTGTCGAATATCTCCTTTCTTGCTACGCCGCCGAAGTATTCAAAACCGGCTCTATGGCCTTCCAGGAAAGATTCTTCATTTTCCCTGGTAAAAGCCATGACAAAGATATCGCAGCTAAAGCACAAGCGCATACAGAACAAATGTACGGTTTGTTTTACGCCTTTTATATATACCTTAGCCGCTCCCCAATCCACTTGGACCGCTTCACCGGGCTCAAAGGATAAAGGGATATAGGCGTTATTGACGTTTTGCCGCAGTTGCTGGACGTACTGCCTTACAGTGGACTCTCCGCCCATAAACCCTTTTTCCTCTACCAAACGGTCATAAATCCTTTTTGCCGTATGCTGCTGCTTTTTGACGTTCTCTTGTTTATCCTGTTCCAAGCAGGAGTGGATAAACTCGATTACTTCCGTGGTTAGTACCGGGGCAATCCTTCCTTGGTAAGGTTTGCGTTGCCCTGGCATACATGCACCTTGGCAATACTTTTTGACAGTATTGCGTGAGATACCCAAACGCCTGGCAATCTCCCTTTGCGAGCAATGCTCTACAGCATAAAGCTGACGAATTTCTTGATATAGATCCACTTCAATTGTCACACTCCTTAGCCTCCTGTATCATAAGTTTTTCATGTCTATAATACAGGATTTCTAGTCTTTAGTGGATCAAAAATTCGTTAGCGTTTGACCTGTTTTTGGCTCACTTTTATTATAGCGTTTATATATATACAATAGGACGGGTTCAGAAAGTATTGATAGTTCCTCAGGCTATAAGCGCTGAGAGGTTTGAGCAGATACTAGATAAAATACCTAGTGCTTCGGATAAAAGTGTGCTTAAAAGAAGATATAGGCTGATATCATTGAAAAGTATGAAGGATGAAAGCGAGCGGCGGGATGCTTTATCCCAATACCCTGTGCTGGAAGAACACGATATTTATGAATTAAGGCCAAACCTGAACGACCTTGTGATGCAACAGCTTGACGAAATATTCAGGTCGACAGGTTATACAATAGACGACTTAAATAAAGATCATGCGGAGAATAATGTGCCGCCTAGAGAAGCTAATAAAGATATATTTACAATACCGCTTGAATACAAACTGGACGGTGAAGGGCTTATTGTATCTGTAGATGCAAAAGAAATAAAATATGATACATCGTATCCATTGACCCAAATAAGAGTGCTCGAGTTTTTTGGAGCAGGCAATGCCGAAACGAGCGGGTATATGCTGGTGCCTGACGGTTCAGGTGCGATCATAAACATGAATAATGGTAAGAATGATGTCCGCCCATATATGGGGTATCTGTATGGTAACGATCGGGCTATAAGGCGGGAGGAAGTATTTGAAAGGAGTGAACAGGCATATCTGCCACTGTTTGGCATTAAACAGGGAGATAACGCATTATTCGGTATTGTTGAGGAGGGAAGCGCCTTCGCCTCTATTGTAGCCGATGTGAGCGGTAGAATAAATTCATACAATATCGCTTGTGTTGAATTTATGACATTGCCTAATGATACTATAGATCTGACCGCTATGGCAGGTAATAATGTCGTAATGGCGTATCAGCCCAGAATATATCAAGGGGCTTTTAAAATAAGATACAGTTTTTTATCTGGCCAAGATGCCGATTACGTTGGTATGGCAAAAAGCTATAGGGAATATTTATTGAACAAAGGACAACTCAAGAAAGCAAAAAATGGGTCGGGGTTGCCGTTTTATATTGAACTTATAGGAGCTATAGATAGGATAAAACCAGTAGCTGGCGTGCCAGTAAGAGGTATTGAGCCGCTTACAACCTATGACCAGGCTATAGAGATAATAGACAAAATGATAAATAGCGGTATATCCAACATAAAGTTGAAATATACAGGATGGTTTAATGGGGGTATAAGGCATTCTTTGTCCAATAATATAAATTTGCAATCCCAACTAGGTGGCAAGAAAGATTTTAATAAATTAACAAGCTTTGCCGCCGACAATGGTGTAGAGATTTATCCTAACGTAAGCTTTGAATATGCATATAAAGATAAGATGTTCGATGGTTTTAGCGCCCGTTCTGATGCGGCGCGTTTTCTAGACAGAGAAGTGGCGCTTGTATACGACTTTGATCCGGCTACCAATAGATACGATAATACAAAGGAACCGTATTACATAATAAGCCCGACTAGAATAAATCCCATAGTATCATCTTTTTTAGAAGATTATAAAGGACTAAATGTAAACGGTTTATCGCTTGCTACCATGGGCAGTGATCTTAACTCTAACTTCCGCGAGAATGGATTGGTTGATAGGGAGCAGGCTAAAGCTTTAATGGTGGAACAAATGGAGAAATTGACACAGAAAGGTATAAGCCTTATGGCCAGCGGCGTTAACGATTATGCTTTGCCTTACGTTGCTCATATATTGAATATGCCTATGGATTCTAGCGGCTATAATATTACGGATGAAAGCGTACCGTTTTACGAAATAGCACTCCATGGGTATATATCGTATGCTGGTGAACCTATAAACCTCGCGGGCGATTATACTAGGTCAGTCTTGAAAGCCGCAGAAACTGGAGCGGGGTTATATTTTACCTGGATATATGGCGAGAATTCATTGGTGAAGGATTCGGATTATAACTATTTATATTCGGTCAATTATGAAGCATGGCTCGGCAGAGCAGTGGAATTATATAATCGTATGAATGCAGTGCTTTCTGACGTACAGGATAAGGCTATTGTCGATCATCGAAAACTAAGGCAGGATGTTTATAAGGTTACATTTGAAGGCGGCAAGAGCATTATTGTGAATTATAGTGATGCTCCTGTGTCTATAAATGATACTATTATAGAAGCTAATAATTTTAAGGTGTTTGAAGGGAGCAGTAGCAGATGAATATTAAATCTAAACATCGAGTAACATTAGAGGGCAAAAAAGCTATAACGGGTTATATGTTTATAGCGCCATTTTTGTTAGGACTATTTGTATTCTTCCTTTATCCGCTGGTACAATCGATAATATTCAGCTTTAATGATCTGGAGGTAACGGCAACTGGTTATAAACTAACCTATGTGGGACTGAACAATTTTAGAAAGGCGTTTTTCGTAGATCCGGATTTCAGAAGGGTACTTGTAGAAGCTATAACTCAGATGATAACCGATGTGCCCCTCATAGTTATATTTAGTTTCTTTGCTGCTACCTTACTCAATCAAGAATTCAAAGGGAGAGCTTTTGCTAGAGCGGTGTTCTTTTTACCTGTCATATTGACATCCGGTGTAATAGTAGCGATTGAAAACAGCGATATGTTGCTGAGCATGGCGAGAAACAGTTTCGAAGAAGAAGCTACCACTGGTGCGGCTGCTTCTGTGGTACAGGCGTTAGAACTAAGGCGCCTGCTTATGCAAGCGCGACTAGACCCGCGATTTATAGGTTATATAACCGGTGCTATAGATAATATATACCAGGTGGTAACGGCGTCAGGCGTTCAAATATTGGTGTTTTTGGCTGGACTGCAAACCATATCTCCGTCGCTTTATGAAGCGGCTATAGTAGAAGGGGCCACAGGATGGGAAAAATTCTGGAAGATTACCTTTCCGATGGTAAGTCCACTTATATTGGTCAATGTGGTTTATTCCATAATAGACTCATTTACAAGGCCTACCAATCAAGTGATGCAGATGATTATGGATGCAGCTTTTAAGCAATCGTCATATGGTTATAGTTCGGCAATTGCATGGGTATACTTCATAGCTATAATGCTTATTTTAGGTGTAGCCGTAGGTATAATATCTAAATGGGTATTCTATCAAGAATAACGATAGGGGGTTGAAGTATGAGTTCTATAGCGATGGAACAGCGGGATGCGACAATAGCAAGAAAGACCAAGCACAGTTATTTTTCTGTATACAGATTGCGTCAATTGATGTGGTCTATAGTAAGGATGATTTTGGTTATAGGGATATGCTTTGTCATATTATATCCGCTTATAGTAAAATTTTCTATATCAATAATGAAAGAAAAGGATCTTTATGACATAACAGTACGGTATGTACCGAAACATTTTACATTCGAGAACTATCAGACTGCATGGACGTATATGAGATATCCTGAAGCATTTATGAACTCGGTAAAGTTATCTCTGTTGACCAGCTTGGTACAGCTCATATCGTGTACATTGATAGGTTATGGTTTTGCAAGATTTAATTTTCCATTAAAGAATTTACTTTTTGGTCTGGTTATAGTCATACTGGTGGTACCGCCACAGACTATAATGATACCGTTATTTCTACATTTCAGATTTTTTGACATATTCGGTATTATATCTGCTTTGACAGGCAAAACTCTAAACCTCTTGGATACGTACTGGCCGTTTGTTTTGCTATCGGCTACCGGTATGGGCCTAAAAAACGGCTTATACATATATATAATGCGTCAGCATTTTAGAGGAGCGCCTAAAGATCTCGAAGAAGCGGCATATATAGATGGGGCTGGCGCCTTTAAGACGTTTTATAGGGTTATGTTGCCAGGAGCCATACCGATGATGGTTACGGTATTTCTGTTTTCTTTTGTATGGCAATGGACAGATACTTTTTATTCCTCCTTGTTTTTACAGAGGCTATGGGTATTACCTACTGCGCTGAGTTCGCTGGTACCTAATGTGTCGCAAGCTTACTCATCGGCACAACTGGGTATGATGGTGTATTTAAGCCCGGCTTATTCGTCTATGCTCAACAATACAGGTAGCATACTTGTTATAATACCGCTCATTATAATATATCTGTTTGCTCAACGTTACTTTGTAGAGAGCATAGAACGTTCAGGGCTTACAGGAATGTGATTTATCGTTAATTTAAAGGAAAGGGGGTGGTTGTATTGCTTGCATTATATGAAATACCAGTTTAATGCTTATGCCAAGATAAAATACTATTATACGAGGAGGAATTGCAAATGTCAAAGAAAATAGCGATGTTATTAGTAGTTGTTATGTTGATGACGGCTATAATGGCAGGTTGCGGAGGAAACGAGCAACAACCGGATGCTACTAACGATGGGCAGAAAACACCGGATCAAACTGCCGAAGAGCAGCAGTCCGAAGAAGAACCTCCGCAGTTGGATTTTGGCGGTAGGACCATACGCTATACTGCCTGGTGGGATCTTACACCACAGCCCGGTTCTTCTGCAAGTGCTGACAGGCAGATAGCTCGCAGAAATGAGCTGGAGAAGAAATACAATTGTAAGGTAGAGTATGTGAATATACCGTGGGACCAGTATCTGCAGAAGTTTATAACGGCGGCTATGGCGGGCGATTCTATAGGGGATCTGGTTACGCTGGACAGCCGGTGGTTTTACCCGACTGCTGTAGCTAACGGTTACCTTTATGATCTCAATGAATTTGCGGATAAAGGCATCTTTGATTTTACTGAAGAAAAATGGAATAAAGATTTTCTCAAATGGGGTACTTTTGATGGTAAGTTGTATGGTTACGCTATAGGTAGGACGTTCCCCCGAAGCGTATTATTCTGGAATAAATCGTTGTTTGAAAGGGAAGGTTTGCCTAACCTCTATGATCTATTTTTCAACCATCAATGGACATGGGATAAGATGCTGGAGATTGCTAAAAAAGCCACAAAAGATAAAGATGGTGACGGTAAAATAGATCAATGGGGACTATCCGGTATAGATCTGGGGTTTGGCTTCGTGTTCTCAAATAATGCTGAAAGCGTGGACGTATCAGACCCTATTCATCCGAAGTTTGTGCTTAATTCGCCCAATGCATTGGAAGGACTGCAGGCATGGCAAGATTTCATTCAGAAGCATAAAGTGGTGGAGCTAAATCCTGAAGGTGCGGCATGGGATTATCCTAGACAGAGCTTTTCAAATGGCAATGTAGCTATGCTTTATACTCAATGGTGGATGGTGGATGATATAAAAAAGAATATGAAGGATCAATATGGCATAATCATGTTCCCTATGGGCCCCAAAGCTGATGAATACGTATCCCAATATTCCGGTTTTACCATTGATACCATACCATCGACGGTGAAAAATGCCGATCAAGTGGCCATATTCCAGAATGAAATGACCGAGCCTTATCCCGACGAAGATCCGGAAGAATGGAAAGATTACTACACTGAAAGGGTCTATGACGAACAATCTGTACAGGTCATAGAAATGCTGCAGGATAAAGGATTAAGCAAGGTCGATTGGTTCGGCTCATTCGATGACGTTGTGCAGATGTCCTATACTTTCATGTCAGAGATACAAAACGGCAGTAAAACGCCTCAGGTAGCTATAAGCGAGGTGGCGCAGCAAGCGCAGACGCTGCTGGACAATGCGCTTAAAAAGAAGCCCGAGGACCTTATCAAGACTGACGAAGCGGGACAATGAGGCGGTAGAGATCTTATGCTAATATCGGCGTAAGATCTCGTCCCATATGGAGAAGTAAAATATGAAAAAGAGTATAATCTTATATATAATCGTTTTATCGCTTATTTTTATGACGGCCTGTAACGATGGTAATACAGAAAGGAGTGTATTCGGCATGAGGAGAGGCATAAATATAGGAAATGCCCTTGAGGCCCCTAATGAAGGAGAATGGGGTGTCACTGTAAAGGATGAATATTTTAAAATAATAAAGGACGCTGGATTTGATACGGTGAGAATACCTATAAAATGGTCAGCGCATGCTATGGCTGATCCACCATATACTATAGATAAGGCCTTCTTCGATAGGATAGACCATCTAGTAAATCAATCGCTTGAGCAAAAGCTCTGTACTATAATAAATATACATCATTTCGACGAGCTGGTTAAGGATCCGGAAGCCCAGAAAGAGCGGTTTTTAAGCATTTGGCAGCAGATAGCCGAGCATTATAAGAATTATCCGGATAAGCTTTATTTCGAAATTTTAAATGAGCCCAACGGAGCATTGGACCAATACTGGAACGATTACCTTGCAGAAGCGGTAGAGGTGATAAGAAAGAGCAACCCTGACAGGATACTGATAGCAGGGCCGGGGAATTGGAATGGTATATCAGCGTTGGAAAATTTCGAGATTCCAGAAGATGATAAAAATATTATAGTTACATTCCATTATTATAATCCATTTTGGTTTACACACCAGGGGGCAGAGTGGGTCAATCCATCCCCGCCTGTCGGCAAAGAATGGGAAGGAACCGATGACCAAAAGCAATTTATAGAGGATGAGATACTTAAGGCTGTCGACTGGGCAAAAGAGCATAACAGGCAGCTTTTCATGGGCGAGTTTGGAGCATACAGTAAAGCGGATATGGAATCGAGGGCAAAGTGGACGTCGTTCGTAGCCCGCACGGCAGAAAAATATGACATAGCATGGGCCTATTGGGAGTTCTGCTCGGGCTTTGGCGCATATGACCCCGTGCTTAACCAGTGGAGGGAACCGCTGCTGCAAGCATTGGTTCCGTCTGAATAATGCATCCTCATCACAGGCCTTCTGAGGCTGACGGCATAGAACAACCAATACCTGGAATGCTGACTGGCGGACCAAACAGCGGAAGACAGGACCATGATGCGGAAAATAAAACACCTGCGGGTATGCCTCCAGCGAAATGCTATATAGATGACGTAGGCGGCTATTCGACGAATGAGATAGCTATATATTGGAATTTGCCTGCGGTTCTGGTAGCCGCATATTTTGATAAGTAGGTGTATGGTATGCGTAAGAAAATTCACGGTACTATTATAGTATATTGCATGTTTTTAACGCTTTTGTTTACTGGATGTGGCAGTGTACCTGTAAAAAGCAATGATCAAGCAAAACCCAATAAGGATGAGGAGGAAACAGATATGATAGAGGAAGTACCGTCATTAAAAGAGGTTTATAAAGACTATTTTTATATAGGCGCCGCTATAAGCGTTGATTCAGTGTCAAAAAGCCCTGATAAAGAGCTTATAGCCAAGCAGTTCAATATAATTACCCCAGAGAATGCTATGAAGTTTGAACCGATACATCCTCAGGATGGCATATATAATTTTGAACCGGCTGATAAAATCGTTGAATTTGCCCAGCGGAACGACATGAAGGTGATAGGCCATACGCTCATATGGCATAATCAGACGCCAGACTGGGTGTTTAAAGATGCGGATGGTAACCAGGTCGATCGCGATGTGCTCTTAAAGAGAATGGAAGAACATATAAAAGCAGTAGTGGGGCATTATAAAGGCAAAGTATATGGCTGGGATGTGGTGAATGAAGCTATAGAAGATACTGCCCCGTATGGTTTGAGAGATAGCATGTGGAAAAAGATTATAGGCGACGATTATATAGAATGGGCTTTCAAGTTTGCTCATGAGGCTGATCCGGATGCCGAGCTGTACTATAACGATTATAATACCGAGACGCCAGGTAAAAGAGAGGCGATATATAATCTTGTTAAAAGTCTTAAAGGAAAAGGTATCCGCATAGATGCCGTCGGTATGCAGTCCCATATAAATATATATTATCCCTCTGTGCAAGAAATAGAGGAATCCATAAAAAAATTCTCTTCGCTGGGCGTAAAGGTAAATATAAGTGAACTCGATATGGATCTATATAAATGGGATGAAAAAGAAGACAGGTATAAAGACGGCGTCCCTGACGATATATTGAAACTACAGGCCGATAGATATGGAGAGATATTCGCTTTGTATAGGAACTATAAGGATGTTATAGGACGGGTGACATTCTGGGGTTACTATGATGGTGGTTCATGGCTGAACGATTTCCCGATAAAAGGCAGGACCAATTATCCGTTACTTTTCGATAGAGAATTTAAGCCCAAGCCGGCTTTTTGGAATGTGGCGAAATTCGCGCAATAGGGTTCTGTATTTTCAAAGAAGAAACAGATATATGAAAGAACTAACGCAAGGACCGAAACTTCGAGAAATTGCTGATAATGTAAAGGCATCAGAGTGTCAGCTATTTATGGGGTTCAAAGGAATCCATGTTTATTCGTCAGGCGTGGGCCATGAAGAAAAGATATGATACTGCAAAAGCGTTAGGCAATATAGAGGAGCAGAAATAAAAGAAGTTGCATAAAAGGGGAGAAACCGGAGTGGGAGCCTCCTCCGGTCTCCCTGCGTAGAACAAAGGAATGTGAGAATAAGATCTTAGGAGACATGATAACAATATTCAGATTTGGGGTGTAATATAGTGAGGCAACTAAAAGAGATATTTTCTAATATAAAATATATTGCCTTAATAGCAAGCAAATATGAAAGACTATATTTGCCTTTGCTAATTGCCGTGAGTTTGATTCAAGGAACACTGCCTTTTGCAAATATTATAATACCCAAATATATCATAAATGAACTGACTGGCTCAAAAAGAGTAGATCACTTGCTGCTTCTTGTGCTTATATTGGTGGGCATAAATCTTATATTAAGGATAACAAACGAATATATATCCACAATATATATACAAGTTGCCGACGATCACTTGCAGAACAGGGTAGGTATGCTTATGGGATATAAAATCATGGACATAGATTACAATTATCTGGAAAATCCCGAAATTTATGATATGAAAGAAAAGGCTAACCGCATAAATAACGGTGTTATAAAGGACATTGTTGCAGCAGCTTCATCTATACTTTCCAACGTGATCACTTTAGTCGGCATAATATATATAATGGCTAAATTAAATCCTCTTATTATGCTCCTTATACTAGGTACTGTGACTATTTCGGCCAGGTCGAATATGAAAACCCAAAAACTTTTTTATACGATACAGAATCTTTTAATTCCCATCAATAGGAGGCTTAGTTACCTATTCCGTATGATAAATGATTTCACTTATGGGAAAGACATAAGGCTGTTTAACTTGGCAGGATGGTTAACGAAAAAATGTGAATACTATTGGCATAAGACAGTATTAGAAATGAAGCCGAGGATGGTCAAGGTTGCTCATACGAACTCTATAGCAATAATAGTGAGATTTATACAGGAAGGTATCGTATACATATACCTTGGACTCAGAGTAATATGGGCAAATATGACACTGGGCGACTTCGTTATGTACCAGAATGCCGTCAGGAGTTTTACTGATTCATTGAGTGCGATAGCATCGGCATTTGTGGCCATATACCAGAATAATATGTACGTAAGGGATTACAGGAATTTTATGGCATTGGAAAATAGGATCAATGTCGATAGAGATGATACTGTGCCGTTACCTGATTTAAGCAAACCTTATGAAATAGAATTTAAGGACGTATCTTTTAAGTATCCTGGTCAAAATTCATATGCTCTCAAGAACCTGTCTCTGACGATAAAAAGCGGGCAAAAATTATCGATAGTTGGGCTGAATGGTGCAGGTAAGACTACGCTCGTTA
Organism: Mahella australiensis 50-1 BON; assembly: GCF_000213255.1. Taxonomy (NCBI): domain Bacteria; kingdom Bacillati; phylum Bacillota; class Clostridia; order Mahellales; family Mahellaceae; genus Mahella; species Mahella australiensis. Next base: position 520,183 of record NC_015520.1, read on the forward strand.
AACTGTTAATACGCTTGTATGATCAATGCGAAGGCGTAGTTTTATTAAATGGCACAGATATAAGGAAGTTCAACTATAACGATTATCTTTCACAATTTACTGTGGTGTTTCAAGATTTTAATATATTTGCTTTCAGCTTAAAAGAGAACATAGCACTTACAGAAAGCGAAAAATGTGATGATGAACGCTTGATAAGCGCTATAGAAAAAAGCGGTCTTGACGAAAAGGTCAGAAGCCTTGAAAAAGGGATGGACTCGCAAATATATAAAATATTCGATGAACATGGGATAGAGCTATCGGGTGGAGAAAAGCAAAAGCTTGCATTGGCACGAGCACTATATAGGAAATCTTCTATTGTGGTATTGGATGAACCAACTAGTGCCTTGGACCCGTTGGCAGAGTATGATTTATATAAGCGCTTTGCTGATTTGACAGAAGGGCGAACCACACTCTACATCTCGCATAGGATGTCAAGCTCCAAGTTCTCTGATGCAGTGGCAGTTATAAAGAATGGCACAATGGTGGAATATGGAACACATGAAGAACTGATGCGCAGAAATGGCGATTATACTACAATGTTTGAAGCGCAGGCCCAATATTATATATGATTATGTAAATATTTAGTTATATTAGATGAAATATGATTTTTTATGATAAAATAATATAATCAAAATAATTCCGAGTTGTTAGGAGTGCATAACGTGAAGGCTGATATCGATTATATAATACCGAACATATCATATATGGTGTACAGAAAGTGTACACCTGAATGGCATCTGGCCACGCGGAGCCTGGATTTTTATAATCTAATGATACTTACTGAAGGCCAGTGCGTGTTTGCGTGGAAAGATGGCTTTGCTAAGCTGACAAAGGGGTATGGTGTGCTTATACCACCCGGTACTATGCATTCCGCTGTTACGGATCCAGATGACCTTATGCACTGTTATGCATTTAACTTCCGTTATCACTGTGCTTGTATAGAAAACGATGAGGTTACCATATATGATTATAAAGATGTACCGCTTCCTTTAGACATGGTTTTTAAAGTAACCAACCTTGATAGAATTGTGAATATATTACGTGAACTGAATGACATGTGGGTTCATCAGAGGCAGGGCTATAAGATCAAGGCGAATGGCTTGTTCAATGTGGTAATTGGTGAACTTATGGGGCAGCATAGACTTAAAGGCATAGCTCCGGCCCACATAAAGCGTATAGAGAATGCTGTGGATTATATAAATGAGCATTATGATACGCCTATAACAATAGCTGATTTAGCGGAATGCGCAGGTCTGAGTCCCACGTACTTTGAAGCTGAATTTAAGCGTATTATGGGCTGTACGCCGATAGAGTACATAAATAATTTGAGAATAGATCGTTCTATAGAATTACTTTTGGCTGGGAACTATACCATTGGTGAAATAGCTGAAAAAGTGGGCTTTAGCGATATATTTTATTTCAGCCGCGTATTTAAAAATAAAAAAGGTGTGAGCCCGACTAATTATATAAAGTCATCATAATATAATACAAAAAGAAGTGGTTTTGTCTATAGAAACATGTTATAAAATGTTGTATTATGGAGCTATAATTGATTATTGGAGGTTGGTATAATGACCAGCAGGGAAATAATAAAACGCGTGCTTGAATTTAAAAATCCTGAAAGGATAGGATATGATTTTTTATCGCCTCATCCCAGCGATATAGTTTGGGGAGGAGTAAGTACGGGAAAGGCCACTAAATGGGGCAAAGATCCTGAAATATTGAAGCTTGTGCCTGGTTTTGAGGGCGAGGTATACATGGATGAGTACGGCAATATATGGGGACGTCTGGAGAGTATTACCAAAGGAGAGGTTATACGCGGTGCTTTAGAGGATGGATGGGAAGGCTTAGATAATTATCAACTGCCCGATTATTCGCCGTTGGAACTCTATCAGCCCGCTAAAAAACGTTTTGAAGAGCAGCCGGATAAATACCGATTAGGAGGATTGCCTGGTTTTCCATTCGCTATAATGCGATACATAAGGCGCATGGAGAACTTCTTGATGGATGTATTATTATATAAAGAAGAAGTACTGCGTTTGAATGATATGGTGGTGAATATGCTGCTAAAAGTCATAGACAACTATGCTGCTATAGGAGCCGACGGAGTGACATTTGCAGAAGATTGGGGTACGCAGGATCGACTTCTTATAAGCCCTAAGACATGGCGCGAATTATTTAAGCCATCTTTTAAAGTTCTTGTGGGCAGGGCGCATACGCATGGTATGCACGTTTTGATGCATTCATGCGGTTATATATACGACATCATACCTGATCTCATAGAAGTCGGCATCGATGCGCTTCAGCTCGACCAACCTGAGTTAATGGGTGTTGAGCGCTTAGGAGAGAATTTCGGCGGCAAGGTTACATTTTGGTCACCTGTGGACATACAAAAAATCATGCAGACCGGTAATGAACAACTGATTAAAGAAGAGGCTAAGAAAATGATATATTACTTCGGCCGATATGGTGGGGGCTTTATAGCTAAAGATTATCCACAATGGGATGCTATAGGTGTCAAAGAAGAATGGGCGCAATGGGCCAGGGACGCCTTTATGAACGGTTGACTTAAGCTAAAGAAAAAATTTTTCGCTAATACTTGACTTTACTTGCCGAAGGTTTATAATAATCATATAAGTGGTTGTAATACAAGTAGACAGCATACAGCATATAAAATATTAAGTAAAGAGGTGGTTGGAAATATGTCAATAGGGGAAAACTTGGAGAAATTATTTTCACTTGAGGGCAAGATAATTCTTTTAACAGGAGCTGCCGGAGGAATTGGCAGTGCATTGGCTAAAGGATTAGCTGATGCCGGTGGCGATATGGTGTTGTGCGATATCGCCGAGGAAAGGTTATCCGAGGTAGAAAATGATATAAAATCGAAGGGCAATAAGGCTAAAAGCTATAAACTGGACTTATTAAGCATGGATTCTATTAAAGATTGCGTGAGAGCTGTTATAAAAGATTATGGCAAGGTCGATGTGCTGATCAATTGTGCAGGCATAAACAAAAGAGAAGGTTTTTTGGATGTGGATGAAGCTACATATGACAGAATTATGAATATTAATCTAAAAGGGCTTTTCTTCCTTACACAAGAAGTTGTAAAACATATGATAAAAGAACACAGCGGAAACATAATAAACATATCTTCGCATAATGCTGTAGGTATGCTGGGAGGATGCAGCGTATACGGTGCCAGTAAAAGCGGAGTGGCCGCTTTGACACGCTCTATGGCCATTGAGTGGGCAAAGCATGGTATTAGGGCTAATGCAATTGCGCCGGGCCATATCCTGACTCCTCTTACCACCGAAACATGGGAGCATCCCGAGCGTAGCAGGTACTTAAAAGAACGGATTGCCATGGAAAGACCAGGCAATCCCGAGGAACTTGTTGGCATAGCCGTAATGCTGGCTTCCGATGCATCCAGCTATATGACCGGTACGATGGTGCATGTGGATGGCGGATGCTTGGCAGGCGGGTCGCCATGGCCATACAATACAAAATATTGATATAAGGATGAAACAGAGGTTTTTATATGGGAATTCAGCCGATAAAAAAGGCAAATGTGAGCGAGCAGGTTTATGAACAATTAAAGAAGCAATTGCTGAACGGCGAATGGAAGCAAGGGGATAAAATTCCTTCGGAAAATGAATTGGCAGAGGCTTTTAACGTCAGCCGTATAACGGTACGTCATGCCATACAAAAGTTAACAGCCTTGGGATTAATAGAAACGAGGGTTGGAGAAGGTTCTTTTGTAAGAGAAGTGAAGCCCGGCGTGTATATGAACGCTATAATCCCATTGGCTTATCTTGGCGAAAATTCAACGCTGGAAGTACTGGAATTCAGATACGTGGTTGAATCCGAATCTGTAGGACTTGCGGCTGAGCGAGCGACGCAAGAGGATATTGCAGAATTAAAGGAAATATTAAAGAATATGGAAGATGTTAAAGAGGATGCCCAACTCTTCGCAGAAGCCGACCTGCGCTTTCATTTTAAAATAGCTCAAATTACAAGGAATTCCCTAATAATTGAAACATATAATATTTTAAACGATATTTTAGAAACAGCTATGAATGATATTGTAAAAAGATTAGGCTTTGAGATAGGCATTTATTATCATACAAAGCTGCTTGAAGCTATAGAGCACCATGATAGCGAGCACGCCAAGAAGATTATGAAAGAGCATGTTAATAAGACTATTGAGAATTATAGGAAAGAGAGACTTGTTGAATGAAAAGGAGGGTTTATTATAATAGGACTTGTATGACAACTATCAACAGTTGACCGCTTAATATTTGTATATCTATTGAAACAGGTAGGTTAGAGAGGAGTTGGAAGATGAAGGCATTGATGTATTATGGACCTGAGGACTTGCGAGTGACAGAGGTACCAGAACCTGTACCCTTAAAAAATGAGGCTTTGATAAAGATAAAAACTTGTGGTATTTGTGGCAGTGACGTGCATGGATATTTAGGAATAACGGGCAGAAGGATAGCGCCGATGGTGATGGGGCATGAATTTTCAGGCGAAATCGTGCGTTTTGGAGAAGGTACTGTGTGCGATTACAAGATTGGCGATAGGGTAACGGTGCAGCCGGTCGACTTTTGCGGTGAATGCGAGAATTGTAAAAACGGCTATACAAATGTATGCTTGAATAAAAGGTTTTTTGGCGTTATGGATGTCAACGGTGCTTTTGAAGAGTACCTAGCTGTACCAGTGAAGCTTCTATATAAGCTACCGGATAATATCAGCTTTGATGAAGGAGCATTAATAGAGCCATTGGCTGTTGCATACTGTGGCGTAAAGAAAGCAGGTGACATTACTGGCAAAAATGTGCTGATCGCAGGCGGCGGAACTATCGGACAAATGATATTGAGCGTTGTTAAAGCAAAGAATGCGAAGAACATCATCGTTTCTGATCTAAGCGAGTTTAGGTTAGATATGGCAAAAAAGCTCGGCGCCACGCATGTAATCAATCCTAAAGATAAAAATACAGATGAGTTCCAAAGAGACATTCAAAATATTCTGGATGGTAGACTTGTGGATGTGGCCTTTGAAGCGGTTGGAATAGCTCCCACTGTTACACAGGCTCTGAGCAGCCTTAAAACGCAAGGAACGTGCATATGGGTAGGCAATAGCGCAAAGATGATAGAACTTAATATGCAGGATGTAGTGACGAAAGAGCTTAAAATATTTGGTACTTACATTTATACCCATGAGGAATTCGGCGAAACTATTGATTTCCTTTCCGAAACAAACTTAAATTTGAATACCCTTATCTCAAAAGAAATTGATTTAGAACAGGCGCCGGCAATGTTTGCAGAATTAGCTAAGACAACGGATAAGTATCTGAAGGTAGTCGTGAAGTTTTAATAAAAATGAATGGAGGATATTCTTATGGATAAACAAGAATTGATAAAAAAATTAGAGGAGCAGGCCAAGGTTTTAAGAAGAGATATCGTTGAGATTGTTGGTGTAGGCTTGCCAGGCCATATAGGTGGCTCATGTTCTTCTGCAGATATTGTGACAGCTTTATACTTCTATAAAATGCACCTAGATCCTAAAAACCCGAAGAAGGTAGACCGTGACAGATTTTTATTTAGCAAAGGTCACGCAGCTATAGTGCAATATGCGGCATTGGCGGAACTCGGCTATTTTGATAAAAGCGAATTAAAAAAATGTAAATCATTGGGTTCTATGTTGCAAGGGCATCCCGATTATAGGAAGACTCCTGGCGTTGAAGCTAATACCGGTTCACTTGGACAGGGCCTATCCATTGGCCTCGGTATGGCATTAGGTCTCAAGCTGGACAATATCGATAGGAAGGTTTATGTAATTGTAGGCGATGGCGAAATTGCAGAAGGTCAGATTTGGGAAGCCGCTATGGCGGCCTCTAACTTTAAGGCGGATAACCTCATAGCTATATTGGATAATAATGAGCTTCAGGCCACCGGCCCTATAGCCGAAAGGTTCAATACTAATCCATTAATTCCCAAATGGGAAAGTTTTGGATGGAATGTGATTGAGATAAATGGCCATGATATGGGTCAGATAATCGATGCACTGGATGAGGCTGATAATGTGAAAGGCAAACCTACTATTATCGTTGCTCATACTATAAAAGGCAAGGGCATCAGCTTTGCTGAAAATGCGGTAGAATACCATAATGGTGCCTTAACGCAGGAAGCGTACGAGAAAGCATTAACGGAATTATCATGTTAAGGAAAGGATGATTTGATATGAGTTATACGAATCAAAGGATAGCTTATGGCAACGCACTTGTTCAATTAGGCAGGGAGAATAAAAATATAGTGGCGTTGGAAGCGGATCTTGGAAAATCAACTATGTCCAATATGTTTCAGCAGGAGTTTCCCGACAGATATTTTGAGATGGGTATTGCAGAGCAGAATATGGCATCTACTGCAGCAGGTCTATCCTTAACTGGCAAAATACCATTTATACACTCATTCGCAGTATTTTCAACGGGCAGGGCGTTTGACCAAATACGCCAAACGATATCCATAGGTAGGCTAAACGTCAACATTTGCGGTTCTTCCGCCGGTTTGTCGGATTTTGGCGATGGTTCGACCCATCAGTCGGTGGAAGATATAGCGATTATGAGAGCTATACCTAATATGACCGTATTTTGCCCGGTTGATGCCAATGAAACGGGTAAAGTGGTAAGGGCTATGGCGGAAATTGACGGGCCGTGTTATATCCGAATAAACCGCAATGATTATGAAAATGTTATATCAGAAGATACGCCATTTCAGGTTGGTATGCCTACTGTATTAAAAGATGGCAGCGACATAGCAGTTTTTACAATAGGCATAATGGCGATTAAAGCGTTGGAAGCGGCAAAAGCATTAGAGGGCAAAATTTCTCTCAAGGTCATCAATGTCAGCACCATTAAGCCGTTAAATACACAGGTGATCATTGATATGGCAAAAAATTGCAAAGCCGTTATTACAGCTGAAGAACACAGTATCATAGGCGGGCTGGGCAGTGCTATAGTGCAGGCCCTTTCTAAAGAATGTAAACCCATAGAATTTATTGGTATAAACGATACTTTTGGTTGCAGTGCGCGGGGCTACGACGAATTACTAGATTATTTCGGTCTCACATCAGAGGCTATTATTCAAGCAGCACAAAGATTAAACAAATAAAAAGTATGATAAAAGGAGATGTGGTATTTATGAAAATAGGGTTTATAGGACTAGGTATTATGGGCAAACCTATGGCAAAAAACCTCTTGAAAGCAGGGCATGAGGTGGTTGGCTACGATATAGTTAAGGAGAACGTAGATAATGTGGTAGCTGCAGGTGCAAAGCCTGCTTCATCTGCTAAAGAAGTGGCCGAGCAGTGCTCGATTATTATTACCATGCTTCCTAATTCACCTCATGTAAAAGAGGTAGTCATGGGGGAAAACGGTATATTGGAAGGGGCTAAGCCAGGGACTATATTAATAGACATGAGTTCTATAGCGCCGTTGGCTTCCCAGGAGATATGTAAGGCGTGCGAGGCCAAGGGTGTCAAAATGATAGATGCACCGGTTAGCGGAGGAGAACCCAAAGCTATCGATGGCACGCTTTCCATCATGGTAGGGGGAGATAAAGCGGTATTTGAGCAGGTATATGACATACTTATGGTAATGGGCAGCAGCGCTGTACACTGTGGCGACATAGGGGCAGGCAATACTACAAAGTTGGCAAATCAAGTCATTGTGGCTTTGAATATTGCGGCTGTTTCTGAAGCCTTCATGTTGGCGACAAAGGCCGGAGTAGATCCGCAGTTGGTGTTTGATGCTATAAAAGGCGGGTTGGCTGGTTCTACCGTTATGAATGCAAAAGCACCAATGATTATGGAAGGTAACTTTGAACCCGGTTTTAAGATTGATCTTCATATCAAAGACTTAAATAATGTCTTAGAAACAGGGCATAGCGTGGGCTCTCCGCTTCCGTTGACCGCTGCAGTGATGGAAATGATGCAGACACTTCACGCCGACGGTTATGGGCAAAAGGATCACAGCGCTTTGGCAAAATATTATGAAAAGCTGGCTAATACGGAGATTAGGAAAAGATAGTTTCTACTGCTCTTGAATCTCGACGCAACGCTCAAGTATTGGCTAAATATTAGCTAATACTTGAGCGTATATTACCATGTAAGTTCTAACATTTAGTAAATTTGTAAATTTTCATATTAAATATAACGGGGAAATTGAGTATGGGAGTTAGTGGGTATCAGTTAATTATAGGTCTTGCCATAGGCATTACATTATTAATCCTTATGATTGTAAAAACGAGAATTCACACATTTTTTGCCTTGATCATATCATCTGTTGTGACAGCTGCGCTATGCGGGGTCCCGATGGATAAGATAGTAAGCATGGTTACCACTGGTTTTGGAAACACATTAGCAAGTATAGGGATTGTGGTAGGCTTGGGTATTTTAATTGGAGAGGTATTTGAAATGTCAGGTGCGGGCGAAAAAATGGCAAATACCTTTATAAAGATATTCGGCGAAGGAAGAGAAGAATGGGCGCTTGCTATTACGGGATTTATAATTTCCATTCCTGTATTTTCAGATACGGCAATGTTGATTTTATTTCCAATTGCAAAAGCGCTTTCTAGAAAAACAAAAAAGTCCATTGTTTTGCTAGGTATGTGCCTAATGTATTCGGCCGTTATTACTCATACTTTAGTGCCGCCCACGCCGGGGCCGTTAGCAGCAGCGGAGCAATTTGGAGTGCCGTTGGGGAATATGATACTCTGGGGCGTTATTGTTAGTATTCCTATTATGATAGCCATCATATTCTACTATAGGTATATGGGATCTAAAATATATATTTTGCCTGAAGAAGAGAGCGAAAATGTTATAAAAGACGAAAAAGAACTTCCTTCTACTATAGCTTCTTTTACGCCGATTTTATTACCGATTCTTTTAATCGTAATGAATACCGTACTTACCGCTACGGGAATAGAAAATTCTGTCGTGGAGATATTAAAATTTATCGGTACGCCTGTTATAGCGCTTTCTATTTCGTTGCTGGTTTCTCTCTTCTTGCTTACTAAAGGTATGAGCAGAAAAGAAGTGCTTTCACGAATGGATAACGGAATCAAAAATGCAGGTATTATTTTACTTGTAACCGGTGGAGGCGGCGCTTTGGGATACATATTGAAAGAAAGCGGGGCTGGAGATTATTTGGCTCAAACTATAGCGAATACAAGTATCCCGCCACTTTTAATTCCATTTCTAATTGCAAGCGTTGTTAGAGTGATTCAAGGCAGCATTACTGTATCTATCATTACTGCTGCGTCTATTTCCGCCCCTATTTTGCTAAATATACCCGGTGTTAGCATGACATTTGCGGCTATATCTTGTTGTGTTGGCGCACTTTCGCTATCATATTTTAACGATAGCGGTTTTTGGGTACAGTCTAATCTGATGAAATTAAGAAACACAAAGGAACAGGTGCTTGCTTGCTCGCTGCAAAGTCCGATCGCTTGGATTACGGGCTTTATAATGCTTATGATATTGAATGCTTTATTTGGGAATATAGTGTAGATATACTACTATAATATTTATAAAATATAAGTGAAGTAAGGAGAAATTATAATGTCTGGAGGAGCTTTTTTTATAGTCCTTGCTATAGGAATAATAGCATTAATGTTGCTTATAGCAAAATTTAAGGTGCATGCTGTGCTTTCTCTGTTGTTTGTTGCTTTCTTTATTGGTGTGGCTATGGGATTTTCACCATTGAAATCGGTGGAATTAATAGCACAAGGATTTGGGGATACGTTGGAAGGGGTCGGTATCCCTATTATACTAGGTGCTATATTGGCTATGGGTATTCACGATACGGGTGCAGCAAAGTCTATTGCTAATTTTTTCATTAAGCTATTTAGGGGCAAAAATCTTGAATTGGCCCCGGCACTAACGGCATATATTGTATCTATTCCTGTATTTGGTGACATCACTTCGGTATTAACTTCAAATATAGCTTCTGTATTATCAGCCAGGAAAAAGATATCAATGTCTACCATGGCTTCTTTTACTGCTTTAGGTTTAAATCTAACTCATGCTGTTGTACCGCCAACACCTGGGATATTGGCGGTAGCGATATTGATGAAGGCTGATCTAGGTTTGGTGATTTTTTGGGGTATAGTTATTACCTTTATTGCTTTCATAGCAACCTGGTTATTGCTTAAAAAATGGACTGAGAAAGAATATATAGAACCTAATCCCGAACTTGTAAAAGGGATTAAGCCGGCTGATACGAATGATATTGACGACCTACTCATAAAAGGCGAGAATTTGCCAGGAACCTTAGAATCATTACTGCCTATATTTATTCCAGTAATATTAATATCAATGTCTTCATTTATAGGTATGATATTGCCGGAAGGAAATATTTTCAGAGAAGCCTCTGCGTTTTTGGGCAACAAAATAGTAGCGCTCTCTTTAGCCGTAATATATACAATGTTGTTGGGGCTAAAATATAAAAAAGCGGTTATTCAAAACAATAAAGATATGAGTGTGAATTATGAGAGCGAAAATATCAAGGATGTATTGTTAAATAGTTGGGTAGTAAGAGGATTAAATGTTGCTATAATAGCGTTAATTGTTACTGGTATGGGAGGCGCTTTAAGTACCATAATTAAGTCAGCTCCTGCAGTAGCTCAACTTAGCGGATTTGTAGATGGGCTTAATATACCATCTATATTGATCCCATTCTTTTTAGGTACGATAATGATGACAGCAGTTGGTTCAATGACTACAGCCGGTATGACTGCCGCAGCTATTGTTTTACCAATGCTGCCAGCACTGGGCTTATCGCCATTGGCAGCTACTTTAGCTATAGGGGCCGGTACTATGGCGATCAATCATGTCAACAATAGTGGTTTTTGGGTAATAACACAATTTTTCAATTTGAATACAAAGCAGGGTATAAAATACATTACTATACCGGAAATAGTGGCAGCCATAGTTTGCATAATTTGTGTTGTAATATTAAATGCTGGGGGATTACTTTAAAAATATATTATTCTATGATTGTTTATAATAAATCATTTTAAGATATTATAAAATTTAATAGTTGATTAACCTCGTGTTGAATTCTAACATGTGTTCTTCGTAACTTGTGCTGAGGTTAATCAACTATTTTTTGATTATCATATAGTAATGTCTGAGTTGTAGCTGCAATCTTTTAAAACGCATAATAAGTTTAACAGGTATTTATTACCTTATATATGCAATAAATTCCTTGCAACGCCACACTAGATCATGTAAAATATATAATATAGAATAGATATTGTGAAGACTAGAAACTCGTTGCGAATTTTTTAAGGGAGGGGAAAATTTGAGTACGAGGTTTTATAGCAATATGTATCTCTCGTTTGTGTTGATATTGTTGATCGGTGTGATATGCTCAGCGTTAATATTCGGTTATTTTTCCACAAAGGTAGTGATGCAGGAGATATATAGTGCCAATATGAAGGCTCTCAATTATGTAGTTGATAATATGAATGTTGCATTTGAGAGCATAGACAATATAACATTGCAATTATCAAGCGATCCGGGTGTGAATTTTTTCTCTTATAGAGCTTTTTCAGACGATTATTTTGGATTAAAGCGTTTATCACAAAATATAGATAGCCTTAAGGTTGCCAATTCCTACCTTGACTCTATATATGTTTATTATAAAAATAATGACGCTGTTATTACATCTCCGGACGGGAAAATGAGCTTGGAGAGTTTTTATGATACGCTATGGATGAAGCAGTTATCCTTTCAAGGAGAAATTCAATGGATTTTTAATAGAAAATTCAACAGGCCTAGAGGGATGAATGGATACGAAAATAAGGCCGTTATATCATATGTACGCTATATGCCTTCAGGCTCCGCATATAAAAATGGTGCAGTAATAGTGAATATAGACGTAAATAAATTAAATACCATGCTGGATCAAAATGGTATAAACGCCGGTGGTGTAATGATAATGAATGATAATGGAAATATAGTGGCATCATCGGTTAAAGGCCTAAATATAGATTCCAAAACGATTTTGACAGATATCAAACAAAACAAAACTCTTAACGGTTATAAGAAGGCAAATCTAGATGGCAAATACTATATAACGTCCTACCTTAAAGACGATAGGGATTGGATATATATTATGTTTACTCCTATGGAAACATTGATGGATACACAAAATATGATAAGAAATATCATATTTATAAGTACGCTGCTGGCACTATTTATAGGAGTTATACTTTCGTCGACATTTTCTAAACGTTTATATACACCGTTAAAAGAGTTGATGAGTGCAGTTATCGATGGAAATATAAGGCAAAACGAGGGCTGTCGTGGCAGTTACTGCCGATTTGAAGAATTTAAGGCTATACAAGACTTTGTTAGCAATGTGATTGAAGACAATGAATTATTAATTGAGGAAAATAAACATTTTGAATCATATGCTAAAGAAGGGATTATATTAGGCCTATTACATGGCAATGTAGCCATAAACGATTTAAAAGCCGATAACCTCGACTTTATATCTAAAGGATTTAGTAAATTGATAATGCTGGTTATAGATATGGATGATTATGAAGAACTTATACAGCGTTATACTGACGATCAACTATTCCAAATCCAACATTTAATAACGGAGATATGTAATTCCAATATTTTAACTGATGATAATATCAAAATAAATGTTGTCAAAACCTATCCCCATCAATGGGCGTGTATAATAGTATCGTATGATGATAGTATCTGTGATGATCCATATATATTGAATATTGCATTTAGGGTCGCAGAAAATCTGAAGGCCATCGTGAATACGCAACTAAATCTTCGTATTACTATAGGTATAAGCAAATCAGCAACTGATATAAGCCAGATACATGATATGTATTTGCAGGCTTGTGAGGCTATAAAATACCGTATAACACAAGGGGGAAATAATATAATATATTTTGGGCATACTGCTTTGGCTGCTAAACCTTTATACACTTACCCACAACACCAAGAAGAAGAATTAATAAGCGCTTTAAAGGCGATGGATAAAGAGGCTGCCCATAGAGCTGTGCATTCCTTTATAAACCATATAAACTGTTATAAATGGATAAGCCATAATCATGTATATTATGTATTTGCACAATTAATAGGTAGTGTGATGAGATTAATATATGGATTTGGAGCTAGTGCTACTGAGATATGGGATAAAGGTAACATATTCGAAGATTTATCAAAATGCCAATTAATGGAGGATATAGAAAATATACTTATAAAATTTATAGATGAGACTATCCTGTGTATAGAAAGTAAGCAGAACAATAGATATGCAGTCCTCATTGATTCGTGCGTGGAATACATAAACAAACATTATAGCGATAAACAATTATCGGTTGAGAAGCTCTCGAGCAAAGTGTACCTTAGCCCAGCTTATTTAGAAAAAGTATTTAAAGAGATGAGAGGGCAGACCGTATTGGATTTTATAAATACTGTTCGCATGGAGAAGGCGAAATTAATGTTAAAGGAAACAAATCTAAAAATAGAAGATATTGCCGATAAAGTGGGTTATAATACGGCTCGCGGGTTTATAAGAGCTTTTAAAAGACGCGAGAGTATGACACCGGGGCAATACAGACATCATCTATTGGAGCAAAAAACCGATGACATCCCTGTGTAATTCTATATTATATTATTGTAATGGTCTATAATAAATAAATCTGTCTATACGTTAATTCATGATATTTTGTATAGTCTATTTACTGATAAGTTGGGCAGTTGTATTATTCATAGTATCAAATAATCGGAGGAGGAGAGCTACTATGAATGATATAACTATTGCTAATACAATGGTTGCTAAACATCAAAATCCATTTATAGCTAATATTTATAAATATAGGTATCTTTACCTGCTGCTGTTACCTGGCCTTGTATGGGTAATAGTTTTTAAATATGCGCCTATGTACGGCATTATTATAGCTTTTAAGGATTACAATATTTTCAAAGGTATAAACGATAGTCCATGGGTAGGAATGGCTAATTTTAATCGTTTCTTCCAAGACAATTACTTTGGGCCTCTTATGCGCAATACACTGCTTATAAGCTTGTATAAGATAATGTTTGGTTTCCCCCTACCTATAATAATAGCACTCATGTTAAACGAAGTTAGGAATGTTTCTTTTAAAAGAACGGTCCAAACGATCATATACTTCCCCCATTTTTTATCTTGGGTAATAGTAGGTGGTCTTATAGTAACGCTTTTATCTCCGGACGGGTTGATAAACGGTTTAATAACGATGATTGGAGGGGAAAGTACTACTTGGATGGCTCGACCGGAATACTTTCGTACAATATTGGTGTTATCGGATATATGGAAGGAGTCAGGGTGGGGTACGGTTATATATATGGCCGCACTTGCTGGAATAGATCCACAACTATATGAAGCGGCTGTTATAGATGGTGCTAGTCGGCTACAACGTATGAGACACATAACTTTACCGTCCCTGATGCCTACCATCATTATCATGCTCATATTGCGCATGGGCAGTATAATGGATGCAGGTTTTGAACAAGTATTCCTTTTGCTCAACCCTAGTGTAATGCAGGTTGGAGATATTATAGATACATTTGTTTATAGAGTGGGTTTGGAACAGCAACAATATAGTTTTTCTACTGCTGTAGGCCTTTTTAAATCTGTTATTAACATAATATTTGTGGTTGGCACAAATTATATAGCCAAAAAAGCTGGCCAAGAGAGTTTGTTTTAATAGGAGGAGAGAGAAGTGAAAAGGGAAAGCTGGCAGGATAATATAACGCAGGTTGTTATATATGTTATATTGGTTGTAATCTCGCTTATAGTGATAGTACCGATATTATATACCATATCGGTTTCATTGACGCCATATGCCGATACGCTTAAACGCGGAGGGGTTATACTTTGGCCTACTAATATAACATTTGAATATTACAGTTATGTTTTTAATGAAAATTCTCCTGTTCCAAGAGCGTATCTTATTACAGGAATAGTTACGATTATAGGAACAGCTATAAGTCTTTTGGTTACGGCATTTACGGCATACCCGCTATCAAAAAGATATTTGCCGGGACGAAATGGGATAATGTGGATATTCTTCTTTACTATGCTGTTTGGTGGCGGTTTGATACCGACGTATCTCGTAATACGGTCACTCGGATTGATAAACACTTTATGGGCGTTAATGATACCATCTGCAATGTCAGTATATAACATGATAATTATGAGGACATTTTTTTCTGGGATACCCGATAGCCTTGAAGAATCGGCGAAATTAGACGGAGCCAATGATATTACTATATTATTTCGCATAGTATTACCCTTATCAACGCCGGTATTAGCAACCTTGGGTTTGTTTTATGCTGTTGGCAAATGGAACATGTTCTTTGATGCGTTAATATACATAAATGATCGTAGTAAGTATACATTACAAGTGGTTTTAAGGGAGATATTGCTAATGAGCCAATTGACCGAACTTATGCCCGAGAGAGCATCGGTATTGCCGCCGCAACTTCCATTGCAAATGGCAACTACAATGGTTGCGGTAATACCAATGCTATGTCTGTATCCGTTCTTGCAACGATACTTTGTACAAGGTGTTATGATCGGGGCCATAAAGGGGTAGACCCTTGACAATAAATATATTTATTATTAGAGGAGGAATTTATACTATGTACAGAAAAACATTGATGTTGTTTATGGCGCTTGTTTTGGTCGCGGGCATATTGCTAACGGCTTGTTCGACTGAACAGACAGGGGAGAAAACGCAAGATAACGCTGCTCAACAAGCAGAAGAAACAGACAACGATAAAAGCCAAGGTGAAATCACCGAACTAACGCTTTTTTGGAACAGAGCTAATGAAAATCCGGCTCCTGATAATATAATAATTAAAGAAGTGGAGAAACGTACTAATACAAAGCTTACTATAATTGCGCCTTCCACACAGGAATATATGCAGAAGCTCAATATAACCATGGCATCGGGTGATTTGCCCCATATAGTGATGTTTCCCGGAGGGAATCTTACTGATATGAAGTCATATGCTAAACAAGGAGCATTAGTGGCGTTGGATGAGATGCTAAATCAATATGCTCCAAACAGCGTATCTTATGTTCCGCAGGATGTATGGCCGTTTATGAAGTGGAGCGATAAAACGTATGCTATACCTTCGTGGAAGATAAAAAATAAAAATACGGTGTATGTAAGGCAGGATTGGTTGAACAAATTGAAGCTTGAAATACCCAAGACTTTAGATGAATATTATGAGGTAATGAAAGCTTTTGCGAAAAATGATCCTGACGGTGATGGTAAAGCTAATACTTATGGCTGGGGTGGCTCAGGTATAGGAGCATTCAATTCTATATATGGTGCATTTGGAGTAATGCCTACGCTATGGTATTGGGATGATGCTTTACAACAACTTTTGCCTTACGATATACATCCGGCAATGAAAGATGCTTTAAGTTTTTTGAATAAAGCATATAAAGAAGGCTTGATCAATCCTGATTGGATGGTAGTAAAAGGGCCGGAGGCGGATGCCCTTATCGATAGCGGTAAAGTCGGGATATTTAATGGTTGGTGGACATATGGACCGGATAGAGAAGTGAAGCTAAAGGGAGTGGTTCCGGATGCGGTAATAGAACCGATAGCACCTCCTGTAGGACCGGACGGTAAGAGTGGTAATATGCCATCTGGTCGTTTGGGACGCATGTTTTCTATCACCGTGCAGGCTGAGAAGGAAGATAAGGTGGAGAGTGCGCTGAAGTTTCTGGACTTCTTCCATACACCAGAAGGTATGCTTCTAGGGCGTTATGGGGTTGAAGGGGTACATTGGAAATGGAAGAGCGGTCAACCTACGCCTGATACGCCAGCGGAATTAGATAAACGAGTGGATGATATAGAGTTTTTGAATCAATATACAAAGGATCGCGAATGGATAGAAGTGATGAACTTTTTTGAACCGCAACTTAATATAACATCTTTCCCTGGCTGGAGCGATAGGCATGTGGCAGCACAGCTGTTTGCCAGAAAACAGCCCATAATAGAGAATGATGGCGATGCCATAACGTGTGATGCTCGTATACAATACGGTGCATCGCTGGATACTTTGAGAGATGAAACTTATGCTAAGATAGTGACAGGTGATCTTCCTCTAAGTGCTTTTGATGATTTTGTAAAGCAATGGAGAAGTTCTCATGGCGATGAGGTTATAAAACAGATGACCGAACAATATAAGATTATTTATAATAAATAGTGAATGTTAACAGAAAACGACCACGATATAATCAACTTATATCGTGGTCGTTTTTTCTCCATAATATATAACCCTACTTAGCCTAATTGTGGTATAATAACGTTATACCGTTTGTTTATGATGGAGGACTGATAACTGATAATGGACAGTGTATTTGAACAATTGTTAGAGGATATACATAGCATCGTATCCTCAAGTTATGATCGGGATTATGTGTGCGATGCCGTAGTGCAATTGCTGTATAACAGGATACCCTATTACGATTGGGTAGGCTTTTATTTTATGGAGGACAAGGCTCTGGTTTTAGGGCCATACCGAGGCCGCCCCACCGAACATGTGCGCATAGAGGTAGGGCAGGGTATATGCGGCCAAGCAGCGGTCAAGGGGCATACAGTGGTTGTAGATGATGTTAGTATGGAAGATAATTATTTGGCATGCAGTCTGCAGACACAGTCCGAGATAGTGGTACCTATAAAAGTGGATGGCTATTTAATAGGCGAAATAGATATAGACAGCGATACGCCGAAGGCTTTTGGTATACAGGATAAATCCTTTTTGGAAGAGGTGGCCCAGGCCTTGTCGCGGCTTTTTAAGCACGATTATCCGGAATATTTTGCAAAATTTAAGCTTGATGTGCCGGAATATTTCAATTTTGCTTGCGATATAATCGATCGCAGGGCCGATGAGAACGATAAACAGGCTATGTTATTTGTGGATAGAGAGGGCAATGACTTTAGCTATAACTTTTCTGATTTTAAGCGCTTGTCCAATAAAGCTGCTAATCTATTGAAAAAACATCATGTTCGCAAAGGGGCTAATGTCTTTATAATGCTGCCGCGCATACCCCAGTGGTGGGAATGCATGCTGGCATGTTTTAAGGCGGGCGTCATAGCTATACCGGGTACGTCGCTTTTAATGCCGGAAGATATAGAGTATCGCATAAATGCTGCGCACATAGAAGCAGTGGTAACTGATAGCGAAAATGCTTATAAATTTGAAGAAATAAAAGGCCGCTGTCCTACGCTGAAAACGCTTATTCTAGCCGATGGGGTAAGGGATGGATGGATAGATTATCGACGTGAGATGAAGGATATGCCGGATACATTTAAGGCGGTTAAGAGCCGCAGCAGTGATCCAGCTATGATGTATTTTACGTCAGGTACTACAGGATTGCCTAAGATGACGTTGCATGCACATTCCTATGCTTTAGCACATAAGATAACAGGCGAATTGTGGATAGATTTAAAACCTGAAGATCTTCACTTTAATTTCTCGGATACAGGCTGGGCCAAGGCTGGGTGGAGCAGTATATTCGGCCCATGGAATGCCGGAGCATCGGTATTTATCCCTGATCTTAGAGGTAAATTCAACCCTACAAAGGTATTGGAACTTATAGAGCAATATGATATAACGACTTTTTGCGCGGCTCCTACCACCTATCGCATGCTGGTGCAGGAGGACCTATCAGCGTACAAATTTGCAAAACTGCGCCATTGCGTAGCTGCTGGCGAACCGTTAAATCCTGAGGTTATACGCAAATGGCAGAAGGCTACTGGCATTACCATACGAGATGGTTATGGTCAATCCGAGTCGGTGGTGCTGATAGCTAACTTTCCATTCTTGGATATAAAACCTGGCTCTATGGGTATACCATCGCCTGGATTCGATATAGCGGTGGTAGATGAGGATGGCAGACGCCTGCCGCCTGATCAGGAAGGGGATATAGCTGTAAATATAACACCTGTAAGGCCGGCCGGTTTATTCAAGGAATATTGGAAAGATCCAAAAGCCAATGCTGAGCGTACCAGAGGCCATTGGTATCTGACCGGCGATAAGGGTTATATGGATGACGACGGTTATTTTTGGTTTATAGGAAGGGCCGATGATGTTATAATAAGTTCGGGATATCGCATAGGGCCATTTGAAGTGGAAAGCGAGCTGCTCAAACATCCTGCTGTAGCGGAAGCCGCGGTTGTAGCCAGTCCTGATGATGTCAGGGGCGAAATAGTTAAGGCATTTGTAGTATTGGCGCCGGGTTACGAGCCATCAGGGCCGTTGACAAGGGAGTTGCAGGAATTTGTAAAAGCCAATACTGCGCCGTATAAATACCCGCGGGCTATCGAGTTTGTGAACCATATACCGAAGACTATAAGCGGCAAGATAAAAAGGGCCGAACTCAAGGCTATGGAATATAATAAGCATAATCCGATGGATGCGTCGGTTTCATAAATTAAACATTAAAGGGGGAGTATCATGGCTTACGAATTAAAGCCAGAGCAATTGAAAAAGACTATTGATCCGTCTATGTTTTCTTTTAATACGACGGACGAACTGGAGCCAAGAGAGGGCATTATAGGGCAGGAGCGCGCGGAGAGGGCCATGGAATTTGGACTTCAGATGGATAGCAAAAACTACAACATTTACATATCAGGTTTAACGGGCACCGGCCGTACGAGTTATGCCATGTATGCTGTTAACGAAGCTGCAAAGGACAAACCGACGCCTAAGGATTGGTGCTACGTTTTTAACTTTGATAATCCGACGCGTCCGATAGCATTGAGTTTTAAAGCTGGGGTAGGCGCTAAATTTAAGAAAGATGTGGATGATGTTATAGAACGTTTGAGGGTTCAGATACCTAGAGCATTTGAAAGCGACGAATACGATGAGCAGAAAAACACGATAACCAAAAAATATCAGGATATGCGCGTTAAAGCAATTGAGGAATTAAACGAAATAGCGCGGCGCCGCGGTTTTGCCATCGAGATGGGGCCGGCTGGTGTTGTAACCATACCGCTTATAGAAGGGCGCAAGATGAGTCAGGAGGAGTTTGAAGCTCTGAGCGACGAGGCCCGACATGAGATAGAGGATAGACTGGGAGAATTGCAAATAATAATAGCTGATACTTTGAAGCGCATGCAGATGATGGAAAAACAATATCGCGAAGAGCTGGATCAATTAAATAAGCAGGTAGGCTTATTTGCCATAGGCCATGTCATAGACGATCTTAAAGATACTTACAGCGAATATCCTAAGGTATTGAAGTACATAGAGGATATGCAGGAAGAAATGCTCAATAACCTGCAGGAGTTTTTACAGCCTGTTAATGCTAGCGATAAGGACGATATGTATGCAGCTTTTATGAAAAGAAGGCGCGGTGATTATTTTGTTCGCTTCCGCGTAAATCTTCTAGTGGATAACAGCAAGACCAATGGAGCTCCAGTAGTGGCAGAGTTTAATCCCACGTATAATAACGTAATGGGAGCAATGGAATACGTCAGCGAATTTGGTGTGGCGGTTACTGATTTTATGCATATAAAAGCCGGTGCGCTCCATAAAGCCAACGGTGGCTATCTTATAGTGGATGCTAAAGACGTACTGTCTCTTCCTTTGGTATGGGATGGCATAAAGAGGATGCTCAAAACCGATGAGATAGCCATAGAAAGCCCTCAAGACAGGTTAGGCCTAGTGTCAATGAGTTCTATGCGGCCGGAGCCCATACCGTGTTCAGTTAAGATAGTTATAATAGGCAATCCTCTTATATATCAGATGCTTTATATTTACGATGAGGATTTTGAAAAGTATTTTAAAGTCTTGGTCGATTTTGATGCCGATATGCCACTGGAGGACTTTAATGCGCTACGTATGGCCGATTTTATAAGCTCGTATGGAAAACAGCATAATTTCAGGCCATTTGATCGCAGTGCAGTGGCTCGCATATTGGAATTCAGCTCACGCATGGCTGAAAGTCAGAAAAAACTCTCTACCAGGTTTAATGAAATAACTGAGGTATTGCACGAAGCCAATCTATGGGCTAAACTTGACGGCGGTGATGTGATAACCGGACAGCATGTAAAACAGGCTATCGAGGAGAAAGAGCGTCGTTTCGATAAATACGAGCAGCGTATGTTGGAAATGACGCTGGATGATCAGATAATGATCGACGTAGAGGGCAAGCGCGTAGGCACTATAAATGGGTTATCGGTGATAGACATGGGCGATTATACCTTTGGAAAGCCCAGCCGCGTTACCGCTTCAGCCTATGCCGGCCGCGAAGGTATAGTCAATATAGAGCGCGAGAGTAAGCTGAGCGGCAAGATACATGATAAAGGTGTTATGATAATAGTAGGGTATATGGGTGAGAAATATGCCAGAAAGAGGCCTCTCAGCATGTCTGCGCGTATATGCTTTGAGCAGTCATACGGTGGGGTGGATGGTGACTCGGCTTCCAGCACCGAATTGTATGCTTTGCTTTCAGCTGTAAGCGGCATACCGCTGCGCCAGGATATAGCTGTTACCGGCTCGGTTAATCAACATGGTGAAATTCAGCCAATAGGCGGCGCCACATACAAAATAGAAGGATTTTATAAATTATGCAAAGCGCGCGGGTTGACTGGTACTCAAGGCGTCATGATACCTTATAGGAATTTGCAGGATATCAACCTCAAGGACGAGGTGATAGACGCCGTTAAAGAGGGATTGTTCCATATATATGCGGTAAAGACCATCGACGAGGGCATAGAACTGTTAACAGGATTGCCTGCCGGCGAAATTGATGGAAATGGCGAATATCCAGAAGGCACAGTCCATCATGCGGTGAAAGCGGCACTAGATGCTTTTATGGAGTCGATAAAACAAGATGATAAGGAATAAAGAATGATACTTTAAAGCATAGAAAACTATAATAGGGATCCGCAAGGGTGTAGGCCTGCGGGTCCCTATTACTTAATACAAGCTATAGCTTTTTATAACAAAGCCACCAATCGTAGCATTCGATTTCCTTGTTTTTAGCTTTTTCCAATCTTTCTTTTACTGCTTGTTCTGTAGGCGTTATAGGTACTATCACCTTATCGCCTATCAATTCATTATTTGGCCAATTTGCAGGCATTGCTACTTTATTGGCATCTCCAACCTGCAAGGCTTTAACCGCTCTTAGTATTTCACTGATATTTCTTCCTATTTCTTGGGGGTAATACATCATAAGGCGCAAAATACCTTTATCATCTACTATGAAAACAGCCCTTACGGTATTAGTGCCTTTACTTTCATGGATCATTCCCAACGTTTTAGCTACATTGCCCAGCTCATCCGCAATTATGGGAAAGGGTATTTTTACGCCCAGATTTTGTTCTATCCATTCGGCCCATTTTATGTGTGAAAATACTTGATCGACAGATAAACCTATTAGGTCTACATTAAGCTCTTGGAACTTGTCGAAGTTTTTAGCAAAAGAAACAAACTCTGTCGTACACACAGGTGTGAAATCGCCGGGATGGCTAAACAAGATAAACCACTTACCACTATAATCTTCAGGGAGTTTTTTAACGCCATGAGTAGTTTTTACTTCCATGTGAGGAAACGGTTCTCCTAACAGTGGCATAGTATATAGATTCTCCATAATTCATACCTCCTAAATTATTTGTATTTGATAATCATTATTATATCATATATATTATCAATGTCAAGTATGTATGTTGTATTAAAATTTTATATTTTATACGAGCATCATTATGATATAATATTTTATACGAGCATCATTATGATATAATATTTTATACGAGCATCATTATGATATAATATTTTATATAAGAGACCATATCAATAAGGTGATGTGTGTCTAAGACATGCAAACGCCGGAATATGGCTGAGATGGATAGAATGTTCACAATATTGCAATTAGGAGGAGACGTACCTGTTCGGTTATATAAAGCCCGATAAACCGGAGCTTAAGATAAAAGAATATCAGCATTTTCGCTCATATTACTGTGGCTTATGCAAAGCGCTAGGCAAAAATTTAGGTCAGGTTTCCCGCTTTACCGTAAGCTATGACCTTGCTTTTGCTGCGCTGTTATTTGCTTCGCTGCATGAGGGACGGGATGAAATAGCGCCTGAACGATGCATTGTGGATCCGATTCACAAGAAGCCTATAGTTAAAAACAACCGTTTTGTGGATTATACTGCGGACATGAATGTTATACTCATGTATCATAAATTGCTTGATGATTGGCATAATGAGCATTCATTACCTGCAAGAACAGTAGCTGTTGTTTTATATCGTAGCTTTAAATCAGTTAAGTCAAAATATCCGGATAAAAGCTGTTATATCGCAAATAAGCTAACCGAACTGGATGTATTAGAGAAAGCTGGATGTAGTGTCGTCGATGAGGCGGCCGAGCCATTTGCTGGCCTTTTAAGAGAAATTTTGACCTATCCATGGAATGACGTGCCGGCCGAACAATGCCGGCATCTACAGGATATGGCCTATGATCTCGGGCGCTGGATATATATCTTAGATGCTTATGACGATGTGGAAAAGGATGCTTCTTCAGGTAATTATAATCCCTTGCTTCTTCAATTTAATTATGAAGGACGGGATATAAAAGAATTTAAAGCAGGCATAAGGGAGTGGGTGGAATTCAATCTGACATATACTTTGAGCAGGGTGGAAGAAAGCTATAGATTGCTGGATATTAAACGAAATAAAGCCATATTGGATAATTTCATATATCTTGGGTTATATAAATCTATGAGCGAGGTACTGAAAGTTTAAGCAGGAGGTAAAGATATGAAGGATAAAGTGGTAATAGTAGGAACGGGATTTGTCGGAGCAACATCGGCATATGCGCTTATGATGAACGGTGTGGCTGAGGAAATAGTATTGCTTGATGTAAACCGCGATAAAGCCGAGGGAGAGGTCATGGATTTAAACCATGGCATACTTTTTGTGCCGCCGGTTCAAATAAGAACGGGGGATTATAGCGACTGTAAGGATGCACGGCTTATTATAATATCGGCAGGAGCTAATCAAAAACCCGGAGAAAGCAGGATGGACTTGCTCAAAAGGAATGCCTCTATATTTAAGGATATAGTGGCTCAAATAAGCAAGTATTTGGGAGAAGCTATAATATTAGTGGTAACTAATCCAGTGGATGTGCTGACGTATTTTACATTGAGAGTTTCTGGGTTACCTTCATCCAGGGTATTGGGTTCTGGTACTGTGCTCGACAGCTCTCGTTTTCGTTTCCTTTTAAGTCGTCATTGCGGTGTAGATGCACGCAATGTACATGCTTATATAATAGGAGAGCATGGGGATAGCGAAGTTCCGGTATGGAGCCTGGCTGATATAGCAGGTATGCCGATAGATTCATATTGCCTGCAATGCGGAAGGCGATGCGCTGGCAGCGAGAAGGAAGCGATATTCAGAGAAGTAAGGGATTCAGCTTATAATATAATATCGAAAAAAGGAGCTACATATTATGCGGTTGGCCTTGCTGTACGTAGAATAACCGAGGCTATCCTGAGAAATGAGAATTCGGTGCTCACAGTATCTACCCTGGTAGAAGATTATTACGGTATAAAGGATGTTTGCCTAAGTTTACCTAATATTGTAAATGAACATGGGGCAGCTAAACTCTTGGAGATCCCGTTGAATGAGCGAGAAATATCATCCTTAAAACAGTCGGCTGAAAAAATAAGGCAGGCTATCCAGCAGCTCGGGTTATGAACACGCTGAGGATATATAAACGTGCGTATCATCTCATGGATGTGCCGATTGAAGGCGGCGATTGCGGCCGATTATGCGGCCGCATTTGCTGTACTGCAAGAGAGGGTTGGGGTATATACCTTTTGCCAGGCGAGAAAAGAATGGTTCATACAAAAATGTTTCATATGAAAAAACACAGGCGAAGGCGATACAACATTCCTCGCGATATACCGTATCTGTATTTTGCATCATGCGATAAAGTATGCGGTAAGGACAGTACGGCACGACGCTACAGACCTATACAATGCCGCACATATCCTCTTATGCCGTATATGAGCGGTGGAAGATTAATGCTTATAAAAAATCCCATAGGGCAGTGTCCTTTATCTATAAAGCAATTGAACAAAGAATTCATAAATCGATGCTTCCGAGCATGGGAGATACTGATAACAATACCTGAGGTTGAACATCTTATAGAACATGACAGCCGGCTTATCCGCCAAGGTAAGCCTTTTGCACCTGAGGATTGTCGGCCAGTTCATTAGCCGGACCCTCCAGCGCTATATGCCCGGTTTCCAGCACATATGCGCGGTTGGCTATCGATAGGGCCATACGCGCATTTTGTTCAACCAGCAGTATTGTAGTGCCCCCGTTGTTTATTTCCTTTATTATCTCGAATATTTCTTTGACCAGTATGGGTGCCAACCCCATGGACGGCTCATCCATGAGCAGTAATCTAGGGCGTGCCATAAGTGCCCTGCCTATGGCTAGCATCTGTTGTTCGCCGCCGCTGAGCGTACCGGCTATCTGGCGCTGGCGCTCTTTCAAACGCGGAAAGCGCCTGTATACGTCTTCTATATCCTGTCTTATGCCATCTTTGTCAGTGCGTTTATAAGCCCCAAGTTCGAGATTTTCCAATACTGTCATATTGGTGAATATGCGGCGTCCCTCCGGAACCTGGCTTATACCGAGTTTTACTATATCAGGCGGCGAGAGATGGGTGATGTCATTACCCATAAAGGTTATGCTCCCGTTTTTTGGTCTTATCAAGCCGCATATTGTATTCAATGTGGTGGATTTTCCGGCACCGTTGGCTCCTATAAGTGAAACTATTTCACCTTCTCTTACGGTAAGCGATATGCCCTGTATAGCATGTATCGCACCATAGAATACATGTATATCGTTTAATTCAAGCATAGCAGCCATGTTTAATCCTCCCCCAAATAGGCTTTTATAACCTGTGGATTATTTTTTATCTCATCTGGCGTTCCTTCAGCTATCAACTTGCCGTAATCCAATACATATATGCGTTGGCATATACCCATAACCACCGACATGTCGTGCTCGATAAGCAATATGGTAAGGTTAAACCTATCTTTTATCCACATTATAAGCTTCATAAGATCAGCGGTTTCCTGTGGATTCATACCGGCAGCCGGTTCATCCAGCAGCAGCAGCTTCGGCTGTAATGCCAGCGCACGTGCTATCTCCAGGCGGCGCTGTTGGCCATATGGCAGATTTTTAGCTGGTATATCCTTTTTATTAGCCATATCGAATATGTTCAGCAATTCAACAGCTTTGCGCCTTAATTCGGCCTCGCTTTTCATATAAGAAGGCGTATGGAATATTGCATCCCATAGGCTGTAATCTATATGCACGTGATAAGCCAGCATGACATTATCCAACACCGTCATTTCCTTGAATAAGCGTATATTTTGGAATGTCCGGGCTATGCCCATACCGGCTATCTCATGCGGGGAGGCCTTAGCCAGGTCTACTTCCACCTCGCCGTGCAGCTTAAGCTGACCGCCCGACGGTATATATACGCCGGTAATGAGGTTGAATAAAGTAGTTTTTCCTGCCCCGTTAGGCCCTATAAGGCCGACAATTTCGCCTGGATGAACTTCTATATTTATGTTGGCTATAGCATTCAGCCCGCCAAAATTCTTGCTTACATCATTTGCTGTTAGTAGCGGCGGCATCTTTATCACCTCGTTTCAACAGTTTCCATGATAATTCAGCATTACCCAATAGCCCTTGAGGGCGGTACAACATTATGACCAGCAGCAATAAGGCATATAATATCATGCGCAAGGTAGGCAAATCCTGCAGTACCATGGATAGCAAAGTCAGCGCGGCAGCACCTACTACCGATCCGGTAATACTGCCAAGGCCGCCGAAAACCACCATGACCAGTATATCTATGGATTTCATGAAACCAAAAGCGTTTGGCTTAAGGAAATAAAAGTAATTCGCATATAACGAGCCGGCTATTCCGGCGAAAAAGGCTCCTATAGTGAAAGCCAGTATTTTATAGTGTGCTATATCTATGCCCATGGATTCGGCTGCTATATCGTCCTCGCGTATAGCTATGCAGGCTCGGCCATATGATGAATGAATAAAATTGTATATTATTATGATGGTACCGGCTGTCATGGCGAATATCCAAGGCCAATTGACGTATCTGGGTATATCAGCCAGCCCGCTTGCACCGCCTATATAATCTATATTCAACGCTATGATCCTTATTATCTCACTCAGGCCGAGAGTGGCTATAGCTAAATAATCGCCCCGTAATCTCAGTGTGGGTATGCCTACCAACACACCGACTATAGCGGCCGATATAGCCGATGTTGCTATGGCTAGCGGAAATGGCAGATGCAGTTTGAGCGTCATAACCGCCGATACGTACGCACCTATGGCCATAAATCCGGCGTGACCCAGCGAGAATTGACCGGTAAAGCCAGTTATGAGGTTTAGGCTGACGGCTAAAATTATGTTTATGCATAGGAGAAATAAATTCAACTGCAGGTGCTGATCGATGATATCGAAGGATATCAGCAATTGTATTATAGCATATATGGCGGCCAGCGTTACTATATTGCGTATTAGATTACGCCGTTTATCGGCCATCGCTCACACCTTCTCTCTCGTATTTTTACCCAACAAGCCGGATGGCTTAATGAGCAATATTATGATAAGTATAACGAAAGCCACGGCATCCCTGTAATTGGAATCTAAATAGCCGCTGACCAACGTTTCTATCATACCCAGCAGCAAACCACCTACCATAGCACCGGGTATACTGCCTATGCCGCCGAATACCGCTGCTATAAAGGCTTTGAGACCGGGTGTTATACCCATTAGTGGGTCTATCGAATTATAATATATGCCAACCAGTATGCCGGCAGCACCGGCGAGAGCTGAGCCTATGGCAAAAGTAGCCGATATAGTGGTGTCCACGTTTATACCCATAAGCTGTGCCGCATCTTTATCCATTGAGACTGCGCGCATGGCCTTGCCTATCTTGGTGCGCTGCACTATGAATTGTAATAATATCATAAGTATTATAGATATAATTAATATATATAATTGCATGCTGCTTATATTGACCTGACCACTCATGAAGCTGTATTGGCGGTTAGTCAATACAGTAGGGAAACTACGCGTGTCCGGTCCGGCTATATACATTGTGGTATACTCGAGCAGCAGCGACACACCTATAGCTGTTATAAGGAGGGCTATCCTCGATGAATTTCTTAAGGGACGGTAGGCTACTTTCTCTATAGCCATGCCGAGTAACGCGCTTATGGCCATCGACAATAGCAGAGCCGGGATAAAGCCCAGGCCCAATAGCGCCGTGGCTATAAAACCTATATAGGCGCCTATCATATAGACATCGCCGTGAGCAAAGTTTATCAGATTTATTATGCCATATACCATTGTATAACCTAATGCCAGCAAGGCGTATATACTGCCCAAGGATATACCGTTTAATAATTGCTGTAAAAGTACTGCCAAGCCTTTCTCACCTCTCCTATAAATATAAATACTGCCAAACAGGTTAGCCCCCGTTTGGCAGATATATGAGCCTATGTTCTTGGGTTAAGGCTCAATTCTGGTAACGAATTCTTGTTTATCGCCTTTCCACTGTACTATTACCACAGATTTGACAGGGTTATGATTCTCGTCTATGGATAAAGTACCGGTTACGGCCTTAAAATCCTTTGTAGATGCGAGGGCATCCTTTATTTTTACAGGGTCTGTTGAATTGGCGCGTTTTATTGCATCGGCCAGGAAATACATCTCATCGTATCCTGATGCATGGAACGCATTGGGATCTTTATTGTATTTGGCATTAAATGCCTTACGGAAGTCTACGACTTTTTGATCGGTATCATCCGCTGAATAGTGGTTAGTGAAATAAACATCGGTCAAAGCTGCAGCACCAGCTTCTTGAGGGACAACGTTTGAGTCAAATCCATCGCCGCCCAGTATGGGAGCGGTTATACCCATTTCTCGAGCCTGCTTTATGATAAGGCCTACTTCGTTATAATAACCGGGAACGTATATTACATCGGCGTTATAACCCTTTAATTTGGTCAGCACGCTGCGAAAATCCTTGTCCTTGCCCTGATAATATTCTTCAGCCAATATCTGCCCGCCATTTGATGTAAATACATCCTTAAAGCTTGTAGCTAAGCCTTTGCTATAATCCGATGTGGTTTCCACATATATGACAGCGGTTTTGGCATTTAGATCGTTCACCGCGAATTTAGCCATGCTGCCGCCCTGAAATGAGTCGTTGAAGCATGTGCGGAATATATATTCGGCCACGCCATTTTCGGTTACGGTTACGTCGTCGGCTGTGGCCGAGCCGGATATAAGCGGTATTTTATTCTCAGTTACAACCGGCCTTACAGCTTTGACATTACCGGACGTAGCCGGGCCGAGTATAGCCACTACCTTGTCTTTGGCCAACTTTGTTGCCACATTTGTAGCTTCGGCAGGATCGGACTTGTTATCCTGTTTGATTAATTCTATTTCTTTGCCCAATACGCCACCGGCCTTGTTTATCTCCTCTACCGCCAATTCGATACCCTCTACCGATGCCTGGCCGTATTGTGCAAGATCGTTTGACAGCTCGTAGTTAAGGCCCACCTTTATCGTATCGCCTCCCGATGAACCAGTCGTAGATGTATCGGCACCGCACCCCGCGGCTATGGGGATTAACAGTATTATGGCCATCAATAATATAAATAGCCGTTTCAATATGAAACACCATGCCTTTCTAAAACACATTTGTACTTTGCTCGTGTATAGATATACTATAGCAGTGCGCTAAAGCCTTGTCAAATGGAAATTTGAGAAATGATGATGGGCAGGCGAGCGGCTGGATATGCATAGAGGCGGTATATACCGCCTCTATGTAGGGGACAATTACTTTTCCCTCAACGCCTTGGGCAACTCCGGCTGATACCATGTCCATACACATGCTGATGCCACATTTATGCTGGCAAATACCGTTAAAGCGGCGGCAGCCAGTGAGAATGCCCATTTCACCATCTTACGCCTCATATTTCTCACCTCCTTTATCATGATGCGGCTTATATATTGATCCAACGGCTTAATAGGTTGTCTACAGAACTTACAAAGCCATGACCTGCAGGCAAAAGCGTGAAACACTGCCACAGCATGCCCAGAGCTATAGATACACCCAGCCACGGCATGTGAGCGGTCATGAGCAAGGATGAAGCTCCCAGAGCCATAACCCATAGCATAGAGCGTTTATGCAATACGGGCTTGCGCCTGGCCGGTATGGGCTTTTCCGGGGCCTCATCGGGTGCATATTTAAACATTATATATAAGGAGATAATGGTGATCAGTGCTATGAGTGCATAGTTCCAATTGCCCATAATCTTTGCTCCATATAGCGCTGTAAGGCCGAGCAGCGGGGCGGATACAGCACCCGCTACGGCGCAGCGTCCGGCGCTGGAACAATGAGCGCCGCCTGAAAAATTCCTGAGCCAGGCTGACGATGATGCGGCAACTATGGTCGGCCAGAAGGCCCCGACCAACCAGCCGGTTATAGCCGTAAGCCCGGCCGATAATGCAGCAGCTAGCGCCATAGTAAGTGAGTATTGTATGACCTGACGCGATGGCTCGTCCAGCCTCAGGTTTTTTTGAAAGCTGTATGATATCCTTTTGGCGGTATCATCGACGTTCATATTATTATCCTTCCTCCGTCATATGCCTATCTTTTATGATACGCTGTTTTCTTACCTTGTCCATATAATTTCCGCCGAACCATCCTATAGCGAGCATGATCATTAGCGAGGGCAGACCATATAGCAGCTGGAGCAGCGTGCTGTTTTCTAATGCTTCCATGGATGTACCGAAAAGTTCTATAAGGGGATTGGTTATAAGCTCGGCTATGCCGGAAGATATAAATCCTGCAAAAATGACATTCATGGTTTTGTTTAGATCAAGATGTAAAAGCAGGCATATTATAGCTATATATGAAAAAAGCAAAATTAAGGTATGTGCCCCGAAACTTAGAGGCAAAAAAGCACGCACAGCGAAATTGACGATCCCTTGAAGGAGGGCTGCATGTATGAGGCTTTTCATGTCGAATTTTATGCCCATGAGGCGAAGTCCTACCCATATCATTATAAAGGCCTCCGGCACGGCCCTTATTGCTATGCTCAATACCGTAAGTTTCACTATATTATTGCTCCTTTCGGTCGAATTATGTTGCAATAATATTATACATCATATATCGGCAAATGGATAGTTTTTCATTGCAATATGTTAATTTATCAATTTGTAGTATAATAGGAATGGTTCATGAATAAATAAAAGAAGGGATGTTCTGCGTGCAGCAAACAGTATATGAAGTTGGAAAGAATCTTTATATAAACCTTACCAATCGATGCACCAATCGATGCAGCTTTTGCCTGAGAGAGAATGAGGATGGTTACAAAGGGTATGACTTGTGGTTGGATAGAGAACCGAGCGTGCAGGAGGTTATAGAAGCTGTGGGCGATCCGAAAAAATATAAAGAAATAGTGTTTTGCGGATACGGGGAGCCGATGATGAGATTGGATGAACTTTTGGAGATCAGCAGGGTTTTAAAGAGTAAAGGAGCACGTGTACGGATAAATACCAACGGTCAGGCCAATCTTATACATGGCCGCAATGTGGTGCCGGAATTAGCTGGTCTCATAGATGCCGTATCTATAAGTCTTAATGCTCCGGATGCCGAACGTTATGTTAAAGTATGTGATCCGAAATTCGGCGAGCGGTCCTTCGATGCCATATTGGAATTTACAGCCGAGTGCAAAAAATATATACCTGATGTTACGCTTACGGTGGTAAATGTATTGTCGCCTGAGGATATAGAGCGATGCAAGGCTATTGCCGATAAACTGGGAGTCGGCTTCAGGGTGAGAGAATATGAGCGTTAGAGAGGATGGAAGGGGTTAGTGTGGATCTGAGCCGCATATTTGATATATTAGGAGAAGAGCTTGTAGTTATGCTTTCAGCTATGTTGCCGGTATGGGAGCTTAAAGGCGCTATACCGATGGCCAGGGCTTTCGGCATGGATTCGCTTAAGGCATTTGTGTTGTGTTATATAGGCAGCGGCATACCTGTGCCGCTATTGCTGATGTTTTTGCGGCCGGTTATGGATTATCTGGATCGCACCAAGCTGTTTTCTCGATTTTCTCAATGGCTTAAGCAGCGATCGCTTAATAAAAGCAGCGTGGTGCGGCGCTACAGCCTATTAGGCCTTTTTGTATTTGCGGCTATACCATTGCCCACCACAGGGGTATGGACAGGTTCTATCATAGCTACGCTTCTAAGATTGCCGCTATTGCCGGCTATGGCTGCGATACTGGCCGGCAACGCCGTGGCGGGTTTTCTTATCGTATTCGTGTTGCATTGGGTATAGCATTCAGGCGGAGTAAGGCTCTACGTGCACCTGCACATCCTTGACCTCGGGTACAGCTTTCATAATAGAAGCTTTGACCTCTTCGGCTACATCATGCCCCTGTGCCACAGTCATATCTTCATTTACCGATATCGATATATCCACCATGAGCGTTGAACCGTACTGCCGCGTTTTTATATCATCTATATGAACCACGTCGGATACACTCAAAACAACCTGCTTTATCTTATCCACCACGTCGGAACCTGCAGAAGAATCCAACAGCTCATCGACTGAACGATGCAACACCTTTATTCCAGCTCGGATGATTATAAGGGCCATTATAATACCGGTTACAGGATCCAAAAAAGTCCACCCTATCATGGCCCCTGTTATACCTACCAGTACACCGCTGGTGGCCAACACATCGGAACGGTGATCCCAGGCCGTAGCCATTAAAGCGGTGCTCTTGGTTTCATCAGCTACTTTTATGGTATAGCGGTATAGTGCTTCTTTAACTATTATAGTTATGACGGCCGCTATTATTGCCATCATACCTGGTATTTGTGGGCCGGAGCTTAAAGATGTTACGGCCCTGTATATTATCATACCGCCGGTTATAATCAATATTATGGCCAAAATCCAAGCGGCCAGCGATTCGGTTTTCTCGTGGCCGTAAGGGTGTTCATCGTCAGCCGGATTGGCGGCAGTCTTTACTCCCCATAGTGTTATTAGGCCGGTTAATATATCGCCGATTGAGTTGGCTGCATCGGCTATCATGGCCGTGCTATTGGCCAATATACCGGCCATAAGTTTTAATATAGCCAGCATGATATTAGCTATTAGCGATAAACGCGAAGCCCGCTGGTTTTTGGAATGTTTGTCTTCCATACATTGTCCTTCTTATCAATTGAAATATAATAATTATTTAATTATACGATAATAATAACA
Organism: Mahella australiensis 50-1 BON; assembly: GCF_000213255.1. Lineage (NCBI taxonomy): Bacteria > Bacillati > Bacillota > Clostridia > Mahellales > Mahellaceae > Mahella > Mahella australiensis. The sequence goes on from NC_015520.1 coordinate 553,668, forward strand.
AAAATGCAAGAATAATAAACGATGATGATTATCAATTGACAATAAATAATGTTATCAATTGAATCGAATCTTCTATTCTACAAAACAAAAATTGCAACTGTTAACACAACGGCTATGTGCTATAATGTTATAAAGATAAGGTTTTCCAAAGGAGACACATATGGATAGTGGTACATTTATCATATTTCCGACGCGCCATTTGGTTAGACAGTACAGGGACAAATGCATTAGAGAAAGCACGGCAGGGTTTGCTGCGATAAACGCCATGACATTCGATGACCTTGTTGACCGATGTATGCCGCGAGCAAATAATATGACATACATAGATGATATGTACAGGCGCTCTGTTGTGGATGCTATTATGCACAAAGAAAATTTATCTTATTTTAATCGGATTTTGCCGGGTTATGTATGGACTGTCGCCGAGGATATAGGCGAGCTCAAAATGGCCGGTATAACGCCCGACCGATTCAAGAGCTTGTGGCCGATCGACAGCGCTGCCTGGGCTGCCGATATGTACCATATATATGACAACTATGAAGAAATATTGAGTAGAAATCTGCTGTATGACAAAGAGGATCGATATATATTGGCAGAGCAAACTTTGTTAAAGGGACTGCCGACTTTTTTATGCAGTGTAAACGAAACGGCATTTATGTACTTTTTCGATGCCACGCCGCTTCAGCAGCGTATTATAGACGCTGTAAAAAAACATATACCGTGCAAAGTGGTGGACGGTATTGTGCGCCAAGATGATCATGTGGCGCATATAAAGGCATTAAATATAAGCATGACCGGTGCATGGGACAGGCGCACCGAGTGTTTATGGATAGCCGGTAAGGTAAAAGAGCTTTTGCGAGCGGGGTATAAACCTTCGGATATATGCATAGTAGCGCGTGATGTGGTTGCTTATAGGGAAACGATGGGGTGGGCTTTTAGGCGAAGGGGCTTGCCTGTACCTGGCGATAACGCGAGTTTACTAGATAACCCTATGGTTTCGAGTATACTGCGCTGGTTGGATAGCCTGTGGGACGATAACGTATCGACAGAAGCCATAAGCGATGGCTTTTATTTGAAGCCCTTGAACTTAGAAACGATGGATCTGTCTCTGCAAGATACGCTTGATGCCTATGCGCAAAAACTTATTGATATGCTGAAAAACTCCGGCTTGCGGTTTTCCATTGCGGAACGCGGGCGTTTAGGAGATATAGAGCGGATGGCGGCCGATATGAAAGCCTATGAGCAGTTTGTATATATTCTACAGTCGCTGGTGTCGGCGCAACAATGGAACGGCATGGCAAATGCTGTAGGCTTGGGCGAGTTTTGCCGTACGTTGCGCGACATGTGCGGGCGCGCAGTTTATTGCGACAGCATATCCTACGGCAGTGTACCTTCTCTGCTTATGCCCAGTACCGCGCGTGGGCTCGCTTTTCCTGTTATTTTCATGGCAGGCATGGTGGAAGGCGAATTTCCCAGGGCTATACGAGCCGATTGGCTTATGAAAGACGATGAGCGCTTAAAGGCTGAAGTTATGCCGACGTCGCGCGGCTTGCTGGCACAGGAGCGCATCTTCTTCAATCTAGCCGTACAAGCGGCACAACGCATGCTTTTTATGACATATCCCAAAGTAAAGCCCGATGGTACGCCTGCGCTTATATCATCGTTTGCGGAGGATATAAGCGCCTTATTGCCTGATATGCCCGTATACGAGGTATCTGTGAGCGATGTACTGGATATGCCGAGCGAGATGCGGCCGGATGAGGCTAAATCGGTCGGCTATACGGCTTGCGGCGATATGCAGGTATACATAAAAAGCAAATTTCAAAACAGTCCATTCTCGGCCACGGCTTTTAACGAATACGCGATGTGCCCGTACAAGTTTTTTATGGGCAGGCTGTTGGAATTGAGGGCTGAAGAAGACGAGACGAGGCCCTCGGCATTGGATATAGGCAGTATATATCATGCGGCGCTGAAAGAATTTATGCAGGATTATATAGGCGTCGGCCTTGTGCCGGATAAGCGCGAGCGATATGCGGAGCGGTTGGCCGACATAGCCATAAGGCATATCGATACATCCGGTATAAAGTCGAAGTATGTGACAGAGGCGCTTTACCATGTGGAAAAACAGCGAATGGTCGCTTTGCTGCTTGCATGGTTGGACGCCGAGCTGGCGCTTGAGCAGAGGCATAAAGGTGCTTATAAACCATATAGATTGGAGCAGGCTTTCGGCATGGACGGCGCACCGCCGCTTATATTGAGCGATGGTCGATACGACATAAGGCTTATAGGGCGAATAGATAGAATAGATACAGCCCAAGACGGCCGATTTATTATATACGATTATAAAAAGGGCAAGAGCACGCCGGATGCGGACGATATAGCCGACGGCATGGATTTTCAATTGCCGGTATATATATGGGCGGCCGGCAAAATGCTCGAGCATGAAGGCTGCACGCCTGCAGGTGCAGCCTATTATTCGATAGAGGGAGCGGGACTGAGCGGTATGATGGTTAAGAAAGACAGCGGTATAAATACGCCCAGGCAGAGGAAGGGCGTGCTGGATGATAAGGAATGGGATGATATGTTGGAGCGGCTCAAGAGCGAACTTTTTAAGCATTTCGATTACATAATGCGCGGCGTATATCCAAAACAGCCGAAAAAATGCCCGTTGCGCGATGCTTACAACGGGGGATTTTGCGATTTTACAAACATATGCAATGCTTAGATGTGGAGTGTGACCTATGGAATATACCGATGCCCAGAGAACTGCTGTATATACGATGGATAGGGATATTGCCGTGACAGCGGGAGCCGGCGCCGGCAAAACCCGTGTGCTGGTCGATAGATACATATATATATTAAAGGAAAGGCTGGCCAATATAGATGAAATAGTGGCCATAACATTTACCGAACGTGCGGCGGCCGAGATGTCGGAGCGCATACGCAAAGCGGCGGATGACGAGATGAAGTCCGGCGATAAGGATTATTGGTCGGATGTAAAAGAGCGTTTGACCACTGCTTATATTTCCACCATACACAGCTTTTGCGGCAGGCTGTTGCGCGAGCATCCGGTGGAAGCCGGAGTAGACCCATTTTTCGATGTAGTGTCGCCGGCGCAGGCTGATATATGGTTGGACGAAGCCATAGCCAAAGCTGTTGCAGATGCATTAGAGCCGACTGGGGCTCCGGATGTCCGTCCCCTTATAATGCGCTATGGGTTCGATAAATTATGCGTAAATATAAAAGCCTTGTATAAGCAGATAAGGGATTGCGGTTTTTTGATAGCTGAAGCAGCGAAAAATACCGATATGGGACAGCCGGATGCAGAAGCCGTCATATACATTTTGACTGCATCGGAAGAGAACTATTCGGAAAGGAAACGCGTCGCCAACAGCCTCGATTATGAGGATATGCAGCGCAAAGCGGTGGAGCTTTTGCAGATGCCCGCCATGAAGGATCTATATAATCATCGGTTTAAATTTCTCATGGTAGATGAGGGCCAGGATATAAACTATATACAATATAGATTAATTATGAGCATAGCGGGTAATGAGGGATGTCGTCTTTTTGCCGTAGGTGATGCCAAGCAGTCTATATACCGATTCAGGGGTTCGCAGGTGGAGCTGTTCGATAAGATAGCTGAGGATATCTCCGCCAATGGAGGCCGAAGATTGACGATGGCTGAAAATTTCCGCAGCGTCGGCGGTATAATAGATTTCGTGAACCGGCGGTTTGATAGTTTGATGGATCGGTACGAAGCGGTTAAGCCGGCGAGAAAGGATCACGGCTATATATCGGTGGAAATACTGCCCGTTGATGTTAAAGGCTCTATAGACAGTCGCAAACAGGCTGAAGCCGACGCTTTGGCTCGACGAATAGCGCATATGGTGGAGCGCAGGGAAGCGGTGATATACGATGATGCATCAGGAACATTCCGCGCGCCACGGTACGGCGATATAGCCGTGCTGTTTCAAAAGCGGACGCACCTTTTGCCATTTGAGGATGCATTTGAGCGTTACGGTATACCGTATCAGGAGATAAGCGGCGGCAGTTTTTACGATTGCCAGGAGATAAAGGATATGATAAATGTTCTGACCAGCATAGCGCATCCGTCCGATATCATAGCGCTGGTCGGTACGCTGAAGGCTTTTTTCGGCGTCAGCGATGAGGCGCTGCTGGTCATGGCAAATTGCGGCGGCATACCATATGTGCTGGACGATACCGATCGATTGCCCGATGCATACCGCATGCCTATAAGCCGTGCGGCCGGGTATATGGCTAAGTGGCGAGGCATGGCAGATACTATGAATATATCAGATATTGTTCAATTGGTATTGGATGACAGCGGATATGAGAAGCGCCTGGCATCACAGCGGGGTGGCGCCCACATGATCAGTAATGTGTGGAAATTCTGCGATATGGCGACGTCGGCGGCCCATAGCGGTATGCTGATCGATGAATTCTTAATGCGCATCAGGGCTATGGCCGATACGGCTGACGAAGGCGAAGCACCGCTGGAGCTTGATGGCAATGACGCCGTTTCCATAATGACCGTTCATTCGGCCAAGGGCTTAGAGTTTCCGGTGGCAGTCATACCGGACATGTCATCTATGTTCCGCAATGACAATCCGCCGATGATTTTTGATGTTGATAAGGGCATAGCCATAAAGCCGGACGGGGATAGCAAAGGTTCAAAATGGCAGGATATAAAGGATAAATTGTCGAAGGAACAGCAGCAGGAGTATATGCGCCTTATGTATGTGGCGTTTACGCGGGCGAAAGATCGGCTCATCCTGTCCAGCGATGATGTGGACACGACGAAACAAAGACAGCCATCGTGGTGGAAGTGGCTCAAAGACAGCGGCATATTGCCGGCACAAAACAACCCGCTGCCGGAGACAGCGGCCGCGCTGGATGGCGCTGAGGCACCTGTAAAACATGATGGCATTGATCAAACGGTTATTATAGCAGAAGGAATCGCACCCGAGCTGGTGTACAGGCCGGTTACACCGCTTATCACATATATGCAATGCCCGCGCCAGTATTACTATGAATACGTACTGCAGCTTGATTCCGAATGGTTTGCCACGCCCGATACCGGTGTTATAGGAGGCCATGCAGAAGGGCTGAGCGCCGTCCAGATAGGGGATATAGTGCACAGTATATGCGAGAAATTAAAGAAGGCCGATGAGATAGATGCTTTAATAGACGAGGCTTTGAACGGTCTGGATGCAAGCATACAACTTCGCGAAAGGATAAGGAATATGGTAGTCTCCTATGCGGAGAGCCCTTATTTTAGCGGTGATACCGATGAGGTCAAGGTAGAGCTGCCATTTATAATGAGGCTGGATGAAAACATAGTGCTGGTAGGACGAATAGACCGCATGATCATAAAGGATGGGCATGCCACCATTGTGGACTTTAAGACCGGCTTTGTCGATGCTGATAATATAGAAAGCATATCGATGGAATACATGCCGCAGCTTGCGGCATATGCCATGGCCGCTCGGCAGGTATTTGGGTTTGTCGTGGACGATGCTGTCATATACTACCTTGAGCCCAATATTGCATATAAGGTGGATATAAGTCCCGAAGCTATAGATGAGGCACGCCGGCGCTTTGTTGATGCCGTAAAAGTTATAGAATCAGCAAAAGGAATGGATGATTTCCCTCCATCCTATAGGCACTGCGGCCGTTGCGGGTATAAAATATGCGGGAATTAAAATTAACGATAACTCTATATATGTGCGGAGAGCTTATAGTTTTGCCGCCTATAAATGTATCGTTACCATAAAACTGGAGTGTAGAATATTATTTCTTGAAAAAGAAGGATTTTTTTGTTTTATATAGAATATCTATAATAGGGAATAAAAACCAAAGAGTACTTTCAAAAACTAGCTATGACTTCCATATGATTCCAGCATGGTTGAAGTAGCTTTTGGTAAAAAGCCTAACAAGAGGCAGGGGCCTAACATAATATACCATATGTTGGCATTATTGCACGTTGACAGCCTCATAATTGTGTGACTGGCTCAAAGATAAGCTGAAAAAGGATGTAGCAATGCTAGTCTACCCATATTGGACGGATTTGAAAAAGGCAAGATAGAATGCTGACATAAATGGGATATGATGGGTAATAAAATTTTTATGAAAATTAAGAGTGGTGATAGATGGAGACGGCAGCAGGTAATAAATACCTGGGAATAAAAATGGGTATGTATAGTGAATGTTGGAGGTAAGACGGTAACAGCTGAGCCTACAACGTAGGTTTCAAGGGCTTTCGTAGTTTTCGAAAGCACTCTATGAAAAATGAAACGAGAGCTTTGATATGGATAAATGCATTGCTGTAAGAAATGTCGTTAAAAAGATTAAAGGCAAATACATATTGAACAATGTAAATTTTAGTGTTAATCGTGGGGAAATCATCGGTATCATCGGACAAAACGGCGCAGGTAAAAGCACATTATTGAAAATAATATGCGGTTTATCAAGGCCTACAGCCGGAGAGGTATTGGTAGAAGGTTTGTCCGTAACCCAAGAACCCAATAAAATAATGGATGAAGTCGGATTTCTTATAGAGGAACCGGCTCTGTACCCTTATCTAACAGCCAAAAATCAATTGGATATGTGTTTAGCTCTACATCGTAAAAAAGAAACGACATACAGCGATAAAATTATTCAAAGATTAGGCATTCATGAATTTCTAGCTGAAAAGATTAAACGATATTCCTCAGGTATGAAACAGAAGTTGGGGATTGCGTGCGCTGTAATCCATGATCCGTCCATAATAATTCTGGATGAACCGATAAATTCTCTGGATGTGACGGGTATAAAAGCTCTGAGGGAATTCATCAAGGATATCAATGAAGAGGGTAAGACAGTTATCATCTCGAGCCATATACTTACGGAGATCGGATATTTATGCGACCGCATTGCTTTAATGGATAAAGGCACTATTATCGAAACAGCTTCTGTTGAACAAATAAATAGAGATTCAATAAGCAATGGGGATCAAAACGCTTTAGAAGAATATTATTTTAGGAAGGTGGGGATTTATAACGATGATCGACATTCTGAAAATAGAGATAGCTAAAATAGTTCGTTCAAAAAGCTTCCTTTGGATGATAATTTTATTAAGCGCTTCAATATCATTAACCTTGCTGGGAGAGTATTATTTTATTGTCACAAATAAAAATGAGCAGCCTAATCTGGTGCATCTTATTTACTCTTTGTATGCCGTAAATGCGACGACGTTCTTTCCACTAATTATAGCGTATTTCTTTATATCCGTATTAAATGATGAGTTTAAGCTTAAAACCATAAAGATTTTATTCGGCAGCATAATGGATAGAGAAACGATCTATATGGCTAAATTCATAGCGTCAGCCGTCATATTCGTATCGATATTTTCTATAATGATCCTCGCGAGCACCGTTCTACTTTCCATTGTTACCGATATAAACAGGATTAATATTGAGTATTATGCTATCACTTATCGGGAAGCATTATGGAGAATTATAATAACTACGATTATAGGTGAAGTATATTTTTTGTGTATCGGAAGCTATTCTATGCTCATAGACGCTATCTTTGAGAATCAAGGAGTTGCGGTAATTATATTTTTTATGACTGTTTTATTATGCTCCGTTATACCGTTACCTCAATGGCTTACAAATTACTTCTTTTTAAAAGGACAAACATTTTTTGCTTTTTTGGATATGTTTGAATTCGATTGGCTAGAATTCATGAAATACGTTGCATTGTTTATAGTCTATATAGCGGCTTTTAGTGGGATAGGCTGTTTTATATTCAGCAAAAAACAAATCTGATTCTGCGGCAAGGAGTAAAGAATATGGCTTATACTATAGATAAAAGGATAATATATTCGGTTATTATTGCTGTTATAATTGCAGGTATTTTGGGAATAACAGCGATAAATCACATGGCTGAAAGCAGATATAACGATCCGGAATATGCTCAGATGTATAAAACCGATGAGCTTATACGGCGCATGGAGATATACATACAAAACAACCCTGAGGATATAGATGCTATTTATGAATTGGCGTTGAGATATTTCAGGGATAAAAGGCAGTATGAAAAAGCCGATGCTTTATTAAAGAAGGCTTTACAGATAGACCCTGACAATACAGAGATCATGTCTTTGCGCGCGACCGTTATGGAAAATAGCGGGGCTCTGGATGATGCGGAAAAACAATTAAGGGATATTTTAACTATTAATCCCAACGACGGAGTTATATGGAGCAGATTGTCTCAATTGTTGTTCGTTTCGGATCGTAAACAGTCACTTGTCTGTGCTCAAAAGGCTCTTGATATAGTGAAAAACAGCGGCGGAGACATCAAACATTACGCCGATTGGATTGAAGCATTAACGCTGTTTGAGAAAGATGTCCGATCAAAACCTGCAGAGGCTTTCATGCGTATATTGGATTTTTATGTCGCTCAAGAACGTTTGCAGTTGGAAATATGCGATATGGCACTAAAATACATCGATGATGTTGATGTGAGCGGTATAACACCGATATTGGAGAAGAAGGGTAAATTAGAGATTTACTATAATGATAACGAAAATGCCGTTCAAACATTCCTAAAGCTTATAGACATCAATCCCCAATATGGGTATGGTTATATATTGTTGGGGGATCGCCTGAGTATAATGGGCAAAACGACCGAACTGGAGGAACTCGATAGAAGGGTTCTACTTTTGGGCAATGATACTCCTGAGAAAAAGATCATAGATGCGATGCTGCTGGAAGCCAATGGTTTAACGGTTGAATCGATAAAAGCTATGGAAGGCTTGCTCGGCCAAGGCAAATATAAGGATGTAATTCGATATCATCTCGGCATGATGTATCAACAAACGGGCGATAATGGGAAAGCATTGGAATGCTTTTATTTGCTGTTAAAATCAACAGATAAAACCGATTTTGATTATATAAACGCTATCAAATATGATGTTGACTCAAGAAGAGAATCATTGCTATATTAAGCCAACTAAGAGTTCTTATTCTCCTAATCGTTTACGATCGCAACGTTGGCTTTTAGAGGTATACTTTAGAGTGTTTTAAAAAGTGCCTATTTTCGATAGGCAAAAATGAGTCCTATAACTTGCTCAAGAAGAATATTCGTGATATCAACGTTTGTGAAACCAGCTTCACAAACGCTGACGATGATTGTGGCGCGCTTTCGCAGGATGACTTTTCGATGCCTTTAGAAGATATAAGGATAATAGAATAGGAGTTATACTATATACTCAGAATAATTATCAATATATGTAAGGGAGGAGATTCTAGTGAAATTAAAGTTTTTATGTCTGATTCTTTCAACAATGTTTTTGCTTACTTTTGTATCATGTAGTCAGAACAACTCTAATGTAAGTACATCAGGGGACGCGAATGATCTCGTTGAAGAAGATATATTCGGGAATGTGGTCACTAAGACAGATAACGGATTTAAGTTTCAAAATATTGAATGGATGTCCAATCAAGCAGTAATAAAAGAGAAAGCGCCCGAGGCATCCTACGAAGAAAAATTAGACAGGTTGGAAACGCACAAAAAATATGATGATAGAGAGATCGTAGTGCTTTATCACATGCAGGATGATAAGTTTTGTGGCGGTGAATTTCTTATTAAATTCAACAATGAATCCGATTATGAGGCGTATTTACCGAAAATAAAAGAACAGGCAGAAGATTTCTTCAAAGAACCGCCAATGGGCAATTCTTTGGATGATCTTTTAGATGGAAAAGAAGTCGTATGGGAAGGCAAAGATAAAAGCTATGTTAGGATAATACCTTCCGGGGAAGGGGATTATTATAAAAATGTGATTACCATAAAAGTAGATGCGCCAATGGATATAGCGCCAAGAGATATAGATTAAAGCACTAATGTGTGCTATGTAAACTAGGTAGGAGAAGAAGCTGACCGTTATTTGGCCAGTTCCTATTCTAATAGTTTATCCGTTTTTGCAGCGCTATTTCATACATGGCGTGATGATAGGCAGCATTAAGGAGTAGTACGATAATAGCAGGGTATGAGTATTCATGCCCTGCTATTGATGCGTTTTTCTGAACGCGCCCGGCGTCATGCCTTCATATTTGCGAAATAAAGAGCAAAAATAGCTCACGTCATTATATCCTACGGCATGGCTTATTTCTTTTATATTAGATGAAAGAACGATACGGTTCAATGGAAGAGCTGAATAAGCGCTGGTATACTAACTTTTGGGGGCATACCGCTAAAGCCGGCACATTGTTGCCTTTAGACGGGGGTATAAGTGCTGCTTTTTTGGCTCCTGTGGGCGATAAATACGAAGATCCGAATCAGTACTCAGCGGGGCTAAAGATACAGTATGGTCAAATGCGTTTCCTGTTTATGGGCGATGCTGGGCTGGTGTCTGAATAGCAAATGCTCAAGTCTGGGCAAGACTTGACAGCTGATGTTGTGAAAATAGGGCATCACGGTTCAGCCGATGCCACATCCTAAGAATTTTTGGATGCTGTACGGGCAAGGGGCGGCAATCATATCTGTAGGTCGGGGCAATGATTATGGCCATCCCGATCAATCCACGCTGGATAAACTACCCGGCATAGGATCGGCTAAAGCCCAAAGTATCATTGATTATAGAGAACGAAACGGGCCGTTCAAGGCCGTAGAAGAGATACAAGAGGTATCGGGTATAGGGCCTGCTACCTTTGAGGATATAAAAGATCATATAACAACCAGATAATGTGCTATATGACTTCTTGGATTTTAACATTTCACCAATCATTCGGGCTTTCGAAAGTTACTCATACATTGAAAATCAGCAACAGTTATGGTATATTACTCGAGTTTGACAGTAAAATAAGATAAAAATAGCCACAAACTTCGGATATACAAGGGTTTGTGGCTGTCGTCGTTGGATATAGTAAAAGGAGTATAAATAATTTTGTGTATAGTGGGCTTAATAGAAATCATATACCTTCGCATGTCCTAAAGCCTCAAATGTATCCCGAAGTGGTTTTCCGCCAACAGTCAAACCGTCTTCCAGAAGGATATTTGTCTCGCTTAAAGTGAGAGCATTCCCTTTGAGAGCATTGCTTGACCATGTGAGGCCAATGCGGTAATAGTTTCCTAATTTCATTTAGCAGGTATACCTCAAAGGGGCGCAATTCATCGATAGCCATCTTATAACGGTCGACTTTTTCATATATTGTCATCAATTAGCGCCATCCTTTCATGTGCATTAACTTGGTCCATAAAACGCCATTGCAATAGGCAAAGGAATATATCAAATCCAGATTATTGATATTATGCGATCGTCCGCTATATTTCTGCACAATTGTTAGCTCCAATGACCATAACAAGGATGATGGGCGTTACTAATATGTATAAATATGTGGCACAAAGGATGTCGAACATTTACATAATAAAATTCCAAGATATCAAGAGATATATTAAGATAATGGAAGTATTCGGGAGCATAGAAGGTAAAATCATGGCTTGAACGGTATTTATCGCCTATTTTGGGAATTAACTTAATTGGTTATATAAGCTATATTATAAATAATTGATATATTGATATAGAAAATGATAGTCAATTTGAGATATATGTGTTGTGGATATAACAAATAGTGACAGTCAAAAAGATGCGGGGAGGATGTAAGCATGATTCAGAAGAGCTGTATGCGGAAAAACCGCACGTACGGTTCCGTGAGGGGTAGTAAACAATCCCTTCATGATATAAAATATCATTGAAAGAAGTGCCGAGACTGTCTACTCGACGGATATGATATGAATGAGAGTATATGGCTAAATATAGTAGAACATTTATAGAGCTAATTAAGAAAGTAGGTATGGACAGCTAAGTCTAGAGCACGAAGTGAGAGCAGTTTATGGAATATGTGAAACAATACCAGCTGTCCAATCAAAAAATCATTTATAGTATCTATATCCTTGGTGAAAATGCATGAATGAATATTTCGGTGAAAAGCCAAATGAGAGAAAACTTCAAGTATGGTCTCGTGAAGGATATAGCGAACCTCTCACGTTGTTAGTTAGAAATTATTACGGAAGGAAGAGATTTAGATATGTATACTCCACGGAAACTTAAAGCTTTTAGATGTATGCTTTTTATAAGCATTGTTCTAATGTTATATGGTAGCACTGCGTTTGCTTCAGGTCCTTATTATAATACGTTTAATCGGCATGTTAACTCTAATGGCGTTGGGGACTGGGGGAATGATACTCTTTATTATCACGTAAATAGTTCTTCAACATTATATGATGCTATAATTACAAAAGCCGTTAATTCATGGAACGCGACATCTACGCCAATATACTACAAAAAGGACTTAACTGATGGCTTGATAGAAATTTATTCCGTTCTAAACATTCCACCAGCACCTGATGGTTCTGTTGAGTTAGCAGAAACTCGATTTTTTCATTGGCTACAAGTAGATCCAAGCTCAAGTAATTGGTTTTGGACAGAAATTCATACAAACCAAAATTCTCATGGGTATCCATCATTATCTACTGTTAATAAGCAAGGGACAATGGCTCACGAATTTGGCCATAGTTTTGGATTGGCACATCTGACTAGCACTCAATTAAGCGAAGTTAAGAGCAAAGGAATACAAGTTATAATGTTGCAAATAGCACAAGGCCGCACAACATATTTACCGCAAACTGATGATTGTACGGGCATCAATTCATTATATCCATAAATATTAAGAGTCTAGGAATACTATTATTATACTATGTCCTGTAAGACATGATAGGGAGTAAATGATGGAAACAAAAAAGTAGATGTCTATCCGGATAAAATAGATAAAATAAATGATATAAGTTGCCATATGGCAAGCCATGATTTAAGAGAGGAGAAGTAAAATCATGAAATTGAAATTCGTATTTATGTATATGCTAATCGTAAGCTTTACGGTTTTATTTGGATGTATTAGCACCTATCAAAGTTCTAATGCAAATAGAGAAGTCTATTCGAAAGATGTAAGTAATTATATCGCTACTGTGACTACGACTATGGATAAAAGTCGCATATATAATGATATAGATGAATTAATTAAATACTCTGATGCGATTTTTGATGGTAGCATACAGGAAGTTTCGTATTTTGATAAGGGAAATTATACATATTCCAAATTAAAGATTTCTATTACTAATTCATATTATGGAGATCTAAAGATTGGCGACATAGTTACGGTCGTTGAACCGGGTGGAGTAACAACACTGGCTAATTATAAAAAAATTGTCGGTGATAAAAAATTTAATAATATAGCTGAACAAGATGCCGACGAACAGTATGTGAAAATAAGTTATAATGGTACTGAATTGAGTAAAGATAACGACAATGTATTAATTTTTACATGCAAAGATAAAAATAACTATTGGGATTTACCTAATGATTACTATTTTATAGTAGGATATAAAGATGGCAAATTTGATATTGATACTAATAGTGTAAAACGTAATGGGAAAGATCCTAGTCTAGAACCTCTTAGCATGGCGAAAGAAAATTATAAAAATATAATAAAAGATAAAATTAGTAAAAAAATTAGATAAAATTTTTATCCTGAGAAAACACAAACTAGATCATCAAGGGATATTATTCCAATATCATTGAAAGGAGTAGCGAGGCTGTTTACTCGGTAAATATTTAAATGAAGCTTAAAAAAATAATATACACCTATTTACTTATAGCTTTAGCTATTAACTTTATTGGGTGTACACAAAAAAACATGCTAAATCAGGATTCTGATGATATACGAAAAATTGCTTGGGATCAGCTGAGTGAAGAATCTAAAAAAGAGATCGTTGGCGATTGGCAAGATGCAAAATTAGAGAAAGTAATTGCGAACGGAAAGAGTATTAATTTACTAGATTTAGATTATGATAACAAAGAAGTTTATCACGTTACATTTAAAACAAAAAATGAAGAACTTTTGGGACCGATAGGTGTTTATATTTCCTTAGATACACATAAAATTATTGGGGCTGATTATAGAGAGTAGTTTTTACTATTATTTTTTGCCATAGAAGTCATGCAAAGGATAAACGGTTCCATTATATCGGCCGATGCGACGCAGGTATATAAATATATGGATATAGCTTGTCAGTCGATGAGATGAATACCTCATCTTTGGTAAAAGCAATAGAAACTGCCCTAAGTTGGAATGTAGATATTATTAGCATTAGCATGGGAACAGATATAGGAAATAATGATCTTAGAAATGTTATTCTGAATGCAGTAAATCATGGGATTGTTATTATATGTTCTGCTGGAAATGATCCATATGAAGCAAATTATCCTGCTTCTTTTAATATACCTGGAGTAATCTCAGTTGGGGCTATTGGGAATGACTACAATATTCTTCCATATACCAATATTAATCCGCAAATAGATATTTATGCTCCAGGTGAAGATATAGCTTCACTTATTAACGATAACTCGAAGATTATAGGATATTCAGGTACTTCAGTTTCTGTTCCATTTATAACTTTTGCTTGTATTTATATTAAAGCATATTATTCTTCATTAAAGCCTAAAGAAGCAGAAAATTTTTTAATCAAACAGACTGATACTTATCTGGCTAAGTGGAGAAACGAACAAAGGGAAATTAAGGTATTAAATATGGCAAAGTTAATGAAGTCTTTAAGTATCTGAATAAAGATGGTCATGGACATCAAGGAAATGGTCCAACAAGGTGTACATTACACCGATATAACCGAAATAATGAGCGTAGACCCAAGAAAGGTCAATGGCATACTCGGGCCGAAGAACAAAATATCCCAACTGTGATAATAACTTGCGTGTAGCAAAAATGTGGCGTATACTAATACAGAAGATTAAACCCTTATAAAGATTGATTTTACTGTAAAAATGAATAGGAGGATTGTGATGTTTAAAAATTTATGTATTACTTTCATAGATGTGAGTTTACTTCTATTACTTTTGGTAGGATGCAATACTACTCAACAACCAGCAAATACGGCAGGTTCTTATACTACAAAATATGAGCAGATTCCGGCATCATCTTCTATTCAAGAATTAACGGAGAGCACTATTAATAGTAGATATAAGAATGTAGCTGACATTTGCTTTGAAGATTATGAAAACATTGACAACATAGGTTATTTGGCGTTTTCTTATAAAAACAAGCAGTTACCATATTGTGGTTTTACCGTGGCACAACAAGATGGAGAACAATATAAATTATCTTATTTTGAGGACTATTCTATTGCCGAAAAAGAACCGGTTAGTATTACTCAGTTTATTGGGACTTATCCCGGTACAAAAGATCGGAAATTCCATATAACTATAGGATATATTAACAACGATCGAATAAAACAAATAATCCTTTATTATCCCCAGTCTAACGTAAAGGTTATACAATTAGGGGAAGACCAACATGTTTTTCTTGATATTAATGTAAATTCTAAAGATTCATTATTGAAAATTGAAGGCAGAGCAAGCAATGGGAATATCGTTTATAAAAAGGATTCCGATTAAAAGGGATTTCGATAAAGATGAGTCTCAACACTAAACTTTGTGATATTAAGCTAGTTCCATAAAATGGAGTATAAATAATTTTGTGTATAGGGGGCTTAATAGAAATCATATACCTTCGCATGTCCTAAAGCCTCAAATGTATCCCGAAGTGGTTTTCCGCCAACAGTCAAACCGTCTTCCAGAAGGATCTTCGTCTCGCTTAAAGTGAGAGCATTCCCTTCGAGAGCATTGCTTGACCATGTGAGGCCAATGCGGTAATAGTTCCCTAATTTCATTTAGCAGGTATACCTCAAAGGGGCGCAATTCATCGATAGCCATCTTATAACGGTCGACTTTTTCATATATTGTCATCAATTAGCGCCATCCTTTCATGTGCATTAACTTGGTCCATAAAACGCCATTGCAATAGGCAAAGGAATATATCAAATCCAGATTATTGATATTATGCGATCGTCCGCTATATTTCCGCACAATTGTTAGCTCCAATGACCATAACAAGGATGATGGGCGTTACTAATATGTATAAATATGTGGCACAAAGGATGTCGAACATTTACATAATAAAATTCCAAGATATCAAGAGATATATTAAGATAATGGAAGTATTCGGGAGCATAGAAGGTAAAATCATAGCTTTAACGCTATTTATCGCCTATTTTGGGAATTAACTTAATTGGTTATATATGCTATGTTATAAACATGGGTAAAGTTAGGGAATTAAAGCCATGCGTCTATCATATGGGGTATGAGAAAAATTATTTGCTTGCTCTATATGATTGATGATTATGTATATATACAGATGAGCATTAAATAATCAATAGCGGGGTAAAGCAGTATGTTTTTTCGTTTGTTAAATCATGAGTTCGGGAAATTATTCAAAAGGAATGAATTCAATATTGCGCTCACCGTCGAATTTGCAATGGTTTCGGTAATATTCATCGTATCGTGCAGTGTTCTCTATAAAAGTTATACTTCTCAGTTGATGTCTGCTTATCAGTTATGGATTGGTTACGATACCTCACAGTTTAATTTCACTAAGTATATTTATTTTTTATTCTTTATCACGCTGCCTGCCAGCATTGCTTTTTCCGATTCCTATTTGGAAGATAAAAAAGAAGGAGTTATAAATTTCATTGTATCGCGCTGCAACAGAGGTTTGTATATTTTCAGCAAGGGTATAGCGGTGTTTGTTTCAGGTTTTATAATAGCTTTTTTGCCTTTGTTGATACATCAGATCATGTGTATGACCTCTGTTCCTCTATTTTCCGTTTCGGAAGCAGCGACGGGTAACCCTGCTTATGACAGATATTATCTTACCGCTTTTATGTTAAAGGATTTGCATTCCGCCAATCCTTACTTACTTAACGTTGTATATATGATTTTCGATGGCATGTTCGGCGGCTCGATTGCTTTATTATCATATTCGTTCTCATTTTTCAAAAATGTCAATAGATATGTCGTAATTATATTGCCTACAATCTTATTTTATATGGAAAACTTTGTATCACAGTTAATGGGCAAGCCTAATTATAGCATTATGAATTACTTATATATTACGGCAGGCATTAAGAATATGAATATAGACGTATTTTTATTTGCTATTATGTTAACTATATCAGCCAGCATAATTATTATTATATTGAATAACCTATCCGGAGATGAGGTTTGAAGATGCGTTTGGGCAGCATATTGTCAGGGCACATGAAAAAACGCATCATTGCATACTTGCTTGTATGTGTTTTTGTTATGATTATATTATCTGTCGTGTTAACCGTCCTACGTCCTACAGGCAATATAGATATAATTAATATATATCAATTTATTTAGGACACACGGCGGGAATCCTCTTCAATTTATTGGAGAGATGAGAGCCGTGTGTATCTTGCCAATTGAAATAGTTCATTGTATAATAACAATTGTAGTCCTGCAGCCTGTACACAGGTGCTTGCTATGTGGAATGGTGTACCGTATATCCACATGTTGCGCTAAATGGCAGAGTAACTACAGTACGCAACGTTGTACATTGATAGCTGGATATTTGGTAGTTGCAGCAAGTAATCCTTTGCTGCGTAAAATATTCAAGGTGTCGTATTTCAAAAGTATCTGTGTAGGGTTTACCCAGCAGTAGTGGCGTTGGACACGCCGGAGATGTACCGATGGAATGGATATAGTTTCATCGGGAATCCAAAGCTCGCCAATTTATTGGTGATGTAGTTCACAGGAGGATAGGTTATGCTGGTTAAAGATGCTAAGGATATCGCTCGTAAGTGGGTCATTGATGAAGGTAGTAAATTGCCGGGTTTTTATGGAGCTTTCTATCATGGTTCGATTAATTGGCTTTCTGATAGTTCTATTCTTTCTACAACTTCGGATGTAGACATAATGGTTGTACTTGACGATTCCAACCCATCAGATAAGCTTGGGAAATTCATCTATCAGGATATTATTTTAGAGGTTTCATATCTTCCATCTAATCAGCTTCTATTACCTGATCAGATATTGGCTCAATACCATCTAGCAGGTGACTTTCGAACGCCGAGCGTTATTCTGGATCCATCGGGTCGATTGAGCAATATACAAACAGCTGTAGCTGAAGATTATGCCAAGCGCAAATGGGTTTACAAGAGATGCGAACATGCGATGAATAAGATTATGAAAAATCTTCAGAGTTTGAACGATTTGGGACCGTTTCATGATCAGGTTGCTGCTTGGCTGTTCGCGGCAGGTGTAATGTGCCATGTATTGCTTGTGGCCGGTCTTAAGAATCCAACTGTGCGACGTCGATATCTAGCGGTGAAAGAACTTCTGGAAGAATACGGTTACACAAATTTTTACGAAATTTTGCTAGAAGTATTGGCATGTGCCAGGATGAATCGTACTGATGTTGAATGCCATCTTGCAAGACTTGCCGATGTATTTGATGTAGCCAAGGGAGTAATGAAGACGCCTTTCTTTTTTGCGTCCGATATAAGCGATATTGCCAGGCCGATCGCTATCGATGGAAGCAGAGAGTTGATTGAGGGTGGCTATCATCGGGAGGCCGTGTTCTGGATAGTGGCTACTTATTCCAGGTGTCAGAAGATACTTTATCATGATGCGCCGGCGGAAATGCAGGATAGGTTCACCCCGGGCTATTTACAATTACTTGCCGATCTTGGCATTGCTTCGCCGTTGGACCTTCAACAGCGCGGTGAGCAGATCAAAAAGCTTCTCCCGCAGCTCTGGAATATGGCGGAAGTTATAATTTCAGCTAACCCGGCAATCGAAGGTTAAAAACTATAAAACGTACTATATGGATGAAAGAGGCTTTGGGTATTTATACAAAATTGGCCGTATCTACCATGAAGGCTGGATATATGATATAATATATAAAAATCAATACAAAAGGAGCTGATTTATATGGCTTTGGAAGGAAAAAAACTCGTAATGCTTGCAGCTAACGATTATGAGGATCTAGAGTTATGGTATCCTGTTATAAGGTTGCAAGAAGCCGGAGCTCAGGTTATAGTAACTGCAGCCAAGCCGGGTACAGTGATGAGCAAACATGGGTATCCTGTAGAGGCGACGGTAGCATTTGCCGATGTAAAAACCGACCAAGTGGACGGGGTGTTGATACCGGGCGGCTGGGCTCCCGATGGCATACGCAGGCATAAAGAAGCTCTTGATATTGTACGCGAGATGAATAGGGCCGGCAAATTAGTGGCTGCCATATGCCACGCCGGATGGGTACTTGCATCGGCCGAGATTTTACAGGGCAGAACAATGACATGCGTATCAGCTATAAAGGACGACGTTATACATGCCGGGGCCAAGTACCTCGATCAACCCGTGGTAGTGGATGGCAACCTGATCACGTCGCGTACGCCGGCCGATTTGCCGCAATATATGAAAGCAATAGTGGAATTTCTTAGCAATTAGAAGGTCATAAAAACTTATATATAATAAATCGACAATAGGCCCGGTATATATCTCAAACCGGCTTTAAAACCGTAATTGAGGATATATACCGGGCCTAATCTTATTACTAATAAAGGAAGAAGCTATATAATTGCCAAATGCAATGAAATGGGGTATACTACTGGTAATAGTTTAATTTGTTTATTCCGAAAGGAGCTAAATATGTCCAAGGATAAAACCTATTATATAACTACACCTATATATTATCCGAGCGATAAACTGCATATAGGGCATTCCTATACTACAGTGGCGGCTGACGCTATGGCGCGCTTTAAGCGGATGACCGGCTATGATGTGTGGTTTCTGACCGGCACCGACGAGCACGGCGAGAAGATAGAGAGAGTGGCCAGGCAGCATAACGTGACGCCGCAGCAGTATGTGGATGATATAGTATCATGGATAAAAAATCTGTGGGAAACAATGGATATATCATATGACCAATTCATACGTACTACAGACCCAGAACATATGAAGATAGTGCAGACTATATTCAACCGCCTTTATGAGCAGGAAGATATATATAAGGGCGAGTACGAGGGCTGGTATTGTACGCCGTGCGAGGCATTCTGGACTGAGCTGCAGTTGGTTAACGGCAAATGTCCGGACTGCGGCAGGCCGGTGGAGAGGGTGCGCGAGGAAGCTTACTTTTTTAAGCTCTCAAAGTACCAGGATAGATTGATAGAGTATATAGAAACCCATCCTGATTTTATACAGCCTGCATCGCGGCGAAATGAGATGTTGAATAATTTTCTGCGCCCAGGATTAGAGGATTTGTGCGTATCGCGTACATCTTTCAGCTGGGGTATCCCGGTGACCTTCGATCCTAAGCATGTAATATACGTTTGGATAGATGCTCTCAGCAACTATATAACAGCACTGGGCGCGTTTACCGATCATGACGAGGCATTTCGAAAGTATTGGCCGGCTGATGTGCATTTGGTAGGCAAGGAAATAGTGCGCTTTCATACTATAATATGGCCTGCCATATTGATGGCTTTGGGTCTAGAGCTTCCCAAACAGGTATTTGGCCACGGATGGCTGGTCATGGATGGCGGTAAGATGTCCAAGTCAAAAGGCAATGTAATAGATCCGCTCAAATTGGTCGAACAGTACGGCGTAGATGCTGTGCGCTATTTCCTGCTGCGCGAGGTACCATTTGGGGCAGACGGTAATTTTTCAAACGAAGCGCTGGTCAATCGTATAAATTCCGATCTGGCCAATGATCTGGGCAACCTGGTCAGCCGTACGGTAGCTATGGTGGAGAAATATTTTGGTGGCGTGTTACCTGTGCCCTCTACTGCTCAATCTATGGACGACGGCTTAAAATCCATGGCTTTGAGTACCCCAAAGAAAATGGAGGAGCTGATGGATAAACTCCAATTCAGTAACGCCTTGTCGGAGATATGGGCACTTGTCGCCCGAAGCAATAAATATATAGATGAAACCATGCCGTGGGTATTAGCCAGGGACGAAGCACAAAAGGAGCGTTTGGGTACCGTGCTCTATAATCTGACCGAGGTCATACGCATGATATCCGTCATGATACAACCGTATATGCCCAACACATCGCCCATGATATGGAGACAAATAGGACTTGCCGAAGGCCCAACTACATCCTGGCAGAGTTTATACGATTTTGGCGCAATAGAACCCGGGACAATGGTCAAAAAGGGTCCGGCGCTATTCCCGAGGATACAATAGGGAGGTAGGACATTGCTTATAGATACTCACGCCCATTTAGACGATGCACGCTTTGACGAGGACAGAGAGCATGTAATACAACAGCTAAGGCAGGACGGCCTAGACTGCGTTATAAATCCCGGAGCCGATATGGTCTCCTCACGCAAGGCTATAGAATTAGCCCATGCATATGAGTTCATATATGCCGCGGTGGGCGTGCACCCTCAGGACGCTGAACATTTAAACGATACAGATTTGGCCGAATTAGAGAGATTAGCTGAAGATGATAGGGTAGTGGCTATAGGAGAAATAGGGCTGGATTACCATTATGATGAACCCGGACGTGATATTCAAAAGGCTTGTTTTAAGAGCCAACTGAAATTGGCCGATAAATTGGGCAAACCGGTTATCATACATGACCGCGATGCCCACGGCGATATGATGAGCATATTGAAGAATCGCGGTAAAAATCAAAAGGGCGTATTGCATTGTTTTTCCGGAAGCGTGGAGATGGCTGAAGAATGTTTGAAACTGGGATTTTTAATATCGTTTACCGGCAATATAACATTTAAAAATGCCCGCCGGCTTATAGATGTGGTCAAAGCGGTTCCCATAGAGCGCATAATGATAGAAACCGACAGCCCTTACTTATCTCCGGAACCGCATAGAGGGCAAAGGAATTACCCGGGTAATGTGCGTTACGTTGCCCAAAAGATAGCAGAGATAAAGGGGATGCAATACGATGACGTCGTGCGCATAACCGGACACAATGCCATAAAGCTGTTCGGCCTGACCGAACTGGGTGCAGAGCGCCATGCCTGAAGATAAAAAATTATTGTTTGAAGGACTCAGCCTGCTTGTAAAGCCGGCCTCGGCCGATTGCAATCTGGCCTGCCAGTACTGTTTCTATATGCCCAAGCAACAGCTTTACCCCGGTATAACGCGCATGAATGTGGAAATATTGGAACGGATGATAGCTCAGTATATGGATGTGGCCGGCCCTGTAGCTACCTTGGCTTGGCAAGGCGGAGAACCCACGCTTATGGGCTTGAATTTTTACAAAACGGCTGTAACTTTAGAACAGCAGTATAAAAAAGATGGGCAACAGGTTAATAATGCCTTTCAGACCAACGGCATATTGTTGGATGACGATTGGGCTGAATTCTTTGCCGAAAATAATTTTCTCATAGGCATCAGCATGGATGGTCGGGCCAGGTTTCATGATATTTATAGGAAGGATCGAGGTAGCAAGCCTACCCATGATAGGGTATTGCGAGCGGTCAAGTTACTTCAGCGGCATGGGGTGGAGTTCAATATATTGACAGTTATAAATGACGTCAACGCCAAGAAACCCGAGGCGCTTTTCAATTATTTCTTCGATATGGGTATAAGGTATATGCAGTTCATACCGTGTTTGGAGACGGATGAGCATGGTAATGTAGCGCCATTTTCTGTATCGAAGGATGATTATGGTGAATTTCTTTGCCGCATGTTTGATAAGTGGTATAATATGGGGCAACCTGAGTGCTATATACGCGATTTCGACGAGTTGATGATATATTATGTGACTGGGCGGCATCCATCATGTACCTGCTCGCCTTTTTGCAATAGTACTGTGGTAGTGGAATATAACGGGGATATTTATCCTTGTGATTTCTTTGTAGAACCTCGATGGCATTTGGGCAATATAAGCGATAAGCCTTTGAAAGAGCTCTTGCTGTCGGATAAATACGAAGCGTTTCGTAACGGTAAGCAGCCCATAACGGATGAATGTCAAAATTGTGAGTATTTATCCATGTGCTGGGGAGGCTGCCGTAAGTTCTACTGGAGTGAGAGTAGGATAGATCAACATCGCACATATTATTGCGATGCCTATAAACGGTTTTATAAATACAGCCAAAGCAGATTCGAACGCTTGGCGTCGAGGTGGAAGGAGGCGCGATGATTGCCTGTGGCCGTAGCTATGGTTGAGATAGCCATACCTTTTGCTCATTCGCTCAAGGATAAGAGACACGTGGTCAAGGGTATAATCGCTCGCCTGCGCAATCGCTTCAACGTTTCTGTTGCCGAAATGGAATATATGGATATTTGGCAGCGCGCGGTCTTGGGCATAGCGTGTATATCCAATGATGGAAAGTTTGCCAACGGCGAGATAGATAAGGCCATAGATTATATTGAAAGCGGCGAAGGCGAATATCAGGTGATAAATATAGATGTTCAGATACTGTGATTATTCTCCCGAACGACGCTTTAGGCGCTGCTCTCGCCTTATTATCGCATCTTGAAACGCTTTATGCTCATCCGGAGTTTCTGGCGATACGCAGGGCACGGGTGTAGGATGCCCGTCGTCATCTAACGCCACGAAAGTCAGATAAGCCTCATTAGTCAGGCGGCGCTGGCCGGTGGTCAGATTCTCGCCGTAAACGTCTACCGCTACTTCCATGGAAGTACGGCCGGACCATGTTATTTTGCCTCTTAATATGACTAATTCACCCACTTTTATGGGTTCTTTAAAGTCTAAACTGTCGACTGCTACCGTTACCACTGTATGGCCGGAATGTCGTGAAGCCACTATGGCACCGGCTATATCTATCCAGTGCATAAGCCTGCCGCCTAAAAGGTTGCCAAGCCCGTTGGCATCATTGGGTAATACCATCTCTGTCATTTCCACTTTCGATGCCGATGGCGGCTTAAATCCCATATTCGGATCACATGCGTTTATCATTGCATTTCCTCCTGCTATTATGTACGATGTCTGCTGTTGCTTATAATTTAACATATTTGTATATGATGTTCAAGCATAGAGAAATTATCAAGATAAATACTCCCTGCAAAAAAATTTGACACACTCTTGTCCAATAGTGTATTATAATAACAAGATTGAATTAGACGAGACGAGTTTAGATGAGATGAGCCGAGAAGAGCATAGGAAATGAATTTATGACTTTTCGGCCGGAATGATATTCCGGCCTTTTGCATATCTTTTCGGCCTCTCTGGAAAGGAGAGAGCGTATTTGTACTATCCAGACAGACGAGATTTTTGCGAAATGGCGGCTCAATACGATGTGGTGCCGATATGGGCCGAATTCATGGCTGATACCATAACACCCATATCCATATTCTCACGCTTTGCTGACAGGCGTGGCAGCTTTCTGCTCGAAAGCGTTGAAAGTGGGACGAAATGGGGACGCTATTCCTTTATAGGTATCAATCCATCGGCATCATTCGAATTCAAAAATGGTTTGCTTAAAACTGATGCTGGTCAAGTGTCGTGCTCCGACCCCATAGCCTATATGAAGGATTGGATGCACCGGCGCCGCTGTCCGCAGATAAAAGATTTACCGCGTTTTTCGGGTGGATGCGCTGGTTATTTTGCCTATGATATCGTAAGGGTGCTCGAACCATTGCCCGATGTGCCTGAAGATGACCTTGAATTGCCCGATGCGCACTTCGTGTTGTGCGATGACCTCATAGTATATGACCATTTAAGGCAAAGGGTTATTATAATAGTTAATGTTAATGTTGAACATGAAAGTGATGCCGCTTATGAGCGAGCCATAGGCAAAATAAAGTTAATGTACGACGAGATAATGTTGCAGCAAGCATCAGCGTCTGTCGAACTGCATAAAAACACAGAGAACATATCGCCTGTAAGCAATGTATCCCGGCAGGAATATGTAGAATGGGTTGAAAGGGCCAAGCAATATATACTCGACGGTGATATATTTCAGGTGGTGCTGTCACAGCGATACGAAACGGTGACTAGTGCTCATCCATTCGACGTATACAGGGCGCTGAGGACGCTGAATCCATCACCATATATGTATTACTTTAATTTCGGGTATTACCGGATAGCTGGTTCATCGCCGGAGTCGTTAGTCAGGGTGGAGGACGGTGTTGTGGAGACCTGTCCCATAGCAGGAACCCGCCCACGCGGCGATACGCCTGAACAGGATGCTGAACTGGAAAACGAGCTGCTCAATGACGAGAAGGAGAGAGCCGAACATATCATGCTTGTGGATCTTGGCCGCAACGATATAGGCAAGGTGGCTGAATACGGCAGTGTGAGGGTTGAAAACATCATGCATATAGAAAAATATTCCCACGTTATGCATCTGGTAACCAATGTTAAAGGTAGGCTCAAGGGTGATAATGACGCCTTCGATGCGCTGGCTGCATGTTTGCCGGCGGGCACGGTCAGCGGTGCTCCGAAAGTTAGAGCCATGCAGATAATAGACGAAATGGAGCAGGTGCGCCGCGGGCCATATGCAGGGGCCATAGGGTATATAGGTTATAATGGCAATATGGATGTGTGTATAACCATAAGGACGGCTATATTCGTGGGCGAGAAGGTATATGTTCAGGCAGGGGCAGGCATAGTGGCCGATTCGGTGCCTGAGCGCGAATATGTGGAAACAGGTAATAAGGCCAAAGCCTTGCTACAGGCTATAGCATCAGTCGAGAAGAGAGGAGTTTTGATGAGATGATAAGGGAAGCTATCGATATGTTGGTGAAGGGACAGGACTTGTCGCTGGAACAAGCCATGCAATGCGTTGATATGATAATGAGTGGTCAAGCGACGCAGGCTCAGATAGGCGCGTTTTTGGCAGCTATGAGCCTCAAAGGCGAAACGGTGGATGAGATAACGGGTGCGGCGTTGGCCATGCGCAGCAAAGCCCAAAGGTTGGAACTTGACATGTATTGCGTGGATACATGCGGTACAGGCGGAGATAAGGCCGAGACGTTCAATATATCGACGGCGGCGGCTTTTGTTGCTGCGGCAGCCGGCGTGCCGGTGGCTAAACACGGTAACCGTTCGGTATCCAGCCGCTGCGGCAGCGCCGATGTGCTCGAAGCATTGGGTATAATAACCGATATGCCGCCGTCTTACACAGCCCAATGCATAAAAGAGGTGGGTATAGGTTTTATGTTCGCGCCGGTATATCATACAGCTATGAAGCATGCTGCTGGCCCAAGAAAGGAACTCGGCATTAGAACCATATTCAATATTTTAGGTCCTCTGACCAATCCGGCGGGTACCAAAGGGCAGGTGTTGGGGGTTTACGATGCTGTAATGGTGCGGCCGATAGCACAAGTGTTGGCTAAACTCGGTACCGACAGGGCCATGGTGGTTCATGGTACAGACGGGTTGGATGAGATAACGGTAGCAGGAGAAACCATGGTTGCTGAAATAAATGGCGACAGTATCGCTGAATATACCATAGCACCCGAGCACTTTGGGCTGGAAAGGGCAACAAGGGAGGCATTAAAAGGCGGAGATCCACAGCACAATGCTGCTATAATAAGGTCGGTATTCAATGGGCAAAAAGGCGCTTACCGCGATGCTGTCATTTTAAATGGCGCCGCTGCGATATATGTTGGCAAAAAAACGGAGACATTGGAAGAGGCCGTGGATTTGGCGCAAAAGCTCATCGATGACGGCAGTGCCGGTGCAAAGTTGAATCAACTTATTGAATTTTGTAACCGCTACGATAAACAGCGGCGACAAGCAATGGTATGAGGTGCATTATGATATTAGGAGACATTGTGGCGGCCAAGGTTATACAATTGCAAATGGAAAAACAACATATATCGCTAGATGGCATGAAATATATGCTCAAAAATATGCCTTCGTATAGGAGGTACAGCTTCAAAGAAGCTTTAAAAAGGAAGGGCGGTCTCTCCATAATAGCTGAGGTAAAAAAAGCCTCACCATCCAAGGGCGTTATAGCCGCTGAATTCAATGCGCTGGAAACAGCAAAGGCGTACCAAGCAGGGGGTGCTGATGCCATATCGGTTTTGACCGAAAGGCGTTTTTTTGAAGGCAGCGATCAATATCTGAGCATGATAAAAAGCCAGGTTGCCGTACCTGTACTGCGCAAGGATTTCATAATAGATGTATGGCAAATATATCAGTCGCGTCTTCTGGGGGCCGATGCCATATTGCTTATTTCAGCTATACTTGATAAAACGTTGCTCAAAAAGTTCTGCATTATAGCCGATATGCTGGGCATGGATTGCCTTGTTGAGGTCCATAATGAAATGGAGCTTGATGCAGCGTTGGAGGCCGGGGCTTCTATAATAGGCATAAACAATCGTAACCTCAATGATTTCAGCGTAGACCTATCCACTACTCAAAGGCTTATGAAAGGTATACCGTCAGATAAGATAGTGGTAGCCGAAAGTGGCATACGAGATGCGGATGATGTCCGTTATATGGCATCCTTAGGCGTTGATGCGTTGCTGATAGGGGAAACACTTATGCGCTCCGATTGCCCGGGAAATACCATAAAGCAGTTCAAAAAGGCCGCTGGAGGTCTGATGGAAAAATTTGGTTAAAATAAAGATATGCGGCTTGACTGGCGAACGGGATACAGCGGCGGTGAACTTATATAAGCCGGATTATGTGGGCTTGGTATTTGCTCCAAATAGCCGGAGACGCCTTACAATAAAGCGTGCGGCTGAGATTTGTGATATGCTGGATGGTGGTATAAAGCGCGTCGGCGTATTTGCCGATCAGAGCATGGGCTTTATAAATGAAGCCATACAAAGTTGCAAGCTCGACGTTGTGCAGCTTCACGGCAGCGAGGCATCGAATTTCTGCAGCAAATTTAAAGGCGTAGAGGTATGGAAAGCGATAAGAATTAAGGGCTGCGATGACCTTAAAGGATTGGATGCATGGCCTGTGGATGCTCTATTGCTGGATGGGTCGATGCCAGGCAGCGGCCATGCCTTGGATTGGAATTTATTGCACGATATAAGGGTCAAGAATCATATAATACTGGCAGGCGGGCTAAATCCATATAATGTAAAAACAGCTATAGCTGTGGTTCAGCCTTATGCTGTAGACGTCAGCAGTGGCGTAGAGACCGACGGCTACAAAGATGCGGATAAAATACGGGAATTTATAGAAGCAGTAAGGGGGATGGAGGATAATGAATAAAGGACGTTTTGGGCGTTTTGGCGGGCAATATGTGCCCGAGACGCTTATGAATGCGCTGGACGAACTGGAGAGGGCATATAACGAAGCCATGGCCGACAATTCATTCATGGAAGAATTAGGTTATTATTTGGATAAATATGTAGGCAGGCCGACGCCGTTGTATTTCGCTGAGCGGCTTACAGAATACCTGGGTGGTGGCAAGGTATATCTTAAACGCGAAGACTTGAACCATACAGGCGCACACAAGATAAACAATGCATTGGGTCAGGGGCTATTGGCCAAGCGCATGGGGAAAAAGAGACTGACGGCTGAAACAGGCGCCGGACAGCATGGCGTGGCTGCAGCTACGGCGGCAGCGCTTTTGGGCATGGAGTGCGATGTGTTTATGGGGCGCGAGGATATGGAGCGACAGGCCCTGAACGTATTTCGCATGGAATTGCTGGGGGCCAGGGTGGTACCTGTAACCTCCGGTACGGCTACATTAAAGGATGCTACCAATGAAGCCATACGCGATTGGGTATCAAATGTGGAGCATACGCATTATATTATAGGCTCTGTGGTAGGACCACATCCATATCCGACCATGGTACGCGATTTTCAGCGTATTATAGGCGATGAAACCAGGCAGCAGATAATACAAGCCGAAGGGTGCCTGCCCGACCATATTATAGCCTGTGTAGGCGGCGGCAGTAATTCCATGGGTATATTTTATCCGTTTGTAAGCGATGATGTAGTCAAGTTATATGGTGTGGAAGCAGCCGGTCTGGGCCTCGATACCGATAAACATGCGGCTACTATAAGCAAGGGCAACGTGGGAGTGTTGCATGGCATGATGACGTACTTATTACAGGATAAATACGGCCAGATACAGCCCGTTTATTCCATATCCGCCGGTTTGGATTATCCTGGAGTGGGTCCGGAACATGCATACCTGTATGATATCGGACGTGTGCATTATACTTCCGTCACCGATAATGAAGCGGTCGAGGCTTTCGAGATGTTGTCTCGCCTGGAGGGGATAATACCTGCTCTGGAGAGCGCTCATGCGGTGGCGTATGCCGCGAAGCTGGTGCCCCAGCTATCCAAAGACGATATCATAGTGATAAATATATCGGGCAGAGGGGATAAAGACGTACAATCCATTGCCAAATTAAAGGGGGTAAACATCGATGAATAGGATAGATGAGCGGTTTGACGAGCTAAGACGGCATGGGAAGAAGGCGCTGATACCGTTTATCACAGCCGGGGATCCAGATGTGAAATATACGATGGATGCCGTCAGGGCCTTAGAATCGGCTGGCGCCGATATAATAGAGCTTGGCATACCGTATTCCGACCCATTGGCCGATGGACCGGTGATCCAGGCATCATCGCAGCGCTCCTTAAAAGGTGGGATGAACCTGGACATAGCCTTCGATATGGTGCAAAACCTTCGTGTAAATACTTCCATTCCTTTAGTGTTTTTGATATACTATAACTGTATATATCAATATGGGTTGGAGAAATTCATTGAACAATGCGGTAAGACAGGCGTGGATGGTGCGATAGTACCCGATCTGCCTTATGAAGAACGCCAGGCGTTAAAGCCACTTTTGGATGATGCGCCGGTATACTTTATATCCATGGTGGCGCCGACGTCAGCGCAGCGTATAAAGGAAATAGCCTCGAGTGCCAAGGGCTTTTTGTACTGTGTATCATCGCTGGGGGTGACGGGCGAGAGACAGGCTTTCGACAGCAATATAGACGCCTTTATGGAAAAGGTAAATCTATACAGCGTGGTGCCCACAGCCCTAGGCTTTGGCATATCCGAGCCGCAACATATGCGCCGCTTGGGGTATTTGGCCGACGGCCTCATAGTGGGCAGCGCATTGGTACGGCGGATAGAACAAAAAGCCTCCGATCGAGATATATATGAATTTATGAGGGGATTGAGGATGGCTCTCGATGAATGTATGGAACAGACTATGGAGAATAATAGTTGAGATATTTATGCCGGTCAGCGGCCATTGGCTGCGCGAGGGATTGCGCTTGATGGCCGCTAGCTGCGCTTATTTGCTTGCGGCCGCTGTTATATGGGCGGCCGTATATAGATTGGTGGCAGCCCTCCAGGCATTATACATACCTATACCGCAGCCGGTAGGATTATTAATGCTGCTGCTTGGCATACCTTATTTTGTAATATGGTTTATCTTTGGCAAAAAATTCGGTTCTCATCTAGATGCCAAACCAGCCCTGTATGGTTTATTTATAGGCATTATAGGTATTATACCTGATACTGCCTATGTTATATATGTATATATGCAGTTGGTGAAATACAGCTATGCGACCGAACTTGAACGCATATCGATTATTATCTTAAGTGTATTTTGTATAGTTCTCCCTATTATGTCCATGTTGGGTACAGTAGATGGATTTAACGATGCTAAAAAAACATCCCACCATATTTGATTTTGCGTATCCGTAGTAGTATAATTATTCCTAGTAATTAAACTCTTTATATATGGCAAGGGGGAAGGTGGGGAGAATTACTGCTATGAAACCTGTTATAAAAACCGTTTCTATTAAAAGGGTGTTCAAATCCGGAGGGGAGAACGTGTATGCCTTAAATGATGTTTCCATTTCTGTTATGCCGGGTACTTTTGTGGCACTTCGCGGACGCTCCGGTTCAGGCAAAACTACACTCATGAATATACTGGGTGCATTGGATAGGCCTACCGAGGGGCAAGTATTTTTCGAAGGAACAGAAATAGGCGAACTTCCAGAGAGCCAAAGAGATGAATTGCGAAGGCGTAAACTGGGGTTTGTATTTCAAGCATCAGCCCTTATACCATTGATGTCTGCTTATGAAAACGTGGAATTCAGCCTCAGGATAGCCGGAGTGCCGGCTGCTCAAAGGCGCAAGAGGGCTGAGGAAGTATTGGCACTGGTTGGTTTGTCCAAACGAATGAAACACAGGCCTATGGAGATGTCCGGCGGAGAGCAGCAGAGGGTAGCTATAGCCAGAGCTATGGCCCATAATCCCAGCGTCATATTGGCAGACGAACCTACGGCACAATTGGACAGCCGTATGGGATTGCAGATAATGAAATTATTTAGGGATCTGGTAGATAAAGAGGGTATAACGATCGTAATGGCTACCCACGATCCCATAATTATGGAGGTGGCGGATCATGTTTATACCTTGGAAGACGGCAAGGTCGTGGATGAACAGGAGCAGCGGAGCAAAGCGCTTTAGAGAGATACTTGTTTCATTGGCCTTGATATTTATAAGCGTGTTATCAGGTTGTGCCATGTTTCCGGAGGAAGAAGAGGTACTGGCTCCTCCGCTTGTTAAGCCAAAGCAGGAAGAATACAAACTGGCAGAGGTTAAGAGGGGCGATATAGTAAATAGGGTGAAGAGTATAGGCACACTCGTGTCAGCCAAAGATTATCCTCTTTATTTTGAAGCCGGCGGACGGCTGGATACTATAGCCGTCCGGAGCGGAGATAAAGTAAAAAAAGGACAGATATTGGCCCAATTGGATATAGGTGACTTGGGTACTCAGATAGAATTGGCCAGAATAAATTTACGTAACGCTCAAATAGAACTTAATAAAGCCAATGACAACCTGAAGGCGGCGAAGGCTGCTCAAAATTCGGCACCGGCTCAATTAAATCAGGCTAAGGCGAATTTAGAGGCCGCTAAGAAAACAATGGCGGCTGCGGAAACTGCCGCAAATGCTCAGGATGCTCCTATCAGCGCCTTGGTGGATGTAATCACAGCAAGAGAAGCCCTGACAGCAGCCGAGCAAGCCGTAAATAATGCTCAAGCGGCTGTAAATCAAGCCTCCGATAATGTAAATAACGCTCAATACAATGTGGAACAACGCCAAATCGATTTAAAAGCGGCGCAGATCAGGCTGGATGCACTACTGGGCCAAATGTCTAATTCCCAATTAAAGTCACCCATAGATGGCATCGTGGTATTCATCGATATGAATATAAAAAAAGGTGATGTGGTGCAGCCGTTCCAGACATTGGTGCAAGTGGCTGATCCCAATGATCTTCAGCTAAGCTATGATGCCAGTCTCCTTAGCGACCCCATGCTTATAAAGCCCGATATGAAGGTGCAGATAACAATACGCAATAAAAAGCTTACGGGGAAAGTGACTTCATGTCCATACAGTATGCCGGCCGATGTAGACCCCAAAAACAAAAACCAGGTTATTATAAAAGCCGATAACCTTCCTAAAGAAGCGAAACTAGGCGATAGCGCAGACATAGAAATAGTGCTTCAACAGAAATCCAATGCGCTTATAGTGCCGCGCCAGGCAGTGCGCAGTTATATGGGGAGAGAATACGTGCAGGTATTAGATGGCAGCAGCAAAAAGGAGATAGATGTAAAGACGGGCATAAAATCTCCCACAGAAGTAGAAATAGTATCAGGCCTAAAAGAAGGTCAGAAGGTTATATTGAGATAAGGGGATGGCTTAATGGCAGCGGTTGTAATGGTTTTGCGTAAGATGATTAAAAACCGGTGGCTGGTGCTATGCCTGCTGCTGGGTTTGATAATATCTGTCGCGCTGGTAAGCAGTATACCGATGTATAGCAGCGGCGTATTGCAAAAGTTATTAACCAAAGATTTGGAAGAATACCAAGTTTCATCAAATAACTATCCGGGTTCATATCAATTCAGCCTATACTATAAAGAAGAAACCAAGGCTGAAGACAAACTCGGTATATATAATGAGCTAGACAGATATATAAAACAGAACGTACCTGGTATAATAGATAAGCCTTATTTGATATATACACAGAACGTTTCATTGGATCCATATAAAATGACGCCGGAAGATCCCAATAAAGTAGACCCAAGGCCCAACCGTTATGGCAAAATACAGGCATTAATGGATTTCGAGCAACACATAAAGCTAATAGATGGCCGAATGCCTGCCAAAGATAAAGTGGACGGGGTGTATGAAGCGTTGGTTACCGAAGGCGCGCTCAATAAACTGGATATGGTTTTAGGCAATGTATTTATAATTAATGATCCGGGGGATGAGCAGTTTAAGCCCATAAAAATCAAGCCGGTTGGCGTCTTTGAACCGAAAGATGAGAGGGATTTATACTGGTTTAGAGCTCCATCGGTTTACAACGAAAGCTTTATTATCGATTATGACCTTTTTAAGAGGGATTTTATAAACCAAACGCATGCATTGATAAAGAGCAGCAACTGGTATTATGCGTTTGATTATAATACTATACTGGTGCAGGACATAAATAAGCTATTGGCGAACCATGTTTCCATAATAAAGGATTTAAACAACATATACAACGGTTTTACCGTTAATGTACCTATGATAGGTATACTCCAGAAATATACCGAACAACAAAAGCAGGTCAGCATGCTGCTGTTGGCGTTAAATGTACCTGTGCTGCTTATGCTTATCTTTTATATATTTATGGTATCGTTTTTAATAATCGATTCGGATAAGAATGAGATAGCGATATTGCGCAGCAGAGGCGCCGGCCGATTCCATATCATGGTCCAATATTTGATAGAGGGTATTATACTGGCCGGAGTAGCCTTTATACTAGGGCCGCCGTTGGGGCTCTTGCTTACCAAATTTCTGGGTACGTCCAACGGGTTCATGGAGTTTGTTAACAGGAAGGCTTTGCCGGTGGCGTTGAGTGCTAGCGCGTATAAGTATGCTTTAATCGCTGCGGCAGCTTCCGTTATAATGTTGTTGATACCAGCCTATTTCGCTTCCAACATAAGCATTGTTGTCCATAAACAACAGCTTGCCAGATACACCGGGAGTTCGTGGTGGCAAAAGTCGTTTATAGACGTCATACTTATGCTCATAGCGGGATACGGTCTATACGCTTTCAATCAACATCAGCAGGTACTGGCTATAACCAATGCCAATGCAACGGAATTGCAAGTTAATCCTTTGCTGTTTTTTGCATCTACATTATTTGCACTGGGTATCGGCTTATTCTTCCTGCGCATATATCCGTTGATTGTAGAGGCTATATATAGATTGGGCAATAGGTGGTGGCCGCCTTCGTTATATGAAACATTAACGCAGGTTAGCCGCTCATCCAGGCAATATCAGTTTTTGATGGTCTTCCTTATAATGACTATAGCCACCGGTTTATTCAGCGCAAACTCTGCGCGTACTATCAATAAAAATATAGAGGACCGTATATATTATGAAATAGGCGCCGATGTGGCCATGATGCCGGCTTGGGAGAGCAATGCTCCGCCAGCCGGGGCAGCGGTACCGTCATCAACCCCTCAGCCTACTCCGACACCGGCCTCAGGAGCCGAAAGTCAAGCGGAAACACCTGAGAGGATACAATATTCCGAGCCGCCATTTCTGAGCTATCAGCAATTACCCGGCGTAGAGCATGCTACCAGAGTATTTCAACGCGGTATGGTGGATGTGACGGCAGGCGGGCAAAGGGTGAGCGATGTGCAGTTGATGGCGATAGAACCGTATGACTTCGGATTGACTGCATGGTTCAGGGATGATTTGCTGAAGCCGTATCATATAAATAATTATCTTAATTTGTTATCTCAGGAGCCTAGCGCAGCGTTGATCTCTAGATCTATAAGCAAGGCTTACGGTATAAATAAAGGAGATTATATATATTTAAGCTGGGACGGTGTGGATGCCGCCAGTTTTATAGTATATGAGATCATCGATTATTGGCCGTCGTGGAATCCTAAAAGAAATCCTGAAGAGAGCTTAAACGCGGAATATCTCCCCAACGATCCCATGCTCGTAGTGGCTAATCTTCCATATGTACAAAATCACCTTGCGTTGGAGCCTTATGAAATATGGCTAAAAATGAAGCCAGGGGCAACCAGCGCTGAATTGTATAAAGGCATAGAGGATAAAAAGCTTGAAGTAAGTGATTTGAGAGATGCCAGCCAGGAGATAATAAAAATAAAGAATGATCCTATGCAGCTTGGGCTTAACGGTGCTATGACATTGGGATTTATTATATCGTTAGCCATAACGTTTTTGGGCTTTTTACTGTATTGGATACTGTCGATGCGCGGCAGGACATTTGAATTCGGTGTATTACGTGCTATAGGAATGTCATTGCCGCAACTTTTAAGCATGATGGTATGGGAACAAATCCTGACTTCAGGTATGGCTATAATAGCGGGTATATTGGTCGGAGGACTGACCAGCACGTTGTTTGTGCCGCTGCTTCAGGTAGCGTACAGTGCCGTGACTCAAGTGCCGCCGTTTAAGGTAATCTCGTACTTTAGCGATAGAGCGAAGCTTTATATAATGGTAGGTGTAATGTTGGGATTAGGCCTGGCTATATTAGGCAATATACTATCTCGAATAAAGATAAGTCAGGCCATAAAGATGGGGGAGGAGTAAAAGCGGATGTTGATGATAGAATGTGAAGAACTGGTCAAAATCTATAAAGTGGCGGATTTAGAAGTGGTAGCTTTACAGGGCTTGGACTTGGAAGTAGAAGAAGGAGAATTGTTGGCCGTTATAGGTAACAGCGGCAGCGGTAAAAGTACATTGCTCAATATGCTGGGCGGATTAGATAGGCCTACAGCCGGCAGGCTGTTTGTCGACGGTAAGGATTTGCTCAAAATGAGCGATAAGGACCTGGTAAAATATAAGAGGGATACGGTAGGTTTTATATGGCAGAACAGTGGCCGAAACCTCATACCATATCTTACAGCATTGGAAAATGTCGAATTGCCGATGCTTATAGCCGGTAAACTCCTGAAGGAGCGTGCTAGGGAGCTGCTGGAGAGGGTAGGTATGGAAGGTAAGATGAACCGTAAGCTGGGCGAATTATCGGGCGGTGAACAGCAAAGAGTGGCGATATCCATAGCGCTGGCCAATAATCCGCGCTTGCTGTTGGCCGATGAGCCGACCGGCTCAGTAGACACCAAAATGGCTGACCAGATACTCGATTTATTGCGTGAACTCAACCGAAGCATGAAGATAACGACCGTCATAGTCACGCATGATATGCGCTTGGCCAAGAAGGTGGATAGGGTAGTGGCTATAAGGGACGGCAAGACCAGCAGCGAATTGATACGGCGCAAGTCCTATGCCGAAGAGCTGGCTGAGATAGAGGCAGGTATAGAGCAAAACGAAGAAGAAACTCATGAGGAGCTGGCCGTATTGGACAGAGCGGGCAGACTTCAAATACCGAGAGAATACCTAGAGGCATTGGGCTTAGACGGAGTGAAGAAGATAAAAGTGGAATTGGAGGATGGCAAAATAGTATTGATACCACCGCAAGATGTGGAAGAAGCGAAAAAAGACGCTTGAAATTATAGAGCTTTTATGGCATAATATAATATGTGATAAGCTTTCGTAGCTCAGTTGGTAGAGCAGCTGATTCGTAATCAGCAGGTCAAGGGTTCGAGTCCCTTCGAAAGCTCCATAAAATAGGCATTTTTAAAGGGCGGTGCTTCAAGTCAGCCGCCCTTTGCAAACATTTTGCAAACATCCATTTACTGGAGCAGCGTCTCCAGTTTTTTTATTGCGTCTTTTTGTAGTTCTATTGGCACATGCGAATACAAATCCATCGTTATTCCTATTTGTGAATGTCCAAGTCGTTCAGAGACCACTTTCATATTTGCGCCACTGGCAAGCATAAGGCTGGCATGGGTATGGCGCAGATCGTGAAAGCGTATCATGGGCAGCTCCGGTGTAGCAGCCAGCATCTTATGAAACTTCTTGCTCACATAATCAGGCTCTTTGAAATGTCCATCTTCCCAGACGCTTATATACCCTTCATAATTATTGTCATATGCCGACCCGAGGAGTATTTTGTTTTCTGCTTGTTTCTTTTTCTCTTGCTTTAACATCTCAATTATATTTTGCGGGAGGGCCACAACACGGGTACTGGTATCTGTCTTTGGCTCTTTGAATATTAATTCTTTATCTACGCGCTGAGCGGTCCGCCGGATAGTGCAGGTACCATCTTTGAAATTGATATCCTCCCATCGCAGACCGCATAGCTCCCCTTCGCGCATGCCTGTATATATGGCCAGCATAACATGAATAAATATAGGCGAATTGGCAAATACCTGCTCGGCCTTTTTGACATTTTCTATATTCCATATCTTCATTTCCACATTACGCTTTTTGGGCGTATCAACAGCATCGCACGGATTTTTGCTTATATATTGCCACTTTACCGCCTGCTTTAGTGCCTTACTGAGCAAGCGATGATGATAATTTATCGTCGTATCGGACAGCTTGCCTTCTTCTTTAAGCATATTATAATAACGCTGTATTGTTATTGGCTTAAGCTTTGCAAGCTCAATACGCCCCAGAATCGGCTTAAAGTACAACCGGATAGTGTCGCTGTATGATTTATATGTCTTTGGAGCTAACTTTGGCTTGCAATACTCCTCTAGCCATTCATCCAGGAATTCGCCGATGGTCATATTCGTTGGTTTGACATATTCGCCTTTCTCGATTTCGGCCAACAGGAGGTCAAGTGCCTTTTCTGCTTCTTTTTTGGTCCTATATCCTGAATACCATTTCTGTTGCCGCTTGCCATTTTCATCGCGGCCGATGTCAACCACGATGCTATATGTGCTACCGCGTTTTCTTATATGTCCTCGCATGATTTTACCTCCTTAAAATTTTTATAGGCGTAAAGCCTATTATGTACATTGCTAAATTTGTTTAAGCGCAACAAGTTCTTTGCTAACTCCTAAAGTTGCTGCTATGTACTCCACGGATTCTTCTCGTAATTCAAATAATGTTTCATTGGGTATAAGAAGCTCGGCTGCAAATTCATTAGCTTCACGTTCATATGTACCTGGCCGCTGATATGTATGTTCAACCATAAAGAAGAAGCCAATGCCCTTATGCATAATGGCATGTCCAACTTCATGTGCTAAAGTTTCGCGTTTCCTGCATTCGTTTAAATGGGAATTTAGGCCTATTGCTATATGCCCTTTGAAGTACAGAATAATTCCCCTTATAACATCAGGCAAGGGAAACTCTATCACTATATAGCCTAAATGTTCTGCAATTTCTACAGGTTCATTCGTGCCATATTTGGATATAACATTGCGTGCAACCTCACGTCCATACATGATACTACACCCACTTTTATTCTTTTGTTTCTTTTTGATTTATGAGTTTTATAGCAGTTTTCACAAATTCTAATATACTTTGCCTTTCCTCCGGAGTAAGAGATAATGGCTCGCCGTCGAACATTACGTTCTCTTCTAATATTGCCTCCGCTAAATCTATAGCTTCTTGCCTATTTTCATAATCTGTATCTCTTATAATATCTGTAATAGATACGTTTAAGGCCTTCGCCAGAGCGTCTAACGTGTCCAAAGAAGGATTGCTGCGCCCTGATTCAATATCTGCTATAAATGAATGAGAAACGTTAGCAGCTTTGCCCAATGCTCGAAGAGTTAAGCCTCTCTGTTTTCTTATACTTTTTAATTTTGCACCTATGCTTTCCATTAAAGATCAACTCCTTGTTCGCTTATCTCGTACAATGTTAATTATATACCATATAAGCAATAAAATATACATTTTTAAGCTCGTTTATAACGAACGTGAAAAACATAGATAATGCGAGATATGGCTAGAAAAATGGAGATAATCGCGCCTAATTGGTCGTTATCCGCGATTATGGCGCTTTACTTTTGGTCGTAAATAACATACAATAATACATAGAAAGGAGCGATAATAATGATAGGCAAAAAGTTAAAATCCATTCGCAATAAGCGTGGCTATACGTTGCGGCAACTAGAAAAATTAAGCGGCGTATCGCACGGATTTTTATGTGATATAGAACATGATAGGAGCGATCCTTCACTAGAAACACTCCATAAGATAGCGAATGCGTTGGAAATAGAACCCGCATATTTCCTAAACAACGCAAATACCGACGAGCAAACCAACAAGACGGCATGAAAGGAGATAAGAAGATGAGCTTCAATTATATTGACCACTATACAATGAAACAAAACAGGTTAAAAGTTTTAGAGAAAAACAATTATAGATGTGCAATATGTGGCATGGAGGCTACTGAAGTCCATCACCAAGATCACTCATATAGCAACCATAATATAGACAACTTGTTACCAGTTTGCCATAAATGCCACATGCAATTACACGTACAAAGCAGGAGTAACAATGAGCCAAAAATTAACAGTGATGCAATTGAATATCTCTTGATGGTTAGAGGCATGAACAAGCAAGAATTAGCACAGAAGATCCATATGTCAAACTCTGCAATAACAACTATCTTAAAGAGAAAAACCACAAAAAATAGTACATTAAAAAAGATAGCAGAAGTGCTTGATTGCTCGATAAAAGAAATTGTTACTGACCCTAGTCAATTGATTGATTGGGAAGAGAAAGAAAACAATGAGGAAAAGATACTAGTAGAATCGATTAATGAACGAATTAACCAGTTAACCAATGATAAGCGTTTGACAAAGCTCTATAAGATATGGCTTGAAAAAGAATTAAGAGAGTTTTTTAACGTTAAAAGTTACGGATTAATTTCAGGTAAAAATATCGTAATTGCAATTAAAATTATTAACAAATGGGAACCTGGGGCAGATATCTCTAAATTAGCAAATCAAGCCAATGAAACGGCATAAGGAGGTAAAATCATGACAAATCAGGAAAAAGATTTGCTCATCCATCTTTTGGCGCAATATACAGTTCTATCACCTGAAGAAAAGCAGAGCGAGAAGTTGCTTATGCAGGCCAAGGCCGATGTTGAGCATACACTCGGCTATGATGTTCTAAACACAAAGATAGACGATGGCAACGACGGATTTCCAACGGTCATGACCATCCCGCAGATGGCAAAGTTCCTGCAAATAGGCATATCCAAAGCATATGAAATGAGCCATTGGGTAGGTTTTCCCGCAGTGCGGATAGGCCGGCAGGTACGGGTACCAAAGCATGCCCTGCTTGAATGGCTAGAACAACAGCAGCATGCAGAACAACAGCAGCATGCAGAACAAGAGCAGATGCAGCTTAAAACTGTATGGGGAAGGAGGTGAAATCATGTCCATATATGATGAAATTCGGGAAGTTGAAGCCGATATCAGCACGCTTGAGGAGGAGCTCACGCACCCGTGGAGCATGGCCGACCAGCTATTTCTCGAGACCGAGCTCGAGCGAATGCTGCGCTACCGGCATAAACTCAAGCTCCAATTGCAGTTGGCGAGCAAAAAATAAAGGCGCTATTAGAGCGCCTAGCAAACTTATCTATGTATAGTATAACACACGAGGAAGGAGAAATCAATCATGCGGACTATGTCTTTGATTGAAGCCGGAATGCTAACTTTGATTAAAGAAGGTTTTATCATTCTAGGTATAGTCATGGCAGGGATGCTGCTGAACTTGAAGTTATGGATATTTTATATCGTAGGCACTGTAGTGATAGTGGCAGCAGAGATTATATTCGTTTATCCACATGATATTTTTGCAGGATTGTTAGTCGGATTAGTTATGGGCTTTATTGCATGTTTTATATATGTGCTGTATCAATGAAAGGAGGAAGAATAAATGTTAATAATGAGCCAAGACGGAGAATTTTTAACCGACGTCTCAACCGGATATATCACCTTTATTAACAAATACGAGAACAGGTTCCAGCTATGCATGTCTTTAGCCGGCAATGAAGCTGCATGGTTTTATAAATTAGGCGAATTCCCAACACTAGAAGATGCACAGGCCGTTCTTGAGAATATTGCAGAACTGGCTAATGCGCACCAAATACCATATGTTAACAATATAGGGAGGAATAAATTATGCTGATAGTCAGGTTTAATACTAACGTTAGTCGGGGACTTTACACTGGTATTTGGTCTGATATTTGGTGTTGGGCTTGTCTGCCTTGGCCTAGAAAGGCCTTTAATGATGATACTTTGGGAAATGATATCATCTCTAAGATAAAGAAGGAGGAAGAATAAATGTTAGTAATGAGTAAAAACAAGCGGATACTAGCTGATATTACCGGAGCAGTTCTGGCGGTAGATGAGTGCGGAGACGACCAGTATTATATATGCATCGAACCCGCAGGGCGAGATAAGGAAATATTGGGTATGTACGAAACGTATGAAGATGCAGTGCTCATGTTAACACGCATTGCTGAACAAGCGCAAAACGGTGCAAATATAGTGTATTTATAGAGGGGGATAAAAAATGATAGAAGAATATGAAACCGAAAATATGCTGATAGACGAGGAATTAGGGCAGACAGACGAAGGCTGGCGCATAACAGATGATAATCAGGCGGACTGGGCGCTGGAGAAAATAGCTGCGATAGATGCCGAGTATAGACGAAAAGAGGTTGTAGCGAA
This sequence comes from Mahella australiensis 50-1 BON, assembly GCF_000213255.1. NCBI lineage: Bacteria > Bacillati > Bacillota > Clostridia > Mahellales > Mahellaceae > Mahella > Mahella australiensis. The sequence continues at coordinate 595,116 of NC_015520.1, forward strand.
GAATAAGATAGCGCAGGTGCAGGAATGGCTTGATAAGCAAAAAGAGCAGGCGGAGCAACAACGCAGTTTCTTTTGCGCCCTGTTAAAGCAATATTTTGAATCGCTGCCAGCTACGGCTGTTAAGCAAACGAAAACTCAAAAGATATATAAGCTGCCCAGTGGCGTATTGAGATTGAAACAACAACAGCCGGAATATCTAAAAGACGAAGATAAGCTGCTCGAATGGGTAAAGACAAACAAGCCGCAGTTTGTCAAAATTAAGGAATCTGTTAACTGGTCTAGCCTGAAAGAACTGGTTGCCACAGCCGGCGATAAAGCTGTTGACACGCAAACCGGCGAGGTTATAGACGGTATCGAAATCGTGGAACGTGAACCAAAATTTGATGTAGAAATATAAAAAAATGGAGGATATAAAGATGGATATTCAAGAAATAAACAGTTTATCGTTAATTGACAGTGTATCGTTGCAACAGGTGCAGGCAACGATGCAAAAAATATCACAATTTCAGCAAATCATACAAAAAACACTGCATCAAAATCATGATTACGGCGTTGTCCCTGGGACGGACAAACCGACATTGCTTAAGCCCGGAGCAGAAAAAATATTAATGATGATGGGCTTAAGAAGCGAATTTGAAATAGTTGATAGCACTAGAGACTGGGAGACGGGATTTTTCCAGTATCAAGTCCGATGCAAACTATATAAAGGAGATATTCTTATAACCGAAGGCCTCGGATGTGCTAATACTAGAGAGTCCAAATATGCTAAACAGAATCCATTCAGCATTGACAATACAATTCTAAAAATGGCTAAAAAGCGCGCTTTGGTTGACGCTACTCTGTTAGTCGCCAGCCTATCCGACATATTTACGCAAGACCTGGAAGATATGGATCTCAACGGTGAAGCAATCGAGCGTAAAGAACAGTCGCGTAGTTATAGCAATACTAATGAGACTACATCTGCATCGCAACAGCAAATTAAAGCTATATTTGCCATAGCCGGGAAATTAGGATGTAATGGCGAGAATGAAGTATTAGCATTGTTAGAGGCTATCGGCCATCATGTCGATAGCTTAAAAGACCTGTCAAAAAAAGAAGCAAGCGATATAATAACAGAGCTCAATACAAAGCTGGAGGAATCCAGAAATGCGCAAGCGTAAAGCATGTTTACTTGACAGGTTGAGTTGGCTTGCATTGGGCTTTACCACGTTTTATATGATAGCCCAGATAATACGGGCAATCGTTAGTTAGGTAACACGGCAGGCGGATATCACATACCCCTTTTAACATAACATATGCATGATACATCTCCTTTCGATGAAACAACCACCGCCTGCCTATTTTAAGAATTGGAGAGATAACTATGAAGATTACAAAAATAGAAAGCGGCGCATATAAAGCCGGAAAGCTAGTCGCAGTGCATGATAAGGATGTGCATGGCCGGTATTTCTATGAAGTATCGCACCCTGACCGGATGCCGCGCATAGAAGAAATAGAAGAACTGATAAAAGAAGCATACGGCTATGAAGGAAAACTAGTAGCTATATTGGATACGGAGGCAGACGAATATATAGGCTATGATGCTTACGACAGCTTGCCATATGCCATTCGGTTATACGAAGTTTGTGATGACGGTGCGGCTTGCCCTGTTTGTGGGAAGGAGTGATAAAATGCGCAAGCGTATACTTAACCCAGAGTTTTTTACAGATTCTGATATAGTATCCAATCTTGATTTTGCTGGAAGATTATTCTACGAAGGCTTATGGTGTGTAGCCGATGATTCTGGCTGCTTATCTTTAGACGCCTTATCCCTGAAAATGAAAATATTCCCGGGGGATAATATTGATATTAGCACTATACAAAAATATGTAGATATACTTGTAAAAATCGGCAAGATAATTCCTTACGAAGTGGATGGCAAACAATACGGATGGGTAAAGAACTTTTGCAAACATCAGCATTTAGATAGGCCATCACCGCCCACAGTACCCTTACCACCATTTATCATATGGCACGGCGATACAAAAGAACGCCACAAATGGTATTACGAAGTACTGGACACATCTCAGAATCAGCAACGACAATTCGACGACTTGTCGTCGACAAGTCAACGAACATACAACGACTATGACACGATAGAAAAGAAAAGAATAGAAAAGAAAAGAAAAGAAGTGGAAGTGGAAGTGAATAGAGTTGTCGATGACGAAAAAGAAACACTACCACAACCACAATTGGATATTGCTATTCCTTTAAGCGCAAAACTAGACGATAGTGGCTTTAAGAAGGTAGCCAGCTTTTATGAACATAACTTTGGCACGTTATTATCACCGGTCCAAGCAGAACGATTATCAGCGTTTTTAGAAGATGGCATGGATCCAGATCTAGTTACCGAAATTATGGGAATTACCATAATGGGCAATATTTATGACTTGCGATATGCGGAAAAAACACTTACAAATCTTGAAACGCAAGGGATATTCACATTGCAGCAATACAAAGAACACGAAGCTAAACGTGAACTAGCTAAGAAGAAAGCTAGCGGTGTGGATAGTCGCGCAGCACCAGATAATGTTTATTCAGCCTATAACAACTTTACGGAGGCGATAACATGATACAGGCGATTGAAGCAGAGCAAGAGGTTTTGGCGGCGATACTATTAGAACCCAATTTAGCTGTATATCTTGATGAGCTGGAAGAAAGTTATTTTAACGATAATGCCAATTTAGACCTGTTCAAGACGATGCTTGATATATATAAACAGGGAAAGCCAGTTAACACTGTAACAGTTGCAGCAGCCAAACGCGAATTAGTAGGTCACGCGCTTAAGATTACCGGCGATGCCTTTGTTGCCGGATTTGAACAGCACTTACAAGTATTGAAGGACGCAGCCACAATGCGGCAAGCGTACTTGCAAGCGCAAAAAATAGCAAACATGGCAGAAAAAATGGACGACGCAAACGAGGTCCTTTCATATGCGCTCAATGTATTTAATGGGCTGGTGCCGTCAGACAAAAAAGCAGAGGATTTTAAAGATGTCGTGTTGCAGACGTTAGAAGAGATAGAGGACCGGTACCGGAACAGGGATAAAAAAGAATACTATATGAATTCGCTGTCTGCTTTCAATATCATGACGGCGGGGCTGCACAGATCCGAGTTCCATATCATAGCCGCCCGGCCAAGCGTAGGCAAAACTGCTTTCGCATTGCAACTGGCTGAGGATATAGCGAGAAATGGAGTAAAAGTATTATTCTTCAGTCGGGAAATGAGCAAAACGCAGCTTGTTGAACGTATGATAGCGCGGAGGACAGGCGTTGGCCATTGGAACATCAGGACAGGCAATTTAAACGATGACGATTGGGAGAAATTATCGGCATTAGGGTTGCCGCTTGGCACTTTGCCGCTTGTCATTGATACCGAGAGCGCAACTGTTGAGGATATGAAGCTTAAAGCCATGAGCATGCCCGATGTAGGGCTGATAGTTATAGATTACTTGCAGCTAGTTAGCACTAAAAGGCGGTATGATTCAAGGTCGTTGGAAGTAGGCCATATCAGCCGCGAGCTAAAAGAACTGAGCATGAAAATGAACATACCGGTAGTGGCATTGGCGCAGATAAACAGAGACGCGGCTAATAAGCGCCCGGGGCTTGAAAATCTGGCTGAAAGCGGCAAACTTGAGCAAGACGCGGATAATGTGTATTTTTTACATAGGCCAGACGAACAACCGCTATGGCAGGAGAAGAAACTGCTATATATCGAACTTATAGCGGCCAAGCAGCGGCAGGCGCCAATCGGAATGATGACGATTATCTTTAATCCAGACTGGCAAGCATTTTATGACCTGGATAAAACCAGGGAAAATTCGCAAGAAGAGGAGATTAAAAGTCATGAGAGAAGAGAAAATGCTGGAAATCATAAACGAGCTTACGGTTCACGCGGCATTGGTTGAGCTTGAAAACGATAGGCTAAGAAAGCAGAACGAGCGTAAGGACAAAACAATCCAGCAGCTAGTGGAATTATGCAATAAATGGTATGCGGAATTAAAGCAATACGAAACTAATGCAAGTTACCAATGGAGGTGGTAACGATGGTGCAATGGTGGTGGCTGATAATAGCGCTATTTGCAGGCAATGCAATAGGCTTCTTTATAGCGGCATTGCTGGCGGCAGGGGAAGAGGGCAAAAACGATGGAATATAAGCTAATCATCCCGGGTGTGCTGCCGGGCTTGAACGAATACATAAACGCGGAGAGGCGAAACAAATACCAGGCGGCGCAAATGAAGAAGCAAGCGGAACACCTTGTCATAACGTTATGCCGGTCGCAGCTTAAAGGTGTCCATATAGAAAAGCCGGTTTTTATCAGCTATCGGTGGATAGAGAAGAACAGGCGGCGTGATAAAAGTAACGTGGCGTTTGCTAAAAAATTCCTTGAAGATGGGCTTGTTAAAGCTGGCGTACTGAAAAACGACGGCTGGAACGAAATAGCGGGGTTTGCGGACGAGTTTGACGTGGACCCAAAGCGACCGAGAATAATTATTACGATAAAGGAGGTTGAATGAAATGGATATAAACCATGTTACACCAGAAGAAGAATTGGTTGAATTTGCAACCGATGTATGGTTACAGTTTGGCTATAACGGCGTAAAAGACAGAACTGACGGCGGATTAAGCACTTTAGAATGGGCTAGAGAAATATTGGAACGATATGGGCTGATAGATGAGAATGGATTGTTTAGATGGGAGAGGGACAGCAATGACGTATAGAGTATCAGGCATAGCAAATGTTGTCGTAGAGGCAAACGACAAACGGGAGGCAATTGCAAAAGCAAGGGAGGAAAAACCTAGCGTTGTGTGGGTAGAAGCAGACGAAATCAAAGATGGAGGGGATAACAATGACGATTGAAGAAGTTAAGGCAAGAGCCGTTGAACAGCTAGAAAGCGTTGGCTATACGGTACTAGAAACGCATGGCGAATTTGATATTATCGCAATTAATAGGCTTGGGTTACGGTTTATAAAAGTAATCAAAGAAGAACAGGGCTTGGAAAATGAATATTTGGGAATAAGAGACAGATTAAAATATATACCGCACCAACCGAGGGCAACATATGAGATATGGGTGTATAGCGACGAATACGGGTGGAAAATGCAAAACGTAATAGAGGAGGTAGCAAAATAATGGCTAGAATAACGGTATGGTTGAACAATGATACTATGGAATGGTATCGGGAGCAGGCAACCCAAAAAGGCAAAAGCATTAGTCAATATATTAGTGAGGCGCTAGAAGCTAACAAAGAGGAAACACGGGAGATACTAGAAGAGCATGGGTTGATAGATAAGAACGGATTATTTGATTGGGAGGCAGCGGAATGACAATAACCGAATTGGTACAGGAAATACATACAAACGCAAAAAAGCATGGGTGGTGGGATGAAGATAGGAGCTTTGGCGATGTTATAGCTCTATGTCATTCAGAATTATCTGAATTTTATAAAGAGGCGATTAGGAGGGGCTACTATGGGCGTAGTGCCAAAATGGGTATTTAGATGTATTGAGCATTATCTTTATAACTACTTTGACGAGAAACGGCAGCTAGAGCATGATAAGCAGGATATAATCGAAAGTTCGCCGCCGGAACTTGAGCCTGGAGGTAACGGCAAAAGCCGGCATGGAGATCCGACAGCGATTAAAGGTATAAAAGTATCATCTGGCGATATACGTATGAGAGAGCTATGGTTGAGCATTGTAGATGATATTTTGGCTGATTATCGCGGAACTGAATATGAAGCGTTGATACAGAAGAGGTATTTTGACCAGCTCGGCTATACTCAGATATGTATGGAGCTCAATATATCGCAGCCGACATTTTTCAGATGGCGTAATGAAATTGTAGAACATGGAATTAATTTGGCAATATCTAAAGGGTTAGTAAGATACAATGATTTACGCAGAAAGGATATTTAGGACATGGAAAATAAAGAAAATGATAAGTGCTATGGTTGTATTTACAATAAGCCTCTTGAGCTAGATGGAGAAATAATTGACGCTTGTTGGCACGGCGGGATATTATATGGCGACGATAATTCATGTTCAGGTTATACTGTGGAATGTTCACATAAATTATGATAAAAAATATATAGTTAAACGGTGTATAATAGTATTGTGAGGAAACGTATTGATCCCCCTTTAACGATACTCCCTTTCACGATGCGGCCGCCATGGGTTCTATCCATGAGCGGCCATACGATTATATCGGCCCGTGGCATTCCCTCCTCTATGCCGCGGGCCATTGCTATACATATGTGATTATAAGCGAGGTGGTGATAATGACTAAGAAGCAACAACGGTTTGTTGAAGAATACTTAATCGATTTGAATGCAACACAAGCCGCGATTCGGGCGGGATATTCAGTTAATACAGCTAATGAACAAGGTGCAAGGTTGTTAGCAAATGTTAGCATTTCTAAAGCAATAGAAAAAGCACTTGCCGAACGGTCAAAAAGAACTGGTGTTAGTCAAGACAGAATTATCTGTGAACTTGCGAAAATTGCATTTGTCAATGCAGCCGATGTTATCAATATGGATGATGCCATGGTCCGCGACGACGCTAACCGAGAAGATACCGCAGCCATCGCCAGCGTAAAGGCTAAAATGGTGCCTACCGAAACAGGCGAGATCGTGGAACGAGAGGTTAGGATGTATGACAAACTCAAGGCATTAGAGCTCTTGGGCAAGCACCTCGGTATGTTTAAGGATAAAGTCGATGTAAACCTTGATATAAACTTAGCAGATATTTTGAAACAAGCGTGGGGGCAAAAAGCAGAGGATAAAAATGGATGAGTTAGTCCAGGGAATGGTTCAATACATTAAAAGGCCTGTGCTATTTGTCAGAAATGTACTTCATGCTGAGCCGGATGATTGGCAGGCAGAAACACTGCAGGCTCTGGCGGATAACCCAAGAGTAGCTGTAAGGTCAGGCCATGGCGTCGGCAAGACAGCGCTTGAAGCATGGGCACTTCTATGGTTTTTATTCACAAGGCCATATCCAAAGATACCATGTACAGCGCCAACAAGAGAACAACTGCATGACATACTATGGGCGGAAGCGTCGAAATGGCTTGAGAGAGCGCCGGCCTTAAAACCATACTTCGAGTGGCAGAAAACAAGAATTGTCCAAAAGCAATATCCGGGGCGTTGGTTTGCAACAGCCAGAACGAGTAATAAACCAGAGAATATGGCGGGGTTCCATGAAGAACACCTGCTTTTTATTATAGATGAGGCCTCTGGTATTGCTGATAACATATTTGAGACCATAGAAGGTGCGCTTACAACGTCAGACGCAAAGCTGCTGATGTGCGGCAATCCGACCAAGAACAGCGGTGTATTCCATGATGCATTTTTCAAAGACAGGTCCTTATATTGGACAAGAAAAGTATCATGCCTTGATAGCCAAAGGGTTACGCTAGAATATGCGGAGAGGCTGAAACGAAAATACCATGAGGATAGCGATGTATATCGTGTCCGTGTCCTCGGCGAGTTCCCCAAAGCCGAACCTGATACATTTATATCGCTGGATATTGTGGAGGCGGCCACAATGCGAGATGTGGAGCCTGATGGCGTTTTAGAAATAGGTGTGGATGTCGCAAGATTCGGTGATGATGAAACGGTATTAGCTGCAAGAGCAGGATTAAAGTTGGTATATCTCAAAGCATACACCAAACAGGATACAATGACTACGGCAGGTTATGCCATAGCGCTAGCGAAGGACCTTATGAAAGAATGCGGCAAGCCAAAATGCACCATAAAAATTGATGATGATGGCGTCGGCGGCGGTGTTACGGACCGGTGCCGCGAAGTTGTGAGGGAAGAAAAGCTTTATATAGATGTAATTGATTGCCACAACGGAGGAGCGCCGGAAGATAAAGAGCACTACGAGAATTGGGGCACTGAAGCTTGGGCTTATTTACGAGATTTGTTACAAGATGAGCAAGCAGAATTGATTAATGACGAAGACCTCATCGGTCAGTTAACGACAAGGAAATATCGCATTACAAGCAAAGGCAAGATTGCATTAGAAAGCAAGGATGAAATGAAGAGGCGAGGACTGATGTCGCCTGACCGTGCCGATGCGGTGGTTTTGGCATATGCAAAAGCTACTGCGGGCAATTATGACCCAGCAGCTATAAACATATTAAAGGGTGTGAGGATATATGGCTAAACCCAGGTGGCTTAATTGGGCTACAGGTGAAATATCAAAATTAAGAGATTTATTCAGCTTTACTGGTTGGAGATTATACACTGGGACTTACACGACAGCGTACAAGCTGGATTCAAGCCGAGTAGATTACAACAAGGCAAGAGAACTGTATAACAATACAAATGATGCATATAAGCTTGGCGCCGGGTTTGCAAAGCCGATAATCAATACTGCTGTGGCTTTCATGGGCGTGCCGCAGTTCCGCAGCGAAGATGAGGATGCGCAGGCCGTGTTGGATGATTTTTTTGGCGACAATGTTAGCCGTATGCAGCAGGTGCACCGTAATGCTATGCGGGATGGAGACTGTTTTGTGTGGGTTACGAGGGAAGAAACAGGGGAGGCAGCCTTATATCCTGAAGCAAAAACGAGGCTTAATTTTAATATTATTCCTCCAGAACAGGTGGTACAAATAATAAGGAGCCCGATTACTGGGTTAGTACTTGAATATGTGCTTAAGGCTGAACATATATGGTTAGATGAGAATGACAATACTCGTCGATGCATCGTTACACAGCATATCAGCAAAGAACGGCGATTAGTGCAGATAACCGGAGATATGCCACCAGATGTGCAGCCAGGTGAAGAAAAAAATCCTTGGGGATTCATTCCTATCGTTCATTTTAAGAATGAGGGAGACGAAACAAGGGAGTTTGGTCAATCGGATCTGGAACCGGTCGAACCGTTCTTAAAAGCGTATCATGACGTCATGCTACACGCTATGCAGGGTAGCAAGATGCATTCAACGCCACGACTGAAGCTTAAGCTTAAAGATGTTTCACGATTTTTAGCAAATAATTTTGGCATTACAGATCCGGCAGACTTTGCAGCAAAAGGAGGAACAATCAACCTTGACGGCCACGAACTTTTAATATTCCAAGATGAAGAAGACGCTGGATTTATAGAGGTTAATTCGGCTATAGGAGATGCGAAGGATTTATTGCAGCTCCTTTTTTATTGCATCGTTGATACTTCGGAAACACCGGAATTCTCTTTTGGTGTTCATACGCCAAGCAGTCTTTCGTCCGTCAAAGAACAGATGCCTATATTGGTGCGTAGGATTGCAAGGAAGAGGGAACACTTTACCGAGGCATGGCAGAGATTGGCTCGAATCGTATTGGCCATGACTGCCCAGGCTGAAGGTAAGAAATTCTCAACATATGCAACAACACTCGAATGGGACGATATAGATCCGAGAGATGGTAAAGATGTAGCCGAAGAGCTGAATTCGGTATCGCAGGCTCTTAACACAGCAATCCAGGGAGGATTTATAAGCATCCAGGCAGCGACTGATTTTCTCAAGAACTACATTACGACGATGCATGACTTTATCAGCGATGATCCCGAAATACCGGGTGAACGCGAGAGGATAATACAAGACAGGATAATGCAGGCGAGGCTGGAAGATGGACAATTATTACAAGATGAAAAGAATGTAATAGACAATATAATAAATAGGCAGGTGTAATAAATGAGCCTGTCGGGAGAGAATGCGAGAAGAATTGTCAAAGAGATACAAGATACAGCCGGTGATTATGGCAAATGGGCACTGGAGGCGAGAAAGCAATATGTAGATTTGAGATTGCGCCAGGATATAGAGATACGCAATCTTTATATCAGGTCTGCTGACAGGGTAGCAGAACAGATACGTTCCTACAATGCTAAAGGTTCAGGTTATTTATATAAACGGCATCTGCAGGAGCTTGAAGTTTCACTTCGGCAAGAGGCTGAAAGAATAGCCGGCGATCTCACAACGAAAATGGAAGAATACACGCAAAAATCGGCGGCGGCTGGGAGCGGATACTCAAAAGCAGTGTTATTTGATTTGGTTAAACAAGCCGGAGTGGATAATATTATCACTGAGGCCGGTATGCAGAAATTATTCGGCAGAGTTAATACACAAGCAGTTGAGGCAATATGGGCAAGGACAAAAAACGGGATGAAGCTATCAGATCGCATATGGGAAACTAGTGGAAAATCCAGAGACACAATCCGCGATCTCATACAGGAATCGGTTGCAACAGGCCAAGATGCAGTCAAAACCGCCAGAATGTTGGAAAGATACGTTCGAGGTGGTGCAAACACATTAGCTGCTGAATATCCCAACATGATGAAACGAATGAAGGGAAGAATACCTAAGGACATATCATATGAGGCATTGCGTTTAGCGAGAACAGAAACAACGGCAGCGTTTGGAGAAGGCACGATATCAGCGGCCAGAGTCACACCAAGCTATAAGGGGATGAAATGGATATTAAGCAAAGCGCATCCATTGGAGGACATATGCGATACGCTTGCTACAGCAGATGGCTGGGGGTTAGGGCCTGGAGTATATCCTCCAGGTGAAGAGCCAATTTATCCAGCACATCCTAATGACTTGTGTGTTTTGGTACCAGTACATGAACAACCGGAGGATTTTGTTAAAAGGCTAAAACAATGGGTTAATGTCCCTGATAGTGAGCCTGATATTGAGAAGTGGTATAATGATATATATAAAGTTGGAGCAAAAACAGGTAAATCTGTTGCGGCAGGAAAGACGAAAGATTTTACACCAGATGAAATAGCTGGTATAAAACGTGGCAAACCGATGACGAGAGATGAAGCTGACAAAGGCAGGCCAAATCCTAATTATGAATTGAACGAAGCGTATAAATCGAATTGCCAATCCTGCGTTGTATCTTACGAAGCAAGACTACGAGGCTATGATGTTATGGCAAGGCCATATGGAGCAGATGATATAATGGATGAGCTGGCAACACATACTAATTTGGCATGGATTGATCCAGTAACCGGGAAACATCCGGAATATATATACGATGACAAAATAGACACAGCTAAAAAGTTTTTAAAATTTCTCGAAGAGAATGTGGAGAAAGATAAGCGGTATACGTTGCAGTTTAGTTGGAAAGGGAAGTCAAGAATGGGTCATATAGTGAGTCTGGATAGAGATGAAAATAATTTATTACGTATATATGACCCACAATGTGGAAAAACTTATTCAGGCGATATTGTTGGAAGGTATTTGCAACAAATTAAATATGTCCAAACAGTACAAGGCGTTAAAATGCCTACAAGGCCAAAGATCATGAGGATTGACGATAAGGAATTTAATTTAGACGTTGTGAATAGGGTACTGGAGGGAGCAAAATAAATGGACAAAGCTGCTATAGTACAGTTTGCTAAAAGCAAAGGGTATTATGATGTAATATATAACGGCGAATGGAGAAGTTACGATGTTTATGAACCGGTATTCCAAGGAAATGAGGTACATTATGTGGGTCCGCCGCTAGCTATATTGGTGAAAGGCGACGAAATAAGGATGTCTACAGTAGAAGAGGCATTTGAAATTTTAGATGAAATGGAAACAGAAGAGTAAAGGAGGTGAGAGCTTGAAGTTTACGATATCAGAGTCCGTTTCTAATACAGCATGGAGTAATGTAGATAAAGGCCAAATATGGAGAATACTTAAGCAAGGCATAGCTGATAAGGCTGCAGGTGTGGCAGAAGCCGTGAGAGAAGTTTATGCAGTAGTAAAAGCATCGGTGGATGATAACTTAACAGAAGCTGACTGCTGGGGGCCACACCATGAAGTAAGAGAAGATGGAACAGTGGTTTTAAATCGTGCCGGGCTTATAGCTGCAGTGGCAGCATTATCCGGCGCCAGGAGCGAACCAAATTTAACGCCTCAACAAGCAGCGGAAGCAAGGCAGCATTTGCTAAGGCATTATAAAGAACTTGAGATGCCTATACCTGCGACATTAGTCTCTGGTGAGATTGGCCAAGTGCAAGCCACAATATCAGGTGAAATAAGCATTAACGATGTGCCTCTTGCATCATGGGCTAACCTTGATACTCTAAAGGCTGGAGATCAGGATCCACTTGAAGTAGTAGTAGAGATACCGGCTGGGAAAAGCAAAAGAGGCTGGAACTATAAACCCGAAGCGTTAAAAGCCATTGTAGGCGAGGTTATGTCTCAAGGTCTTCCGGGGTTTTTAGGGCATCAGAAGCCAGAAGATGTGGATCATGAATTTCCACCGCCGGTTACTCATTGGGTAGGTGCGAAGTGGGATCCAATAACCAACAAGGCATATTTTAGAGGCGTAATTGACAAATCAGCAGAAGACTTAAAGCGCTGGATAAAGTCCAATGTGGTCAGGACTGTAAGCATATTCGGCATTCCGAAACTACAACAAAGCATGGGCGAAACTCAGGTAGTAGATTATCAACCCTTAAGCATTGATTGGACACCGCTTGGAAGGGCAGGCATGCCCACAGCGGTTATTGCTGTTGGGGAAATGGATGAAATTATTAACGGAGGTGTAAAAATGAACTGGAGAGAATTAGTAACTCAACTTAAACAGGCACTAGCAAACAAGGATGTGACATTAAGTCAGGTAGTAGGCGAGATGGGCTTTACAACCCAGGACTTGGCCAACGAGGTTGAAGAAATCAAAGAGGCGTTGGCTGCTAAACAGACGCTGGGCAAAGTAAAAGAGGTATTGGCGGTGTCAGGCGAGATGGATATAATCGAAGCAGCTGGAGAAGCCAGAAAGGCGCTGGACGAGAAGGCAAAAGCAAAACATGAAAAACTCATCAATGAAGCAATCGCAGAAAAAGTTACCGGGGAAATGACGCAGGGTTTAGTCAAGAAAATGCTGCATGTTGCCGATGATGCGACTAAGGAACAGATAGTCGGAGAAATAGACGCGCTGCTTAAAGACGAAGCGTTAAAAGATACGTTTAGCAAGCTGCACACAGACAAACCGGCTGGCATAGGCATAACCAGTGATGGTTCAAAGCCTAACGCTATGCTTATAACTAGGAAGGTGGCAATATGAGTATAGTTAGATACAACCCGCAGACGCGAACTTACGTAAGCCAGAAAAGCGATGGTACGTTTGAAACAAAGATGGTATCACGTCAAGGCATAGTCTCAAATAGGCCACAACAGAAAGATGGACCGCAGATAATAACACAATATCAAATGACCGCTAATCAAGCGGTTAAAATTTTGCCTTAAGGAGGTAGTAAAATATGGGAAGAAAAGTTAGTGACGGGCTGTCTGTACGGGTAACAGTACCGGCAAGCACTGTTGTAGAGCAGGGTAAATTCTACGTTTTAGATGGCTTTTTTGGCATGGCAATACAGTCAGTGACGACTGGCGCCGGAGAGACTGCACCTGTTATATTGAATATAGAACAGGCGGAATATGAGACGTCACAGATTACGACTGCAGATGCCTTTAGCAAAGGCGATAAGGTGTATTGGAACGCATCAACGAAGCTGTTAACAACGCAGGCCAATGCGGATGCAAGTGGCAATCCACAGAATAGGCCAGTCGGCAGGGTTACAGTGGCGAAAGATGCTAATAACGTTATATGGTTTGTACTTGGGCCACAAGTCCAGGCACACGCTTAATAATCAGGAGGTGGGTTAGATGAAGATAGTTAGTGTTGACACGATAAAAGAAGAAAGACGCAAAAAGACCATCGAAGAAAACGTACCGTATTTTATCGATGGCGAGATGAAGAGTGTAACAAAAAAAATAGTTAATGGCGAAATGGAGACGTTGGAGTTTTCCAAGCCGGTTGGTGAAATGTTAACCACGCCTGCTGGATTGGACAGTATTGTACAAAAAACCGTTATGGACCTTGAACTAGGCCGCGAGGCAGTGCCGCTGCTATATGCTCCGATATATCGTACGGTAAACGACCCGAACTTTACCGAATACGTCGACATAGCACCATTTACACATGCTCAAGTGGTTTTCTTAGAGCATATGGAGCTTGAAGAAGTTAAGTTCGGATCCAGAAAGATAGGGCCTAAGGACACTGTCCCGATAATCACATATGCAGCAGGGATACAGTGGACGGAAGACATGATTGAGTATGATAAGACATGGCAGATAGCAGAGGCAAACAGGGCATTAGGCGAGGCATACAACGCGTTGCTTAATCATGTCCATCTGTCCCCAATATTGAGCTACGCTTATACGGCTAAAAACCGAACAGCAGCTGACACTACAGGCGCGACGATGCTTGAGAAGCTGCGCAATACGATTAAGGCGGGGTTAATACATGCCAGCTTGGACAAGAACACAGATACCGGCACGCCCAGGAGGCCTACAATGTTATTGGCACACAGCTCACGCAGATGGGATATAGAAGAATGCTTACAGAGACTGCAGATCGGCGGAACGGTGTATCCGGCAATCAGCCAGATCGACACGCTCATATTCTACGATGGGTGGAGCACAGTAGTAGGTGAGAAGTCATATAATTATCCAGGTGTTGACCCGAATAAGGCGTATCTTATCGAACCGCAGAAATATTTCAGGGAACTTGTGAAACATGACCTGCGCATTGATGCAGGCGGTGCCGATATAACAAGACTGATTGAAAACGCCATAGTAGCAAGGGCACGCAGGGGTGTTGTAGCTTCGCCGGCGAACTCAGTCGAAGAATTAACACTGCCCAGTTAAGGTGGGTGATCTTTATGTCAAAGTGTGAAAATTGCGCTTGGTACCCGTGGGTACCCGGCGCAGATCTCTCAATGCTGCCGGTTATGAGATGCAGCCCAAGGTTGGCAGCGAGAAGATGGACAACAGAAACAATAGCAATGGAGAACAATTGTCCAGAATTTAAGGCGGTGATAGAAAGTGACGTCAACACCGGAACTGATAACGAGGTTAAGAAAGCTCCTAAACGAGCCAATACCACCAGGCGGAAGTGAAGAAGACACAAATTTTCTTGACGCAGACATTGAGACACTGCTCATGGAGGCGGCGAACATCTATTCTGCTGCAGCGGCAGGTTGGACAATGAAAGCAGGCATGTTGCAAGGGCAGATAGAAAGTTATACTGTCGGGCAGGAGCGATACGATATGACAGGCCTTAAGGACCAGCTTGAACATGCTCTTACTATGGCGCGGCAGTATGCGGACATGGCTAAAATCTCTGGCGGAAGTATAATACTTAAGATAATGCCGCCGGAGGTGCTGTAAAAATGGATTTGGTCAATATTCGCAGACAGCACGTTACATGGGCTATAGAGCAAAATCCTACCGTAATTACGATTAAACGTACAGAAAAGATAGACGCAGGCGGATATTTTGAAGAAGTTATAAGCAATATTGGCCCTGTCACTGTTCGGATATTTCAGGCTGGCACTAGTATCCCGCAGGATATATCCACGTTGGCCGGTACGAAACAGATAGACAAAAGTTATGGTCTGCTGGCTGGCTATAGTGCTGATATTAAAGCCTGTCCAAACGTATTGGATGAATTCGATGCACCGGCAGGGCATTTCATCATCAAAGCTGTGTATCCACAGTACGTACAAGGCCAAATAGCTGGATATCAAGCCGACTTGGAGAAGGTGAGCTAGCATGAGCGAGATGGCAGATCGCGTACAGGAAGTAATAGACCGAAAGATAGCGGGCTCATATGCCCTACTGGAGGATTGGGCTGGTACGCTGGAAGGCTACGCAAAGGAGAATGCACCATGGACAGACCGGACGGCGAATGCGAGGCAAGGGCTGAATGGAGGCGTCGAGGTATACGACAACCATTTTGTGCTATATCTGGCGCATGGCGTTGAATACGGCATATGGCTCGAGATAGCCCATGGAGGCAACTATGCAATAATCAGGCCGACGTTTGATGCCCATATGAGCCGCATACGCAATACTGTCCACGAATATTGGAGCGATTAAATATGAGAGCAGCGATAAGACAAAAACTGATCAGTGATATACCCGATATCCAAGGCAGATGCTACGAGCCGCAAGCCGCAGGCGCAGATACGCAAAAGCCGTATCTGATAATAAGGCAGGGCGTGGATAGCGAGGACAGTTTGTGGACGGGATTCAGGCGCATTATTGAAGTATGGCCGTACGTGGCTAGAACAACGTTCCAAAAGGTAGACGATCTAGCAGACAAGGTGGTAGAGTCTTTAGACAAGCAGCTTATAACCGATACGCAAGCAGGCGAAGCTTTTTCATGCCAATACCTTGGTACTGTCGGGCAGGACTATGTGGACGAGGACTGGGATGTTATCACAAGAGGCCTTCGTTTTGCAGTATTAGCATTGCAGCCTGTGGATATTGTGGACAGCACGCCGCCCGATCCTTATATTGAAACATTGGCCGCGTGGACTGGGAGCCAATATCCGGATTGGCATGTGTATAGACAGCTATGGCCGCTCGGATATGAGAAACCGGCTGTAATGTGGCGCATATCAAACGAACGATACGAAGCAGTCAATGCTCACAACAGCTGGCGGTATGCCGATATAGTCGGACATGTTGTCAGCGCTGCTCACGGAGAACAAAACGCAATGGTGTTTGAGTTGGCAAAAGCATTACAGCTCGCAGTAAAAATATCCGGTGACGGCGGGCATTTAACCGTGTTGGACGTGCGCTCGGATTTGCGTGTAGATGGATTCCGACAGGGGCAGATCAGGCTTACGTTACGAGGCATTGCAAAACCAGTTGAAGAAGCAGGAGTACTAATGCAAGAAGTTCAAACCAATGGACAGTGGAGGTGATTATATGGCTGATAAAAAAACAGCCGCTCAGGGGAACAGCGGAGAAGCGGTTCAAGAGAGCGTATATCCTAAAAACGTGCTTGTCGCAAGTGCCAAAGCCATATTTGGTGTTAACCCAGAGGTGGCGGCTGGCGCGCTATATGGCAATGCAAAAGACGAATTAACCAAAACGGAAGCACAAGAGGCAATAAATAAATTTTTGAAAAGTAAGCCAAAAGGAGGTAATAAATAATGGCAGGTGGAACTTGGACTGCTAGCGAGCCGAAGGTAAGGCCGGGCTTTTATATCAATTTTCAGGCAGCGGCCACAGCACAAATAGGCGGCGGGCCGCGTGGCATAGTAGTCATGCCGGTTAAGGCAAACTGGGGGCCTGTACGTCAGTTTGTTGAGATAACAAACGAAAAGGAATTGGTTGACGCATACACGGCAAGCGCCGCTAACGGAGCTACAGCGTATACTGAAATACGGTTCGCGTTATTAGGTGCTCCACGGAAAGTATTGGGGTACAGGTTGGCTGATGCATCGGCAGCCAAAGCGTCAATAACGCTCAAAGATACCGCCGCTACTCCGGCCAATGTACTGACGCTTACCACAAAATATGAAACGGACAGACCTTTTAAAGTAACGGTCAGGGAGAATGTGGTAGACGCAAATAAATACGATATAGTTCTGCATGAAGATACTGTGTTATTGTATGTGTTTACATTCGACAAAGGCGCATCTGTAGCCGATAATGCAGTGGCGGCAATAAACAATGATGCGGGTAACAAATGGATAACAGCCGCAAAAGTAGCGGCTGGTAATGGATCGCTAGCGCTGGTATCTTCGCAGCCCTTCGCTGGTGGCAACTCAGGCATATCTGGTATAACTAATACTGATTATACTAATGCCCTAACAGAGTTTGAGGGCATAACGTTTAACGTATTAACGCTTGACGGAATAAGCGATAGTTCATTGCAAGCATCTATCAAGGAATGGGTTGACAGGGTGCGTAACGACGGCAAGAAAGCATTAGCAGTCGTGGGCGGTTCTGCAGATGATGACCAAGACGTAGCTGCTGGGAATGCGCGGTCTGCCGGTTTCAATCATGAAGCTATAGTAAACGTGACCGTTGGCGGCATGCTTGACGGAATATCTTATTCCAGTGCTGAAATAGCTCCGTATATAGCTGGGTTAATTGCCGGACAGAAGCTAAATGAAAGCATAACCTACCATGTAACGCCATTTGAAGACGTTACAAAGAAACTTACCAACAGCGAGGTTATAGCGTCACTCCAAGCGGGGTCGCTTGTATTAGTCAACGACGGTGAGAAAGTTATAATTGAGCAAGGTATAAACACGCTGACGTCGTTAAGCGAAGATCAGAATAACCAGTGGAAGAAAATCAGAGCCATCCGCGTAATGGATGCTATCAATGATGATCTGCTCAAGGCTGCACGCGACAGCTATATCGGCAAGGTAACCAATAATGATGACGGTAAAGTGGCGTTGATTTCCGCATGCAAGCAATACATGGAGAAATTAGCGGCGGACGATGTTATTATGCCGGACTTTACAGTGCAGATAGACCCGCAGTATCATGGAGAACCTCCAATAGCGGCGCCGGATGAGGTATATCTGTATTGGGAAGCGGCTATAACGGACAGCATGGAGAAAATCTACTCCACGTTTATTGTTAGGTAAGGAGGCGTAACAAATGGCATATCTCGAACCAGATAGAACGATATTAGGCAGCTATGGCGAGGTGTATATTGACGGCGAGTTGTTCGCGAATTTCAATCATCTTGAAGCAACCGACAACTACAACTTAATCACATTTAATGTGGCTGGCAAGGTCAGAACGCAGCATAAAACCGGGCCGATTGAAGGCACGGGAACGTTAAGCGGTTTTAAGGTAACCAGCCGGATGCTGCAGATGCCTCATAACTCCAGGTTTGAAATCATATCGAAGCTGGCAGACCCTGAGGCGTACGGATACGAACGTGTCCGGTTCCGCTCGTGCAGGGTAAGTCAGAGACAATGGGCTAATTGGACATCAGGAGAGCAGGTAACCGAAGAGGTGCAGTTTGTATATGATGATGACCCGGAACTGCTTGACCCAATAGTAGAGGTGTAACGTATGGGATACGAAGACATGACGGATGCACAGATATTAGAAAAACTGCTTAACGCCGACGAAGCGCCTATCCCGCAAAGGACTGTTTTTATAAAGCGGTTAGGCATTCCGGTTGTGTTGCAAGGCATATCCGAAAAGCAGTTGGCAGCGCTCCGAAATAAATACACGTACACTATAAGAGGCAAAAGAGGCGGGCCGGATACAAAAGAATTCGACAGTGAGAATTTTGCGTTAGCGCTTATAGCGGCATGCGCAGCTAAACCGAATTTCAAGGATGAAGCGCTGCTAAACAAGTACAAGGCAAGCGGGCCTGAAGAAGTATTGAAAAACATATTCCTCCCAGGCGAACTGGATCAGTTGTCGAACATCGTATATGAGTTGTGCGGGTTCGACGAAGGCGTCGAGGAAATCGAAGAAATAAAAAACTAATCAAAGAGCGTCCAAAGTTGGCCCTAATTCACCAGATATTCCAGCGTACCGGGATAACACCGGATGAATTCTGGGGCAAGCCGGACGGCGCTCGCAAATTTATGTTGGCTAGTATGATGCTGCAAATCGAATCGGAAGAAAAGCAGATGAAGGAGGCGGGCAAGAGTGGCAGATAGTGAATTGTACAGGGAAGAAATAGTAATAGATGTACAAGATGGGACAGCGGTATCAAACGTAAACAAGTTTGAGCAGAAGTTTAAGCAGTCGATAAATCGCATGGACAAAATGGCACAGGGGCTTGGCAACAAAAAGATAGAACCAATGATACAGGTGCGCGATAAATTAACCGCCAGCGCTGTAAAGGCCGACAGGCTCATCAAGAAACTGGATGCCGCTCATGCCTCCCCCGTTATAGCTGCCCAAGACAGGGTTACGAACGTTGTAACGCGAGTTAATGCCATGATTGACGCTATAAACCGCAAAGATGCGAAAGTAGTGGCTGAAATGAAGGGGCCGCTTGCCGATGAGCTTGTACGTGCTAAAAAGGCAGTAGCAGATCTGGGCGATGCCAAAGCCGGTCCTGTAGCAGATCTTAAAGGCGAGCTGTTCTCTCAGCTGTCAAGGGCTCAAAGCATGATGCGCAACGTTGACAGAATGACCGTCAGACCTAAGGTGCGGATATGGGATATGGCGACGAGCAGTATAAGATATATAGACAGAGGCTTAAGGTCGCTAAGTTCTAAGGCTTGGAGCATAACGGTAAGAGTTGCAGGCGGTGCTCTGAATACTGTTAAGAATATGCTCGGCTCGGTGGGGCGCCTTATCACATCGCCACTTGCTATGCTCGGAGTTGGTGCCGGCGCTGCCGGTGCGATTGCAGGTGGAATCGTAAAACCGCTGGGGCTAGCAGGTGACATGGAGCAGACCCGTATAGCTTTCGATACCATGCTCGGCAGTGCAGAAAAAGCACAGAGTTTCTTGAAAGAGATGCAGGATTTTGCAGCTAAGACGCCGTTTGAATTCCCTGAATTGCAGGAGAATGCAAAGCTAATGCTGGCTTTTGGGTTCAGCACCAAAAGGATAATGCCGATGCTTGAAACTGTAGGCGATACGGCTGCAGGGCTTGGGGCAGGCAGCGAAGGCATACAAAGAATGACCAGGGCTCTTGGCCAAATGCAGGCGAAAGGCCGCGTTCAGACCGAAGAGCTGATGCAGCTGCAAGAGCTTGGAGTGCCTGTAAACGAGATATTGCAAGAAGAACTAGGGCTGACCAGCGAACAGATAGCGAATATCGGTAAGGAAGGTGTAGCATCCGGCAAAGTAATTGATGCTGTGCTACGCGGTATGGATAAACGTTTCGGCGGCTTAATGGATAAGCAGTCAAGGTCCCTCAAGGGGCTTTGGTCTACAATAAAAGATACGTTCAATATGAATGTGTTGCTAAAATGGGGCGACGGCATACGGAGAGCTGTGGAGCCTCGGCTGCAAAGCTTAGTGGATTGGTTCGGCAAGAATGAAAAGAAAATAGAAGAATGGGGCAACAAGCTGGAGAAAATAGCCGGAGAAGCTAGCGAATGGGTACTGAAGAAACTGGAAAGTACGTTCAAGTGGCTTGATACAAACTTCTTTAGCAATGAAGATTTTATGAAGTTAGACTTTAAAGGCAAGGTAACATTTGTATGGGATACGATAAAAGGCGAGTTCGACAGCTGGTATGAGACTAATGGCAAGGGGCTGATTACAGAATGGGGCGGAAAGCTTGGCAGTGGTTTGGGGTCTGCTATGGGCGCCGCGTTAATGACATTTGCCGGAGTACAAAAAGTAGACACTGGCGAGATGCTGCATACGCCCATGTCTAATCCAGAAGTAAATACTAATCCGTTTGTCGAGGCAGGGACCACAGCAGCAGAATCGTTCATTAAAGGTTTTACCGATAATTTTGATTTCGGGGCTATACTAAAAGAGCTGATAAATAAAAATTTACAGGTCGTTAAAGAACCATCGTGGGAGAATTTCGCAGGCGCCGTCATACGAGATACCATAATAGGCGTAATTCTTAATAAGCTTGGCGTATTCAAGTTTTTTGGATGGATATTTAAACATGTCCCTAAAAAGGCAGCAGCAAACGTAGGCAAGAGTATTGCAACAGCCGGGAAGAGCGCAACTGCAGGCGGTACAGCAGCGGCAGGGGGAGCGGCGGCAGGTTTAGGCGGACTATTCAAAAACTACACAGCAGCGTACCAGCTTGCTAGGGGGACAGGCGCTGGACCGATATCTTCGATATTTAAAAGTTTTGGAATAATGAAAGAGACTGCACCGGCAGCAGCCGCCGGCTTTAACGTCAGCAATTTGCTTAAAGGGCTGGATATACCAATGTTAGCATTGGGATTGTCGGAACTGGTGAGCAGGTATACAGAGCATAGGTTATCAACTAAAACACCACAAACAATGGGGTTCCTTGATAAAGCGCTTTCGTGGATAACAGGCATAACACAGCAGAATGCAGCAGAGAAAGCAGCAGCGCGAGAGCTGCCCGACAAGGGAGCTAGTATAGGAGAACAAAGATTAGAATACCGGCAGCAGTTCGAGCAATGGGCTAGCTTAATGGGGTATGGAAAAGGCAGAACCCCAAGCGGCAAATTCATCTGGAACCCGTGGTCTAGCGAATTCGACGTAGCGCAGGCGAGAAATCTAGGCAATTGGAGCGAAGATATAGTAAAACAATTTGAATCACAGGCAGGGATAAAATGGCCGGTAGTTGACGCAGTAAAAGATTATAGCAAACAAGCGCAAGTGGCAAAAGCGGACACCGACAAGATGAATAATCAAATGCAGCGCTTATACGGCGTATCAACCGAATTGGCAGGCGGATATGGTAAAGTGGGAGAATCTGCAACAGTTTCTTCCGATCTCGCTAAAAGCGGCATGGACAGTATGGCAAGCGCTGTAAACGATACGATGAATAATGTTGTAAATATTGCAGATATTACAGCTGCCAGGCTTACTGACCCATCATTTGCTGCTGGATACAATCTTGGGAGCGGCGTAACGAGCGGAGTGTATGCGGCATACAGTCAATCTAGTCCAATAGTGCGTTGGATTTTGAACACTATTGCAGGTGGAAGGAACATAACGGCGAAAGTGGCCGAGATCAGCCGAATGAATATTCAAACTAGCCGACTGTATGGAATACCGGGGCACGCGACGGGTGCCATAACAACCAAGCCACATTTGGCTATGGTATCCGAAGAAGGACCGGAAGCAATAATACCGTTGTCCAGGGCTCGCAGAAACAGAGGGTTAAAGCTTTGGCAGGAAACCGGCAGGCATCTTGGCGTTGAGGGATATGCCGAAGGCGGATATACATCAGTACCCGTAGCAGCTACAACAAACCAATCTGGCTCGGTGGTAAATATATATATGAATGGGCTAATCGGAACAGTTAGCGTCAACGGTATTGGAGACATACAAAAAGTAGCAAGCATGGCAGCCGACGCAGTTGCGCAGCAGCTAACGGAAGTTTTAGAGAATAAAGCTTCTTAATGTTATTGTTTTTCACCTCTGATATGATATTATAATAGCAAATAATTCTTTATATCGGAGGTTGAATAAAATGGATGAGTTACAACAACCAGTACCTGAAGATTCTATTAAACCTAAAAAAGACCACGCTATGCTATCGTTAATCTTAGGCTTAATAGGTATTATAGCATGGATAATTCCGATAATCGGGTTCCCTGTAACAATTATAGGCCTAATTTGCGGAGTAAACAGCCTTAAAGGCAATAGAAGGGGCATCGCGCTTGCTGGCACGATATTATCTGTGATTTTCTTATTAGCTACGACTGTTAACTCAGTTTCAGGCGCATACCAAGGAGCGACAGGGCAGTTAGAGCAAACGCCGGTGTGGCATATGCTCGACCTTAATTTTGAAACCAATGGGAACGTTGCCACAGCCGTAGAGCTGCTCAAGAACATGACAGCGGAACAATTACGGCAGGATGCTATTACTGTTGATTCTGGATTGGCTACGAAAGAACTGTTGAAATATTATGGGAAAGTCTTAAAATTTAGCGGCACGGTTGCGGTTGTCCAAGATTACTCGCCTGGCAGCCGTGCTGCAGCCTTTTTTAATGAAGGCGATCAATGCGGCGAAATTGTATTTCATTCTGATGATGCAGCGAAGGCTCCCATCAGTTACATACACTTAAATAATATAGGCGATCTGACAGCTGGCGAATATGTAACTGTGTACGGTTTTGCTGTAGGCCATCTTAATGTAGAAAATGAGCTAGGAGGGGAGACGACTCAATTGGTCGTAATAGGGAAGGCTTTTGACAAACAAGCCAATCCTTCACCAGCTCAAGAACAAAGTTCGGGAGAAAACGAACAAGCAGTTTCGCAGCCTGATCAAGAAACTGAAAGCAACGAAGAAAATATATATATTCCTGGTCTTATGTCTGGCGATATTAAGGTTAACCTGGAACAAACATGGGGACTTCAATTTACAGGCCCAAAAATAGGGGAAGAATTTGCGCAAGATAACGGTGAAGCATTAGATCCTGATACAGGGGCAATTTTGACATGTACCATATTTGAGGATTCGCCATTGAATATCAAATGGGTTGATTTCATGATTGACGCTTCTCCTGTCATCGGATTAATCGATGCAGACACTATAAATTCTTTAGCCGAGGGATACTTTGGGTATTGTGCCACCATCCCTTATGATGGTGCGGATCCGGAAAAGGCCAAGCAATGGGTTGAAGACAACGCAAAAAAGGCAATTAAGCCCGGCACTGTGTTATCGACACAGATTGGATCAGCGAGCTTTGAGATGTTTGGAACAGAGTATATGCGTACTTTGCGGATTAAGCCTTTTACGGAATAACATCTTTAATAAACGAATTTTGCAGTTTGTTTAATTTTTTACAAAGCTTTAATTTTAGGCAGGTGGTTTTATGGATTTTTACTTAATTAACACCGCTAACAATGAAACATTCCGTTTTCCGGTTAACCCGGAAGAGATGCAGGTGCAAAGCGAAAAAGACATAGAAACGGTAGAGATATATCAGCTAGGCGAAATAGATTTCCCACAAGGTGAAAAGAGAACGAACATATCGTTCTCTTCTTTTTTGCCTTTGCAATATGATACTTATTGCCAGTATACAAACGTACCTAAACCAGTTGAAGCTATAAACAAACTGGATGCATGGCGCAAAGCTGGGAAACCGTTGCGGCTGTTAATAACCGATACACCTATAAATACGCTGGTAATCATATCAACGTTGAGTTGGAGCACAAAAGGTGGAGAAGTCGGGGACATATACTTTGACATTGCGTTTAGGTCGTGGCAGGATGTTAAGGTGCGTACCGTTGCAATCTCCAAAGCACCAGCTAAAAAGAGGCCGGATACAAAGCCAGTTCCTAAGATATACGTCGTAAAATCAGGCGATAGCTTATGGAAGATCGCAAAGACACAGCTTGGCAGTGGCAGCAAGTGGACTGCTATATATAACATACCCGAGAACAAAAAGACCATCGGGTCAAACCCGAATCGTATTTATCCTGGGCAAAGGCTGGTAATGCCGGCATGAGTTATCAAGTGATAGTAGGTGGCAAATACGATATAACTAGCGTATTGCAGGAAGGCAGCTTAAGCTTATCCGACGCCATTGATGATATTGCCATGCGGTTTAAGGCAACTGTAAGTTATGTAGCTGGATTGCCGGATATGAAACCGCCGACACCGATAGTGCTGAAAGGTACGCCTACCAACGGCTCTGGGATGGCAACGCTATTCGACGGGATTATATGGGATGTAAATGATAGATATGGCGGAGCTCACGAGTGCAGCATAACAGCGTACGAGCGTATAAAATACATGGCCGAAAGCGAAGATGAATATCTGTTTAACGCAGGAATGACGGCTAGCAGCATAATAAGAAAAATAGCGGGCGACTGGAGTATCCCACTAGGAAGCATTGCAGATACAAAGATTAAACTGGCAAAACAAATATTCAGAGGCGGTAAAAACCTGTACAGTATTATGCGCGATGCGCTCATCGAAACTGTAGACAAAGGCGGGGGTATGTATATACCGCGTATGGCAGGCGGCAAGCTGGAATTGGTGCCTATAGGGAATAATTCTACCGTTTGGCTGTTAGAAACATTTGAAAGTGTTGATTACACCACGACGATGGAAGGCATGGTAACAAAAGTGAAGGTCGTCGGTAACAGCGATAATGATAAGAAGCTATCGCCCGTATTGGCGGTGGTAACAGGAGATACGGCAAAATACGGTACTATCCAGAAGGTGCATAGTGATAGTCAAATTAAGAATGCTAGTCAAGCCAAAACAGCCGGTGAGAAGTTACTGTCAGGACTTACGGCAACGTTTTCGTACAGTGGAATTGATATAAATACTATACGGGCGGGCGATAAAGTAAAGTTTGACGGCAGAGATTTGATAGTTGCATCAGTTGAACATGCCCTCGGGGAACCGGGGATGATGAATATGGAGATCATGCCGGCGATAGGGGTGAAGAAAAAATATTATGCCAAATAATCCATATAAAGAAATAGCTAGGCTCATAGACGATAGATCAAGAAAAGGTATAACAGCTGCGACATCGGTTATATCTGCCGAACTAGGCACAATTACATCCAGCGGGCTTAAATTGGACAGATTTAAATATGAGATACAAGATTACCTTGTAGCAGAATATCTTATATTCCCAACAACATTTATGACAGAAGCAGCTGGCGCGGATAGCCATACGCACATGATTGAAACGCCAGAACAAATGCAGCCGATAAACGAAGGCGACAGAGTTATGGCAGTGCCGGTAAATGGCGGTACGGACTTTGTAGTAATAGCGAAGGTGGTGTGATATGCCTAATTTATTTCCGATAGAAGAGGAAACGGTTGGTGAAATCGCAGCTGAAGAGCAGATGCAAGAATATGGTCGCTCTTGGAAATTTGATTTTGCCAAGGGCGATTTTGTTTTAACCCCAGCAGGTAAGGTTATGGGAACATCAGGAGCCGAAGCGTGGGTTGAATGGTGTCAGAAAACTATTGCAACAGCCAGATACCGTTATTTAGTTTATTCTAGGGATTACGGACAGGAATTCGATGATTTAATATCGCAACATTTAACTAGAGAAGCCAATGAAAGTGAAATCAAGAGGATTACAACTGAAGCGTTGATGGTAAATCCGCTTACTGCGTCGGTTGATAATTTTACTTTTGATTGGGATCATGATACTGTTTATTTTACGTGCGAAATAACAAACACGCGCAGCGAAACAGTGCTTATTAACGGACAGGTGGTGATTGGATAGTGGCAACGCTACCGGATTATTTAACAGACCAAACTGAAGAAGAGATAAAACGGCGGATGCTAGATGCACTGCCGGATGATTTAGACAAATCCGAAGGAAGCTATATATGGGACGCACTGTCGCCTGCGGCAATAGAACTTGCTCTTGCTGCACTGTGGGTACAAGAAGTCTTGAGGCGAGGCTTTGCGACGACAACATTTGGCAGTTATCTTGATTTACGATGTGACGAACATGGCCTTACGCGGTTACCCGCAGTAAAGGCTACCGGACAGGTTATATTTTTAGGAACAGCTGGAACAGTAGTACCGAAAGGTACATATGTTAGCACAGCAAGCGACGGGATATCCCCTATAATATTGTTTGAAACGATCGAAGATGCAACGATAAACGATGCAGGGACAGCATTTGCAAACATTGCGGCAGTTGAAGCTGGAGTTTCAGGGAATGTACCGGCAGGCGCAATAACGATGCTATCATCGCCGATCTCCGGAGTATCGTCAGTGACTAACCCAACAGCCACGACTGGAGGGCTTGATACAGAAGATGATGCAAGTCTTTTAACTCGATATCTGCAAAGAGTGCGATCTCCGTCAGCCAGCGGCAATAAAGCCGATTATGTTAACTGGGCAATGGAAGTTCATGGCGTCGGCGGGGTTTCCGTAGTTCCTGCCCGAGATGGGCCAGGCACAGTAAGCATATCTATTATAAACACCACAAAGGTTCCTGCGGAGCCGGAACTGGTAAAAGCGGTACAGGACTATATCGCACCGCCTTGGGTTAATGAAATTGAAGCTGAGGATATGACGCTAGGAGGATATGGAGTCAGTATCGACGATACGCAGGCAGATGATATCGGCAGCAGCGTAAAAATGATATATGATGCCTCTGGCGCTGGAACGATTACGCATACTAATACGATGGGTATCCTCAAGAAACCGGGTATCTGGCAGGCTAGGACAAGAATAAAGGTTAACAGTGCGGATGAAACATCTGACTTAATCCAAATAGGCGTATGGAACTTTTCTACTAATTCATGGGCTAAAACACATCCGAATGGAATTGTGGATGCTGTAATTACTTGCAAAGCAAGCGATTTGTCTACGGGATTTGAAGATAAGATTGTTGAGTTTTACTGGGACGGGCAAGATCAGATTGAGCTGCGGATTACTCGTCTTACTAGTGATGCAGCCACCGTAGTATGGGTTGATCGAATAATTTACCGCAGCACATTTTCCAAGGATACGGGTGAAGGAAAAGCACCAGTAGGAGCTCGGGTGACAGTAGAGCCGGCTATAGCAGTCTTAATTAATGTTTCAGCTACATTGAGCATTATGCCCGGTTATGATGCAAATAGCGTAAAAAGCGCCGTACACGATAATATTGCAGCCTATATCAGGTCACTAGCATTTACATCAGACAATGATGTGCGTTATGTCCGCATTGGTCAAGCTATCCTAGACACACCGGGAATAATGGATTATCAAAACCTGATGGTAAACGGTGATGTCGCTAATATTGCGATAGACAGCCAAGAAGTAGCAGTGCTGGGGAGCGTGAATTTTTCATGAGCGAGATAACCAGCATCCGTGGACAGGAAATGCGAACATATCTTCCTCATTATTATGAGACCAGCCGAGTAATGAAATCTATCCTACAGGCAGAAGGCATGGAGTTTGATAAGATTCGGAAAGCTTTAGATGAGATACTGAATCAATTCTTTGCCCGTACGGCTACTTGGGGCTTGGATAGATGGGAAGAAGAAGTCGGCCTCCCAATAATGCCAAACCAGCCCGAAGATGAACGGCGCGACAAAATCATATCCCGGCTGCGCGGCTATGGTACAGCGACAGTGTCAGTTGTTAAACAGGTAGCAGAGTCCTACGATAAAGGGAGCATAAATATTATAGAAGGGTTCCCGGATTATACTGTAATAGTCCAATTTGTGGACACAGCCGGTGTACCTCCGAATTTGGGAGATTTAATGGCGGCTATTAGGTCGGTAGTACCGGCGCATTTAGAAATTCTATACGAATTTAACTATTTCTTATGGGATGAGTTGGACAATAAAGCATGGACATGGGATACATTGGACGGCATGAACATCACTTGGGATGAATTGGAGGTATTGAAATAATGCCAGAATTAACGCCAAAATTAGGTATCAAAAAACCGCTAGGTAACGAAACAGTCAGCCGAGCGGCGTTCAACGAGAATTATGATATTATAGACGCACAAGCGCAAAAGAACATAGCACAACGCGCAACAGCACCGGCGCATCCAGTCGAAGGCGACCTTTGGATTGATACCAGCGTTACTCCTAATGCGCTTAAGAAATACAATGGCAGCACATGGGAAAAGGTCGGGGCTGTTTCTCCTGGAGACATCGGAGCGGTAGCTAATGCAGGCTCTGCACCTTCTATCCAAGCAGGGACAGATAATGGCAAGCCAGCATCTGGTATTGTTGGGCGCATTTATATAGCTACTGATACGCAAATCATTTACAGGGACACTGGTACAGTGTGGGCTAAGGTTGGCGCTGTAAGATGGAGCGATATAGACAGCAAGCCTGTTAGCTATACTCCCAGTGCACATAAGGCGACTCACGCGTTGGGTGGCAATGATGCGCTTACTCCTACAGACATAGGAGCAGAGACGCCAGCGGGAGCTCAGGCTAAAGTAGACACTCATGCGGGTTTAACCACTGCACATTCAGCTACTTCAGCTGCTGTAGCTAATAAAATAATTTTAAGAGACGCTAGCGGGAGAGCCAAGGTAGCAGCTCCAAATGCTGCTGATGACATTGCTAGGAAGGACACCGTGGATGCGCATGCTACAAGGACGGACAACCCGCATGTGGTCACCGCTGCTCAAATAGGAGCAGCTAATATATTGACACAGGTCAAAACTGTAGACGGTGCAGAAAGCGGACTGGATGCTGATTTGCTAGATGGTTTAAACTCTGGCAATGCTGCTGGCAATATACCAATATCAAACGGCACCGTTAACGCTAACCTAAATGCCGATAAGGTAGATGGTGAAGACGCTAATACCATAAAGGCTAATGCTAGAACATATAATTCTAAAATAGTAATGGAGGTGAATAGTTCCGCTCCATCTAGTCCTACGAATGGTCAGATTTGGTACGATAGTGTCAATCACAAGTTCAAGGGATATGCTAATGGAGCGTGGGTTTGACTTATTTGGCGACCAAGCTACTCTAACATATAATAATTATACAGCAGGGTTACCTGTTACATTATGGGGTACAAGTGGTGTTCCTGCATTATCAGCAGCAAGAGGTTATTTAGCGGCTACTTCAGTAGGTAATTATGCACTGTTTGGGGGCGGTACTACTGGTAGTTATTCATCTGTGGTAGATGCTTATGATACATCTCTAGTTCGTTCTACTCCAACAGCATTATCAGCAGCAAGAGGTTATTTAGCGGCTACTTCAGTAGGTAATTATGCACTGTTTGGGGGCGGTGCTACTGGTAGTTATTCATCTGTGGTAGATGCTTATGATACATCTCTAGTTCGTTCTACTCCAACAGCATTATCGCAAGCAAGGTATTATTTAGCGGCTACTTCAGTAGGTAATTATGCACTGTTTGGGGGCGGTGCTACTGGTAGTTATTCATCTGTGGTAGATGCTTATGATACTTCTTTAGTTCGTTATACTCCAACAGCATTATCAGCAGAAAGGTATTATTTAGCGGCTACTTCAGTAGGTAATTATGCACTGTTTGGGGGCGGTAATGCTAGTAGTTATTCATCTGCTGTAGATGCATATGATACATCTCTAGTTCGTTCTACTCCAACAGCATTATCAGCAGCAAGGTATTATTTAGCGGCTACTTCAGTAGGTAATTATGCACTGTTTGGGGGCGGTAATGCTGGTAGTTATTCATCTGTGGTAGATGCTTATGATACATCTCTAGTTCGTTCTACTCCAACAGCATTATCGCAAGCAAGAGGTTATTTAGCGGCTACTTCAGTAGGTAATTATGCACTGTTTGGGGGCGGTACTACTGGTAGTTATTCATCTGTGGTAGATGCATATGATACATCTCTAGTTCGTTCTACTCCAACAGCATTATCAGCAGCAAGGTATTATTTAGCGGCTACTTCAGTAGGTAATTATGCACTGTTTGGGGGCGGTAATGCTGGTAGTAATTCTTCATCTGCTGTAGATGCTTATAAGCCTACTACAATAGGTTTTACTCTTGCGGCCGGCTCGTCATATAGCATAAATGGCAAAGAAGGTACTATATCAACTGCTGGTTATTATGAGTTTACTATTCCATTCACTGGATGGATTAAAATTAAATCAGGAACTTTTAATTAGGAGGGTTTTATAATGGTAAGATATGAATTATTTGACGGCACAAAAACATATATGTTCCCAAACGGAGCATTAGCCACGCCTGAAACAATTCGGTCGCAATTCCCAGCGGTCGACACATTCCCGCATTTGCTTGAGCTCAATGGTAATGTCGTTCAAGCAGTTATGGAGTTTGGCGCAGTAAAAGGTATATATCAGATAGATGAGAGTTTGTCTGATGAGGAGGCTATAGCGGAAATTACGTATAAAGCCAACAATCCGCCGCCTCCTGAGCCTACGGCAGACGAACGTATCGCAGCTGCTCTAGAGTATCAAAATATTATGTCAATGCCAGATGAGGGGGTGTAATAATGTTTGAAATAATTAAAAAGAATTATGAACGTGGTCTATGGTCAAAACAAATGGTGGCGACTGCGGTTAGAAAAGGTGTTATAACCGCAGAACAATACCGTGAAATTACTGGCGAAGATTACAATTTACAATAGGAAGGATAGCGGCAATGGACGAATGGTATGATAACAAACAAATCTACGAGATGCTCCAGCAAATGAAAGCTGACATGTCCGACCTCCGGAAGGAGATGGCGGAAACTCGGGCAATGATAAGAGATTATAATGGACTTCGGCAGAAGGTCGAAGATACAGCAAGCAAATTATCAACATTAATGTGGCTCACACCGGTGGCAATCGCCGGTATGGGCTTACTTTTTACGATACTAAATTATATTGGGAGGTGAAAAAACATGGCTTATAAAGTATATATCAGCCCATCAACGCAAGAGCACAATCAGTATGTAAATGGCAATACGGAAGAATATTGGATGAATAAAATTGCTGATGTGGTTTGCAATTTGCTCGTTAAAAGCGGCATAACAGTATACCGCAATAAACCCGAAATGGAACTAAAGCAGGTTGTGGCTGACAGCAATGCAAAAAAGCCGGATATACATTTTGCTATACACAGCAATGCCGGAGGTGGTAGAGGTTGTGAAGTATATGCATTGCTTGTCTATGATGATAATGGCAAGATAAAGCCAACAGAAGGTTATAAGCTGGCGCAGGCGGTATATAACCGTGTATCAGCATTGACGCCGACCAGCGACCGAGGAGTAAAGCAAGGTAATCATCTATATGAGATTAAGAATACCATTGCCCCTGCGGCCTTAATTGAAGTAGCCTTTCACGATAATCCGCAGGATGCTGCATGGATAACGTCAAATATAGAGCCTATCGGCAAGGCTATAGCTCAAGGAATATGTGACTATTTTGGCGTAAAGCTAAACACCAAAGATGATGAGGGGGAAGATGATATGTTAGATAAGATTGTAGTATATTATGGCGATATAGACGCTTTGCCGGCTATAATCGTTGGGCAGAAGTTAAAGGCTCCGGTTATGAAGGAAAGCGACTTTAAATCTAGCGGATTAAAAGCAAAAAACATAATACGCGTTGGCGGCGGCGAAGGAGATAGGTTTGATACTTTCAAGAGGGCGGCACAACTATTGTAAAAGGGGGCTATTCAAATGGCCGATGAACAGCGCAAACCTTTGGTGGATATGTCCAAAGAAGGCGAAGTGGTACAGATGCTTGCAGATGTATGGAGACGTTATGTAGATTATTTTGTAGCATCTAAACGTTATGATGCATTCCTATATCACATACAAAAATGCCAACAGATACTGTTCGATGAAATGGCCGATAAAGAAAGTCCTTATCATAAATGAATGGAGGTGAGAAAATGGAAATATATGATGTGGCAATAATACCATTGATAGTCGGCATTACCGAGTTATTTAAAATGCTTGGGCTGCCTACAAAGTTTGCTGCGGTGGCAGCGGTTATATCCGGAGTGGTTATAGGAATAGTTTATGTTGCGCCGGGAGATATAGCGAAAGGAATATTCGTTGGACTTTCTCTAGGCTTGGCCGCTAGCGGGCTATATAGCGGAGTGAAAAATACTGTTGAAGGCGTAAAAGGAGAATAATTTGAATGATGAAAACCAATGCAGATGTGGTATAATATAAGCAAGCTACAGCATATGTAATGCACCATAGCAATACGTAAACCAGCTTGCTCCTACTCATGATAGATACCTCCTTTCATGATCAAGACTCCCTTTATAGCAAGGCGTGCCCTCAAAAGCATGCCTTATTTTTTATGTCCATTACTAAACTCGGTTATTGACTAAATCTATGGAATAGTATAATATATATATAGGCCTTCTATATGCGAAAGTCGGCTACATGCCGTGCGTACCTAATACGGTACCTAGCTATAGAGGGAACTAAGATAGCGCCATTGATATCCGAAACCTGCACCAAGGCGTGCAGCGCATCTGAAAAGATAGGACTCAAGGCGCTATTTTATTTTTCACTTATTAGATTTTTTATGTCCACTATCTCTATTGCTATTCACGCTAAACCGTCCGCCACAGTTTAGATTTGAGGCTTTCTTTTAATGCTGGACATGTAATCATACTAGCGGCACGGTTCAACTCAATACAAGCCATTCTGGCGCGTCTGAAGCGAAATGGCAAAATTGCCTCTATATAAGCATAAAAAATGCCGGATACAAAGCCTCCGGCGTGGCTATATATGGTAAATTCTATTTTATTAGCTTTAGTAGCCAGTCTTTGGTGGCAGCCTCTAGGAAGTCTCCCCAGACATCGTATCCCCATGCCGGCTGATTGGCAATCTCTTGCCTATCCCTTCCGGCTGTATAGGATACCTTATCGCCGAACAGTATCTCGACCTGATACTCTCCGGCTTTGAACGCCTCAACATCCTCATCGGATGCAGTGTTCGACGGATCCGCCGCCCAAGCCTCTAGCTTTTCTAACAAGTCATCGTACACATCAGGCAGAACTCGTTCGAGCTCTGCACTGGAAATATATATAACGCCCAGGTCCTGCAATATTCGCTGTAATTCTTCCTCAACCCAATCAGCTATAAGCTTTCTAGTCATAGCCGACACATTCGATGCGTGCTCTTCGCAGAGCCGCTGATATATCTCTAATGTTTCTTCACTAATTCTGATACGGATAATTTTTCTTTATCCATCTTTATATCCTCCATTTTTATTACCGGTGTATGTGCCCACCGGCAGGCAAGGCTTTACTCTTCCTTTCTCTTTTTTGCTACTTCCTCAGCTTCATCCGCCGAGAAAGTAACAAATTCTCCACCTTCCAAACAGCCTGGTATGGATGCTCTATCGTCCCTATCAAGCCAGTCAGTACCCGACTTATACCTAAATGTATAAGTGCCGTCATTGTAAGATATTACACGAACCCAATCTGGATTCAGCGGAGAGCCTTCGTACTCTTCATTTTCATACCAAGAGTTTCTGTTCTCGGCATAAAAAGAACCACTTCCAAACTCGTTCTCCAGTGTATACTGAAAAACGAAACCTTCGTTGTCTACTAGAAATACTGTTATTCTATCCATTTTTGTTACCTCCATTTTTTATATTTTGGCTACCGCCGACCGGTCCGCACGGACCGGTTTCGTCGCAATCTTCAGCGACTCATCAGGACGGCTATCTATTTTCTATGTGATACATGAGCGGGTATATTTTCGCTCTAGTTTCTATCGCGCGTATCTCGTGTTCGTTCCATCTCTGGCCCAGCTCGGCGAATTCTGGCTCTACTACATAGTGTATACATCTGTCTACTATATTACCAGCCTGATTAACTAGCGTATATCTGCTGTCGAATTCTGTATGCCCTACATAATATATTTCTA
This sequence comes from Mahella australiensis 50-1 BON, assembly GCF_000213255.1. Taxonomy (NCBI): domain Bacteria; kingdom Bacillati; phylum Bacillota; class Clostridia; order Mahellales; family Mahellaceae; genus Mahella; species Mahella australiensis. Next base: position 629,881 of record NC_015520.1, read on the forward strand.
TATCGACGCAATCTGTGACCCTGCCTAAATCAATCCTAACTTCATAATCATCTACTACAACAGCCTTCACTGGCCGCGATACTTTCAGCATGTATATTTCGCCCTGTAAAAATGGCCTATCATACGTGAAGCATGTTTCTATCGGCGCAAATGCATCTATCTGGTCATATGTCGAAACATGAAATAGTTCCGTGCCTGCCGGTATAACTGTTTCTTCGTGAACCTCTTCCAGCCACGGCATCCGCGTCCATGTCTTTTTTGTATCTGCCGATATTTTTATCTGCTTCATTTTTATAGCTCCTTTCCTCTCTCTTTCTGGTTATATTGTACCACATTGCCCTACGCCGTGTCAATACTTTTTCAAAAAAATATTTCACAAACTTTATAATTCTTTTTTTGTGCATATTGTATAATCTATGGTTTGCAAACATTTTGCTAACGTAGCAAGCGAAAAGTGATATAAAAATATAATGCAGGACAAAGAAAGAAGCCCTATTCTATCAGCTTTATAGGGCTTTGCAATACGCAGTACAAAAGGATAATATATATATGGTCTGATTCGTAATCAGCAGGTCAAGGGTTCGAGTCCCTTCGAAAGCTCCATTTTTTTAGCATATTGCAGGGTTTAAGCAAGCCGCTAATTTTATGCTTGGGTGCGAGAACGGTATTACTCTATTTATCACAGTAACTTTTATTGTGTGTTGTGCAACAATAATCTTTCCATTTCGTGCATTTGCAGCTGGCGTGATAACTATTGATGCTGATGGAAATGGTGGGGTAAGTGCAAGTGTAACAATATATGATACTGGGAATTCTGGTATATCATCAACTGGTTGGTACTTTAGAAGCATAAATAATCGTTCTTCATCATGGTCAGGCGTAGTGAATTTGTATAGTTTCTTAACAACCAATACAACCAATACAACCAAAGGACCTGCGGGTTCTTAAATAACTGGTTATACATATTTATCAGGTTCTAGCGCTACACTTGAAGCAGTTGTTACAGGACGGACATCCCCAGGTGCGTATAATAAAAATCAAAGACAATCTACTATTTATACTGGATATGATAGACGTGTAATAAAAATGTCGGGCTATTATAATTAACATTAAATGCGGGTAAAGTCTGAAAGAAATACTTTCATGATATTTTGTGTCTCAAGAAAGGAATGGTTGTGAATATGAAAAAAATTCTATTAATAGCTTTGATGTTGGTATTGTTTGTGTTAACAGCTTGTGCGAAAGATGATGCAAGTCGTTACCGACCAAACGACGCTTCTTCTTTTTCCGGAAGCGATAAGGAATTGATTTATACTGTCGCAAATCCAAAGGGCTTAAAGCTGTTTGATGATTATGATGCTGTAACTTCTCTTTGCAGCGATGCCTGCGGCGAATTTGTAAGAGCGATAAAAAATAGTGATACAGCAGACTTCTCACCCTATATCGACAATGCTTTACTGCGATCGTATATGCAATATCGGGTTAAAAATCATGTGTATAAATATTCGGCAGACTCAAAGTACCGCTACTTTATAACCGAGGTCGAGTTTGCGGATGATTACGCGTTGGTTGAGGGAAATCTTGCAACCTATTCGGGGAGTTCCATTTGTATGGAAGGAAACGTATATTTTTTAGTAAAAAATGCCAATGGGAAAGCAGTGATTAACGAATGGTACTGGGATAGTATGGATTCACCAGATGTTGAATATAGAGGAGATTTCTCTATAAACAACAATTTGGACTACTGGAACAATCCTTCTAAGTATGATGCTATTGTAAAACAATTGAGTTTGACGCATTAAGTTATTAGCGTTTATTTAAGGGACAGCAAATATTTGCTGTCCCTTAGACAGATAATCTAGCTTATAACTACTCGTATTATCAGATATGACAAGCAATAAAGCTACGGTAATTTCGCCATAAAATATAAACACACAGTATCTAACTGCTTATAGCAACAATTTAGTCTTTAGCAGTAAAACGACAACCTCCTCTTTAAACTATTTTACAGCTTTTATATGAATCCCGCTATACTTTGTCTACAAAACACGGAGGCGTAACAAAGCTATGTACATTATAATCACAGGCTGCGAAAGATTGGTTCCAATTTGATGCTCCTGCTGTCTCAAGAAAGCCGCGATGTGGTCGTAATAGGCAACGATCCAAGGGAATTTGAGTAGTTGGGATTCGGATTTAATGAGGAAGGATTTTTTAATTTTATATCGAGTATCTATAATAAGCAAGCTAAAAACAGGGCTGATGCAAATGATAGTGTGTGTATGGAAGCACAAGAAACTTTCGGAACTGAAAGCAAAACAATAAAGCCTGCAAGCCCAAATATATAAAGTCTATTCATGATGTATCGTGAAGTTGTTAAAAAATTCATATTTTATTTCGCTTTTAAGATTGTCATAAACCTCTTTATAGAAATCATCGTCGTCATAAACTGAAAAATCGCCGCTATTATAGCGTTTCTCCAACCATTTGCCTATAGTCAGCAAATCGGCTACGTCGGTGGTTATCTGATCTATATGCTCATAGTTACCACCTTGCCCGCTTATGAGATACTGCCTATAATCGCGAATGTCTTTCAAATAACCGTTTGATATAAGCCATTCTGATTGCGAAAATCCCGCCGATGTATCGGCAAGTTGAAATTGGGAAACGCAATGAGTTGCCACATTATAATATGTCTCGGCCATCTGTATGTATTCTATCATATTATTTATATTTTCCAAATTTCCGATATAATCCTCAAGATTTTGTTGTGTCAAGCCTACCAATCCATTTGAAAACGTCGCTTCAGCATTGCTCATATGATATCCTGCCAAGTCATAAGCCTTTTGTCTCTCATCTAAAAGTCTGCTGTATTGATATGCATTAAAACATATTGAAATTATGAGGAATATGCTTAACAACGCAACTATATGCTTTTTCAATTTACACACCACCTAATTTGCAAAAAAATTATAATTGAATTATAGCATATACCATCGATATATACAATCCCAACTTTTACAATTGTTATTATTCTATGATGTTGTCATAGTGAAATATTCTGCGATAATGTCTATCTGAGGAGAGAGCGATGTTGCGATCTGTTTTTCCGTTGTCAATGGTCAACGAAAATGTCATAGTAAATGGCTGATATTTATTCAGCGAAAATTTCATAACGAGGCATAGATTTACTATAATTGGAACATTAAATATAGATTATATTACAGTAAGCTGGTTATATAACTTTAGCAACTTACATTAATATGATATGAGAACATATATTACCACCAAATGAGCAAAAAAGATAATACTATCTTAAGGCTTACTGCTTTGCTAAATTCTAGCTGCTCCATTCCCGTGCGTAAAGGGTAAAATAAACAAGCTCCGCTTGCCCTTGACGCACGTTCATTTCGCAGCTATTATATAATTAGGCTGTAAGCCTTAATACTGGCTAGTGCCAGGCGCGTGAGGAATTATACAGAGCCTCTAAAATCTCTCTGTCTGATTCCTCATACCAATATGATGGCGCCTTCTGCCAACCTTGTTTCCAAGGATGAGTGGGAGAAGGCTTATAAGGCTTAGCTGTGCTCGATGAACTTGCCTTATTAGCTTTCTGAGCTTTCTTAGGCGGTTCATCGAGCTTTTTCACAGCATATATATTATTGCCATACTGCACCCGTATACCTATCCTAGGGCTGGTAAGAACCGTTATCTTAGCTCTAGGAACGATAGGTGCAACGGTTTTGCCATCATCACATACAACTTGATAATATTGGCTGTGTAGAGAAAATACGCCGCCATTATCAACTTTTCTAGATAACTTAACACAAAGTATATTATCTAAGTCGATATCCGGCGGTAATTCTCTAAAAGCAGGCTCGGGATCTTGAGGCTCTATGGCGAACCTTTTATTATATCTCTCCAGGAACTTAGGCAAAAACTCATTGGCCTTTTCCATAGAATCAATGCCATAAATCCTCAATTCTGCCCTGAGCCTATCCTGCAAAGTATTCCATAGCCTCTCTACGCGGCCCTTAGCCTGAGGGGACCTGGCATTAATGATAGATATACCCAATGTACTCATAGCCATTTGGAACTGGGTTTCATTTACCACTTTACCCTCAAGCTGCTCCTCGATAGAGATTTTACCCTTATTAGGAGAAGCAAATATAGTATGCTTATCGGCATATAGAGATATAGGGATACCATATTGGCCAATGATGGTACGCATGAGCTCAAAATAGCCATTCATGCACTCGTTTTCAGTAAAATAGAGCGCGAGGACCTGACCGGTGGCATCGTCTATGGCACCGTGGAGAGCCATATTACCTACAGAAGGAATCCATTCAAAAGAGGTGCAATCGATTTGCACCAACATGCCAGCCTGAGGCATACGTTCCCTTCTAGCATGAATCTTACGAGGGCGTCTATGCTTTCTAGGGCTTTGAATACCGGCATTATCAAGGATTCTATAAACCGAGGAATTACTAAGAATAATACCCTTATCATCCTCAAGCAAATCTCTAAAATGAGAGAAATTCGTATCAAAATACTGTTCCTTTCTCATAATGACATTATCGCAGAATAATTTTACTATGACAATATCATAGAATAATAACAGGAGCAAAATTACCATTTGACAATACATATGAGAAGTGGTATATTAATAAAGCCGCCGATGAAGGCGGAGAAATAATAGCAGCATAAAGGTCGAAAAAAGGGTATTGACAAGGGGTAAATAAGCTGCTAGAATATAAAAGTCGCTCACGAGAGCGGCATGGACATTGAAAACTGAACAGAATGAAAGAACACACAAAACGCTTTGCGGACCAAAGAGTCAAGGATAAAAGGTGTACTCTACCACAAACAAGAGAGTTTGATCCTGGCTCAGGACGAACGCTGGCGGCGTGCCTAAAACATGCAAGTCGAACGGATATACTAACATTAAGCGATTAATGGGAGTATATTAGTGGCGGACGGGTGAGTAACACGTGAACAACCTGCCCTGTACAGGGGGATAACAGACCGAAAGGACTGCTAATACCCCATGAGACCACAGCATCGCATGATGCGGGGGTCAAAGGAGCAATCCGGTATAGGAGGGGTTCGCGGCCCATTAGCTAGTTGGTGAGGGTAGAAGCCCACCAAGGCGACGATGGGTAGCCGGCCTGAGAGGGTGAACGGCCACACTGGGACTGAGACACGGCCCAGACTCCTACGGGAGGCAGCAGTTGGGGATATTGCGCAATGGGCGAAAGCCTGACGCAGCGACGCCGCGTGAGGGAAGAAGGTCTTCGGATTGTAAACCTCTGTCGAGTGGGAAGAAAGAAATGACAGTACCACTGGAGGAAGCCCCGGCTAACTACGTGCCAGCAGCCGCGGTAATACGTAGGGGGCTAGCGTTGTCCGGAATTACTGGGCGTAAAGGGCGTGTAGGCGGTAGAGCAAGTCAGGTGTGAAACCCCCGGGCTCAACTCGGGGCATGCATCTGAAACTGCGATACTTGAGTGCAGGAGAGGGAAGCGGAATTTCTGGTGTAGCGGTGGAATGCGTAGATATCAGGAAGAACACCGGTGGCGAAGGCGGCTTTCTGGCCTGCAACTGACGCTGAGGCGCGAAAGCGTGGGGAGCGAACAGGATTAGATACCCTGGTAGTCCACGCTGTAAACGATGGATACTAGGTGTAGGTGGTATCAAAGCCATCTGTGCCGAAGTTAACACATTAAGTATCCCGCCTGGGGAGTACGGCCGCAAGGTTGAAACTCAAAGGAATTGACGGGGGCCCGCACAAGCAGCGGAGCGTGTGGTTTAATTCGAAGCAACGCGAAGAACCTTACCAGGTTTTGACATGCATATGAATTATGCAGAAATGCATGAGGCTTATCGAAAGATAAGACATATGCACAGGTGGTGCATGGTTGTCGTCAGCTCGTGTCGTGAGATGTTGGGTTAAGTCCCGCAACGAGCGCAACCCTTATTGTTAGTTGCCAGCACGTAGAGGTGGGCACTCTAACGAGACTGCCGTGGATAACACGGAGGAAGGTGGGGATGACGTCAAATCATCATGCCCCTTATGATCTGGGCTACACACGCGCTACAATGGCCGGAACAAAGAGGAGCGAAGCGGTAACGCAGAGGGAATCTCAAAAAACCGGTCTCAGTTCAGATTGTGGGCTGCAACCCGCCCACATGAAGAAGGAGTTGCTAGTAATCGCGGATCAGCATGCCGCGGTGAATACGTTCCCGGGCCTTGTACACACCGCCCGTCACACCATGAGAGTCTACAACACCTTAAGCCGGTGAGCTAACCGCAAGGAGGCAGCCGTCCAAGGTGGGGTAGATGATTGGGGTGAAGTCGTAACAAGGTAGCCGTATCGGAAGGTGCGGCTGGATCACCTCCTTTCTAAGGAGTAAGACCTTGACGACAAAAAAGGACGCAAAGCCAGAGTTCACTCATTCTGTTTAGCTTCCAGGGTCCATGACCTTGGGGACAAGATTGCACATTGAAAACCGCATAATGCAAGAGAAAAACAATTTTCCGGGCGATCAAGGAAGAAAGAGCATAGGGTGGATGCCCAGGCACTGGGAGCCGAAGAAGGACGTGGTAAGCTGCGAAAAGCCATGCGTAGCCGCAAACAGGCGAAGAGGCATGGATATCCGAATGGGGCAACCCGCTGCAGGTAACGCTGCAGCATCGCATGATGAATACATAGTCATGCGAAGGGAAACCGGGGGAACTGAACCATCTAAGTACCCCGAGGAAAAGAAAGAAACATCGATTTCCCAAGTAGCGGCGAGCGAACAGGAAAGAGCCCAAACCATAGCGATAGAGATATCGCTATGGGGTAGAGGACCGGCAGACGTAGGGAACAATATAGCCGAAGGCGGAAGGGAAGCCGCGCCACAGAAGGTGACAGCCCTGTAGGCGAAATATTGGTAACTACAGCCGGTATCCGGAGTACCACGGGACACGAAGAATCCCGTGGGAATCAGGGAGGACCACCTCCCAAGGCTAAATACTACCCAGTGACCGATAGCGGATAGTACCGTGAGGGAACGGTGAAAAGAACCCCGAGAGGGGAGTGAAAGAGAACCTGAAACCCTATGTTTACAAGCAGTGGAAGAGGAATAAAAACCTCGACCGCGTACTTTTTGTAGAACGGACCGGCGAGTTGCTTTATGATGCGAGGTTAAGGACAATAAGTCCGGAGCCGAAGGGAAACCGAGTCTGAACAGGGCGAATAAGTATCATGGAGCAGACCCGAAACCAGGTGACCTATCCATGGACAGGGTGAAGCGCGAGTAAGATCGCGTGGAGGCCCGAACCACGTTGTCGTTGAAAAGGCATGGGATGAGCTGTGGATAGCGGAGAAATTCCAATCGAACCTGGAGATAGCTGGATCTCCCCGAAATAGCTTTAGGGCTAGCCTCAATCGATGGACCAAGGAGGTAGAGCACTGAATGGGCTAGGGGCCTAACGGTTACCGAACCCTATCAAACTCCGAATGCCATGGGACTAAGAGATTGGGAGTCAGACTGCGAGTGCTAAGATCCGTAGTCAAAAGGGAAACAGCCCAGACCATCCGCTAAGGTCCCCAAATCCAGATTAAGTGTAAAAGGATGTGTAATTACTCAGACAACCAGGATGTTGGCTTAGAAGCAGCCATACATTAAAAGAGTGCGTAACAGCTCACTGGTCAAGTGAATATGCGCCGAAAATGTCCGGGGCTAAATCTGGTACCGAAGCGGTGGCAGCGCGAGAAGCGCTGGGTAGGGGAGCAATGTATGCAGGGACGAAGCATAAGCCGGGAGGCGATGTGGACCGCATACAAGAGAGAATGCCGGTATGAGTAGCGAAAGGGTGGTGAGAATCCACCCCGTCGAAAGCCTAAGGATTCCTGAGCAAGGCTCGTCCGCTCAGGGTAAGTCGGGACCTAAGCCGAGGCCGAAAGGCGTAGGCGATGGACAACGGGTTAAGAATCCCGTACCCCCAAGAGTCGCAAAAAGAGAAGCAGGGACACAGGAGGATAACAGCAGCGCGCTGATGGTAGAGCGCGTTCAAATGCAAAGCCGAGGCAGGCAGGCAAGACCACCTGTCGATGGTGAAGCATGATGAGGACCGAAAAAAAGTAGGGAAGGCTGCGAATCCACACTGGCGAGAAAAGCTGCTATCGAGACTTGCGGGGCCCGTACCGCAAACCGACACAGGTAGGCGAGGAGAGAATCCAAAGACGCGCGGGAAAACCCTCGTTAAGGAACTCGGCAAAATGACCCCGTAACTTCGGGAGAAGGGGTACCACGAGAGTGGTCGCAGAGAAATGGCCCAAGCGACTGTTTAGCAAAAACACAGGTCTCTGCCAAATCGGAAGATGAGGTATAGGGGCTGACGCCTGCCCAATGCCGGAAGGTTAAGGGGAAACGTAAGCGGGAGACCGCGAAGCGTAGAACCGAAGCCCCGGTCAATGGCGGCCGTAACTATAACGGTCCTAAGGTAGCGAAATTCCTTGTCGGGTAAGTTCCGACCCGCACGAAAGGCGTAACGACTTGGGCGCTGTCTCAACGAGGGGCCCGGTGAAATTGAAGTACCAGTGAAGATGCTGGTTACCTGCGACTGGACAGAAAGACCCCGTAGAGCTTTACTGTAGCCTGACATTGGACTTTGGCACATGATGTACAGGATAGGTGGGAGGCAAAGAAGCATAGGCGCCAGCCTATGTGGAGCCGCCGTTGGGATACCACCCTTCATGTACCGAGGTTCTAACCTAGGCCCGTTAACCGGGATAGGGACACTGTCAGGTAGGCAGTTTGACTGGGGCGGTCGCCTCCAAAAGAGTAACGGAGGCGTCCAAAGGTTTCCTCAGGATGGTTGGGAATCATCCGAAGAGTGCAAAGGCAGAAGGGAACTTGACTGCGAGAGAGACAACTCGAGCAGGGACGAAAGTCGGGCTTAGTGATCCGGCGGCATTGCGTGGGCAAGCCGTCGCTCAACGGATAAAAGCTACCTCGGGGATAACAGGCTGATCTCCCCCGATAGTCCACATAGACGGGGAGGTTTGGCACCTCGATGTCGGCTCGTCGCATCCTGGGGCAGAAGTATGTCCCAAGGGTTGGGCTGTTCGCCCATTAAAGCGGCACGCGAGCTGGGTTCAGAACGTCGTGAGACAGTTCGGTCCCTATCCATCGCAGGCGTAGGATATTTGAGAGGAGCTGTTCCTAGTACGAGAGGACCGGAACGGACGGACCGCTGGTGTATCAGTTGTACCGCCAGGTGCATAGCTGAGTAGCCAAGTCCGGATAGGATAAACGCTGAAAGCATCTAAGCGTGAAGCCAACCTCAAGATAAGATATCCCATAGCGAGAGCTAGTAAGACTCCAGAGAGACTAACTGGTAGATAGGTCAGAGGTGTAAGCGCAGCAATGCGTTGAGCTGACTGATACTAATAAGTCGAGGACTTGATCCAACGGAAGATGGCATTATGCGGTTTTGAGTGTGCAAAACAAGACCGGGTGACAATAGCGAAGGGGAAACACCTGTACCCATTCCGAACACAGAAGTTAAGCCCTTCAGCGCCGATGGTACTGAGCGGGAAACCGCTTGGGAGAGTAGGCCGTTGCCCGGTCTTTTTTATTTTTCTCCATCCATGTGCTTGTCTATTGCAGTGGCAAATGCTATAATAAATCGATAATTACTGAGACATACATATGTGATGCTAGGAGGAGAGAGCCGTTTAACGGCGTAACATGATGATTTTTGATATACAACTGGCTGATGAATTAAGCGCCATTGCGCATTTACCGGTTCAAGAAATAAGCGATATGTTGGAGATACCGCCGGACAGGCAATTGGGCGACCGAGCCTTTCCGTGCTTTAAGTTAGCCAAAACCATGCGGAAAAATCCTCAGCTTATTGCACAGGAAATCGCTGACCATATAAAAAAACCGAATTTTATTGAACGGATAGAAACCAAGGGCGCTTATGTTAATTTCTTTTTTAACAGGGCTGTATTTGCCCAAACAGTATTAGAAGATATTTTGAATAAAGGCGAGCGCTATGGTTCATCTGATAAGGGAAACGGAAGTGTCATATGCATTGATTTCTCGGCTCCCAATATAGCCAAGCCCTTTCATATAGGTCATCTTCGTTCTACCGTTATAGGGAATTCACTCTATAAGATATATGAATTTTTGGGCTATAAATGTATAGGTATAAATCATCTTGGGGACTGGGGCACTCAGTTCGGCAAGCTTATAACAGCCTATAAGCACTGGGGGATAAAAGATGACCTGGAGAAAGAGCCTATAAGAGCCCTATTAGATATATATGTGAAATTTCATGATGAAGCCGAAAAAGATCCTTCACTGGAAGACGAAGCACGCATGTGGTTCAAACGTATGGAGGATGGTGATGAGGAGGCTCTCAGCTTATGGCGTTGGTTTAAGGATTTGAGCTTGCGCGAATTCAATAAGATATATGACATGCTCGGCGTTAAATTTGATTATTATACGGGTGAAAGCTTTTATAACGATAAAATGGATAGGGTGGTAGAATTGCTCCAGGAAAAGGGCTTGTTGACAGAGAGCCAGGGAGCACTTGTCGTGGATTTAAGCCAATATGATATGCCGCCGTGCATGATAAAGAAAACCGATGGCACCACGCTTTATGCTACGAGGGATATAACAGCCGCCATATATCGCAAAGAGACATTTGACTTCGATAAATGCCTGTATGTCGTAGCTTATCAACAGGACCTGCATTTCAGGCAATTGTTTAAGGTTATAGAGCTTATGGGTTTTGATTGGTATGACAAGCTGTTTCATGTTCCTTTCGGGATGGTTAGCATGGAAGAAGGTACGCTCTCTACGCGCAAAGGACGCGTTGTTTTCCTCGAAGATGTGTTGCAAAAGGCTGTCGATAGAACGCTCGATATAATAAAAGAGAAAAATCCGGGTTTGGAAAATAAAGAGGATGTAGCAAAACAGGTTGGCATTGGGGCGGTTGTATTCCATGACCTCATAAATAATCGCATAAAGGATATAGTATTCTCATGGGATCAAGTCCTCAATTTCGACGGAGAAACCGGTCCGTATGTGCAATATGCTCATGCACGGGCTATGAGCATATTGGCAAAGGCGACGCAAACAATAACCGGTGAAATGGGAGGCGATCTACTTACAGAAGATGAGACACTGGAGTTGATAGATCTTTTGGCTCGCTTTCCGGAAGCCATAGAAGCTGCATGCCAGGCTAATGAACCATCTATTGTGGCACGGCATACTATAGATATAGCGCAGGCTTTCAATAAATTCTATAAAAACCATATGGTTATAGTAGAGGATGATGAGCTGCAAAGGGCAAGGCTTACGCTGGTATATGCCACAGCTCAGGTTATACGTATTGGTTTGGGCCTACTCGGCATACAAGCACCGGCTAAAATGTGATTATTGACAGATTGCCGGTAATGCTGTATCATATAACAAATACAATATATAAATACGATGAAGAAGAAGAGTACATCAAACTCAGCTCGCAGAGAGAGGATGCCTTGGCTGGGAGCACCCTTGAGCGTGAAGGATGGAAGACCGCCTTCGGAGTTGCATAAGCCGCTGGCCAGCGTTAGGGTATAATGAGAGGATACATATGTATCCATAAGGGTGGAACCACGGGAATAAGCTCTCGTCCCTGCTTGAGGGATGAGGGCTTTTTTGATAGAGTTTTTACATGTAGGGAGGAATTTGTTTGATAAAGATAAAGCTAAAAGATGGATCGATTAAAGAATATAGTGAAGGTATTACACCGGCTCAAATAGCAGCCGACATAAGCGCAGGACTGGCGAGAGAAGCATTGGCCGCACTTGTGAACGGGCAGGTAATGGATTTGAGCATGCCAATTTACGAAGATGCCGACTTGGCATTGTTGACCTTTGATGATGAAGACGGTAAAAAAGCCTATTGGCATACTACATCCCATATAATGGCGCAGGCTGTATTGAGGCTTTTCCCTGAGGCAAAGCTGGCTATAGGGCCGGCCATAGACAACGGCTTTTATTATGATTTCGATATCGATAAACCTTTTACGCCTGAGGATTTAATCAGTATAGAAGAAGAAATGCGAAAGATAATAAAAGAGGATTTATCGTTGGAGCGTTTTGAATTACCACGGGACGAAGCTGTAAAATTTATGCAGGAAAGAAACCAGCCATACAAGGTAGAACTTATAGAGGCGCTGCCCGAGAACGCCGTAATATCATTCTATAAGCAAGGGGAATTTGTGGATCTTTGCGCCGGTCCCCATATACCGTCTACCGGTAAGATCAAGGCGGTGAAGCTGCTCAGCGTTGCTGGGGCCTATTGGCGAGGAGATGAGCACAATAAGATGTTGCAGCGCATATATGGTATCTCATTTCCCAAAAAAAGCATGTTGGATGAATACCTCACTCGCATAGAAGAAGCTAAGCAACGCGACCATAGAAAATTGGGGCAGGAACTGGATCTTTTCAGCCTTCATGAGGAAGGGCCGGGCTTTCCGTTTTTCCATCCAAAAGGTATGATCATACGCAATGTGTTAGAAGATTTCTGGCGCAAAGAGCATAGGAAACACGGCTATGAGGAGATAAAAACGCCTATAATATTGAATAAAGAGCTGTGGATACAGTCCGGCCATTGGGACCATTATAAAGATAATATGTATTTTACTAAAATAGACGACCAAGATTATGCTATAAAGCCCATGAATTGTCCGGGTAGCATGATAATGTATAAGCGGACCATGCACAGCTATAAAGAGCTTCCCATACGCTTGTGCGAATTAGGTCTTGTGCATCGTCACGAAAAATCTGGCGTACTACATGGGCTTATGCGTGTGCGCTGTTTTACCCAGGACGACGCTCATATATTCATGTTGCCGTCGCAGGTAACCGATGAGATAATAGGCGTTATAGATTTGATAGATTACTTTTATAGTCTGTTTGGTTTTAAGTATCATGTGGAGTTGTCTACGCGTCCCGAGGACTCCATGGGCACCGACGAACAATGGGAGATGGCCACTGAAGCGCTTAAAGTAGCGCTGGGAAAGAAAGGCTTGGATTATAAGGTGAATGAAGGTGATGGTGCGTTTTATGGGCCTAAGATAGATTTTCACCTAGAAGATAGTATTGGGAGAACATGGCAATGCGGCACTATACAGCTTGATTTCCAGATGCCCGAGCGCTTTGACTTAACGTATATAGGTGAGGATAGCGAAAAGCACCGTCCGGTCATGCTGCACCGCGTTATATTTGGTAGCATAGAACGGTTTATCGCTATATTAACTGAACATTATGCTGGCGCTTTGCCAACCTGGCTGGCACCCGTTCAAGTAAAGATTTTACCCATAACTGATCGTTCGCTCGAATATGCACGCAGTTTACAAATGCACTTGGAAGAACTGGATATACGCACTGAGCTCGACAACCGCAATGAGAAGATAGGCTATAAGATAAGAGCGGCTCAGATAGAGAAAGTGCCGTATATGCTGGTTATCGGGGATAAAGAAGTGGAAAACGTCGCGGTGTCGGTGCGCTCTCGCTCCAAAGGTGATATGGGGAGCATGAGCGTGGATGATTTCGAAAACCTCATAAAAACTGAAATAAAATCGAAAAAAGCCATTGACTGATTTATGGTTTATATGATAAGATAATTGACGTAAAGAAGAAGCTATCCACTTCTCACCTTTCGGCTGGCGCTAAAAGGTTATTGATAGAATGTAAGCATTATATAAAGTGGGTAGTATATACCCGCTTTTATTTTTGCTTATTATTGAATAACCATATAGCGCCGGGATAGATGTATCGGGTAAGTAGAGGAAGCTCCTAAATTTTCGGAGGTGAAGCGTTATTTTTAAAGATTTGATGGTAAATGAGGAGATACGGGAAAAAGAGGTCCGCGTAGTCGATGTGGACGGTAAGCAGTTGGGTATTATGCCGCTTCGTCAGGCGCTGGAATTAGCGCAGAGAAAGCAGTTGGATCTCGTAAATGTGGCTCCTCAGGCAACTCCACCTGTATGCAGGATAATGGACTATGGTAAGTATAAGTATGAAGCCATCAAACAAGAAAAGGAAGCTAAGAAGAATCAAAGGATAATAGACATCAAGGAAATCAGGCTTTCCACTACTATAGAGGAACACGATATAGATGTGAAAATAAAGAATGCTATAAAGTTCCTTAAAAACGGCGATAAGGTGAAGGTGACAGTGAGGTTCAGAGGCAGGCAGATAACTCATCCGGATATAGCCGCTGAAATATTGAAAAATTTTGCTGAGAAGGTAGCCGAAGTGGGTACAATAGAAAAAGCCCCGCAGATGGATGGAAGGAATATGCTGATGATACTGACGCCAAAAGCTGATGTGAAGTGATTTTTGAAAGGAGGATTTATATATGCCTAAAATGAAAACGCACAGAGGTGCTGCTAAACGCTTTCGCGTTACGGCCAGCGGTAAGATCAAAAGAGGTAAGGCTTATAGAAGCCATATACTGACAAAAAAGACTACCAAGCGTAAAAGGAATCTACGCAAAATAGCCTATATGAGCGATGCTGATCAGAAGAATATAAAAGAGCTTTTGCCATATAAGTAAAACGAATTTTAATCAGTGAAAGGAGGATACGTTATAAATGGCTAGAGTAAAATCGGGTGTAACCACCCATAGAAGGCATAAAAAAGTATTAAAATTAGCTAAAGGTTATTGGGGCGGAAAAAGTAAGCAGTACAAAGCAGCTAATGAAGCTGTTATGAAAGCGTTGGCATACGCTTATGTCGGTCGTAAACTGCGCAAGCGTGATTTCCGCAGGCTCTGGATAGCGCGTATAAATGCCGCATCTCGCATGAACGGCTTATCATATAGTAAATTTATAAACGGTCTTAAGAAAGCCGGAATAGAGATAAACAGAAAAATGCTGGCTGAAATGGCCGTAAGCGACAGCAAGGCGTTTACCCAATTAGTAGAAGTGGCCAAACAGCAAATGGGTGCATAAAAATTTTTTGATTTAAACCTTGCGTTTTTGTCGCCTATATTGTATAATATCCATTGTCGGCTCGGTTATGAAGAATGCCGACAATAATGGCCCCGTGGTCTAGCGGTTAGGACATCACCCTTTCACGGTGGTAACATGGGTTCGAGTCCCGTCGGGGTCACCATAAGATATTGATAAAGCGGTCTTTGACCGCTATTTTTTTGTCCTTTCATATTCGATTAACGCATATTATGATAAAAACTTCTATTATTCAACGCCAAGTAATGACAAACAATACAGCCTATGATCTGTTATAATATCCTTTGTCTTGAGAATAGGTATATGGATGGTGGTATTTATGATAGGCAAAGGACAAGCAGCTTTATATAAGCGCAATTTGTATAAAAGCCATGATATAAGGAAAGCGACTTTTAATATATCATGGCATGAAACCATTATATTATTTGCGACGTTCTTTATAGGCAGGGTATCCATCATAGAATATTTAATGCCTTTTAGCATAGCCTTTTTGGCTGTAGTATTTGCATTTTACAGGCGCGATGTTATATTTGGGATAGCTGCTGCCGCGGGAATACTGACGGCTCACTTTGACGTAGATTCTTTTAAGTACATATTGACCATAGTTCTGCTGTATACGGCATTCCATCTTTATGTGGAAAATGAGCGTTCAAGGCTGGACGAGCATTCGATCACATGGCGTGCCGCTGTATCGGCCTTGATATGCGTGTTTGTATCGCATATTGTATTCAATGTCTTTAAGGGCATCACATTATACAATATGTTTCTTGCACTGAGCGATGCCCTTATAACCTTCATATTTATCTTAATATTCAAAAACGTGCAGAACGTGCTCTTTATGCCTGCTCGCCGCCGTATACTCTCATCTGAAGAGATAATAACTCTAGGAATTGTTATAGCATTGGTAGTAGAAGGTTTTTTCGATATAAGATTATGGGATATATCGCTGAAAAATGTGATAAGCTTGTTCACGGTCATGACTTTGGGGTATATATGGGGTACAGGCGTCGGATCTTCGCTGGGTATTACCGTCGGCATTATAATGTCGCTTTCGGGTTCTATACCGAGCTATGCCATAGCCGATCTCGGATTTTGCGGTATGCTGGCCGGCGTATTCAACCATCTGGGTCGGTGGGGTTCTATAGCTGGTTTTATAATAGGCAATGCCATATTGACCTATTATATGAACGGATCTTCGGCTGTTATAATGCCGTTTGAAGATATCATAATAGCTGGTATTATATTGATAGCACTTCCGCGTAAGGTTATAGAGTTCTTGAAGGAATATACAGGTTTCTACAGGCTGGAGGCTCAAAAGGATTATATAAGTAAGATAAAGGAGTTTTTAAACAGGCGGCTGATGGGGTTTGCTAAAATGTTCGATGAATTGGCTCGTACTTTTGATACAAATAAACAGGATATCGACGACTTGCGCCAGCAAAATGTATCAAATATACTAAATATAACGACCAGCAAAATATGTCGGTACTGCTCTTCCTATAAACAATGCTGGGAACAAGAGCCATATAATACATATCAAAATATGCTGACATTGATGAAAATAGTTGAAGACAAAGGCAAAACAAAAAAAGGCAGCATATTAATGGATTTACGCAGAAAATGCCCCCATGTAAGCGAAATAAAACGGGCGATGGAACAAACGTATGCCAGCAGCGGCTTTGATTATAAATGCCAGCAGGTTATGGAGGAAAGTCGGAAGCTGGTGTCGGATCAACTGGCTGGCATGTCCGAAGTTATAGCCGAGCTGGCGTCTGATATAGATATTTATATGAGCTTCGACAGCGCTGTAGAGGATGCAATCATGGTGGCATTGGATCAAAAAGGTATAAGGGTGAGCAACGCGGTGGTTACGCAAAACAGCGACGGCAAACTGGAGATAGAGTTGGTGTGCAGACAGTGCGATGATAATCTTTCGTGTGCCCACCGTGTAAGCGGCATTGTATCCGCAACGCTGAATAAAGATTTCATGGTGAGAAGCAGTGCTTATACCGGCAGTGACCGGACTGAATGCGTAATACGTCTGGTGGAAGCTGAGCGTTTTAATATTGTCACCGGAGTGGCTCACAGAGTAAGGCATGGGGCAGTGGTATGCGGGGATAATTACACCTTTATGCCTTTCAAAAACGGCAAATATATTATGGCTGTAAGCGATGGTATGGGAACAGGACAAAAGGCGGCTGCTGAAAGCCTAACTGCCATAACCTTGCTGGAACAGATGCTGGAGGTCGGCTTTGACAAAAATCTTATTATAAAAACCATAAATTCTGTATTAATGCTGCGCGATCCCGGTGAGATGTTCGCGACCATGGACATATGTTTGCTGGATATGATAGAGGGAGTGGCGGAGTTTATAAAGATAGGGGCATGTCCATCGTTTATAAAAAGCAACGATAAAGTAGAGATAGTTTGTTCTACATCACTACCTATCGGTATAGTGGCTGATGTGGAATTTGACAGTATAAAACGCAAATTCAGAAGCGGCGATTTTATAATAATGATTACCGATGGCGTATTGGATGCAAATAAAAAAATAGAGGACAAGGAGAGATGGCTGGCCGACCTTATAGAAAATATTATGACACCTAATCCTCAAGAAATGGCGGAGCGCATATTGTATAACGTGTTGGAAGAGGCGGAACTGGACTTTCCTGAGGATGATATGACAGTACTGGTTTCACGCTTATGGGAAAGCAAATAATCTTTCATCTCGGTTGAATAGATATAGCATCTATGGTAAAAAATACTATATATGCTATTGGAGGTGAAAGATATGGAAATGAAGCAAATTCTGCTTATTACCGATGGACGATCCAATGTCGGAGGGGACCCGGCCAGAGCGGCGGCCTATGCCGCTCAAAACGGTATAACCGTAAATGCTGTAGGTATTATAGATGGTGATAACGATGTGTTATCGAGCGATGAGATAAAAGCGATAGCTTTAGCGGGGAATGGCACGTGGCAGATGGTACCGCTTGGCATGCTGTCGGCTACTATGTGTACTGTAACGTACAGATCAATGCATAATACGCTGGAGAATATCGTGAACGCTCAAGTCAAAAAAATAGTGGGGTCGGATATGTTGGATATAGAGCCGGCTATGAGACTGCCACTGGTGCGATATGCTGATACTCTGGCCGATGAAACGCCGTTAAGATGCGTTATACTGGTGGACTGCAGCAATAGTATGGCAGTAAAGCTCAAAACAGCTCGTGCTGCTATACTCGATTTACTGGCTTCGTTTAAGGTGAGAAGGGCCGGTGGTAATCTGGCGGTTATCGCATTTCCAGGGCAAAGTGGCAGCCATTATCAGATGATTTGTCCTTTTACGGATGATATGGAATTGCTAAAAGGGCACTTAAATGAATTGAAGCACCGAGGAAATACGCCTACCGCTCATGCCATCAATGCAGCTATATCGTATATATTGAACGATGAGCAGCCGTTTTTTGTTTAAAATGGAAGATATACATTTAGGTTCTGATATATGTGGACGCTGGCACAATCGATGTTATAAGGTAAGCAAGCTGTTGGGGCGGGGAGGTACGGGCAGTGTCTTTTTGGCGCAGCGCGTAGATGACGGCAAAAAAGTAGCTTTGAAAATCTCGTGTGTGGGAGAGGATTTGATATACGAATACCATTCGCTGACCGATATGGCATGCTTATCTATGGTGCCTGAGGCCATAGAGCTGGATGAGTGGCATGGCTACACATTTCTTGTGCTCGAATATATAGAAGGATATGACCTAAGCTATTATATAGGAGCAGGCAAATGCTCATATGCTGGAGCCGTGCGTTTGGGTTGTATACTAGCTTTTTTGATGAGCAAGGTGTGGGGGAAAGGATACTGCCTGACCGATGTAAAGCCGGAAAATGTGATGGTGGATATAGCTAACCGAAGGATTATAGTGATAGATTGGAGCAGTCTTACCGAAGCCGGTGCCCCTGTAAAAGAATTCACTCCTACTTATGATATAGCGAGTTGGGGTGTCGGCCGGCGCCTGGCCGATCAAAGATATATGGTATTTGCCATATCGATGATCATGACGGTGCTAATAATGGGTAAATCGTACAGCCCTGTAAGTGTATCCATAGATGAGGTTACAGGGGATATGAAACATACCAAATGTCCGATTGGAGTAAAAAATATCCTAATTGCCGGCTTAAAGGGTAGGTACGATACATTGCAACAATTTTATAATGCAATGAATGCGCTCGATATGTATGATCGATCATCCGAAAATGATCGAATGGATAAAATAATAAATATTACACTGGCAGCAGCCGCATTATTTGCTTTTTTGTCTATTGCAAATTGGCTGATATTGATTTAAAATATCATTTAATATAACAGGTAAGGATTTTTATATATTGCAGGGTAATGATATTTTATCGTCGGTTCAAAATAGGGTGATGTTATATATAAGGAAGTATAAAATGATACAGCCAGGCCAAAAAATAGTGGTGGGCGTATCAGGAGGTCCGGATTCGTCGGCATTGCTGCATGTATTGATGAGCCTGCGCGGTAAACTAGATGCAGAGCTTATAGTGGCACATGTGGAGCATGGCATGAGGGCTCAGCAATCGGTCGAAGATGCTCAATATGTCGTCTCGATGGCACAGCGCATGGGCTTGTCAGTATATGTAAAGCATTGCGATGTACCGTCGTATGCAAAAGAGCATGGTTTATCGCAAGAACAGGCAGGTCGTATCATAAGATATGACTTTTTCAGACAAATATGTAGGTATAGAGGTTGCAACAGTATAGCGGTTGCACACAATAAAGATGACAATGCCGAGACCATACTTTTGCATATATTGAGGGGCAGTGGCCTGGATGGTTTGGTAGGCATAAGGCCGGTGCGCGGCGATATAATACGTCCTCTTCTGGATGTATCCCGGACCGATATAGAGGCATATTGCGCCGCTGCGGGCATGAATCCCCGCCGCGATTATACAAATAATGATCCGAGCTATATGCGTAATCGTATACGACTGAAGCTCATACCGTTTTTGAGTCAAAATTTCAACCCCAATATAGTAGACTCTTTGGTGCGCATGTCTCATATCTTAAGCGATGACAATGAATTTTTAAGTATGTGCGTCGAGGAGGCCTTTAAAAGGTCGGTTCATATAGATGATGATATAGCAGTATTGCATATACCTGATTTTAAAACCCTTCATAAAGCTTTGCAGCGTCGACTGTTAAGATATATTATATCCAAACTTAAAGGTGATGCAGACAGCATAGAATACCTGCATATAGAGCAGCTCATGGCATATATCGAGCAAGGCTGTGTCGGTCAGAAACTGACCTTGCCTGCTGATATCATGGCCGAACACGGAAATGATAAGGTGTATATATATCTGCAATGCGCTGTTCGGATCATGTCGGAGCCTTTTTGCTATACTATATCGGTTCCCGGCGATACTTATGTAAAAAATGGTCAAGCCGTTCTATCAAGTTGTATTATTGACAAAAGCGATATTACAGATTACAATTCTAATGTATCTGTTGCATATATGGATGCGGATAAGGTGCATTTTCCCATATATATACGTAATAGAAGGCCGGGTGATCGCTTTATGCCTATAGGCAGCAATGGTCATAAGAAACTCAAAGAATACTTTATCGATGAAAAGATACCGAGGATATACAGGGACAGCATCCCTCTTATAGCATCGGATCATGAGATATTGTGGGTCATAGGCCACAGATTAAGCGATACATGTAAGGTTAATGAGTCTACCCGGAGAGTTTTGAGGCTGACATATAAAACTACAGGTTATAACGAATAGCGGAGGTATGCATGGAGGAAATATTAGAGCGCGTTTTGCTGGATGAAGAACAGATTAAAAAGCGCATTAGAGAATTGGGACGAGATATAACTGAGGACTACAAGAATAAGGATCTCTTAATGATAGGAGTATTAAAAGGGGCTATAGTGTTCTTCAGCGATCTTATAAGGGCTATAGACCTTCCTTTAACCACTGATTTCATAGCAGTATCGAGTTATGGAAGTTCAACTAAATCGTCGGGTATAGTGAGAATATTAAAAGATTTGGACGAGCCTGTGGACGGTAAAGATATTCTCATAGTAGAGGATATAATAGATACAGGGCTGACACTCCATTATCTTGTGGATAATATAATCACCCGTAATCCTAACAGTGTGAAAATATGCTGCTTGCTTGATAAACCGGAGAGACGGCTCACGGATGTGGATGTCGATTATGTTGGATTTGCCATACCCGATGAGTTTGTGGTAGGGTATGGCTTGGATTACAATGAGCGCTATCGGAATTTACCGAATATAAGCGTGTTGCGATTGGAGCAGGGGTATTGATTTTGACCGGCATTGATGTTAAAATATTAAGATACAAAAAGGTAAAGCCGGGAAGGAGGTTTTTATATTGCAACGTTTTTTAAGAGGACCTGGTATTTATATATTAATATTAGCTATTATAATTATAATGGCGCAATTATGGGGTACACCGACTGAGGCCCCGTTGGAAATAGAATATTCCACATTAGTGACTGATATAAATAACGGTAAGATCACCAGCATTAACATTACGGGCAATGAAGTAACCGGTCGTTATGCTACGACTGGCAGACAATTTAAGGCTTATGTGCCGCCGATGCTTATGACAGCGTTCGGCGATTTTGTGGATTCAAAGGCGCAGCAGGGGCTTATAAATCTTACTACCGCTCCTGAGCCGCAGCCATCTATATGGCTTAGCTTATTGCCTTTTATCATACTCATAGGCATTATGCTGGTATTCTGGTTCGTATTTGCGCAGCAGGCTCAAGGCGGTGGCAATAGGGTTATGTCTTTCGGCAAAAGCAGGGCCAAGATGCATACCGATGATAGGAAACGCGTGACCTTCAACGATGTTGCAGGTGCAGATGAAGAAAAGCAGGAATTAAAAGAAGTGGTTGAGTTCCTGAAAAGCCCGAGAAAGTTTCTCGAATTGGGCGCCAGGATACCTAAGGGTGTGTTGCTCATAGGCCCACCGGGAACGGGCAAAACTTTATTGGCGAAGGCGGTAGCAGGTGAAGCCGGCGTACCGTTCTTCAGCATCAGCGGTTCGGATTTTGTCGAGATGTTCGTCGGCGTAGGTGCTGCGAGGGTGCGCGATTTATTCGACCAAGCCAAAAAAAACTCGCCATGCATAGTATTTATAGATGAGATAGATGCCGTCGGGCGCCATAGGGGTGCGGGCCTGGGTGGTGGCCATGATGAAAGGGAACAGACGTTAAATCAGTTGCTCGTCGAAATGGACGGTTTCAGCGATAATGAGGGTATAATAGTGATGGCGGCTACAAATCGCCCCGATATATTGGATCCAGCCCTTTTGCGTCCGGGCCGTTTTGACCGTCATGTAGTAGTAGGTGCACCCGATGTAAAAGGCCGCGAGGAGATCATGAAAGTTCACTCAAAAGGCAAACCGCTGGCGCCTGATGTGGATTTGAAAGTATTGGCGAAGCGTACGCCAGGCTTTACGGGAGCAGATATAGAGAATATGCTCAACGAGGCTGCTATATTAGCTGCCAGAAACGGTAAAAAAATTATAACAATGCAGGAATTGGAAGAGGCTATAACGCGTGTTATAGCAGGGCCGGAAAAGCGCAGCCGCATAGTCAGCGAGAAGGATAAAAAGCTCGTGGCCTACCATGAAGCAGGTCATGCTGTAGTAGCCAAACTGTTACCTAATGCCGATCCGGTACACGAGGTTTCTATAATACCGCGTGGTATGGCCGGAGGCTATACTATGACGCTTCCCGAGGAGGATCAGTACTATGTGTCCAGAGAAAAGCTGTTGGATAGAATAACTGAGTTATTGGGTGGACGCGCTGCCGAGAGCCTAATCATGAATGATGTAAGTACGGGAGCGTCCAATGATATAGAAAAAGCTACGAGTATGGCCCGAAAGATGATAACCGAGTATGGCATGAGCGATGTTATAGGCCCAATAACGCTGGGTACCAAGGAAGAAGAAGTGTTCTTGGGAAGAGATTTGGGAAGCTATCGCAATTACAGCGAAAAGGTAGCGGCGCTCGTCGATGGGGAGATAAAGCATATAGTTGAGGAATCCTATAAAAAGGCCGAAAACCTGTTGCGCAATAATATCAATAAATTGCATAAGGTAGCGCAGGCCTTGATGGAAAAAGAAAAACTCGGAGAGCAGGAGTTCAACGAGGTTTTTGCCAGTGCGTAATGTCGTATACGTAATAGAGGGTGAAATAGCCCTCTATTTTTTTTGCCTTTTATGTTATAATATATGAAGTTAATATACAAATGGAGGACTTATGCTAAATTGGATCAAGAATTTCACATTCAGATTGGGCTTTGCGCTGCAGTGGAGACCATCGTTGCGGAAAAGGACACCGCTATAACTTTTGGTAGCGGGGCTATAAGCGTTTTCGCAACGCCAAGCATGATAGCTCTTATGGAAAAAGCTGCTCTATCGGCTGTGGATCTTCATCTTCCGAAAGGATACGCCACAGTAGGCACACGCATAGAGGTAGAACATATTGCTGCTACACCTGTGGGTATGAAGGTTAGAGCTGATGCCGAGTTGATAGAGATAAATGGGCGTGCTTTAACGTTTAAGGTACGTGCTTTTGACGAGAATGAGATGATAGGCCAGGGCGTTCATCAAAGGTATATAGTAAATATAGAGCGTTTTATTAACAAAGCGAATTCTAAGTTTAAGAGAGAGCGATAAATATGGTTTCATTGACAAAGTCGATTGATTTGGCTCAAGCAAAAGAATTATTAAAGAGCGTAGGCGTTAAAAGCCCATTAGCCATTGATATTATGGCCAAAAAAATGATTCATTTGCTTATAAGGTTAAGCGATGTTCCCCCTATGGCAGCTAATATAATAAAACAGGAAATGCTAGCGATAGGAGGAGATGCAGCTGTTTCTCATGGTGCGCTCGACCTTTCGGTGGATAAGACCGACGTGCTTATAATGGGGACGTATGATCAAATATTAAAGGCGCTGCCTCAAATAAAACTGCAGCCATTTGGATTAAAGCGTATATGCGCCGAAATAGAAAAAGCGTTGGCGGCAGATGGCTTGCCCCCGAATAAGGAGGATGGTACGGTTGATAGATAATACGGGCGATTGTGAAGAAGTATGTGTGCATCATGATATAGTAGATCCGGTAAAAGCCAATATGCTTTCGGATAAAGAGGCAATCGGGCTGGCCGAAATATTCAAGGCGTTAGGTGATGTTACGCGCGTCAAGATACTCTATCTTTTGGCAAACGCCGAGCTTTGCGTTTGCGATATAGCCGATGCGCTTAATATGACGCAGTCGGCTATTTCGCATCAGCTACGAGTTCTGCGAGATTTGCGCCTTGTTAAATTTCGCAAAGACGGGAAATCGGTATTCTATTCATTGGACGACGAACATATATTGCAGTTGTTTAGTCAGGGTCTGGAGCATGTGGAACATCAATAAAGGATATGGTTCAAATGCGTTGTTACAAAAGTAACAAATAGAGCAAAGGGGGTGCTTTATGCGCGCTATATGGAAAGATATAAAATTATACGTTTTAATAGCTGTCGTAGCGCTGGCAGCGTTTATAATTTATAAATATTCTTTGTTAAGCTATTTGAGTGAAGAAAATATGGAGCGGATAGTCCGAGCAGCCGGACCGTGGGGGCCGCTGGTGTTTATAGGTATAAATGTATTAAGGCCGCTTTTATTGCTGCCTGTGGGCTTGTTTTCGGTAGTAGCTGGCGTCATGTTCGGTACCGTTTACGGCACCATATATACGTCTGTAGGCGTGGTTATAGGTTCTATATTGGCTTTTTATATAGCTAAATATTTTGGCCGTGATTTTATCGTGCGCCATTTTGGTGATAAACTGAATAACTTTGATCGAATAAGCAGCGACCATGGTTTTATCATAATTATGTTGCTTCGCATAACACCTATCTTGCCTGTTGATGCTATAAGTTATGGAGCAGGCTTATCGAAAATAAGCGTTTGGGATTTTATATTGGGTACGGTTATAGGTATACTGCCTGGCACTTTTGTTTACGTATATATGGGAGCCATTTTAAGGGCATTAAGTATTGAAAAAATAATAATTGCCATAATATTATTTATAGCGGCTATGCTCATACCATTGATATGGAAGGATAAGATAAAGTATCTGATATCAGGCAATAACGACAAGAAAGGCATGTAATATCTATGATGGAAAGACTGCTAAAGAAAGAAAATATAGGTATCATCATATTGGCGGGGATGATTTTATCGGGCGTATACTTAGCCAACAAATATCATGTGAGCCAATACATGGATCCAAACAAACTCGGTGGCACGCTGCAAACCTTTGGCGTGTGGGGTCCGTTGGTTTTCATGGCTTTATGTGCGTTGAGGCCGTTATCGCTTTTGCCGGTCGGCTTATTTTCTTTTGCTGGTGGCTTTATATTCGGTTTTGTATATGGTACGATATATACTTATATAGGCATCGTGACGGGAACGTTTATAGCCTTTGGTCTGGCTAGATATTTTGGCAGCGGTTTTATTAATAAACTGCTAGAGCGTGCTCTAAAAGGTAAGGCTGCTGATGTTTTTGCACAGGTTAGAGAGGAGAAGGCTTTCAGTACCGTTTTCTTATTGAGGGTGGTGCCAATATTGCCCGTGGACGCTGTGAGTTATGGTTCGGGATTAACTAATATAAAGTTCAAGGATTATGCATTAGCCACAATGCTCAGTATGGTTCATGGAACGGCAGCTTACGTATATATGGGCAGTATGGCACGGCATATAACGGTAGACAGCGTGGCCATATCGATTTTGTTGTACATAATTGTAACTGTAGTACCTATCGTATTGGCTATACGCTTTAATAAAATACCTATATTGAATATACTGCTTAAAGATGCTTTTAATAAGTTAAAGAATAGAACATAAAATTTTCCATCTTATGAATTGCAGTTTTGCATCTGCGGTTTGTGATATGTAACTGAAACGGGTGATATAAAGCGATGCAAATGATATAAAGCCGGAGAACGCCTTGAAATATTGCGTAGGCGTACTCAATGAGTGTAGCGTAGAGCAAGCGTAGGTCGGGCATGGACGCCCGACCAGCCGGCACTAAGCATGGACGCGAATTGCCGGCGTTAGCTTGCTCAAGCGAAACGAATTGTAAGTACGCCAGCAATATTTCATGAGAGGGCGTAGGATTTATATCATTGCACGCGCTGAATTTCCTATATTACGAATTGTAGTTTTGCATACCGAGGGTTGACTGCAGCATTGATATAGTATAAACTAAGATAATGTAAGGAATTTATAATGAAAAACGGGATGTGATATAGTGGCGTTGCAGGTCATAGATGACATAAGACAAGCCGAGGCTAAGGCTGAGGCTATAGAGCAGAAAGCCGCCGAACAGGCTCGCGATATAATAAGACAAGCCCGGCATGAGGCTGATGCCTTGATAGCTGAGTCAGAGAAAGAAAGCCACCGGAAGGCGATTGAGATGCTAGAAAGAGCAAAAGCCGAGGCCGAGGCAGAAATACAACCCGAACTGCGAGCAAATGAGCAGCGCTGTGATCAGCTTAAGGAACAGGCTTTAAGCCGCATGGATGCAGCGGTGGAGTTGATATTGGATAGGCTCGGGGGTACATAATAATGGCTATCGTCAAGATGAAAAAACTCACACTGGCGGGATTGATAAGCGATGAGAAGGCTATCGTACAGACGCTGCACCGTATGTCATTGGTAGAGATAACAGATGTAAAAGAGCAGCTTTCGGATGAGCAGCAGAGCATTATAGATATGCAGCAGGTTCAGGATAAGTTAGAGCAATTGGATAACGATATATCCAGAATAAAATATACGTTGGATTTTTTGGAACGTTTTGTGCCCGATAAAAAGGGTATGTTTACCGGTAAGCCTCTGGTTAAAGCTGACGATTATAAAATGGCGGTACAAAAGCTAGACGAGCTCGTGAGGGTTTATGAAACGTGCCGCGGTCTTGATGAAAAATTAACTTCAATAAAAGGTCAACGCATGCGCATAAACAATGTTATAGGCCAAATGAGCCCATGGGTAGCATTGGATACGCCTTTAAGCGAAGTAAAGGACACGC
Organism: Mahella australiensis 50-1 BON; assembly: GCF_000213255.1. Classification (NCBI taxonomy): domain Bacteria; kingdom Bacillati; phylum Bacillota; class Clostridia; order Mahellales; family Mahellaceae; genus Mahella; species Mahella australiensis. Next base: position 657,048 of record NC_015520.1, read on the forward strand.
GTTTCGTGCGCCTTGTATTGGGGACCATGCCCGTTATGCTGATAGACAGCTTTAAGAAGGCTGTCGAAGAGAATGGCATAGGCTGTTATATACATAATATCTTTCAGGATCGTAATACAGCATATCTTTTCATAGTATTCCATAAAGATGATCAAGAGATTTTGGAGCCGATACTCAGACAATATGAATGGAATGATGCCGATTTGGCCGAATACTCACTGAAACCTGCGCAGCATATAGAACAATGGCAGCATGAGCTGGAGAAACTAGAACGCTCGGAAAATGAAATTATAAGACAGTCGGTGGAATTGACGAAGTATAGGCTGGATCTTAAATTGGCAAATGATTATCTTATGATACAAAAGCAGCGCGCCGAAGTGCTATCTGACTTTGCTGCTACCAGACAAACGTTTATATTGACAGGCTGGGTGCCTGCAGAGAGGATGGATGAGCTGCAAGGTAGGGTTTCGTCCATCACCGATGCTTATTGGCTGGATTTTGAAGACCCTGTCGAGGGAGAGCCCTTTCCCGTAGCGTTTAAAAACAATAAACTGTTAAGACCGTTTGAAATGCTCACTGAAATGTACAGTATGCCGGCACCCTATTCCATTGATCCTACGCCGGCTGTGGCGCCGTTTTATTTCATTTTCTTCGGCATGATGATAGGCGATGCCGCTTACGGCATATTGATATCTGTAGCCTTCTTTGCAGCCATGCACTTTATGCGCACCAAAGGCATGGGGCAAAAGCTCATAATGTTGCTGGCATTATGCGGTATATCCACGATATTTTGGGGCGCTATGTTCGGGAGCTGGTTTGGCGATCTCTTTCATATAAAGCCACTGTGGTTTAATCCTATGGAGCAACCCATGCTCATGATGGTTGTAAGCCTGATATTCGGTGTAGTCCATATATTGGTGGGCATAGGCTTAAAAGCCTATATGAGTGTGAAAGATGGTCATGTAGCCGATGCCATATTCGATCAGATGTCATGGATGATGGTACTGGGAGGGGCGTCGGTGTGGTTGGCGCCACTGTTGTCGAATATGCTGTTGTCGACGCCAGCACCGCAACTGGAAGGCGCGGCGCAGATCGGGCTTTATGTGGCTGTTGCGGGCGTGGTCATACTTTTGGTTACTCAGGGCAGATCTCAAAAAAACATCTTTATGAAGGTTTTTTCAGGTGTGGGCAGCCTTTACAATATAACCGGCTTTCTTAGCGATATATTATCGTATTCGCGGCTATTTGCACTGGGCTTGGCATCCGGCATGATAGCAACGGTCATAAATATATTGGCCGGTTTGGTGGGCATGAGCGGTATAAACCTTATCATTTCCATACCAATCTTGATAATAGGCCATTTGTTTAATCTGGCCATAAACGGCTTGGGAGCATATGTTCATTCCAGCCGACTTCAATACATAGAGTTTTTTGGCAAGTTCTTTGAAAGCGGAGGTAAGGCCTTCAGGCCTTTCCATATAGAAACAAAATATACAGATATTGAAAATGAGGAGGCTGTTTAATCTTATGGAGTTAGGACAATTTTTTGCATTTGCTGGTATAGCGGTAGCCACGCTGTTGGCTGGCATAGGATCGGCTATGGGGACCAGCTTGGCTGGGCAGGCTGCAGCAGGCGTGGTTACTGAGGACCCGGATAAGTTCGGTCAGACATTGGTACTGCAGGCGTTACCGGGTACGCAGGGTATATATGGATTGATAATAGGCGTTATAATGATGTCTCAGCTAGGCGTATTCGGAGCCAATATACCGGATCTCAGCGTACAACAGGGGCTTATGTATTTGGCTGCGGGTTGCCCTATCGGCATAGTGGGCTTGATATCTGGTATATACCAGGGAAGGGCCGCTGTGGCCAGCATAGGCATCATAGCCAAGCAACCGGGCCAGTTGGGCAAAGCCATAATATTCCCGGCTATAGTGGAAACCTATGCTATACTGGCACTTATCGTTTCGTTACTGATGACGCTAGGTATAAGGGTCTGATAAAAATGGCCGGTATAGATAGTATAATTCGTCGCATAGAGGATGATGCCAGGGATAAGGCTGAACAAATACTCAATGATGCTCGCGTCGAGGCCGATGATATAGTCGATGCAGCCCGTAAGAAGGCACATGATATTGAGAGCAGCATATTGAGTGAAGCCGAGTCCGATGCTGCTGAAGTAAAACGGCGCATGCATATGGCTGCCCAGTTGCGCATGCGCAAAGACATACTGGCGGCCAAACAGGAAATGATAGATAAAGCCTTTGAGCAGGCGCTCCAGCGTATCGAGGCCATGGATGCCGAACATTACAACCAATACATAAAGCGTTGGATATTATCGTCAGATATAGACGGCGACGAAGAGATCATCATATCTGCTGCTGATAGAGGGCGTATAACGCCTGAATTTATAGCCTTGATAAATGAGGAATTGAAGGCTGCCGGCAAAATCGGCTCTATGTTTTTATCGGAAGAGCATCGCGATATTCGAGGCGGTTTTGTATTGAGAAAGGGCGGCATAGAGATCAACAGTTCTGTAGAGGCCCTTGTGCGCATGGATCGTGATGAATTGGAGTCGGATATAGCGCGAGCGCTATTCGGCGAGGTGGAATAGATGCCTGTAGATTTTACATATGCAGTAGGGCGCACGAGGGTATTGGAAACCAGGCTTTTGGATAAAGACCGTATAGAACGCATGGTAGCAGCCGCTAACGCGGATGAGGTGTTGCGTGTCCTGGCCGAAACGGCATATGGCTCTATAGCATCGCAGATAAACGCCGACGAATATGAGATTATGCTTAATGCCAGGCTTAAAGAAGCGTATGAACTCGTACGGCACATATCGCCAACGCCGGCAGTGGCCGATATATTGGCATTAAAATATGATTTTCATAATTTAAAAGTTTTGCTTAAGGACAGGTATCTCAAGCAGTATGATGATGAGATATTGGTGAAATTGGGCACCGTGGACATTGAGAAACTTAAATCGTATATGCAGGAAGATGATTTCAAGGGAATGCCCGGTGTATTGAGAGATGCTATAATTGAGGCGCAGGCAGCTTTTGAAGTAAGCCGCGACCCTCAGGATATAGATATGACACTGGACAAGGCGTATTATGAGGCTGTATATGCCATAGCTGACGATATGCACAGCGATTTTGTAAAGGAGCTTTTCAGGCGGCAGGCCGATATGATAAATATAAGGACTTTTGTACGAGTAAAAGCCATGGGAAAGGACAGCCGATTTTTGGTCAAAGCGCTTTTGCCGGGAGGGTACCTCGATGAGACCTTCTTTATAGAGCTTATGGACCAAACATTGGGTGCCCTTATAGACAGGCTGAGGTTTACGCATTACGATGGCCTTGTTGATGGTATTGCCGAGTTTGAACGTACCGGGCGGCTTACGGTTTATGAAAGGCTTATGGATGACAAATTGCTCTCTTATATACGCGACAACAGGTCGGATCCTTTCGACCCGGCTGCTGTCATAGGATATTTGTGGGCGCTAGAGAACGAAACGCGTATAGTGCGCATAATAATGGTAGGCAAGATAAACCATATGCCTTCCGATGCCATAAGGCAGAGGATTAGGGAGGTGTATTGAATTGTATAAGGTAGGCGTGATAGGCGATAGGGATTCGGTGGTAGGTTTTCGATCGCTGGGCCTCGATGTGTTTGCCGTATATAATTTTGATGAAGCTGCGGCATGCATAGATACTCTGGCCAAAGAGGATTACGCCGTATTGTTTGTAACCGAGAATATGGCTGAAGGAATAGAGAATGTTATAGCAAAATACAGGGACAGGGTGTTCCCTATTATAACGCTTATCCCCAGCAATCAAGGGGTGAAAGGCATAGGCATGCAGGACCTTAAGAGAAATGTGGAAAAGGCTGTAGGCGCCGATATTCTATTTGGGAAAGAAGGGTGATGGTTTGAGTCAAGGCAGCATAGTCAAGGTTTCCGGACCGCTAGTGGTGGCGCAGGGCATGGGCGATGCCAATATGTACGATGTGGTGCGCGTCAGCGGTATGGGATTGATAGGAGAGATCGTCGAGATTCACGGCGATATGGCCTATATACAGGTATATGAGGAGACGTCGGGATTGGGGCCGGGAGAACCGGTGGAAAGCACCGGCCAGCCGCTCAGCGTGGAATTGGGGCCGGGCCTCATAGAGGCTATATACGATGGCATACAGCGGCCGCTTAACGCCATACGCGAGCAGGCGGGCGACCGTATAGCGAGGGGCGTAAGAGCTCCTTCTTTGGACAGGGATAAAAAATGGCATTTTACGCCGGTTATAGAAAAAGGAGCTCATGTGACGGCCGGCGATATAATAGGTGTGGTGCAGGAAACGCCTATAGTAGAGCATCGCATAATGGTGCCTTATGGGATAGAGGGCACTGTAGAAGAGATATATGAAGGGGATTTTACCGTAGAGGATACGGTGGCAAGGGTAGCTGTAAAAGGCGGTATAAAAGAGATTACAATGATGCAGCACTGGCCTGTCCGTCGCGGGCGGCCTTATAAGCGCAAACTTCCGCCAGATAGACCGCTTATTACCGGCCAGCGCGTCATAGATACCTTGTTTCCTGTGGCAAAGGGTGGTACAGCTTGCATACCAGGCCCCTTCGGAAGTGGGAAATGCGTATCAGGTGATACACCGATTGTTTTGGCCGATGGCACATTGACTACCATGGATGAGCTTTTTGAAAACGCTTTGTGCCGTGGGAAGGTGCAAATGCAGGGCTGTGAAACATTGGTAGAGTTGGATCAGCCACTATCCGTTTTGACCATGGACAATGGCGTGGGGATTGAGGCGCAGGCACCGATTGTGTATAAGGGCAAGAGCGATACATTGTTGTGCGTGCGCACACATAGTGGCCGTTCGGTTAAGGTCACACCCGTTCACAAGCTTTTCAGGATAGACGATAGCGGTCATATAATAGAAACCCAAGCGGGCGATCTTAAACCAGGCGAGTTTATAGCGGCGCCGCGCCGGCTTAAAGCTGATGCTGGCGATGCCGCGTTTGAGTTGGAGATATCGCCGAATGTACGCGTTATGGATGATGATGTGCGGCGCAATATATCGGTTATACTCCGCAATATGCGGGCTAACGGTACTTTGGATTCTGTAGTAGGGCTTAGCCGCGCATCGGCCGAGAGCATTATTTACGGTAAGCTCACGGCATCGGTAGAAACAGTGGGCAATATATACGCCGCTGCCGAGTTGGAACTACCACGGTTTAATAACCTGCGCGGCGCTCGTGCCGGCCATATAGTAAGGCTGCCGCAAAAGGTTACGTCTGAATTGGCCGAACTGGCGGGGCTTTTCATAGCCGAAGGCCATATACGCGATGAAGGAACGGTCATATTCACCAATTCCGAAGCGAGGCTGCGCCAAAGATTTAAAGACCTGATTATGAAGGTGTTCGGCATACCCTGCAAGGACGTATTGCAATCCGGAAAAACGCCGTCGGTAGCTGTGTTCAGCACGACTTTAGTTTGTATATTTGAAGCTATGGGTATGGCGGGTAATTCGAAACATAAATCAGTGCCTCCTGTTATAATGCGCTCGAGCGACAAGGCATTAGCGGCATTTTTGCGCGGATATTATCTGGGCGACGGCAGCTTTTCGGAAGGTGAGATAGAATTCAGTACAGCCAGTCCAAGATTGCAGATAGCTGTTTCTTATGCTCTGACGCGTCTGGGTATATTCCATACAATGGCCAACAGTGGGCGCAGGCATCGTATATTTGTACGCGGGCGCGATAATCTGCGTGCTTTTTATGAGTTCACGGCCGGCGGGTTTGCCGATCATTTAAAGTTCAACGCTATTATGGAATATGTGAATTCCAAGAAGACGACTTATACAGCCCACGATATAGTGCCTGTAGGGCCTGAATTGATAGAAAGGGTATATGAGGCGGCAGGCCGTCCCTATGCAAGGTTGAAGAAAGCCGGTATAGAGATAACGAATTATACGCGCAACGGCGAGAGGATGAGCGCCGATAAATTTAAGAAATTCGTTGAGATAACCGGTGACCCCACGGGAGAACTGGAACAGCTTTGTCTGTACCTCGATGATTTTTTCTGCGATGAGATAGTAGCGATCGATGAGATGGAAGGTCCGTTCGACGTGTATGATGTTACAGTGCCTGAAACTCATAATTTCATAGGGGGAACGGGCGCGTTGGTACTGCATAATACTGTGGTTCAGCACCAGCTGGCTAAGTGGGCTGATGCCGATATAATTGTATATGTAGGCTGCGGTGAGCGCGGCAACGAGATGACCGATGTTTTGATGGAGTTTCCGGAGCTAAAGGATCCTAGGAGTGGCCAGCCTCTCATGAAGCGCACAGTCCTCATAGCAAATACGTCCGATATGCCGGTGGCCGCGCGTGAGGCTTCCATATATACCGGCATAACCATAGCGGAGTATTTCCGCGATATGGGGTACAGCGTGGCGCTAATGGCCGATTCCACATCGCGCTGGGCCGAGGCTCTGCGCGAGATGTCCGGCCGACTGGAGGAGATGCCGGGTGAAGAAGGCTACCCTGCTTACCTGTCCAGCCGTCTGGCCGAGTTCTATGAGAGGACCGGTTATGTAAAATGCATGGGCAGCCAGGAGAGAGAGGGAACGCTTACGGCGGTAGGTGCCGTTTCGCCGCCCGGCGGCGACATATCCGAGCCGGTGACCCAGGCGACGTTGCGCATAGTCAAGGTATTCTGGAGCTTGGATGCCCAGCTTGCGCGTGCCAGGCATTTCCCAGCTATAAATTGGTTGCTAAGCTATTCGCTTTATATAGATAATATACGGGATTGGATGAACGAGAATGTGGCGCCGGATTGGATGGATTTGAGAATGCAGGCCATGAGGCTGTTGCAGGAGGAGTCGTCGCTGGAAGAGATAGTGCGCTTGGTGGGTATAGACGCCATATCAATACGCGATCGCTGGGTACTGGAAGCGGCACGCTCAATACGCGAGGATTTCCTGCATCAGGTGGCATTCGATGAGGTCGATACTTATACCTCGATGAATAAGCAGTACCGCATGCTCAAAATTATAATGGATTATTATAAGCGAGGCCAGCAGGCATTGGACGAGGGAGTGGAACTGGATGCTATCACCAACCTGCCAGTTAGAGAACGCATAGACCGGGCCAAGTATATAAAAGAAGAAAACATGAACCAATTCGATGATATAGAGAAACAAATGGCTGAGCAGTTTGCACAGCTTTTGGAAAGCAGTAAGGCGTAAGGAGGCAAATATGCTAAAGGAATACAGGACCATACGCGAGGCGGCCGGCCCTCTTGCGCTGGTCGAACAGGTAGAAGGTGCTAAATACAACGAGCTAGTGGAGATAGAGGAGGCCGATGGCAATATACGCCGCGGTAGGGTGCTGGAAGTGGACGCCGGTAAGGCGCTGGTGCAGCTCTTTGAAGGCTCTCAAGGCCTGAATATAGCCGGTAGCCGGGCCAGGTTTCTCGGCAAAGGCATAGAGCTAGCGGTATCCCCGGATATATTGGGTCGCGTATTCGATGGACTGGGACGTCCCAATGACGATGGTCCTAAGATTATACCGGATAAAAGGATGGATATAAACGGCGAACCGATGAACCCAACTGCGCGCGATTATCCATCTGAGTTTATACAAACCGGTATATCGGCCATAGACGGGTTGAATACATTGGTGCGCGGGCAAAAGCTGCCGATATTCTCTGGCTCTGGGTTGCCGCATGCACAACTTGCAGCGCAGATAGCCAGGCAGGCCAAGGTATTGGAGGGTGAGAGCCGATTTGCAGTGGTATTTGCGGCCATAGGTATCACCTTTGAAGAAGCCAATTTCTTCATATCGGATTTTCAGCGTACAGGTGCTATAGAGCGCGCCTGCGTATTTATAAACCTGGCCAATGATCCCGCTATAGAGCGCATATCGACGCCTAGGACGGCCCTTACGGCAGCCGAATATCTAGCATTTGATCTCGGCATGCATGTGCTGGTAATCATGACCGATATGACCAACTATGCCGAAGCACTGCGTGAGGTGTCGGCGGCGCGCAAAGAGGTTCCAGGCAGGCGAGGATATCCTGGCTATCTGTATACCGATTTGGCCAGCATGTATGAACGTGCCGGGCGCATAAAGGGCAAAGAGGGTTCTATAACCTTGATACCCATATTGACCATGCCAGAGGATGATATCACCCATCCTATACCCGACTTAACGGGCTACATAACCGAGGGACAGATTATATTGGGCCGCGAGCTGTTTAGAAAGGGCGTTACACCCCCAATAGACGTGCTGCCGTCGCTGTCGCGCCTTAAGGATAAGGGCATAGGCCGCGGCAAGACGCGCGAGGACCATGCCGATACAATGAACCAATTATTCGCCGCCTACGCGCGAGGCAAACAGGCCAAAGAGTTGTCGGTGATACTGGGAGAAGCGGCCCTTTCGGATACCGACAAAATATATGCCAAATTTGCAGATGGATTCGAGGAGGAATATATATCCCAGGGATGGGATGCCAACCGCTCGATAGAGCAAACATTGGATATCGGATGGAAACTATTGTCCATATTGCCGCGTACAGAGCTTAGACGTATACGAGATGAATTCCTCGATAAATATCTGGGCGACACCCAGAAGGCAGACTCGGGGGTGTAGCCGTTGCCACAGATGAACGTTAATCCAACGCGCATGGAGCTTACGCGCCTTAAAAACCAGCTTGCCATCGCTGTGCGCGGGCATGGCCTCATGAAGGATAAACGCGATGAGCTTATGCGGCGGTTCATGGATCTTATAAGGGAAAATAAAGAATTACGCGAAAAGGTCGAGGTGGAATTGACCGAAGCGCTGCATGGAGTTCTGCTGGCGCACGCTGTCATGTCGCGAGAGATGCTGGAAGAGGCGGTTATGTATCCGACACGGCGTATGGATATAGATGTCAAGATGATCAATCTTATGAGCGTTGAAGTACCTTCTATAAAATATAAAGAAGATGACTCTGCCGATGTATCGATGTACCCCTACGGATTCGCGAATACGTCCGGAGAATTGGACAGCGCTATAGCCAGGCTGCACGAAATATTGCCCGATATGCTGGAGCTGGCTCAGGTGGAGAAGACGTGCCAGAGGCTGGCCGATGAGATAGAGCGTACCAGGCGGCGCGTCAATGCGCTGGAGTATATAATGATACCGCAGCTTGAAGAAACCATACGATATATAACAATGAAACTCGATGAAAATGAGCGTAGCACCTTGACTAGGCTCATGAAGGTAAAAGAGATGCTGCAGGAGAGGAATTTATAGCCTGTCCTGCAGCGTTTGCACATATCCTAAGATTATTCTCTATATAGCCCACGGCATACGCCTTAATAATGAAATGAGGTCTAATTTATGGATAATTCGTATTTTATTTATGGGGGAAAAAGGCTGAATGAAATATCGTTTCCGCTGGGAGGAATAGGTACGGGGTGTATAGGCTTGGCGGGAAACGGTCGGCTGATAGATTGGGAGATTCAAAACAGGCCCAATAAGGGCAGTTATAACGGATACTCTCATTTTGCCGTAAAAGTAGAAAAAGAAAATGAAGTAATAGACACGCGAATATTGAATGGTGATTTGCACCCGCCTTATTCGGGCAATTATGCCGCTTCTCATTTTAACAGCTTCGGTTTTGGGCCTCCAAGAGCCTATTTATCAGGCGTGCCGCATTTTAGGGATGTGGAATTTAAAGGGGAGTTCCCTATTGCAGAGCTGTCCTTTATAGACAAAACATTTCCGGGCAATGTGAAGATGACGGCATTTAACCCATTTATCCCGCTTCATGATAAAGATTCAAGTTTACCAGCAGCGTTCTTTGAGATATCTATAACCAATACTACAAATGAAACCCTGCATTACACTGTTGTTTCCTGTATGGGGAATGTGAATGGCGGATATAATGAGTATGCCAAAAAAGGACCGGCCCAAGGGATCAAGATGACTTGTATAGGTCTTACTCCGGATGATGTACGCTACGGAGATCTCACTGTTGCTACTGATATGGATGATGTAAGCTATCAGGAATATTGGTATAGAGGAAGCTGGTTCGATGATCTGGAAATATACTGGAGCGATTTAAATAAGCTTGGTAAATTTATCAATAGGAGCTATAAAGATAAAGGATACAGCAACGGAACAGGCTCGGGTAATGCGGTGGATATGAGCACTTTAGCGACACATTTTTCATTGGATGCGGGGCAAACTAAAAACGTGAGGTTTATTTTGACATGGTATTATCCCAACTGTGCCAACTACTGGTCTCAAAACAGCCAACAGAGTTGTTGCGGGTGCCAAACATCACAAAAAGGGCAATGGAAGAACTATTATGCGAGCTTGTTTGAAGACTCGTTTGCCTGTGCCCAATATTGCCTTAAAAATTGGGACCGATTGTATGAGCAAACTCTTTGCTTTAAAAATGCATTATTTTCATCAACACTTCCATCGGCCATTATAGATGCCGTATCAGCAAACCTATCGATACTTAAAACCCCTACGTGTTTGCGCCTGGAAGACGGATCATTTTATGGCTTTGAAGGATGTCATTGCGATAGCGGCTGTTGTGAAGGATCATGTACGCATGTATGGAACTATGCATATGCGTTGCCGTTTTTATTCCCCAAGCTGGAGCGTTCGATGCGTGAACTGGATTATAAATATAATATGCGAGAAGATGGGGGTATGTCTTTCAGGCTTCAACTTCCGCTTGGAAGCCCGCGTTCATCTTTCAGGCCATGTGCCGATGGCCAGTTCGGAGGAGTGATAAAGACATACAGGGAATGGAAAATTTCAGGCGATGATGAATGGTTGAAATCGCTGTGGCCGCGAGTAAAAAAATCTATCGAATATGCATGGGTTGATACCAATGAAGATCGCTGGGATCCGGAACAGAAAGGGGTATTGACAGGACGACAGCATCATACATTGGATATGGAACTCTTCGGGCCCAATTCATGGCTTACAGGTTTTTATCTTGCTGCCTTAAAAGCGGGAGCAGAGATGGCAAGTTATGTTGGTGATGAACAAGCCGCACAGAGATACACAGACATATTCCGTCGTGGTAAAGCATGGGCAGACTCCAACTTGTTTAACGGAGAATACTATTATCATCTGATTGATCTCCAGGATAAATCGATTCTGGAACGCTTCGATACTGATAAAACCGGTACTCTAATAGGGGATTCAACAATTAAAGCGTACTGGGATGAGGAAAGAGGACAGATCAAATATCAGGTAGGAGAAGGCTGCATTATCGACCAAGTACTGGCACAATGGCATGCCAATTTAATAGGGTTGGGAGAAATATTTGATCCGGGTAACACTCGAAAGGCTGTATATGCTGTCTATAAGAATAACTTTAAAAAGATGAGGGAAGTTTTCAATCCATGCAGAGTTTTCTCACTAAACGATGAAAGTGGCATGATAATATGCTCATATCCTGCAGGGCGGAAAAAACCAGCTATATCGGTGCCATATGCTCAGGAAACGATGAACGGTTTCGAATACCAAGCGGCGGAACATCTCATTCAGAAAGGATTTATAAGAGAAGGGGAAGAAGTGGTAAGGGCTATCCGCGAAAGATATGATGGCCAAAAGCGCAATCCATGGAATGAATTTGAATGTGGAAGCAATTATGCTAGGTCCATGGCAAGTTATGCGTTACTCCTGAGTTATTCGGGATTTGTATTCGATATGACCAAGCATCTTATAGGATTTAATCCGGTTATAGACGACACGCCGTTTCGGGTGTTCTGGTCCTTGGAATCTGGATGGGGAACTTTCGAAAGAACTGAAGATGGGGTTGAGTTAAAAGTTTTGTATGGATATTTGGATATAGCCACATTGCGTTTGCCTTTTATAAGAAACCGGCATATCGACTCGATTGCTTATGATGTGAATAAGGAAGCAAATTATCACAGGAATGAAGATGATATTGTATTTGACAGTACTGTAAAAATTGAAGCAGGTTCATCGTTGGCTATAAAGTTACGATCGTGAAGCCCCTATCGAAAGATCATTCTTTAATTCTGACTTCATTTATGATAACATGTTCATGCTGCTAAATATAGAAATACAAAGTTATATAAGATGGAGGATGAATTTTATGACGGACTATGTGGATTACGTAAATCCGTATATAGGTGCTATCGGGCATTTGCTTACAGCTACAGCTCCCACGGTTATGCTTCCTCACAGCATGGCGCAGGTATCTCCTGTTTTTACCCCAGGAGTAACTGACAGATATCTGGCCGATAGAATATTCGGTTTTCCTGCAGGAGCTGTTACTATCATGCCTTTTTGCGGAGGAAGGGAATCTGGGCAAGTCGCCTCATCGTTTGATCATGACTTTGAGACTGCGACGCCATATTATTATTCTGTACTGCTTGAGGACTATGGTATCATAACCGAGTACAGTGTCACCGCTCACGCTATATATTATCGTTTTACTTTCCCGCGTTCTTCAAATTCTCGAATACTCGTAAAAGGACTGAAGTCTGGCGACCTTGAAGTCACGAATTCCAAAATAATCAGAGGACACGGAGAACTTAAAGGCGTAAAGCATTATGTATATATGGAGTTTTCAAGAACATTTACAAATAAATCAACCTATCCGAATTCTGATGGAGAAGGGACTGATCTTGTTGTCGATTATAAAACGGAAGATAATGAGTGTATTGAGCTTAAAATAGGCCTATCGTATATAGATGTTGACCAGGCGTATCAAAATCTGATGAATGAAATACAGGACTGGAATTTTGAGCATGTAAAGAATAGCGCTAAAGAAACGTGGAATAAAGCATTGAGTTCTATAGAGGTAAAGGGTGGCACTCAAAAGCAGCTCGCCATATTTTATACCTCGCTTTACAGAGTCATGACGCGTATGGTAAATGTAACGGAATATGGCGGGTATTACAGCAATTATGATAAAAAGGTTCACGATAGCGAAGGCCATGATTTTTATGTGAATGATGGTTTATGGGATACGTATCGCTGTATGCACCCACTGCAGCTTATAATAGATTCGAAAAGGCAGATGGATATGATACGATCTTATTTGCACATATACGATAATACGGGGTATCTTCCGACATTTCCTGATCTGGACGAGGATCATCACGCCATGATCGGTAACCACGGTGCCGCTTTTATAACCGATACGTACATAAAGGGCTACGATGATTTCGACGTAGAAAAGGCCTATGAGGCGATGAGAAAGAATGCTTTGGAATGTACAAAACTGCCTTGGGGAAAAGGACCGCTTACCGAGCTGGATAAAATATATATGGAAAAGGGATTTTTCCCCGCACTCCGTAAAGGCGAGCAGGAAACGGTTAAGAAAGTACATCCGTTTGAAAGACGTCAGGCAGTATCCGTTACTTTGGAGCATTCTTATGATGACTGGTGCATAGCTCAGATGGCTAGAATATTAGGTAAAGAGCAAGACTATGAATATTTCTCGAAATCCAGTCGAAATTACAGGAATTTGTACGATGAGCGGATCGGATTCATGGCGCCTAAGGATGCCGATGGTCGATGGGTAGAAGATTTCGATCCAAAATTCGGCGGAGGACTTGGCGGCAGAGATTATACGACCGAGTGCAATTCGTGGGTGTATACCTTTCATGTGCAACACGATGTAGAAGGTTTGATAGACCTTATGGGCGGCAAAGAAAAATTTTCGGAGAGATTAGATTCCTTATTCAATGAGCAATACAATGGGTCTAAGTACTGGTTTTTAGCCCAATTTCCTGATTCCACAGGTTTGATAGGGCAATATCCCCAAGGCAATGAGCCTTCTTTCCATATACCTTACTTGTACAATTATGCTGGCCAACCTTGGAAAACGCAGCGCATTGTACGGCAGATAATGGACGTATGGTACGGCGACGGGCCGTTGGGCATATGTGGCGATGAAGACGGTGGGGCCATGTCCTCTTGGTATGTATTTTCTGCTATGGGATTCTATCCAGTATGTCCGGGCAAACCGGTTTATGATATAGGAAGTCCTATATTTGAGGAGATAAAGATACGTGTGGACGGGGATAAAGTCTTTACCATAAAAGCTGTGAATGCGTCTAACAAGAACAAGTATATCCAGTCTGCCGAGTTGAATGGCCAACCGTTGGATACGCCGTGGTTTGCACATAAAGATATCGTTGCCGGCGGTACATTGGTGCTGTATATGGGCGAGCGTCCAAATAAAGCATGGGGTGTATTAGAGAAATGAGGTCATAGAAGGCTGAACTTATATAATCCGCTACAGCGCAGATAGATAAGGCTAATGTGCCTTATCTATCTGCAACACTGTCAATTCCGGACGGTTAAATAGCCTAAGCGGTATGGGGTAATTGCCAAGACCTGCATTTACGTACAGATATGTATTGCCTAGTTTGAATAAACCTTTATCATATATATCTTTGTCAGATTTCAACTTGGGCAACACAACACCTTGATATGTTATCGGTCCTATAAACGGAAGCCGCACCATTCCGCCGTGTGTATCTCCAGAAAGTATGAGGTCTGCGCCCCAATTCGCAAAAACCTCTTTGTAAAAGATATGGCTCAGCAATATATTATATCTAGATTTATCCAGCGCGCCGAGCTTTTTAAAGGTATCTGAGGCTGATGAGTAGTATCCGGAAGTAGGATAGCCGTATATGCTGATCTCTGAGTCGCCTATCTTTATATCTGCCTTTTTGCAATCTAAAACAAATATGCCGGCATCTACGAAGTCGTCTAAGCTGCTTGTGTAAACACTGCCTTCGTGTTCGCCACGTGCGTAATACACGGGATATTTTTTTGACAGTGTTTTCAATAGCTTTAAAGCCCTTTTCCTGGCGCCTCCATTGCCTTTGTCGAACATGTCGCCCGTTACCGCTATGACGTCCGGATGCTGCCTGTCAATCATTTTTAATAAATAAGAGTTGTTGATGCCGAATATATATCCGTGGAGGTCTGAAATTTGTACTATAGTTATAGTATTATTTACTTTAGTGCTTTTAATGTGAGTGGTGGTGACATCAATTATAAAATTTTCAAAAAACCAGAAAACTATCAGTACAACAACTGCTATCAGTATTTTCTTTTTCTTGCGTTTCATATCATTTCCTTCCATCCTTGTTCTACGATAAATTGAAAAGTACGAGTATATTATAAATTAAGCAGTTCATTTTGTACAGATCTTAATTTGAGGGGCCATTCAAGTGCTATGACGCATAGGCGACGGTAAGGATTAGCTTCAAGGCGATTTTGTTACGGCTTAACATATATGTTAAGCCTTCTGTAAAAAGATAGCAGAAGCATCGGTATATGTCTGGAGCAGACCTTAGAACATTTCGTTGTACGCTCTGCAAGCGCAACGTTGAACAGACGTGGCCGAAGGCATGGAGGCAGGAGGCATGAGCCGGAGGCTAATTAGTTACCAAGCCTATAATATTACCTACTACGAAAATGGTTTATGCCATTTTCATTCGCGGTTGTGATCATAGGGTCATGAGGCGCTGAACAGTCATTATTTCAAAAATGTAAGGGACGAAATATAAATAGACTTGAAAATCTTATGCTAGAAGATTATCCTAAACAATCCAAACGGCATAAACAATATACGGTCAAATACATTTTTTATGTACAGCCTTATTATTTATTCCACTGTAATTCGCTGTTATAAAAATTATGAATTTAAGGATACTTATGAACCAAAATCCGTTTCTTTCGTCTTATATTTAGAAAAGACGAAATCGCAGGAGGATATTTGATGGAAATACATCTTGACGACGTGACCAAGGCATATCGCAGGGGTGCAAAGGCATTAGCCAGCGTGACGCTGGATATACAAAGCGGCGTATTCGGCCTGCTCGGACCGAACGGCCCGGCAAGAGCGCCATTATGAGAAAGTATTACTAAAGCCAATGACCATTGGATGTATCTACTTCCAACAATTGTGCAGATACTTTATTATAGCTTAAAGGGGATGAATGTGTGGTCGCTGTTTTGAAAAGAAGTTTTAAGCATTTATTTCGTTATCCGATTTCCACCATATATATTATTTTGGGTTTGCTCGTAGCTTTTATGGCATTGTTCGATGGGGTGAATATTTATAGCCAGGTATTGGGAAAAGCAAATGATGACGGGCAATATAACTATAAATACGCCATGTATCTGCAGATAGATACACAGGGAGGCGGCAAGAACAATATAAAAGACTTGATAAGCGACAGGAAGGTCAACGTGAAAATCTGTAATTTTGCTGTATGGCCAGAAGGCAGTAAAGGCATGCCTTACATGGACATTATTTTGACAAACAATGAAAAGGAGAAGTATGTGCTTAAAGAAGGCAGACTGCCCGATGATGCGGAGATAAAAGCCCGCGAAAATGTTGTTTTGGTAGGAGATTCATATTTGTCAAAGCTCACGCGAGATAATAAGGGCAACAGGTTTATAACCATCAACGGCAGCCGATATAAAGTGGTGGGTATTATGGATAACAATATTTCTCCCGCTTTTAGTGCTAATCTTGTTACATTTTACGAATGCTTGAGCGACGATATGAAGCAAAAAATATTGAATAGCCCTCACTTGGATTTGATGATTGAAAGCGATTCAGAGGATGTCTATCCTGTTTGCGAGCAGATCAAGGCCGATATTCTTAAAAGGGATCCTCAAGCCGTAATAGAAGGATATAAAGTGGATTATAAGGAGCAGCAAGCGGAAGCTGCGAAACTTCAACTGGCACAGTCACCGGTAAATATCTATTTTTTAATTTATTTTTTTGCAATTATTAACTGCATTATTGTCTCGGAATTTTGGATTGAGCAGAGGAAACGGGAAATTGCCATAAGGAAGGCGTTTGGCATGTCTAATTTACAGATAATTGGCATGCTGTTCAGGGAGATGTTGGGAATATCATGTTTTGCGGCAATATTATGCGTATTTTTGCAGATTATATTTTCCAAACTTATCGGCAATATTTTCAATATATATATTGGGGCTTCATTTGGCGACGTTATTACAATGATTGCTATGATTGTGGCGACATCGCTGGCGGTCATTCTGGTACCGGTATACAAGATAATAAATATGTCCCCGTCGCAGGCTGTTATTTCATAGGGAAAGGGTGACGATTATGAGATTTGCAAATGTGCTAAAATTTGTCATAAAGTTTTTGCTAAACCGCAAATTTATGACTTTATTAGTCCTGATAGTAAGCATAGTTTCTTTTATTTTGCTTGGACAGATGATAACGTACGCTTTTACAGGCCAGTATCATGCGAAAGAGATAGAGGATAAACTCAGTTATGGTATCGATAAGACTTGCCAGATCCAATTCCCCTATAAAGAAGAAACGAGCGAATTTAGAGACAAGGTGAATCAGCTCATAGCTTATGGCAATACGCTTGAGGGCGTCAAAGGCTGCGGGTATTATGATTTTTTCGGTGCCAGTTTTACAGAATTGGCGAATAATAAAAACTATATTGAAAAGAACGAGCTTCTTTATAAAAACACGCCGTATGGACGACATCCGGAAAGTTCGCAGGTGCTGTTCGTAATGGAGGGCATATCCGACCTGTGCAGGGTAAATGTAATAGAGGGCTCGGACGAATTTAAGCGCTGCGATGACGGTGCTTTGCCGCTGCTCGTGGGCTATGAGTACAAAGATATAGTTCCTATTGGCACCGAACTTACAAATGAAGATACGGGCACAAGATACAAGGTTACAGGGGTCATGGCAAAGGGCTCGAAATGGCTAGGTGATGTAGATTATCTGGGCACGGATACAGAGAAGTTGGATAATAAATTCGTCGCCATGTATGACCCAAAGTATATAGATGCCACTATGTCAGTATTGAGCTCACTGGACACGTGTTTTTGTATTGTTGAAGATGGAGCTGATATTAAAGGAATCAGCGATAAGATTTCGGCAAAGGCCAATGAGCTGAAACTGGGGGTTTTTTGTAAGCCTGTAAGGGCCGTATTGGACGAATACGAGGCGCCATATAAGGCGGACATGGGATTAAAAGTATTATTGGCAGTGATGTTTACCTTTTTTTCAATTTTGTCTGTATCATCATCGGAGACAGTATCCATATTATTTAGGAGGCCGGAATACGGTATTATGTATGCTAATGGCATGAGCACAGCCGATATAATCAAGATGGTAGTGGCAGAGAACATTTTAGTAGTTGCCGCAGCGTTTATTGTAGCTTATGGGTGGGAGAGCTATAGCCTTCTAAAAGATACAAGTCCGTTTAGAACTATAAAGCTTAGTATTCATAGGGAACTGGTTTCTGTATATCTGCTTGTTGTGGCGGCAGTTATCGTGGCAGTTTCATGCATTGTGCCCATTGCTATAATTAAAAGGCTGAAACCGGTGGAGCTTATTAAAGGGAGAGAATAGAATGATAAAGATAAAAAATTTAGTTAAGGTATACAAAGGAGAAACTTATGAGACAAGAGCACTCGACGGCATCGATTTGACCATTGAAGACGGCGAATTTGTAGCCGTCATGGGGCCATCAGGTTCAGGCAAATCTACTTTGTTAAATGTAATAGGCTGTATGGATACGTTGACGGAAGGAGAGTATTATCTGGATGATTATGAAATTCATAAATTGAAACTAAAAGAATTACATAAGGTGAGAAGAGAAAAGATAAGTTTCGTGTTCCAGCATTTCGCCTTAATGAGTAATTTTTCTGTGTATGAGAATGTAGAGGTGCCGTTGCTGGCTAAGAATGTAAATAAATCCCGTAGAAAGAAAATCGTTTATGAGAAATTAAAAATGCTTGGCATAGATAATCTTGCAGATAAATTGCCGACGCAGATATCTGGAGGACAACAGCAGAGGGCAGCTATAGCACGCGCGTTGACAAGCGATAATGATATTATATTGGCTGATGAACCCACAGGCGCTCTTGACAGAAAAACTGGCCAAGATTTAATGAATATGTTGACCGACATAAATGCATTAGGTAAGACGATTATCGTCGTAACGCATGATGATAAAGTCGCATCTGCTACGAAAAGAATTATAAATATAGTAGATGGGAGAATAACGGGAGATGAGAGAAATGCATAGTAAAAAGTTAATCATATTTGTGATGGCATTTTTGATAGTGATGTTATCGGCAGCGTGCCAAGCTAATGATGACCCGTATGGTAAAGAGATTCTGAATATGGAGCGAAATTTTGCTAAAAGTGAGTATGAAGAGCGGTACAAAACGTCATTTGATGAGATAACGGTTAAAAAGAAACACGTATATACTTTTGATTTTTCCGCTACTTTATCCAGCGGCAGTGCTAACATTTCCATCGTTGATGCCAATGATAATAAGCTGTGGGATAAAGAGATAAGAAGCGGCGATTACCAAGAAAAAGTATCATTAAGCGATATACCACCGGGTATTTGTAAAATAGTTATTGATATCAACGAAGATACAGAAGGCCATATAGCATATATAGTAAAGGAAAAGAAAAAATAAAGCTATAGGGAACGGCTTAAGCCATTCCCTATACACTCTATATGAAATCCTCCAGGAGCTGTTTAGCCTCCATTGGGTCCAAGGTGCGGTCTACCAAGGCGGGGCCATCTTTTAAGAAATCTACCTGATCTATATAAGTATCCCTAGGCACATTGTAAATTATACCAGTCGGAATTCTATCGCCCCATTCCATAGCGGTTTTAAGCGCATTGCTAAAATCGGTGGCGTCATAATTGTCGGGGAGGCGATACACGCGCTCTTTATACCATTGGAATGTATTTACCTTATTGAATGATACGCAAGGTTGCAGTATATCGATCATGGCGTATCCATTATAATTTATAGCGGCCTTCATAAGCTCGGTGAGCTGCGCGCGGTCGCCGGCGAAGCCTCTTGCCACAAATCCGGCGCCCATGGTCAAAGCAAGGAATAGAGGACGCACAGGTTCGGCTATCACGCCGTTGAACTGCAGCGATGTTTTTTGCCCTTTTTCAGTGGTAGGCGATGCCTGGCCCTTGGTTAAACCGTATATCTGGTTATCGTGTATGAAGTGCGCTATATTGACATTGCGGCGTATGCCATGTATAAAATGATTGCCGCCCTCCCCGTAGGTATCCCCATCGCCGCTTTCGGCTATCACGGTCAGGTTTTTATTAGACAGTTTTATAGCTGTTGCCGGCGGCACAGCTCGACCATGCAGTCCGTTGAAGGTATTTACGTTTATATAATGCGGCGTTTTGGCCGCTTGTCCTATGCCGGATGATATTACTACTTCGGATGGATCCAGGCCAAGTTGGTCCAATGCGTCTTTTAGCGAGGCCAATATGGCGAAGTTCCCACAGCCAGGACACCACGCCGTTTCATATGTTTCAAACATCAAGAACCTCTCCTTTCAATCTATCGTATATTTCTTCAGGGCTCCATATACGGCCATCGTATTTGAGCAGTTTCTTATCGCAGCTTATAAGGGCCTCCTGCCTTATTAAGCCATCTAACTGAGCGGTTGCGTTTTGCTCTAGGTCGACTATGAGCCTTGCTTTGGAAGCCAAGGCTGTCAAGCGCTTTGTCGGAAAAGGCCAAATATCGCCGAATACCAGCGCGCCTATGGATATGCCTTCATTTACAAGCTTGTCTATAGCTTCCTTCAGCGGGCCATGTAGCGATCCCCAGCTTACTATCAATATTTCAGGATTATCGTCGCCTAGGAGCTCTGGTTCTATTAGTTCTTGACGCAGCAGCTCTTCCTTTTTAAGGCGTTTGTTCACCATATTCGTCCTTATCTCGGCCGATTCGGTTATATGGCCATATTCGTCGTGTTCATCGCTGTCGACGTATATTACCTGGCCTTTTATGCTGCCGGGTATGAGGCGGGGTGATATGCCGCTATCCGTTAACTTATACCTTTTGTATTTTTCATCTTCGGCTATAGAACTGCCATCATCCAGATATCTATCTATAGAAATGCGCGAGAAGTCAAATGGCTTTATCGTTTGTGCATAGTCGGCCAGATACTGATCGCTCACCAATATAACTGGTATCTGATATTTTTCAGCTAAGTTGAAAGCTCTTGCGGTTTGGTAAAATGCGTCTTCGGGGTTGCGCACGGCTATGACCATTTTGGGAAATTCGCCGTGGCCGGCATGTATTATAAAGCGCAGATCAGACTGCTCGGTACGGGTTGGAAAGCCGGTGGCAGGCCCAGGACGCTGGATCTCTGCTATTACTATGGGCGTTTCGGTTATGCCGGCGAGACTGACGCCTTCTACCATGAGGGCAAAGCCGCCGCCTGATGAACCGGTCATAGCTCTTACGCCGGCGTAAGATGCACCAAGCGCCATATTTATGGCAGCTATTTCATCTTCGACCTGTTCCACCACTATGCCCATCTGGTTTGATTTTTGAGCCATGTACGTTATAAGGCTGGTCGACGGCGTCATGGGATAACCGCAGTAATAACGGCAACCGGCGGCTATGGCTCCCAAGGCGATGGCTTGATTGCCGTTTATGAATATATTATCGTCATTGCCTGGGGAATCCAGTTCGTATATTGTACTTACGGCATCATAGCCTTTATTAAGCGCCTGTATATTTGCATCGAGCACAGCGCCGGAGAATTCGCTGCTCAGCAACCTTTCAGCTTGAAGCATCGGTATACCGAAAAGCTTTAATAATGCGCCGGTTGCAACGGTATTTATAACGCGAGGATTACCTATATCAGCGGCTATTTTGGCCAATGGCAAGGCAATGATATTATCGGTTGATGGGCTTACTTTTTCATCGCATATAATCTTACCACCGCTTACCAACCGATTTTCATGCAGTTGTATGGTTTGCGAATCCAATGCTATTATGACATCCAGCTTGCTGGAATGGGAATAGATGGGTGTCGTGCTGAAGCGTATTTGGGTGAAATTATGTCCTCCTCTTACACGGGACATATAGTCTTTGTTAGAGAATACATAAAACCCGCTGCGCTTGAGCGTTTTTTCCAAAATGGTGGCTACCGTATCCATACCCTGACCGGCAGCTCCTCCTACCAATATATTGTGCTCCAATTGAGTACCTCCTTTGGTGAATAAATATTTCTTAATATATATTATCACAAAACAAACTATATTGCAGCAACTTAATGGATTTTTGTTTTTTGGCTTGTCGCTGACGGTCATTAAGAGGTATAATAGCGGTATCATATACAAACAGGAGGTTGGGATCGTGGATAGAGATATCGAAGGCATAGTGTCACAGATGACGCTGGAAGAAAAGGCTAGTCTGTGCTCGGGATTGGATTTTTGGCATACTAAGCCTGTAGAGAGGCTTGGCATTCCGTCTATTACGATGACCGATGGGCCGCATGGTCTTAGAAAACAGGCCGAAGAATCAGATCATTTAGGTATAAATCAAAGCATACCTGCAACGTGTTTTCCATCAGGAGCGGGGCTTGCATGTTCATGGGACAGAGAGCTCATAAAAAAGGTCGGCGAAGCGTTAGCTGAAGAATGCCTAGCCGAGGGCGTTTCTATAATACTGGGTCCTGCTGCTAACATAAAACGCTCGCCCTTATGCGGCAGAAATTTCGAATACCTTTCGGAAGACCCTTATCTCTCTTCTCAAATGGCGGCCAACCATATCAAAGGCGTGCAGAGTAAAGGCGTGGGTACCTCGCTAAAGCACTTTGCTGCCAATAATCAGGAACACAGGAGAATGTCGGTCGATGCCATAATAGATGAGCGTACGCTCAGAGAGATATACTTTGCCAGCTTTGAAACCGCTGTCAAGGAAGCTAAGCCATGGACCGTAATGTGTGCTTATAATAAAATCAACGGTACATACTGCTCGCAGAATGAGTATTTGCTTACAGAGGTGTTGAGGAAAGACTGGGGTTTTGAAGGCTCTGTGGTGTCTGACTGGGGTGCGGTTGATGAACGGGTCAAAGGATTGGTAGCGGGCTTAGATCTCGAGATGCCATCTAGCAACGGTATAAACGATAAAAAGATAGTAGAAGCAGTAAAAAGCGGCAAAATATCGGAGGAAGTGCTCGACAAAGCTGTTAGAAGACTTCTTAATGTGATATTTGAAGCTGTTGATAACAAGAAAGAAAATACAACTTATGATAAAAAAGTGCATCACGAGCTTGCCAAAAAAGTGGCCGAACAATGCATGGTCCTACTAAAGAACGAAGATAACATACTGCCGTTAAAACAAAAAGGGACCATAGCCGTTATAGGCGCATTTGCTAAAAACCCGAGATATCAGGGCGGAGGCAGCTCTCATGTAAATCCAACTGAAATCGATATACCTTATGAAAAGATAAAACAACTGGCTGGAGATGCCGAAGTGATATATACTGACGGCTATAAGCTGGACAGCGATGAAATGGACGAAGCGTTGCTAAACGAAGCGAAAGAAACTGCTGCAAGAGCCGATGTGGCGATTGTATTTGCAGGATTGCCGGAACGCTATGAATCGGAGGGCTACGACCGACCGCATATGCATATGCCTGATAACCACAATAAACTTATAGAGATCGTATCGGAGGTGCAGGCCAATACCATTGTTGTATTGAGCAACGGTGCACCTGTGGAGATGCCGTGGTTAAGCAATGTAAAGGGCTTGATAGAGGCTTATCTGGGAGGGCAGGCCTTTGGGGGGGCTATAGCGGATATACTGTTCGGTTATGCCAATCCGTGTGGCAAATTGGCCGAAACCTTCCCGCAAAAATTATGCCATAATCCGTCGTATTTGAACTTTCCGGGAGAAGGCGACAGGGTAGAGTATAGAGAAGGGTTGTTTGTCGGTTACAGGTATTATGATGTTAAGCAGATAGAGCCGCTTTTCCCATTCGGATATGGGTTGAGCTACACAAGCTTTGAATATAATGATATGTCGGTCGATAAAAAAGAGGTCAATGATACCGAGACGATTACGGTAAAAGTGAAGGTAAAGAATGTCGGGGAAGTGGCAGGCAAAGATATAATTCAACTGTATGTGCAAGACGTGGAGAGCAGCGTTATAAGGCCTAAAAAAGAGCTAAAGGGCTTTTGCAAGGTAGAGCTTGAGCCCGGAGAAGAAAAAGAAGTCGAATTTATGCTGGATAAAAGGGCATTTGCCTATTATAATACCGACGTAAAGGACTGGCACGTGGAAAGCGGCGATTTCGAGATATTAATAGGTAAATCTTCAAAGGATATAGTTCTCAGGGAAACTGTAAAGGTAAATTCTACGGTGCCTGTAAAGAAATACTATCATAGAAATTCATTATTGGGGGATATAATGGCAGACCCGCACGGGGCTGAGGTAATAAAACAACTTGCTGCGCAGTTTAATATACCTATGGGAGAAGGAAATGAGCCGTCCGATGATATGATGATTGCTATGATGAAGTATACACCTCTGAGGGCGTTGGTGGCATTTTCCGGCGGTATGTTCACCGAAGATATGATGAACATGCTGATAAGCAAATTAAACGAGCAATACTAATATGAGTTAAAAGTGTGCCCTGCAAGTGACTGAGATGGGGTATTGACATCTCAGCACATATCCAAAGCTGGTTTTAAAGCTGAACCCCAGCAATCAAAAATTGCTGGGGTTCAGCTTTATGATGCCTGCAATTATTTTTCAGTATTTTCTCGTTCGCCGCGATAACCGGGCAGATATTCCACAGTAGGTGTCTGGCGTACCGGCTGCGGATACAGATTCATGAGCTGGTATATTTCCTTTGGCATATTGGTATTTACATTTAGCCCAAGGCTTTTAGCAACGTCAACTGTGATAGGAAAGTCATGCGTCCAATTGCCCTGTGTCAATATTTTGGCTATACGTTGCTTATCATCCTTGGAGTATTGATCAGGCAGAATGTCTATTATACTGCCTTCTAACTGATTTATGGCTTTTTCTGCTATATTGGCAAGTATGAGGGTCTGGTCATCGATGGCCGATAGCGGTTTTTGTTTCAGTACATTGATAATGGATGGCGCCGGATATTGTCCTATCTGTGGGTCGACTGGCCCCAATACTGATTGCTCGCCCATTACTATTTCATCAGCAGCCAGGGCAATAAGCGTGCCGCCTGACATGGCATAATGGGGTACATATACGGTTGTTTTACCGGGATGCTTCTTGAGAGCACGGGCTATTTGAACAGCGGCTAAAGCCACCCCGCCGGGAGTATGCAATATGAGGTCTATCGGCAAATCCGGATCGGTCATCTGTATAGCCCGTATAACCCTTTCGGAGTCGTCTATGTCTATGTAGCGCATTACAGGAAAGCCCAGTATGCTCATGGTTTCCTGGCGATGTATCATAGCTATGACTCTGGAGTTATGCTTTTTTTCTATGTCATATATTAATCTTTGCCTGGAAGATTCCAACATCTTTTGTTTCATTACCGGCTGCAAAGCCGAGATTACTATGAATAGAAACAGTAAATCAAAGAACATACTCTATACCTCCTTTTGAAATATAAAATTACCATGGCCAATATTCATCGTCCCATATTGGGTAAGAATTCTTACGCCTTATGAATATCCTGTATAAAAGTACACCCCCCAAGAAACCGAATATATGTGCCCACCAGGCTACGCCGCCTACAGCCCTGCCTGCTATGCCCTCTATAATACCAGAATACAATTGGCTTATGAACCATACAAATAAGAATACAGCAGATGGAACATATATAAAAAACGGTATTATGAAAGGTATCAAGGTGATGATTCTTGAGTGAGGGAACAGCACAAAATACGCTCCCATTACTCCGGCTATAGCTCCTGATGCGCCAAGCGTAGGCACGGTAGAATTTGGGCCAGAGAGGAAATGAGCCAAACCGGCTATTAAGCCGCATAATATGTAAAATATAAGAAATCGGATGGCTCCCATTTTATCCTCTACATTATCGCCAAATAACCATAGCGACCACATGTTGCTTATTATATGCATCCAATTGCCATGCATGAACATGCTTGTGAATAGTGGTATATATGCTGCGGGGTTGTTTAAGGATTCAGCCAAACGCGCAGGAATAAAGGCATATTGATATACAATGGCTAGAGCCTGCCTGTCTGGCAATGAGGATTGGTATAGAAATACTATGGCGTTTATTATTATTATAGCCCATGTCATTATCGGCGTATGTTTACTGGGGATGGTATCTCTAAGCGGGATCATGTTGCAATCGCCTGCCTTTCCTCTTTTGGTTAATATTATTATATATCCGGCTTTGCTTATATGCAAGCTATAATAGGCTGGATATCATTGAAACATGAATACGAACATAAGCACGGTAAGCGCTATTGTAAATATTACGGTTATCCATGCTATTGTATTATAAATCGCGGAATTTACATATTCACCCATCAGACGGCGGTTATTCGTAAGCTTAAGCATGTATATCAGTATTACAGGGACCAATATACCGTTTATGACTTGAGCTATAAGCATTATATGCACGAGCAGTTGGCTGGAAAACAACACTATGCACGCACCTATTACGATAAGCACGGTGTACAGTATAAAGAACACAGGCGCATCTTCAAACTTATTGTCAAGACCGCTCTCCCATCCAAACGCCTCGCATATAGCATATGATGTAGACAGGGGTAGTATAGCCGCTGCCATAACTGAGGCCCCGAACAATCCTATGCCGAATACTATAGGGGCATACGTACCCACAAATGGTTTAAGAGCAAGCGCTGCATCTTTTGCGGATTCTATAGTTATGCCGTGCGGATATAGTGCCGAGGCAGTGCTTAATATTATGAAAAACGCTATCACGTCGGCCACTATGGCCCCCAATATGGTATCTATTCGCTCATAAGAATAATTCTTAATCGTTATTCCTTTATCCGCTATAGATGACTGAAGATAAAACTGCATCCAAGGGGCTATGGTCGTGCCAACCGTGCCGACAAACAATGTTAAAAAGTTGGAATTCCATTCCACTGTGGGCATAAAAGTATGGCGAGCGACCTCGCTCCAATCGGGTTTGGCCATAAATCCAGCCACTATATATGACAGCAGCAACATAGAAAAGGCTATGAACACCTTTTCCACTGTTTGATAAGTGCCCTTCAATACTAATAGCCATATTATAAGCGCCATTACGGGTACAGATACATATTTCGATATATTGAATAATTCCAAGCTGGCCGCGATGCCGGCAAACTCAGAGGTAGTAACGGCTACATTAGCGGTAAAAAGCGTCAGCATAGCAAAAAACGTTGATTTAACGCCGAACTGCTCGCGTATTAGATCAGATAAACCCTTTCCGGTTACAGCTCCCATACGTGCTGCCATCTCTTGGACGATGATAAGGCTAAAGGTCATGAGGAATATGGCCCATAGCATTTTATATTGCAACTCAGCACCGACCATAGCATATGTGGTGATGCCACCGGCATCATTGCCGGCGCTGGCGGCTATAATGCCTGGGCCCAATATAGTGAGGAAAACGAGCACTTGTTTGTTAGCAAGCTTTTTCTTAAGTTTCATGCATGTTTCCTCCTTCTTGGCAAAAATACCTCGTCTATAATATCGTTTATAATGGCTACACCCACCAGGACCATATCATCATCGACTACAGGAACAGCTAAAAGATCATACTTGGTTACAACCTCGGTCAGATCATATATACCGTCGGTATCGCGAACGTATATGACGTTGGGATCCATTATATCTTTTAGCAGTCTGTCCGGTGGAGCCACTACAAGATCGCGCAGCGATACCACGCCTATAAGGTGTTCATCTTTGTCTATAACATATAGATAATAAGCCTCATCTGGAGATGGTTGAATAAGGCGCAGTTGATCTATAGTTTGCTGCGCTGTTATATCAGGCGGAAAGGCGATGAAGTCAGTGCTCATCATGCTGCCCACAGTCTTGTCTTCATACTCCATCAGTTCTTTTATCTCTTCGGAGTCTTCTTTATCCATGCGCTCCAGCAGTTTTTGAGCGCGTTCTTCGTCGAGTTCCTCTAATATGTCAGCAACTTCATCAGCAGGCATATTTTCGAGGATGTTTGATGCCTCTTCCTCGCTCATATTTTCTATTATATTTACCTGTACATCAGGCTCTATTTCTTCTAAAGTATCGGCTAGCGTTTGCTCGTCCAAAGCATGAAATACCGCAGAACGATAGTGACTATCCAGGTCTTCTATTATATCGGCTATATCCGCCGGATGAAGCTGCCTTAGTTTCTTATATGGTACAGCCAGCTTGAGATGGCGCTCTTCAGATACAATCGGTTCCACATTATCCCAGGCTATTATATTATCACCTAGGGGTATGTGCAGCAACTTGCATAAGAATTTAATCGGGCGCTCTATGCCCAGGCGCCGGAGCAGACCGGAAAAGCCTATATCCACACCTATTATAACTATTTTTTGGCTTATAAACGTTGCTTTTAAGTCGTTTACCCTTACTACCTTTCTGCCATTTACATCTACTATCTGTTTGTCCATAATATCCTGTGCTATATATAGGATATCTTCCGGTAAAGGCGAATGATGTATCTTGTTGAGTATGATAGCATCCTTTTTTACAACGTTTATATCAGCATCTAGGACCAGTATCACTTTAGGACCAGCCGATATGACAATAGAGGTTACTATCGGTGGTTCCTTATATATAGAGGCTATAGCATCCTTTAACTTACCTATATACGTGCCTTGCTGCGTGAATACTGGTTTACCTACCAATTGGCTGAAAAACATATCTTGCATTTATTACACCACGCTTTCTATTTTATTATTGCCTCACCTCCTCGTAAAGATGAGGCGGGATATACTTGTATAATTTTCCAGGACCACCGTCGTCCTGCATAGTTCCCACCACCCTTTAAAAATATATTTTAATGTGCAAATGTTTCAGATATATGATACTATAAATATGATAACATGGCTTTATATGTTATACAATAGAGATTATGATATTTACTTTATCGGGGGGAATAGTGATGAGCGACAAGATAAATTGGGGCGTGCTAGGGTGTGCCCGCATAGCAGTGGAAAAGGTTATTCCTTCTATGAAACTATCGCGGCATTCACAATTTTATGCCATAGCCAGCCGCGATAAATCCAGGGCCGATCGCATAGCCGACAGGTTGGGAGCGTCTAAAAGTTACGGAAATTATGATGAGCTGTTGTCTGACCCGGATATACAGGCGGTTTACATACCACTGCCCAATCATTTGCACGAAGAGTGGACCATTAAAGCGGCTCAAAGGGGCAAACATGTTCTATGCGAGAAGCCTATGGGTATTACAGCTATGGCTTGTCGGCGCATGATAGATGTCTGCCGTGATAACGGCGTGTATCTTATGGAAGCTTTTATGTACAGGCTCCATCCGGCTACCCAAAAGGTAAAGCAGCTCATAGACCAAGGCGTCATAGGCGAAATAAGGCTATTTGAAGGCTTGTTTTCGGGAATGTTTGCAAACGATAAAGATTACAGGATGTATAAAGAATTCGGCGGTGGTTCGCTATATGATGTGGGCTGTTATGCTGTCAATGCAGCCAGATATTTTATAGGTAAAGAACCGCTATCAGTATTTGCTCATGCACGCAACCGCAACGGCATAGATATAGACACGTCGGTATCGGCTGTAATGATGTTCGATGACATGGCCATAGCATCCATTTACAGCGGATTCGATAGCAGCGATGTTAATAGGTATTCTATTATAGGGACTGAAGGGGTTATAGATGTTCCCAGCGGTTTTGCTTTCTGGCCGGTAGGCGATGTTAATTTTGTTGTGACGGTAGGCGGCAAATCACAGCCTATAGTTATTCCTGCTATAAACCAGTACGTATGCGAATTGGATGAATTCTCTACAGCTATACTAGATGGTCGGCCGCTGACGCTGGATGTCGAGGATGCATATAAAAACGCCAGAGTTATAGAGGCATTGCATTTGTCGTGGAGGAATAATGCTGTAGTGAACATAGAATAAGCTAAAAAGAGGAGATCATCATGGAGGAAAGAAATAATTATCTGTATTACTTTATATCTTTCTATGCATTGAGTTATATGGTGAATGCTGTATACGGCACTTTTATGCCGGTGTATTTGGATCATATAGGATATGGGCAGACGGCTATAGGGACACTATTAGCGCTGGGGCCTTTTATAGCCATGATAGCGCAGCCTGTATGGGGCATAGCGGGGGATAGGGCCAAGGCCAAAAATATAATTCTGCAGACATTGCTTCTAGGCAGTGCTATAAGCATAATAATGTATCCATTATCCGAAAGCTTTTATTATCTCGTATTTATAATGGCTATGTATACTTTTTTCCAAACATCGATTGGGCCTTTGATAGATGCTATAACGCTGGAATACATAGAAAAAACTCACTGGAAGTTTGGCCTGATACGAATGGCTGGTACCATCGGCTTCGCCGTTATGTCGGTTGTGGCAGGTGCTATAGCTAAAAGATATATAAGTGCCATATTTGTGCTGTGCTTTGCTGTTATAATACTAAATTTTATAATATCCTTTTTTCTACCGAAAGTTAAAGGATATCAATTCAATGCACCCAAAGTAGCTATATGGGAGTTGTTCAAAAACCGAGAATTGGTACTGTTAATGATTTTTAACCTTGTAATACAAACCACGCTGGGTTTCTATTACGCTTTTTTTCCAATATACTTTAGGAGTATGGGTGGCGATAATGCTCTATTAGGATGGGCTATGTTTATATCGGCCATGAGCGAGATACCGTTTTTACTCTTTGCCGATAAAATATTGAATAAAATAGGCGTATATTATACGCTGCTTGGCTCCGGTGTTGTGGCCGCCGTACGGTGGTTGATACTTCATTTCGTTACAAATCCCTATGTAGTGCTGCCACTGCAAGCGTTACACGGGCTTATTTTTATCGTATTATCTATTGCTTTAGCTACATACATAAACAGAGAGGTGCCAAAAGCGTTGAGAGCATCAGGCCAAACGATGAATGGGCTTATAGGCATGGGCTTATCGCGTATTATAGGAAGCATGTTGGGCGGAGCTTTGAGCGATATGGTTGGTATAAGGCAGGTATTCCTTTACAGTTCATTGCTAGCATTTGCAACTGTGGCGGCCTTTGGTTTCATTTTTGCAAATGGTGGCAGGCATAGCCAAGCTTGATTATTTTAAGTGTATTATGTCGTTTTGATCTATCGAGGCTATGAGCCGCTCATTTTCATAGAATTCTATGATGTAGCCGGATAAATCCATTGCGTTTGTTTTAGCTACACAATAAGGGTATGTTAGAGTATTATTTATTTCCTGATTTATGGTTGGATTGATATATTCTACCTCTACGCGAATGGTGGCAACATGGTCATTATTGGTTTTATATATGTTGGTTATATTGACGTCATAACCATCGGTAGGCATAACGCCCCTGTTTACGACAAAATATGTATAGTGAGCATCTTCAAATACAGCGACGGTTTCATAATGCTTATTTTCATCTAAGAAAGCGTCTATTGCCTTTGGCAGTTGGTCGGGCTGTGTCAAGGTAAAGCTTAGCATATCGCCGGTAGCTTCGACGGCGCAGCCTACGGATATTATTAATATTATACCTGCGAGTAAAGCTATAGATAACAACTCTCTTAACATCATCAAAAAGCACTTCCTTACATATTCTTATTTTATTATAGAAGAAAGTTTTTACAAAATAATTAACATTCTTTACAAAATTATTGCATTCCTATTTTCTTTCTATGAATTTTTATAAATATTGTGTATAATATTGGGGAGGTGATGTAGAACATGGGGAAAGATTTTATACCATACTTAAATGAGCATTTTGTCATATTTGATGGCGCTATGGGTACCATGTTGCAACAAAAAAAGGCTGGTATTGATAGATGCCCGGAGGAGCTGAATATCGCGGATCCGGATGTGATAATATCTATACATAAGGCCTATAAAAATGCTGGCAGCGATGTGATAGAAACCAATACCTTCGGAGCCAATGCGCTAAAACTTGCCAGGTGGGGATTATCTGCACAGGCAGACGCTATAAACGCCGCAGCCGTCAAATTAGCCAGGGACGTTATGGGCGATGATGGATGGGTTGCGGTTTCTGTGGGGCCTACGGGGCATTTGATGAGACCGTTCGGTGACCTTTCGTTCGATGATGCATATAATGCATTTAAATCTCAAATATTAGCAGCAGCTTCAGCAGGAGCTGATATAATATGTATAGAAACCATGTCCGATATAAATGAGGCCCGCGCTGCTATATTAGCGGCCAAAGAGAATACCGGTTTGCCGATAACAGCCACTATGACGTTTGAAGCCAACGGCAGGACGCTGATGGGAAATGATGCCGTCAGCGCGACTTTAGCCTTGGAGTCGGCGGGTGCTGATGTGGTGGGCGTGAATTGCTCGGGCGGTGTAGAAGTGGCATATGAAGCTATAAAGCAAATGGCTGATTACAGCTCAGTGCCTCTCATGGCCCAGCCCAATGCCGGTATGCCGCATGACCAGGACGGTATTACGGTATATCCTTTGGGTCCTGAGGAAATGTTACGATGGATGGATGACTTTGCCAAGGCTGGCGCTGCTGTACTGGGCGGTTGTTGCGGTACCACACCTGAGCATATAAAGCTTTTAGCCGATAAATTTAAGGGTCGAAAGCGTTCGCCCGCTGTTAATCCAAAGATGACTAATATTATCTCTTCCGGCTCTAAGAGCGTAGATGTTAGCAGGATAGAATCTTTATGCGAGATAAATGTAGCTTGCGACGATCCGACCTCATCAGTCATGAATGCTGTATCCGAGGCTGCTGATGCCATCGTACTGGATTTTACAGCATGGGATGGCAGCGAAAGCGATGTCTATGAACTGTTGAACGATATAACGTCTCTATGCAGGATACCGCTGATATTTAAAAATGCACGTTATGATATATTGGCTTGGCTATTGAGATATTATGGAGGTGTAGCCGGTGTCATAGGGGATGCGGATAGAGCGCTGGTCAATAGATATAAGGCCGTGATAATGTGATGGTGAGATGAGTATGGTAGATGTAGGACAGCTTGACTATATATTGAAGAACGTTGTAAATACGATAAAGCAAAGCCAGCAGCAAATAAATTATATAAACGAAGAGGCGTTGAAAGAATGGAACGAACTACAGCAGCGCTTGGTCGATATACAATGCCAGATAAGGCTTATTATAGATGAAGTGGACAGCCTGGAGAAGTTGCTGCGCAAAAGCCGGCAGCGTCTGGCCCAAGTCAGTAAGAATTTTCAGATATTCAGTGAAGAAGAGGTAAAGGCCGCCTACGATGAAGCTAGTGAACTCCAGTTGAAGCTGGCATTAAAAAGACAGCTCGAAAAGCAGCTTCAGGAGCAGAGAAAGGATATAGAACAGCGGGTAAAAAGGGTTAAAGATACGCTGGAAAAGGCCGATAGAATAAGCAGCCAGATCGCTGCGGCCCTTGCCTTGATAACCAGCGATCTAAGTGATATCGCTAACGAACTGCAGGATATGCAGTTTAAGGAATTTATGAACAACCGCATAATAATGGCTCAAGAAGAGGAGAGGCAGCGCCTGGCCCGGGATATACATGACGGGCCTGCGCAATCCATGAGCAACCTGCTATTAAAAGCAGAGCTGTGCGATAGACTGCTGGATACCGATGTTCGAGCGGCTCATAATGAGCTTTCGGAATTGAAAAATATGATACGCAACAGCCTCAGCGAAATACGCAAGGTTATATTCGATCTTCGTCCCATGTCATTGGACGATCTAGGCCTTATACCCACACTTATGCAATACGTCGAAGATTTTGAGAAAGAAAGCGGTATAACGGTGGATCTGAAGATTAAGGGCAATCATACCGTTGCGTTGAAATCGATTGTAGAAGTGGCAGTTTTCCGTGTGATACAGGAAGCTTTGAATAATGTAAGAAAGCATTCCCATGCTAAGAATGTTCTTATATACCTAGAATTTTTAGATAAAATGCTGAATATAAGGATAAACGATGATGGCGTGGGGTTTGATTCAAAAACCATATTAAAGACAGAGGAGAGGGAACATGCTGCGGGTTTTGGGCTTTACAGTATGAAAGAGAGGGTTACGTTGCTAAACGGTAAATTTGATATAATAACCTCTCCGGGAGAAGGTACGACTATTTTTGCATCTATACCGATAGAAAGGGAGCACAAAACCAATGGATAAAATAAAGGTTATGATAGCAGATGACCACCCGCTTATGCGGCAGGGCCTGGAACGCATATTGTCTTTGGAGCCTGATATAGATGTCATAGCGCAAGCCGCCAACGGCTCTGAGGTTATCGAAAAAACGAAATCCATAATACCAGATGTTATACTTATGGATATAAATATGCCGGTTATGAACGGATTAGAGACTATTAAAGTGCTAAAAAGCAATAAATGTCCGTCTCGCATTATAATGCTTACTGTTCATAATGATAAGCAGTATCTTTTGGAAAGCCTTAAATTAGGGGCTTGTGGATATATCCTAAAGGATGCCGAAGTCGATCAGCTTGTAGAGGCTATACATAAAGCATATCGAGGGCAGCTATATGTACAGACCGAGATGGCCAATCCTGTTTTAAAAGAGGATCAAGCCAGCCCGCTATATGGCTTCAATGTAGGGATACGATATGATGACGACCTGACGCAAAGGGAACGGGAGGTTTTGGCCCTTGTTGCAAAGGGATTGAGCAATGGAGAGATAGCCAAAAAGCTGTTTATAAGTGAGAAAACTGTAAAAAACCATCTTTCCAGCATATTCAGAAAGCTCAATGTATCGGACAGAACCCAAGCCGCGGTATATGCCATAAAACATGGCTATAATTAACTTGAACGATAAGGGGCTATTGAAGCAACGAGATGGATTATTTTACATTTATATTGACTAATAATGTATTGCCTATATTTTTGATAGTAGGCGTCGGAGCGATGCTTAATTATTTCTTTAATTTGGATGTTAGAAGCTTATCGCGATTACACCTATACATAATGGTTCCGGCTTTTATGTTCAATCAGCTCTATAAGACTGAGATTTCAATGCAATTATTAGGCAGCGTTATTCTTTTTATAATTGTATTTTTGTTTTTATTATACATAACAGGCCATGGCGTAGGCAAGCTTCTCAAAGATGGCAAAAGTATGGAAAATGCCTTTGCCAATTCGATTATGTTTTATAACAGCGGCAATTACGGTATACCCTTAATAACGCTGGCATTTAAAAACGATCCCATTGCTATATCTATACAAGTTATAGTGATGATTGCGCAAAATATAAGCAATTTTACTTTGGGAGCATTTCAGGCAAGCGATAAAGGGGATGGATTTAAGCAAACGTTAAAAGGGATAGCAAAGCTGCCGTCTATATATGCGCTCATATTAGCTCTAAGTTTGAGGTTGTTACATATAGATATATGGCAGCCGGTTGCGACATCCTTGGATTATCTGAGTCAAGCTATGATAGCGGTGGCGTTGCTTACCCTCGGCGCCCAATTGATATCCACCAAACTTGATTTTGAATGGAGCGTATTGCTCTCCAATGCTATAAGGCTTATAGGTGGGCCTGCTATAGCTTTGTTAATAATAAAACTGCTTGGCTTTCATGGATTGCTGGCTCAGGTTCTTTTTGTATCGTCAGGGTTGCCTACAGCTGTCAATACAGTAGTATTGTCGTTGGAGTATGATTCTAATCCTGACTTTGCATCAAAGACGGTTTTTTCGGCTACGCTGTTGAGCGCTTTTACTGAAACCATTCTCATATATGTAGCACAAAATTTCATAAAATAGATGTGGCTTATACAATATGGCTAAAAAGAATCGACAAAATTTTGTGAACAATATATATGGCTTAAAGCGGTATATACAGTTATAATAATAGCGTTAAATTATTGTGCCAGCCCGTAATCGATACGGGAAATAAAAAGGACGGAGGGGTCTTAATGGCAAGTGTTGTATTAAAGGACATAAGCAAGGTATACGCTGGCGGTGTTACAGCAGTAAGCCACTTCAATTTGGATATTGAAGACAAAGAGTTTATTGTATTGGTAGGACCGTCTGGCTGTGGCAAGACTACGACTTTAAGAATGATAGCTGGCTTGGAAGAGATCACCGAAGGTGAACTGTATATCGGTGAGCGTCTGGTTAATGATGTAGCCCCTAAGGACCGTGATATAGCCATGGTGTTCCAGAACTATGCTTTGTATCCTCATATGACCGTATATGAGAATATGGCATTTGGTTTAAAACTAAGGAAGACGCCTAAGGCTGAAATAGACAGGCGTGTTAAAGAGGCTGCCAGAATATTGGATATCGAGCATCTGCTAAACCGTAAGCCAAAGGCTTTGTCCGGTGGTCAGAGACAGAGGGTGGCATTAGGCCGTGCTATAGTTCGTGAGCCGCGCGTGTTCTTGATGGACGAACCGTTATCCAACCTTGATGCTAAATTGAGGGTTCAGATGAGAACCGAGCTGACTAAGCTACATCAAAGATTAGGTACGACGTTTGTATATGTTACGCACGATCAGACCGAGGCTATGACTATGGGTAGTAGGATAGTGGTTATGAAAGATGGCTTTATACAGCAGGTCGATTCTCCTCAGAATCTTTACGATTATCCAGCCAATCTGTTTGTTGCCGGTTTCATAGGCAGCCCAGAAATGAATTTTATCGATGTTACGCTTATATCGGAAGGCGGCGCCGTGTACGCTGCGTTCAATGACCATAAGGTAAGGATACCTGAGGGTAAGCTCAAGAAATTGATCGATGATTCATATATAGGCAAAGAGGTAGTATTGGGTATCAGACCGGAAGATTTGCACGATGAAGAGGTATTTATAGACAGCGTGCCCGATGCCGTAGTGACAGCTACCGTCGATGTGGTGGAGCTGTTGGGTGCTGAGACGTTGCTTTATTTGACAGTAGCGGGCAACAATATGATAGCGCGCGTCGATCCTCGCAGCACTGCAAGAGCCGGTGATACGATAAAGATAGCATTGGATCCGAATAGGATACATTTATTTGATAAAGAGACCGAAAAGACCATATTGAATAAATAAGACTTTTTAGCACAAAATAAAAAAAGCAGAAAATATCCCCAAGGATAATTTTTCTGCTTTTTTTATTTACAGGTTTATGATATAATACGCGTAAGGGTGATGTAATGTTAACTAATAAGCAAATGCAGCAGCTTGTCGAGGATGCGGCCTTTAATCTTTCTATACCGATAAGCCTGATAGAAACCGGAGGCAATATCCTGGCGAGCAGCAGAAAGGATCAAATAAGGGCTATAGATGATATCGTGCAGGCAGAAGGCGATATTATAGCCAAGGCTGGGTTTATGGTAAAGGATGGCGTATCTTATTATGCTGTTTCTTTGTCAAACTATAAGCCATTATACATACGCATGGACGGTCAAGGCGAGGTTGTGCGCCGATATTGCTATTTGTTTAAGGCTTTATTAGAACTGTATGATAAAATGCCTGAGCAGCATCTTACAAAGGAGCAGTTCATACATAGGCTTTTGTTGGACCAGGTTCCTCCGGCTGATGTGCCTGTATATCTCGACGATTTTAGAGTGGAACGCAAGCTTAAACGCTGCGTATACCTGATAATGGCCGATGACAAAGAGGACGAGGTGTATAGTGTATTGTCCAAAGCCTTTCCTCGCTCGCATAAAGATATAATAATCCGCATGGATACCAAGAATATAGTGCTTGTAAAAGCTATTGAGGATGAAGAGGATGAGGCTACGACTGCTGACGATCTTATACAGATGGGATTGGCCATATCCGAGAGCATGCTCAATGAGCTTTCTGTAAATGTAATAGTAGGCGTTGGCTCTATAAAAGATGATATCATGCAGATAAGGCAATCATATATCGAGGCGCAAAAAGCCATAGATATAGGCAGAGCTTTCGATAACGGTAAGAAGGGTTTATATGTGTATGATAAACTCTTTATAGAGAAGCTGCTGTTCAATATATCGCCCGAAAAATGCCAGGAGTTTTACGATAGGGTTTTTAAAGGGGAGGAATTTGACTTCTTAAACGAAGCCATGATTCAAACAGTTCAAAAACTCTTTGAAAATAGCCTAAATTTAAGTGAGACGTCCAGGCAATTGTATATACATAGAAATACCTTGGTTTACAGGTTGGACAAGATTCAGAAATATACCGGTTTGGATCTGCGCAATTTCGATGACGCAGTGACATTCAAACTGGGGCTGATGATAGGAAGGTATTTGGGATATATTAAAAATTAAGGGGCTATTTTAGTTGATGATCCGATTGGTTAATGTTTCTAAGGTTTATGATAACGGCGTTACAGCATTGTCGAATGTTAATATAAATATAAAAGCAGGAGATTTTGTATTTTTGGTGGGCCCAAGCGGGGCCGGCAAAACTACTATAATAAAATTGTTGCTAAAAGAAATAGAGCCTACAAGCGGAGATATATTTGTAAACGATAAAAATATTACTGTTTTGAAACGTCGGGAAATACCATATTTTCGCAGGAATATAGGCGTGGTATTCCAGGATTTCCGCTTGTTACCCGACAGGAATGTATACGATAATATAGCTTTTGCTATGCAAGTAGTGGGTACACCTTCGAAAGAGATCAGGCGCAGGGTGCCGCTTATGTTAAGCTTGGTCAATCTCAGCAGTAAAGCTTATGCTTATCCCAACGAGCTTTCGGGCGGTGAGCAGCAGCGGGTGGCATTAGCTCGCGCCATAGCCAATAATCCGCCTGTATTGATAGCTGATGAGCCGACCGGTAATCTGGATCCAGATACCGGATGGGATATAGTCAACCTTTTGAGCGAAATAAACCGCAGAGGTACAACGGTTATAATGGCCACACATGCCAAAGAAATAGTCGATGCGATGCGCAAGCGCGTTATAATCTTAAAGAAAGGAACGGTGATAAGCGATCAGGAAAAAGGGGTGTATTTAGATGAGGTTAAGTAACATAGGCTATTATATTAAAGAGGGATTTAACGGTATTTTTAGGCATAAAGCCATGAGCCTGGCCGCTATTATATCCATCGTTATAGCCCTCTTTATGTTGGGCAGTATTATAGTATTTGGTTTAAATGTGAGTAATATCATAGGCGATATGGAATCAAGTTTGGAAGTAATAATATTTTTGAAGGATGACATGCCTGATCAAGCGATCGAGCAGCTGGATAGTGATCTTAGAAATATGGAAGGCATCGTAGATGTAAGATATATTTCTAAAGCCGATGCTTTTGAAAAGTGGAAAGAGCAGTTTGGAGAACAGAGCGATTATCTGGAGGGCTACACCGCTGAGGATAATCCGCTGCCAAGGTCGTACGAGGTAAGGCTTAAAGAACCGTCTTATGCAGATAACGTGGTGAATGCTCTAAATGGAAGGGAAGGGATAGAGAAGGTTCAATATAATAGCGAAGTCGCCGATACGTTGAACAGATTAGTCACCGCAGTCCGTTGGATGGGCTTGATTATAGTAGGTATATTATTGGTAATCGCTGTAGTTATCATAATGAATACCGTCCGTTTAGCGGTATTCGCCAGGCGCAATGAGATAAATATTATGAAATACATAGGAGCGACCAATTGGTTTATACGCTGGCCTTTCATCATTGAAGGCGCAGTTATAGGCCTGATAGGCTCTGTACTTTCGCTGGCGCTTTTAAAAATACTTTATGATTTTGCTATGGATAAACTGAGCGGTATATTGAACATGGTGAAGCTCATACCAGTAAATGATGCCATGAATATAGCAATGCTTATTATAATGGTTACTGGCATTGTAGCCGGTATAATAGGCAGTGCTGTTTCGATAAGGCGTTATCTAAAAGTTTAAGAAGGAGAGATTTACAGGAGGATTTGAATGATGCGAAGGGTTATAGCTATCCTTATAGCGATGGTCTTAATTTTGGGAGTGACGGTGCCGGCTATGGCTGTCGGGTTGGACGATAAAAAAGAGGAGCTTGAAGATGTAGAGCAAGATATGTTAAGTACACAGGATGCTTTAGAAGATGTGGAATTAAAACAACAGGATGTGAGCATCCAGTTGGAAAAGCTCGATAAACAGCTCGAACAAAAGCAGGCCGAATTGGACAAGGCTAATGCAGATCTGGATGAAACAAAAAAGCAGCTCGAGGAAACCGAAAAAGCATTGGAGCAGGCCATAAAAGAGGCCGAATACCAGCAGCAATTGCTGGATAGCCGCGTGCGTGCCATGTATATGAATGATCAGTCCAGTATTCTAGAGATGATATTATCGGCGCAAAGCGTTAGCGATCTCATAATGCGAGTGGAGATGGCCGCTAAAATAACCCAATGCGATAATGACCTTTTGACACAAATGTGCAAGCTGCAAGATGATATAGCCAAAAAAAAGCAAGCCATTGAAGAACAAAAATTACATATAGAACAACAAAAGCAGCTCATTGTTGAGGAAAAGAAAGGTATAGAAACCAAGCGCGCGGAAAAGAACAAACTTCTGGCTGATT
Source organism: Mahella australiensis 50-1 BON (assembly GCF_000213255.1). Taxonomy (NCBI): domain Bacteria; kingdom Bacillati; phylum Bacillota; class Clostridia; order Mahellales; family Mahellaceae; genus Mahella; species Mahella australiensis. The sequence continues at coordinate 697,549 of NC_015520.1, forward strand.
TAGAGCAGCAGAAGGAATCATATGAAAAAGCGCTGAACGAGATGGAAGCACAATCAAAAGAACTCGAGGCTGTCATAAGAAAGCTTCAGGCTGAGGAGGAAGCAAGGCGTAAGGCTCAAGCTCAGAAGAACAGTGGTTCCAGCAGCAGGGGTGGATCTGTGGTGGCTACCGGTCGGTTTACATGGCCTGTACCGGGTTATTCGAGAATATCATCATCGTTTGGGTATAGAGTGCATCCCGTGCTGGGTGTGGGTAAATTACATACAGGTACTGATATAGCGGCGCCGAGCGGTGCAAACGTTGTGGCTGCCGATGGAGGGATGGTCATACAGTCCGGCTGGCTCGGCGCGTATGGCAAGGCCGTGATAATAGATCATGGCAACGGCATATCCACGCTTTATGGACATAATTCGTCGCTTCTGGTAAGCATCGGTCAGGAGGTATCGCAAGGGCAGGTAATAGCTAGAGTCGGCATGACTGGACTGGCCACCGGGCCACACAGCCACTTTGAAGTACGCATTAACGGTACACCGACCAATCCAATGCAATATTTTAAATAATCGATTTTGTCTCCAGCTTGACATAATATCCGATACATTGTAGAATTAACGTAGCATAATACACATATGCTACGTTAATTCTACAATGGGCTTTATACTTTTTCAGGTTAAGAAGATGGAATTGCTGTTGATTGTAAAAATGGAATACGGTATAATATTTAATTAGGAAGGTATTCTTCCGGAAATAAGATCATAAAAGTAACGAGAGAGAAAGTAGATTGATTTTTCGTGTATTTTATCGATGGATTAGGAGGTGTGTATTATAGAATTTAGCTTGTGGGATATCCTATATATAATAGTAGGTTTGGCTATTGGAGTATTAAGTGGCTATTATTACCGCAAAACAATAGCTGAAGCTAAAATCGGTAAAGCGGAAGAAAGGGCTGCGGATATAATAAACGAGGCTAAGAAGGAAGCCGAAGCAGCCAAGAAAGAAGCTTTACTTGAAGCTAAAGACGAGATCCACAAGCTGCGCAATGAATTTGAAAGAGAGAGTCGTGAAAGAAGAAACGAGAATCAGCGTATGGAGCGAAGGTTGCTTCAAAGAGAAGATGCCCTTCAAAAAAAATCTGATAGTTTGGATCGACGTGAGGAAGCCTTAAACAAGCGCCAGAAGGAATTGGATAAGTTGGAAGAAGAGATCGGGCAACTGCATAAAAAGGAATTAGCCGAATTAGAACGGGTGTCGGGTATGACGACCGAGCAGGCCAAAGAAGTGCTGTTAGCTAGCATAAGGGAAGATGTGGAGCATGATGCCGTAACGCTTATAAGGGATATAGAGAACAGGGCCAAAGAAGAGGCTGAGAAAAGGGCAAGGGTCATAGTAGCAGACGCTATACAGCGATGCGCTGCTGATTATGTACCGGAGGTTACGGTTTCAGTGGTTCCGTTGCCTAACGATGAGATGAAAGGCCGTATAATAGGCCGTGAAGGTAGAAATATACGTGCGCTGGAAACGGCTACTGGTATTGATCTCATAATTGATGATACTCCTGAAGCTGTTATATTGTCAGGCTTTGATCCTATAAGGCGTGAAGTTGCTAGGATGACTCTGGAGAAACTTATAGTAGATGGACGGATACATCCGGGACGCATAGAAGAGATGGTAGAGCGCTCCAGGAGAGAATTGGATGCAAAGATCAAAGAAGAGGGTGAACAAGCAGCATTTGATGTAGGGGTGCATAATCTGCATCCTGAGATTATCAAATTGCTTGGCCGCTTAAAGTATAGAACCAGTTATGGTCAAAATGTGTTGAAGCATTCAATAGAAGTAGCTTTATTAGCAGGTGGTATGGCGGCTGAATTAGGAGCGGATGTTGCTATAGCAAAAAGGGCAGGTTTATTGCATGATATAGGCAAAGCTGTCGACCATGAGGTAGAAGGCCCTCATGTTCAGATAGGTATAGATATAGCCAAGAAATACAGGGAAAATCCGGCAATAATACACGCTATAGCAGCCCATCACGGTGATATAGAGGCTAACTCCATAGAAGCGGTGCTTGTGCAAGCCGCTGATGCCATTTCAGCAGCCAGGCCCGGAGCTCGACAAGAAACTATAGAAGCTTATCTGAAGCGCTTGGAAAAACTCGAAGAAATTGCAAATTCATTCGCAGGTGTGGATAAATCATATGCTATACAAGCGGGGCGCGAGGTGCGCATAATAGTAAAACCTGAGATGATAAACGACGCGGAGGCCATGAGGATGGCCCGAGATATAGTCAAACGTATAGAAAAAGAAGTAGAATATCCTGGACAAATAAAAGTTACAGTAATTCGCGAGAGCAGAGTTGTAGAATACGCAAAATAAGGGATGTGCAATACCGCACATCCCTTTTAAAATACCGTTTTAATTTGATAACTGGATAAGAGTAGATATCAAAAGGAGTATGTTCGATGGCAGGAGATTTGCATGTTCACACGACAGCCTCAGATGGCCTTCTTTCACCGTCAAAAATAATAGGAGAAGCGGCCGGACGCGGTTTATCGTTTATAGCGATAACCGATCATGATACCACCGCAGCCATAGAAGAAGCCACGAAAGCAGGGTCTGTTGCAGGTGTAACGGTCATACCAGGTATAGAGCTGAATACTGAATATAAAGGGAAAGAAATGCATATATTGGGTTACTTCATCGATATATATCAAAAATGGTTTCAAGAATTGCTTGTTCATATAAAGGATGCAAGGGAGGCCAGAGCACATAGAATATTGGACAATCTTAAGGCGTATTATGGTATGGATATACCTTGGGATTTAGTGCAGGCAATTGCCGGTTCGGCATCTATAGGCAGACCGCATATAGCCAGGGCTATGCTCCGGTTAGGTCTTATAAAAGATATGGGAGAAGCCTTCAACAATTATATATCACAGGATAGCCCGGCTTACGTGCCGCGGTATAAGATGATTCCAGAAGAGGCTATAGGGTATATAAAAAAATTGGGTGGTGTGGCAGTAGTGGCTCATCCAGGGCTTTTGGCAGACAAAAGCGCTATATTCCATGCTATAGACAATGGCGTGGATGGTCTGGAAGTGTATCATACAAAACACGACGGCAAAGATGAGCAATATCTGAGGGCCATTGCCGATAACTATAGGCTGATAGTTACTGGTGGCAGTGATTGCCATGGTGAACTGGTGGATGGGGATATAACGCTCGGCGCAGTTAAAGTGCCTGATGAGGTAATGTATAAATTGAAAGATTTGCATGTTAAGCGTTCAAAACCTGCATAAATAATTAGAGTATATGGATATTGGGCGGCTTATGTGATATAATTTGAATAATACAGCAACGCTGATATTCATTGTGATTAGAGAAAAGGAGAAATTGTATATGATTTTATCACGAAAAGCCCAAACAATAACCGAATCGGCTACGTTGGCTATAAGCTCCAAGGCCAAGAAAATGAAGTCTGAAGGTATAGACGTAGTGGATTTTGGCGTAGGCGAGCCGGATTTCGATACACCCGAACATATAAAAGCAGCGGCAATAGATGCGATAAAAGAAGGTTACACCAAATATACACCAGCTACCGGCATACCGCAGTTGAAGCAGGCTATAGCGAATAAGCTGCAACGGGACAACGCTCTATCGTATAAGCCATCTGATATAGTAGTATCCAATGGTGCCAAACACGCCCTATTCAATGCATTTTATGCTATCCTAAATCCCGGCGATGAAGTAATTATGCCAGCACCCTGTTGGGTAAGCTATCCGGAGCTAGTTAAATTGGCAGACGGAGTGCCTGTTATGGTATCAGCCGATGAATCGAATGCATTTAAAACATCGGCTGATGTGCTGAGAAAATATATAAATGGCCGGACAAAGGCTATATTGATAAACAGCCCCAATAATCCTACTGGTACCGTATATGCGGAAGAGGAATTAAAGGCTATAGCAGATCTAGCCTGTGAATATGACCTGGTGGTGGTGTCGGATGAGATATATGAGAAGCTCATTTACGATGATGCTAAGCATGTAAGCATAGCGTCGTTTAACGACGATATAAAGGCAAGGACCATTGTGATAAATGGGGTATCCAAAACATATGCCATGACAGGATGGAGGATAGGATATTCTGCTTCAAATGAAGAAATCGCTTCCATTATAGGCAATGTACAAAGTCAGGCCACATCCAACCCGAACTCTATAGCTCAGTATGCCGCCCTAGCGGCATTGCAAGGAACACAGCAGCCAGTAACTATTATGGTGGAGGAATTTAAAAAGCGCAGGGATTATATCTGTCAGCGCATCAACGGAATAGAGGGATTGTCCTGCATGAAGCCCACCGGAGCATTCTACGTTATGATGAATATATCACAATATACAGGACAAAAAATAAATGGATGTGATATAATGGGTTCAATAGATTTCGCGCAAATGTTGCTGGACAAAGTCCATGTTGCAGTTGTGCCCGGTGAACCGTTCGGCGACGATCGCTTTGTACGGCTGTCATATGCCACTTCTATAGAACAAATAGAGAAAGGATTGGCGCGCATAGAACAATGCCTGAAATGAGAGATATATACGAAAATCCGCTTATAACACGCTATGCCAGTAAGGAAATGGCGCAAAATTTCTCCGATGATAAGAAATTCAGAACGTGGCGGAAATTGTGGATAGCGTTGGCTGAAGCAGAAAAAGAGCTTGGCCTTGATATAAGCGACGAACAGATAGCCGAGATGAAAGCCCATCAGGACGATATAAACTATGACGTGGCTGAGGCGCGCGAAAAAGAAGTGAGGCATGATGTCATGGCCCATGTATATGCCTATGGCGTCCAATGCCCCACGGCAAAACCCATCATACATCTCGGGGCTACAAGCTGCTATGTAGGCGATAATACCGATATAATACTCATGAGAGACGGTCTTGATATCATAAAGCGTAAGCTCGTGAACTGTATAAATGTCTTAAGCCGTTTTGCCTTGCAATACAAAGACATGCCCACGCTAGGATTTACGCATTTTCAGCCGGCTCAGCCTACTACCGTCGGAAAAAGGGCGTGCCTTTGGATACAAGATCTGTTGATGGATCTGAACCAGTTGGATTTTATCATGGATAACCTTGTGTTGCGCGGTGCTAAGGGTACTACTGGGACGCAGGCTAGCTTTCTGACACTTTTCGACGGGGATCATGAAAAGGTCAAAATGCTCGATCGACTCATAGCAAAAAAGATGGGCTTTAAAGGTGTGTTTGCAGTTACGGGTCAAACCTACCCCCGAAAGCTGGATTCCAATGTGATTAACGTTTTAAGCGGAATAGCCCAAAGTGCATATAAATTCAGCAACGATATAAGACTGCTGCAGCATCTTAAGGAGATAGAAGAGCCATTCGAAGAAAAACAGATAGGTTCGTCGGCTATGGCATATAAACGCAATCCCATGCGCAGCGAACGTATAGGTTCGTTGGCACGGCATGTGTTGACCATGGCCATGGATCCGGCCATCACGGCTTCTACCCAGTGGCTTGAACGCACGTTGGATGATTCTGCCAACCGACGCATAGTTATACCGCAGTCATTTCTTGCTGTAGACGCTATATTGCTGCTTTATATCAACGTGGCCGACGGCCTTGTGGTATATCCGGCCATGATAGAGCGGCATTTGCGGGAGGAATTGCCTTTTATGGCCACGGAATACATATTGATGGAGGCGGTCAAACGCGGTGGCGACCGTCAGGAGCTTCATGAGCGCATAAGGCGATACTCTGTAGAAGCTGGTAGGCATGTCAAGGTGGAAGGCAAGGCCAACGATCTTGTAAATATGATAGCATCCGACCCGACGTTCTCTTTATCTCGACAAGAGATAGATGCCATAATGGATGCCAAAAACTTTGTGGGCAGAGCGCCGCAGCAGGTCGAGGAATTTATCGGTGAAAATGTTCAATCGGTGCTTGAAGAATATCGCGCCATATTGGGATTGAAAGCTGGAATCGAAGTGTAAAAAATATTTGACATCTTTTTAACAAAGTTGTACAATAAGATAAAGTATTCGGTAGTGATACAAATATGCGCATGCAGTGTACATTTATAGGAGAGGAGTTTCAGATCGATTATGGAAAGGGATAAATTATTGATGACGCCGGGGCCGACCATGATACCGCCAAAGGTGTTACAAGCTATGAGCCGGCAGATTATTCATCATCGCACCAAAGAATTTCAGGCCATATTTACGGAGTTTAATACGAAACTTAAGACGGTGTTCGATACCAAAAACGATGTGCTTACGTTTGCCAGTTCGGGTACGGGTGCGATGGAAGCCTCCGTCGCCAATCTGTTCTCGCCGGGCGATAAGGTACTGGTGGGCACGATAGGTGTATTCGGCGATAGATATGTCAAAATAGCCAAAGCTTATGGTTTGGACGTGGATGTCATATCGATGCCATGGGGACAGGCGCTGGATCCCGAGGATATTAAAAAGCACTTAGAGGAAGACGTGGACAATAAAATAAAGGCTGTTATAGTAACGCATAATGAAACATCCACTGGTGTAACCAATGATCTGGAAGCTATAGGGCAAGTATTAAAAGGGCGTCCGCAGCTTCTTGTTGTAGATGCTATAAGTTCTCTAGGTGGCATACCTCTTAAAACCGATGAATGGGGAATAGATGTGGTAGTCACTGGTTCACAGAAGGCATTGATGGTTCCTCCGGGTTTATCATTTGCCAGCCTGAGTGACCGTGCGTGGGATGCCGTGAAACAGTCCAAGTTGCCGAAATTTTATTTCGATTTTCTGGCGTACAGAGAAAAACTGAACGATAACGATACACCTTATACCCCGGCAGTGACTCTCATAATAGGCACAAACGTAGCTCTCGATATGATACTGGATGATGGCTTGGATAAGGTATATGCGCGCAACCGTAGATTGGCTGAAGCGACCAGAGCTGCGGCCAAAGCCATGGGGCTTGAATTATTCGCCGAGCCAACTCACGCATCTGACATAATCACATCGATTAAAGGGCCAGAGGGCATAGATGTAGAAAAAGTCAGAAAGATAATGAATACTAAATACGATATTATGATAACAGGTGGTCAGGGCAAACTCAAAGGGCAGATATTGCGTATAGGGCATGTAGGGTATGTAGATCAATTCGATCTTTTAAAGACGCTTACGGGGTTGGAATACTCTCTAGCTGAAGTAGGTTATCCAGTGCAGATAGGCAGTGGCGTTACGGCGGCTGAGAAGATATTGAAAGAGGGTGTCTGACATATGCGCATATTAGTACCGGAAAAAATTGAAGAAAACGGTTTGGAGATACTCAAGCAAAAGGCCGATGTGGATGTAAGGCTGGATTTAACCAGGGAACAATTGCTCGAATGTATAGACCAATATGATGCACTCATAGTGAGAAGCGCTACCAAAGTAGATGCAGAGCTTATAAGCCGCGGGATTAATCTTAAGGTGATAGGTAGAGCTGGCACTGGCGTGGACAATATAGATGTCGATGCGGCCACCGAAAGGGGTATAATAGTAGTCAACACACCGGACAGCAATAATATGTCTGCGGCCGAACACTCGATAGCGCTGTTGTTGGCATTATGCCGCAATATACCCCAGGCTTATATGTCCCTTAAAGCGGGCAAATGGGAAAGAAGTAAGTTTAAGGGCGTCGAGCTTTATGATAAAACCGTCGCCGTACTGGGCCTTGGCCGCATAGGTTCTTTAGTGGCTAGTCGTCTCAAAGCCTTTGGCATGAACGTCATAGGCTATGACCCTTACATACCACAGGAGCGTTTCGACAGCATGGGAGTGGAAAAGGTTGATTCTATAAATGAAATTATGCAGAGGGCGGATTTTATAACAGTGCATCTTCCTAAGACAAATGAGACCATGGGCATTATAAGCAAAAAAGAGTTTGATATGGCTAAGAAAGAACTGCGCATAGTCAATTGCGCTCGTGGCGGCATAGTGGATGAAAATGCTTTATACGAAGCACTTAAGGCTAAGCGTATAGCAGGTGCAGCTATAGATGTTTTCACCAACGAGCCGAAAGAAGGTGCCGCCGGAGAAGGATTCAGCCATCCACTGCTCGAATTGGATAACATTGTGTTTACACCGCATCTGGGGGCGTCGACTGTGGAGGCCCAGCGCAATGTTGGGTTGGCTATAGCCCAGCAGGTGTTGAATGCACTAGAAGGCAATGTTGTGGAAGCTGTTAACCTGCACGGCCTCAATATGAAAGCCGCTACGCGCCTTGCTCCGTACCTTAATTTAGCTGAGAAGATGGGCCGCATATACTATCAAGTGGAAAGCCTGCCGGCAGAGCAGATAGAACTTGTATATAGCGGCGATATATCCAAAGAGGATACGAGGATAATAACCCTGTCGTATCTTACCGGCTTACTGCAACCTGTTACCGATGAACGCGTCAATTTTGTCAATATAGAGAAAATTATACATGAGAGAGGTATACAGGTCATCGAAAGCAAAAATTCACATGTGGATTATTTTGTTAACCTTATAACGGTCAATGTTAAAAATAAAGAGCGGATGATGACATTTGCAGGAACTATTTTTGGCAAAGAAGAACCAAGGATAGTCAACTTTGACGGATTTGAAGTCGATTTTATGCCTACAGAGCATATGCTGATGGTGCAAAATATCGACAGGCCGGGTATAATAGGCCAGGTATGTACGATCTTAGGCGATAATAGCATCAATATAGCAAATATGAAGGCCAGCCGCAATACCAAGCATGGCATAAACCTAATGGTGCTCGATGTTGACAGCGATATAAGCGATGAAGTGCTCGCCGCCGTAAAAAGGGTTGATGGCGTATTAAAGGCTAAGGAATTGAATTTGTAAGGGTTTATCGTATAAAAGGCTCGATTAAAAATCGAGCCTTTTTTGAATATTATGGCATAGTATGATATAATCAATTCAGAGAAATTTTTCATGGCATATGCAGTGATAGACATGGGAAATCTATAGTTATAATCCACAAAAGGGAGGCAATATTATGACTATAGATCAACTGTGGAGGCTTTTTGAAGAAACGGGAGATATAGGCTATTATTTGTTTTACAAAGCTTTACAGCATGAGAAAGACGAGGATGAGAACATGCCTATACGTGATGATGTGCCGTTAAACGATATGAATTAGAAGTAAGAAATGGAGTAATACCGATTGAGCCTGATAAAGACAGAGGCAATTGTTTTAAAGCATATGGATTATCTCGAAGCCGATAGGATACTGGTTCTGTTCTCTAAAGAGTTAGGGAAGATTCATGCCATAGCAAAGGGCAGCCGCAGGCCTAAGAGCCGATTTTTAATGGCTAGTGAGATTTTTGTTTTAGCCGATTATATGTTGTATGAGGGTAAAAACCTTTATACAGTAACTCAAAGCGAAGTAAAATGTACGTTCTTTGAGTTGCGCCAAAACATGAATAACCTAGCTTATGCTGCTTATGCTACAAATCTATGCGATGCAGTCATACAAGATGCGGAACCGAATATAAAAGCGTATTACTTGCTTTTAAAAACACTACAATTTCTATCCGAGCCTAATACCGATGCTTCATCCCTTGCGCTTATATTTGCCATAAAGCTCATGGATTTTATAGGGTACAGGCCATTGCTCGATCAGTGCTGCGATTGCGGCAGTGATAATATAAATGGTTCTACGCTGTATTTTAGTCCCATGGCAGGGGGAAGGCTTTGTAGTGACTGTGCTACGAGCAGTAATGACGTTACCGCAGTAAATCAAGGTTTCATGAATACCGTATCTCATATATTATCCATGAAGATAAGCGATATGAACCGCCTTAAAATGAGCGATGTCTTAAAAAAGCAGTTGTGGGATGTCTTTAACCAGTATATTTTATCCAGGATAGATAAGCATATCGTGCCCATGAAGCTATAGAAACAGGCACTTTATATATATGATAAAATAATGTATAATGTTATCAATACGGGCATTAAGCGCGTATAATAAAATGAAATATTTATGTTAACATTGGAGGCGAATATGGGAAGATTATTTGGCACAGATGGCGTAAGAGGCGTCGCTAATACGGAATTGACCTGCGGTTTGGCATTTTCTTTGGGCCAAGCCGGAGCATATGTGCTGGCGGAGGAAAATCCAAGGCCCCGCATAGTGGTAGCCCGCGATACGCGTGTGTCAGGCGATATGCTAGAGGCGGCTTTGGTGGCTGGCATTTGTTCTGTGGGCGGGGAAGCTCTATGTGTGGGAGTCATGCCCACGCCGTCAGTGGCTTATCTTACAAGGCTTTATGGAGCTGATGCGGGCGTAGTGATATCGGCTTCACATAATCCTATGGAATATAACGGTATCAAGTTCTTCAACCGTGATGGCTATAAATTGCCTGATGAATTGGAGGATCGTATAGAATCTATAATATTGGATCAAACGCGGCAAATTCCCATGTGTGCGGGCGATGCCGTAGGGCGCAGGGTGGTGGTACAAAATGCCGCTGAGGACTATGTGAATTTTCTCAAATCCACCGTTCCTATAGACCTCAAAGGATATAAGATAGCTGTCGATTGTGCTAATGGGGCTGCTTATAGAGTAGCACCGCTTCTGCTATCCCAGCTCGGTGCCGAAATGATCTGTTTTTTTAACGATCCAGACGGTACCAATATAAATCGCAATTGCGGCTCCACCCATCCCAAAGCTTTGCAGGATTATGTGTTGGAAAATGAGGTGGATTTGGGATTGGCCTTTGATGGCGACGCCGATCGTTTGATCGCTGTAGATGAAAACGGTGTATTGGTCGACGGCGATAAGATAATGGCTATATGCGGTATAGATATGCATGAACGCGGCACCTTGAAAAAGGATACCGTAGTGGCCACTATTATGAGCAATATAGGTTTGGAAATAGCACTTAAAAATGCCGGTTGCCGTGTAGTCAGGACAGCGGTCGGGGACCGCTATGTGCTGGAGAAGATGCTGCAGGAAGATTATTCATTGGGAGGCGAACAATCGGGCCACGTTATATTTCTGGATCATAATACTACCGGCGATGGTTTAATAACGGCGCTACAGTTGCTGTCGGTCATGGTAAGAAAGAAAAAGAGCTTGGCGCAGCTATCGACTGTAATGAAACAATTCCCCCAGGTATTGGTCAATGCAAAAGTAAGCAATGATAAAAAAGAGGTGTATTTGCAATGCGGCGCCATAGCTGAAGAGATAAATAGGATAGAAAAAAAGTTCAATAGCATGGGACGGGTTGTAATAAGGCCGTCCGGTACCGAACCGCTGGTTAGGGTAATGATAGAAGGGCCTGATATAGACGAGCTGGAGCAGGAGGCCACGCGCTTGGCCGCTATAATAGAAGAATACCTAGCCTGATTTTATTTATATAATTGAGAGGGGTGATGTATTTGTAGAGATTATTTATACGATTCGATATAAAAGCGCCGGAACTCATTTTGAGTTGACGAGGTCAGGGTTTATCGATTTTTCGGCGGGTGCCCTGCGGCATACGGCTGCCGACAAAGGTTCCACAAAAGCAAAAAGCGATTTTTGCTACAAACGGGACTGGGCCAAAATAGAGGTACAGCATTTCTAACAAACATTATCATACCATAAATATACATTTGTTTAGCGTATATATGACGAGTGCGTAATTAAGAATTTAATGGAATAGAAAGGAATAAATATATATGTGTGGAATAGTTGGATATATTGGCCATCAACAGGCTGTACCAATACTGCTGAATGGCTTAAAGAGATTAGAATATAGAGGTTATGATTCCGCCGGAGTAGCTGTCTATCAAGGCGATAGCATAGAGGTGATTAAAGCTAAGGGGCGATTGAATGTATTGGAATCGGCTTTAGCCGGCCGAGAACTTAGAGGTACACTGGGTATAGGACATACCAGATGGGCTACGCATGGCGAGCCGTCTGACGTGAATTCGCATCCGCATACGGATGCATCAGGAGAAATCGCTGTGGTACACAATGGTATCATAGAGAATTATATACGCATCAAGCAATGGCTTCAGGAACAAGGAACAAATTTTGTATCGGATACCGATACTGAGGTTATAGCTCATCTCATACATCATTTTTATGAAGATGACCTCTTATCTGCGGTGCAGCGAGCCGTATCCTACTTGGAAGGTTCATATGCTTTGGCTGTGATGTGCAGGCGTGAACCCGATAAGCTTATAGCGGTGCGCAAAGATAGCCCGCTGATAATCGGCCTTGGTGATGGTGAGAATTTTATAGCATCGGACATACCGGCCATACTTCCTTATACCAGAGAAGTGTATTTTTTGAACGATAAAGAACTAGCTGTCTTAACGTGCGATGGCGTATCTATAAAAGACGAATATGGTCGCGATATAAAACGCGATGTATATCATGTTACATGGGATATAGAGGCTGCGGAAAAGGGCGGCTTCGAACATTTTATGCTTAAAGAAATTCACGAGCAGCCTAAAGCTTTAAGAGATACTATGGCTTCCAGGATAGCGCATGATCTGTCAATAAACCTGCATGATTTGGACGACATAGATATAGAAAAAGCGGGTAAGCTTTTTATAGTGGCTTGCGGTACGGCATATCATGCCGGTGTTGTGGGCAAATACCTTATAGAACGTATGGCGCGTTTACCTGTGGAAGTGGATATAGCATCTGAATTCAGATACAGACAACCCATAATATCAAAGGGCGATCTGGCCATCGTTATAAGCCAATCGGGCGAAACGGCCGATACGTTGGCTGCGCTTCGAGAGCTTAAACGCCAGGGTGCTACCGTCATAGCTATTGCCAATGTAGTGGGCAGCACCATAACGCGTGAGGCGAATAAAGTGTTATATACGTGGGCCGGACCCGAGATAGCTGTAGCCTCCACCAAAGCGTATACAACACAACTATTGGTTATAACCATGATAGCATTGTATATGGCTAAACGCAGGGGTGCTATGAAACAGCGGAACATAGATGATATTGTAAGTGACATAATAAAGCTGCCCGATAAAGCACAAAGCATATTGAATGGCAAAGAAGCGGTGCAGCACTATGCGGCACAACATTTCTCCGCACACAGCATATTTTTCATAGGACGTGGATTGGACTACGCATTGGCTATGGAAGGCTCGCTTAAGCTCAAGGAAATATCGTATATACATTCAGAGGCATATGCTGCCGGCGAGTTAAAGCATGGCACCATAGCCCTCATAGAACCGGGTACGTTAGTGGTGGCACTGGCTACTCAACCAGAGCTTTTTGATAAAATGCTCAGCAATATCAAAGAGGTAAAAGCCAGGGGAGCGGTGGTTATGGCTGTGGTACAAGAAGGAAATACAGCAATAGAGGATGTCGCCGATTACGTTATCTACTTGCCGGATACAAGTTCGTGGCTTGTGCCGATGTTGGGCGTCATACCACTTCAGTTATTTGCCTATTATACGGCGTTATACAAAGGGTGCGACGTTGACAAACCGAGGAATCTGGCTAAAAGTGTGACTGTGGAATAAAGAATTTATAATAAGTGTCTCGTAAGGCGTTTGTAGGAATGAATTTACAAATATTTACGGGGCACTTTTGTATGGTCGCAAATATGGGTGTTGACATATTGGGATTACAGATGTAATATTATAATAGTAGACTACATATGTAAGAAGGTAATGTATATGAGTAATTTTCCTAATATATCTGATGCTGAGTGGAGGATAATGAAGGTCTTATGGAGAAAATCTCCTCTGACATCTACGGAGATAATTGACTCTTTGAGAGGCGATACCGAGTGGAGTCCTAAAACAATCCATACACTTATCGGCAGATTGGTTAAAAAGAAAGCGATAGGGGTTAAGCGTGAGTCTCCGCTTAATAAGTATTTCCCTTTGGTTACCCAAAAAGAGTGCAGAATGGTAGAAACAAAATCCTTTGTTCAAAAAGTATATGACGGCTCATTGCAATTGCTGGTAAAAAGCTTTATTAAAGACGAAAATTTATCTGCGGAGGAAATAGCCGAACTGAGGCGTATACTGGATGAAAAGGATGGTGATAGATAAATGAATTTAGTAACGTTGTTTACTATGGTGCTTTCCTTATCATTTAGAGGGAGTATACTTTCAATATTGATTATTTTAGTTAAATGGACTTTCAAAAGTAAATTGAATGCTAATTGGCATTATTATATCTGGCTTTTACTTATAATTAGGCTTGTTATACCATATGCTCCCGAAAGCCCTATGAGTATCTTTAATTTATTGCCTTCTGTTTTGCAAAGCACTGAGATACCCGGAAATGTCAATAGAGTATCTGATATAGACGATGAACTTATTATGCCTCAGAACGTCGATATAAACACCGGTAATGTACAGAATGAGATGATTAGAAATGAAAATATTACTGGAAATAGTGATAATGTTTGGCTTGACCATGACCTGTTATTAAGTGTAATATGGCTTATCGGTGTAGCGGGAATGTTGCTTTATATTTTGATTGCGAATATCGCATTCCGGTTAAAAATTAATGGTGCTCCGCACTGTAAAGACGAAGGAACTTTAAGAAGACTTGACGATTGTGAAAGGGAAATGAATATTCGCACGATTATTCCGATTATATATAATAAAAATGTGAAAACACCTTCAATTTTCGGACTATTAAAACCTAAATTGTTATTATCTAGTGAAACTATGGATAATTTATCGGGAGACGAACAAAGATATATTTTTTTACATGAACTTGCACACTTGAAGAGAAAGGATAACTTAATTAACCTGATAACAATGCTGGTGCAGAGCCTGCACTGGTTCAACCCTATTGTATGGTATGCTTTTTATAAGATACGTGAGGATTGTGAGGTGGCATGCGATGCCTATGTTTTATCCCGATTAAAACCAACGGAATATAAAAAGTACGGGGAAACGATCATTAGGCTGATAAATATAATCTCTAAATCCTATTGGCATCCTGTTACTACCGGTATGACAAATAATAAATCAGGTTTAAAAAGTAGAATTAAAATGGTGGTTAAATTCAAAAAGAATTCTTGGAAATGGTCTGTTATAGCAGTTGCAGTAGCAATAGTGGTAGCTCTTATAGGATTGACCGATCCAAAAAGCACTACAAGTGTTAATGATAAAAACAATACCAGTATTCTATCAAAAAATGATATTGACTTTAACAAAGATTTATATAACGAGAGCCTCAACGTAATAATGACTGACGGCAGATATTATGAGGAGACAGAACCCGGCCCGTACATGGGTTCGAATTGGGAAGGTAAGTACGATATTCAACTAATAGATAGCAGAGGAAATATATTATCTAAACTTGATCTTAACAAAGCATTTAATGAAGAAAAATTAACTTTTCAGAGCGTTTTCAATATAGAATTTGATGATTATAATAACGATAGCAATATCGATTTTACAATTGGACAATATGCTTCGAGTAACGGTAATATCTATAGACTGTTTACGATATTGCCTACCGGTGAAATAAAGGCACTGCCGATAAGAGGACAGTCAGAGATTTTTAGCAGCGGCGGTAATAGGTATTCTAAAAAATTCGAGAAAATAGATACAGCTACTTTTAAAAATCGGTACTACGATAATAAAACTGGGGAAATGGTTGAAACTTATTATTCATGGGCAGATAGTGAAAATCAGTTTGTTATAAAGCCTGTTAGCACGGATATATCTCCCATTCAAACCGATTTTCCTTTGAAAGTTGCGGTAGATACGCAGTGTATAGTGGATTTAAACGGTGATGGCAGCGGCGACAGTGTATATTATAGCGTCGATAATAGTTCTTTTATGGTAAACGGTGCGGAATATATTGATAAATTAAAAGAAATGGATATTTATATAGAAAATCCAAATCGAGAGTGGTATTGCATTGTTGATATAGATAAATCGGATAAATCTAAAGAAATAGCATTATTGGACGAAGGGCCAAGCAATGACCCACGGAGTCATTTCTTTAGATTTACCGGAAATAAAGTTGAATATGCTGGCTCAATAACGGATTTTCCATATACATCTACCTGTAAATTTAATGGGGACGGTACTATTGTCGCTAGATATAGGCTGTCTATACTTGAAACATGGTGGGCACCTGCCACGTGGGAATTAGATAGAAATGGCTATCTACAACAAACGCATCAAGATATATATTATCCATATAGCTATGAATCCCAAGATTCTTCATTCGTACCTGTATTGCGTAAAGATCTCATGCTATATACCGAGCCGGACCTTAAGGCCGGCCGGGTGATGGCAATGGCCGGGAGCAAAGTGAATTTTAAGGCTACGGATAATGTACATTGGGTGTGTCTAAGTACGGGGAACGGAGCAGAAGGGTGGTTTTATGTGGAAGGATACAGCGCTATATTGGTTGGTGAAGAAAAAGTGGAGGCCACATCAATATTCGAAAACTTGAATTTTGCTGATTAGGAGCAACTGCACGAAGCATAATATACTATCGATATGTACACAATACATACTATAAGTTTTGCATGAGGGATCAGTTTGTGCAATTTTGGTGCAAAATACTGCTAAATTTTGTAGAATAATGCCGTTTGCTATTGATTTTCTCTGTAGTACACTGTATTCGATAATTTATTTTCGTTAAATGTTATAAAGTGAAGGGTTTAGATGCCATGGATAGTATAATTGTGAATAGAGCCAAGGCTCTTTTAGATTATCTATATGCTGTGATTAAGGTGGGCCAAAAGATCCATACTAAAATCGATGAATATGGCGATTTCGTGTTATATATGGATAAATTGCCAGATCATGAAGGTATAGAATTGCTGAACGTTTCGGAAGACAACGCAGCTTGTATAAACGCTATAATAAAAGTGAGCCAAAAACAGGTCAAACGCTAACGAATTTTTGATCCACTAAAGACTAGAAATCCTGTATTATAGACATGAAAAACTTATGATACAGGAGGCTAAGGAGTGTGACAATTGAAGTGGATCTATATCAAGAAATTCGTCAGCTTTATGCTGTAGAGCATTGCTCGCAAAGGGAGATTGCCAGGCGTTTGGGTATCTCACGCAATACTGTCAAAAAGTATTGCCAAGGTGCATGTATGCCAGGGCAACGCAAACCTTACCAAGGAAGGATTGCCCCGGTACTAACCACGGAAGTAATCGAGTTTATCCACTCCTGCTTGGAACAGGATAAACAAGAGAACGTCAAAAAGCAGCAGCATACGGCAAAAAGGATTTATGACCGTTTGGTAGAGGAAAAAGGGTTTATGGGCGGAGAGTCCACTGTAAGGCAGTACGTCCAGCAACTGCGGCAAAACGTCAATAACGCCTATATCCCTTTATCCTTTGAGCCCGGTGAAGCGGTCCAAGTGGATTGGGGAGCGGCTAAGGTATATATAAAAGGCGTAAAACAAACCGTACATTTGTTCTGTATGCGCTTGTGCTTTAGCTGCGATATCTTTGTCATGGCTTTTACCAGGGAAAATGAAGAATCTTTCCTGGAAGGCCATAGAGCCGGTTTTGAATACTTCGGCGGCGTAGCAAGAAAGGAGATATTCGACAATTCCCGGCTTGCTGTAAAAGAAGGCTGGGGTACCCATGTAGTTAAAGAACAGCAGCGCTTTATGGCATTGAAGGCCCATTATGCCTTTGCAACTGAGTACTGCAACCTGGCAGAGGGGCATGAAAAAGGACTGGTAGAAGGCCTGGTAGGATATATACGTCGCAATGTACTGGTACCTCTTGTGCACGTCGATAGCATAGAAGAGCTAAATCAGATAATACTGGATAGATGCATAAAGTACCGCTCGCATACCATAAGGGGCCGTTCCCAAACAGTGGGTAAAGGCTATGAGACCGAACGAGCCAGCTTGATACCGTTGCCCTTATATCCCTTTGATACTGCCATTCAGGTTACTGCCGGTGTAAATGAATTTGGCATAGTGCGTTTTGACGGCAGCCAGTATTCGGTCCCTCTTCATTTGGTGGGCAAGAATGTTACCGTCAAAGGATACGGCACAACGGTCAGGATATATTATCATAATGAGGATGTGGCTGCCTATCCTAGGAGCTATACGGCAAATACTGTTCAGTATCAGTTGAGCCATTACATTGACCTTTTGGAGAAGCGTCCCAGAGCGGTGTTGAATGCTAAACCAGTTAAGCAAGCCAATATACCTCAGGAAATACTGCGATGGGGACAAAGATTGCCGGCAGGTAACCGCGATATGGTGAAACTGCTCAGGCTGGTGGTAGACTATGGCACAGAACGCATACTAAAAGAGATCAAAGCATTGGATATATCATCGCCTACCATTGAGCTTTTAAGGAGCAGATTAACCGATAGCGACGATAATGGTGCCGTGGATAATGTTATACCCTTTCCGAATGATGTATCGGTTAAAGAGGTATCGTTAAACGCTTATGACGTGCTCTTGGCAGGAGGTGATAAGAACCATGAGTGAGATAAATCCCAAAAAGGAACTTATACGCCTATATGCCAAGCAGCTTCGCCTGCCTACCATAGCCAAATACGAACCGATTATGCGTCACGCCACAGAGGACGGCATGGGCTATGAGGATTTCTTATGCGAGTTATTGGCCAACGAGGTGGCTACACGACAGGAAAATCAGCTAAAGCGCAGGATTAAAGCAGCAGGCTTTCCACTCGCTAAATCGCTGGATGAGTTTGATTTCAAAGCGTTGGAGCATGTCGAAGAAGCACTGGTCTGGCAGCTGGCTACAGGTGATTTTGTAGCAAATCGGGAGAATGTCATCATGATAGGCAACCCGGGTACCGGCAAAACCCACTTGGCCATCGGCTTAGGCATGAGAATATGCAAAGCCGGATACAAGGTGAGATTTTACACAGCGGCCCAGTTGGCTAACGAGCTGGCCGAAGCTCAGGAGTACCATCGCTTGAGCAAGATAGAGAAGCAACTGTCTAAAATTGATCTTCTCATACTTGACGAGCTTTCCTACCTGAGCTTCAATAAGCACCATTCGGAGCTTTTGTTTCAGGTTTTATCCGAACGCTCAGAGAGAGCCAGCGTAATGATAACCACTAACTTAGAGTTCTCCCGTTGGGTAGAATTTTTTCAAGATACCGTACTGACAGCAGCGCTGGTAGACCGCTTAACCTTTAGGGCTCACATACTCAATATGAACGGTACATCATACCGGTTCAAGCAGCAAGCAGCAGCCCAGCGAGGATAGAGTCAGAGTCTAGCACTCGGGAGTCGCCGGTCTCTCTTGACAAGACCACCCAAATGGATAGGCAAAAATACCGAGGGCAACGGAAGGGAAGCAAAAATCCAAACAGCCCAACCCTCGCCTAAAATATTATATCCCTTTGGGACCCGGTCTTGTCAAGCGCCGGTAAAAAGCGTGAGCATAAAGACTTGGCGGGTTAGGCCTTGGGGAATTTATCCCTCCCGCTTTTTACCTGACCGGCTCCCCCGATGAAATCGTAGAACTCGATTGGTTAGCCTGCCTCGGGCTGAAAAAGAGAAGCAAAATGAGCTATTTTGCAAGATTTGCTTTTAAATCCTGCAAAGGTGGCTCAAAATTTCGCTAGCGCGTGGCTCACGAATTCGTTAGCGAAGGTGGCTCAAAATTTCATTAGCGAGTGGCTCAAAATTTCGTTGACGATCGCAAGCTTGGCTTAAAGTCCGCAGACAGAATATACAGCCACCTCCAGATGTACCGAATAAATTAAAAGGATGGGTTGAGCTATCAGAAGATCCACGTCAGATCCCTATCAAAGCTGATGAGTGCCAGATACAAGAAGAATGCATTGCATTTGAAGCGGATGAGCAACGCGTTGCCGCATGGGATGCTTATATAAATCAATGGAATGAATGGGCCGAAAGGATAAGGCCACAATATATCGTTCAGGACCTTTTCATGAGGCTTTTCAATTTAAGGGAACGTCTAAAATACGATGAAGAACTAGAGCTGGCATGGGGCCAAGGCGTGGTCCTATGGAAGCACGGCGTACATGATATCAAATATCCGTTGATAATTCAGAAAATGATTCTCGATTATGATCCTATTAACGGTGTTATGAGCGTAATACCCGATGAGGATGCTGATTCAAGGTTAGAAACTGATATTTTTACCGATATGAACATACCGGATCTGTCACCTGTTCAAGAGCATTTTGAGCAAATAGATTACAATCCCGCGGATAGCGGGACATATTTGGATATATTAAAAGAAGCAGGAGGCGTCATATCCGCTGACTTTTGCATATATAACGCGGAAGAAATTCAAGATGAGGCTGCCGGCAAAAAGCTTTGCATTGTGGATGAGAGCGTATTGTTTGTACGCCGGCGCCAAGTCGATTCCCTGCTGAGGGATATAGACGGATTAAAGAACGCCCTTACGGAGGATAAATTGGCTCAAGCCGGTGCATGGAAAGCAATATTGGGTGTTTCGGGAAATAAGCCGTCGGTATATGAGCAGAGAGAGCGGGATGAATGGAGCTGTCTTATAGATAAAAACATATTGTTTCCGCTTCCGGCTAACCTCGAGCAGATTCAGATCATAGATCGATTGGAACATGCTGACGGCGTAGTGGTGTGGGGCCCGCCGGGGACCGGCAAAAGCCATACCATAGCCAATCTCATTTGTCACTTTATGGCTCAAGGTAAGAAAGTGCTCGTTACATCACAAAAAGAACAAGCGTTGACGGTTTTACACAATAAAATACCCGAGGCCCTAAGGCCTTTATGTATTAGCGTGTTGAGCCACGCCAACGATAGCAAGGAGCAGCTCAACAAAGCTGTTTCTACGATTATAGAAATGGTGACGCAATCGGATATAAATATTTTACAGGCTGATATAAAACGCTTGGAGGAACAGATAGATCAGGACAAAGAAGAAATGATATCGATCCAGCGTCAAATGCAGAAGTTGGCAGGAATACAGGTCAGAATGGTGCAGTCGGATGATGGGCGTTTGCTTTTACCTTCGGACCTTGCCAAAGTACTTAAATTGCAGGAGGATATGCATAACTGGCTGGATAATATGCCGGATTATGAAGTGATACCTGTGGTTGAAAGCGGTAAGGAGGCTGTAAAAATCGTTTCGCAACCGCCGCTTGATGGAGAGGAGATGAAACGCTTCAGGAAATCCCGCAGAGCTATAATAGATCATATAGATGATTTATCGTATGAATTTCCGGATACCAAGGATCTGTTGGATAGGGTTTCTTTCGGCAAGATGGTCGAGCACCTGCATAAGTTATCGGCTATGGATGCGGATGTGGACGGTTATATTCCCGGGGTTGTTTTCACCGATGAATCTGCAGATGGCATCGAAACCGCATTGAATGCCATAAAAGATGCTATGGATGTTTATAACCGCATAAATGCCGATTGGCAGAAAACCTTATTGGATATTATGAGAAAATCTCCTCTGGACAGAGAAAAAATACTTAAATCCGCTCAATTATTGAAGCAGCATATGGTTAACCTGGAGGATTTGTATTCCAAACTGAATTTATTGGATAACGTGACATGGGACCGTTCGATATTATTGGAAGAAACGGCGCAGTTTGTAGATGAGGCTTTGAATAATGTCAGAAGCGGTAAAAAAGCCGTTGGGCTGTTAGAGCTGAATATGAAGAAAAAACGGGCTTTGAAGGGCGTACTGGTAAACGGCCGTATTCCTTGTTCGGAAGGCGAATGGGACTCAGCAAATAATTTTATAAGGCTTATTGTAGCTGCAAAAGAGGCATCCAATGCATGGAACAATTTTGCTGCCAACAGCGGTATTGTCGAGCCTGACAACAAACAGGACATAGATATTCAAGATGTAAAACCTATAATGGAAACCATCAGGCGTTTGCTGGATGTTGTGGAATACGACAGCGCCTGCATACCTAAAGCAAAACAGTGCCTTAACGCTATCATGAAAAACATCGGACCTGTTTCGGACGAGCGATTGGAGGACTTATATAAAGCATTATCCATAAAGATGGCGCAGCAGCAGTATAGTGCGGCCGTAAGTGGCTTAAAAAGGCAAAAGGACGTGCTCGGCCGAGTCATCGATAAAGGTTGTGCTCATGCAGTAGTTACGGATATGCTCAGTTGCTTGGATAAAACATATGAGTGCGACGATAAAACGGTCGAGATATGGGGTAACGGCTATCAGTTTATAAAATTAATAGAGAGCTTAAAGGACGATTATGATAGGTTTATGGCGTCCTGGCGGCGTTTGGATGCTAAAGCGCCTAAGTGGGCTCAGCGATGGTTGCAAAAGGATGTGAATGAGAATGATCTCTGTCCAGCTTATTGGATGACATCGTGGAGCAATAATGCCATAAAGCACTATTTATACGATATAAACTTTGAGAACAGGAAAATGAAAGATCTCGAAGATAAACAGGAACAATTGATCAAGGCTTTGAGAGGCGATAAAGAACAGTTGATATTGAATAAGACTACTTTAGGGCTTATGTTGGGTACGACAGAAGAGAGCTTGAAGGCTTTGGAACGCTGGCATTTGGCGGTTAGGAAGCTAGGCAAAGGTACAGGTAAATTGGCCTGGAGGAAAAAACAAATGGTACAGCACGAAATGCTTCAGGCCAAGGATGCTGTGCCGGTGTGGATAATGCCCGTTTATAAGGTATCTGAAACATTGCCGTCTGATTTTGCCAATTTCGATGTGGTTATAGTCGACGAAGCCAGCCAATGCGATATTAAATCGCTATTGGCTTTAGCCAGAGGCAAAAAAGTGATCATAGTGGGTGATCCGGAACAGATCAGCCCTGACGCCGTGGGCAAGAGCGTTATAGACGTTCAGAGATTGATGCAGCAATATTTGTCGGATATATCCATCAGGGATTATATGGATTTGACCACCAGCCTTTTCGACATAGCCAAGATTACATTTGCGGGCCAAGGGATGCTTATGCTCAGAGAACATTTCAGATGTATGCCTGAAATCATCGGATTTTCGAACAGGTTGTGTTACAATGACAGGATAATACCATTGAGGAATGTGCTGCCGGGCAAGCGCCTGGAGCCGGTATTGGCCGATGTTTATATACCCGGCGGATACAGGGCGGATACACAGGATATAAACAAGCCGGAAGCCGATGCTATATGCGAGAGACTATGTGATATGGTGCATGACCCCAGATATAAAGGTAAGACATTTGGCGTAATATCATTGACGGGCAATGCCCAGGCAAAGTATATTTGGGATAAGATAAACGATTATCTGACACCCGAGGAGCAGGAGGCGTGCAGCCTGAGAATGGGCGACGCATATGCATTCCAGGGGGATGAGCGGGATGTCATGATATTGTCCATGGTGGTGGGGGCCAATGATGCCAAGCGCCTCGTAGCTCTAACCAAGGACCAGTACAGGCAGCGGTTCAATGTGGCGGTAAGCCGCGCGAAGGACCAATTGATCCTGTTCCATTCAGTAGAGCTGGAGGACTTAAAGGAAACTGATCTGCGCTATGAGCTTTTGTCGTATGTGCAAAACGGCATGTGGAGCCAACAGAACGCGGAACGCGGCAGAGATCTATTGGAATCGCCGTTTGAAGAGGCTGTATACGATTGGCTGACGGCGAGAAATTATAGGGTAACACCGCAGGTTAAAGTCGGCAATTACCGTATAGATATGGTCGTAAATGGCGAATACAACCGGTTGGCAATAGAGTGCGATGGTGCCAGATGGCATACGCCTGACCGTTGGTGGCAGGATCGCTTGCGTCAAAGGCAGATGGAGAGAACCGGATGGGTATTCTGGCGTGTATGGGGGAGCGAATTCTATCAAGATCCCGACGCGGCTATGAGCACTATAATACCGTTGCTCGATAGATTAGATATAAAGCCGGCGGATCAGTGGCAGCATACTGAAACTTATGAAAGTTATCGTGATACTGTTTCCCAATTTTCAGGATTAAGCGACCAGTCGATGGCGTTCAGATATGCTATATTACATGTGCTCAAAAATGGCAGCAAAGGCGAGGACCTTTTGCCCGATGAAGTGTTAAGAGCGATGAATGTAGACAAGAGAGGCCTTGAGAGGCAGAGGATTAAAAACGAGATCAAGCAAGAGGTGGCAAGGCTTAAAGCGGATGGCATGATAGAAGAATACAGGACGCAGAAAAGTAAACGCTTGAAACTATCTGATACCATAGCGGCTATGGTAAACGAGGCATATTAATATACATGCCTTCATTACGGAAACTATGCAAAAAGTCCTTTTAATATGGACGGTTTTGGTATATAATATTAACATCAATTAAATTGGACAAAAGTGGAGGGTGGAGTAAAAATAATGACGACTAACAAGACCATTGTATTACAGGATGTTTTCCTCAACCAGGTGCGCAAGGAACGCATACCGGTTACGATATATCTTACTAATGGATTCCAATTACGGGGATTGGTTAAAGGGTTTGACAGTTTTACAGTTATATTGGATAACGAGGGTAGGCAGATGCTGGTCTATAAGCATGCTATATCGACCATTACTCCCGCGCGAAGCGTGAGCTTTGCCCCGAACTATAATAATCCGAGTATGCAGGCTAATTATTCGCCTGTGGCTCAGCCAACCGATGAAAAGGAAGAATAAGCATGCGGCTTACAGTATTGGGCAGATACGGTCCGTTTCCAGCCGCCGACGGTGCTTGCTCCGGTTATCTGGTGGAAGTCGACGATACATGCATACTGTTGGACTGTGGGAACGGCGTTATTTCACGCTTGCTTACATATAAACGTCTCCAGGATATCGATGCTGTAATACTCACGCACTTACATAGCGATCATGTATCGGATATGATGGTATTGAGGTATGCTATAGATATTTTAAAAAAGCGAGGTCAATGGAACAGACTAATTAAGGTATATTCACCATCCTCGCCGGCGAGCGTATGGCAAGATCTTCAGTTTAACAACGTATTTGAATTGTGTGATATAAAGCCAGGGATGGAAACGGATATAGGTGGCGTAAAGATTTCACTTTCGCCTATGGTGCACCCAGTGCCCAGTTTTGCTGTTAAGTTGGAGGATAGTGCTGGCCATAAGCTGGTATATTCGGGCGATACATCGCAGGGCGATGATCTGGTCGGCTTTGCTAAGGGCTGTGATATGCTTTTATGTGATGGCGGGTTGCTTACATCGGAGAAAACTTCGCCTAATGTACCGCATCTTACAGCTGTTGAGGCAGGTATGGTGGCTGCTTACGCTGATGCTAAGGCGTTTTTACTTACGCATTTATGGTTCGAGCATGATGAGGAGCTTTACTTGAAAGAAGCTAGGCAGCATTATCCCGCTGCTGAGGTGGCTCGGGAAAGATACACATATAATATATAACTTGAAATCATAGGGGGAAGAAAGGTGAGGTTTAAGAGACCTGCCATACTCGTATGCCTGTGTTATATAGGCGGCTTATTGCTGGGTTACATAGTTCCTTATGTGTCGAGTACAATCGTATGGGCGGCTGCTGTTATCATGTTGTTAATGGCGGCCGCATTTTTTATGAAGCGGTCAAATATGGCTGTTATATCGGCCATATGCATCTTATTTGCGTTATTTGGTCTGATGAAATTCCAGTACAGCTTTCATGTTGTGAGCGATGGTTTGGAGCTGTTAGAAGGTAAAGACGTCTCGCTGGCAGGGACAATTATAAATATATTTTCAGATGATAAATCCAAGGCTGCTTATGCGCTGGCTGTTGATAATAGCCAAGCCAAAGTGCGTTTAACAATATACCATGATGATGAACAACCGTCATACCGTTGCGGCGACCGCATAATGGTAAAGGGTGAACTTCGGCTACCATCCGGTCAGCGTAATCCCGGAGGTTTCGACTATAAAGCATACCTTAAGGGGCAGGGCATATACCATATAATGTCGGCCAATAGCCGTGATGTTTCATATTTAGGTTCTAAAGGTGTTCATTCCATATCGGATCTTTTCATGAACATTAAGCAGCGCCTTACAGATAGCGTAGACGGATTTATGCCATATCCCGAAAATACATTGCTAAAAGGCATTCTATTCGGATATACGGCCGATATGCCCGATATGATAAGCGAGGCTTACAGTGCTACCGGCATGGCTCATATACTAGCCGTTTCAGGCATGAATGTGGCTTTCATACCGCTTATCATTTACTTTATAATTAAGCCTTTCAATAGCAAACCACGTTTCGCGGATGGCATAGCTATTGCTGCAATATGGGTATATGCCGTAATATCCGATCTTTCCCCATCGGTATTGCGGGCCGCCATAATGCTGTCCGTATTATTGGGAGGCAGGCTGCTGAATAGAAAAGCAGATACGCTAAATAGCCTGTCCATAGCTGCTATTATAATCCTCATCATAAACCCGCTGGACATATACAATATCGGTTTTATGCTGTCCTTTGCTGCTACAGCATCTCTCTTGAGCATATATAAACCAATAGAAGATTTTTTGGCGAGGTTTATGCCAAAGGCTTTGGCCGAGATATGTGCGGCTACATTAGCGCCGCAAATCGCTACCTTGCCCATCATAGCGTATTATTTCAATCAGATACCCACATTGTCGTTGCTGGCCAATATAGCCATAATACCTTTCAATGGTTTTATATTTTTAGCAGGACTGGTATTATCAGCGTTGGGGGCACTTCTACCCGTCGTGGCATCTACAATAGCTTACCCCTTATACATTATATTGCGATCGGTCAATATATTTACGTTAGCGATGGCCGGTATACCGTGGGTAGCTATAAATGTACCATCGCCTTCGATTCCGCTCATAGTCGCTTATTACATAACTATATGCGCTGTTTTTTTATGGCGGCGCATGAGTAGACGGCAGGTAACATCGATTGCAGTTGCTTTGGTATTTATCATAGCTATAGAGGCGTTTACTGTATGGGCAAACGATAACAGGCTAAAAGTGGTATTTTTGGATGTGGGACAGGGCGACAGTATCCTTATAACCACACCGTCGCATAAAAATATACTTATAGACGGAGGCAACCGCGTGGATTATATGGAAGATGGATTTGATGCCGGCCAAAGTATAGTGCTGCCCTATCTTAAACATAACGGCATAATGCATTTGGATTTGATCGCGTATTCTCATCCGGATTCGGATCATATGGGCGGGTTAGTGTCTGTAATGAACGAATTAAGGGTGGACACCGTCCTATATAGCATATACGATGAAAAATTTTTAAGCACCGCTCTTAACAAAGGTGCAC
The DNA here is from genome assembly GCF_000213255.1 of Mahella australiensis 50-1 BON. NCBI lineage: Bacteria > Bacillati > Bacillota > Clostridia > Mahellales > Mahellaceae > Mahella > Mahella australiensis. The sequence continues at coordinate 724,748 of NC_015520.1, forward strand.
GCGTTGTAAAGCTGGCACAAGGCGATCGAATCGAGGTGGATGATGGTATCGTATTCGAGGTGTTGTATCCACTGGCCCAACCATCTTTTGATGGTGGCAATAACGATTCATTGGTGTTAAAATTAAAATACAAGAATTTTTCATTATTATTGCCGGGAGATATAGAATCTGATGCTGAAAATGAATTGATCCAAGATGCGGATTTAGAAAGCGCTGTTATAAAGGTGCCTCATCATGGTAGCGATACATCGAGTACTGATGGCTTTATAGCCGCTGTAAAGCCAGACGTAGCGGTTGTATCGGTGGGTAATAATAATTTTGGACAGCCGAGCGATAATGTTATACGGCGATACTACGATGCTGGCGCACAGGTATATCGGACTGATAAACATGGAGCTGTTAGCATAGTTACCGATGGTTGGAATATGAGCGTTGAAACGGTGATCGAAAGGTGATGATAGCATATGGATCATACAGAGTTTTTTAATAACTTAAAGGCTGGAGATATAGCGCGGCTTTATCTATTTTACGGCCAGGAGGAGTACGTAAAAGAGCAAGCGCTCGCACAACTAAAGGATACATTGCTCGATGGGGCTGTGCGCGATATGAATATGACCGTCCTGGATGGGGAAACTGCCAGTGTAGATGATGTGTTGGCTTGCGCGGATACGCTCCCTTTATTTGGCGGAAGAAGGCTTGTGGTAATCCGCAACTATGCGCCGCTCATGGGGCGTGGGGCGGATACGGTGGACCGCAAGCGCTTGGTCGATTACATTGCTCACATACCAGAGCATCTGTGCCTGGTATTCGTCTGCCGAGGAGATATACGTAAGAATACAGCGCTTTTTAAGGCTATAGGGAAATATGGGGCGGTTGTGGATTTTGCCCAGCTTAAGGATAAGGAACTTATATTATGGATACGGACGGCTTTTAAACGACTGGGTAAAGCCATCTCGTCTCAAGATGCACAATATATGGCTATGATGGCCGGCAGCGAACTGGAGACGCTGGTGCATGAGATACATAAAGTAGCGGATTATGCAGGCGAAGCCCGTGTAATATGCGCGCAAGATATAGATGCGGTGGTTACGCGCATATCATCGGCCAATATATTCAAAATGGTCGATGCTATCGGACAAAAAGATGTGGATAAGGCGCTATACCATATGAACGAGTTGTTGGAATCCGGACAATCTCCCATAGGCATGTTATCTATGATAGCTAGGCAATTCAGGATATTGTTGCAATGCAGGCTTTTGCTGGATAAAGGATACAGTGCCAGGGAAATATCATCTCAATTAAAACTGCCGATTTTTGCGGTTAACAGCTATATAAACCAGCTCAAAGAATTCGATAAGCGGCAAATCGTTGAGGCATTGAGACATTGTCTGCAAAGCGATTTGGATATGAAGTCAACATCCTTTAATCAAGCTATGATCTTAGAAAGATTGGTATTGAGCTTGAAAAATAATGGTATATAGGGTATGATATAAGCGTATAATTTGAGAGGGTGGGTAGATAATATGAGCAATGATGAACAAAAAACCATGAAATTTAATATCGAAGACGATAACAGTGCGCAGGCTAAAGCCGTACTGATGCAGGTATTTGCTGCGCTTGAAGAGAAGGGGTATGATCCGATAGTGCAGATGGTAGGTTATTTTATATCCGGCGATCCGAGTTATATAACCAGCCATAATAATGCCAGAGCGCTTATACATAAGCTGGACAGAGATGAACTGCTCAGCGAATTGCTTAGATTTTATATAGACGCTCATGAAGGCCAATAATCCTATCATGCGAATATTAGGGCTTGATGTAGGGGACAATACGATAGGTATAGCGATCAGTGACGAATTGGGCTGGACGGCTCAGGGGCTGGAGACATGGAGGCGCAAGCAACCGGAGGCCGATATGCAGCATATAGTTGATATATGTCAAAAGTCAGGGGTTCAGTGCATAGTGATAGGACTGCCTAAGAACATGAATGGCAGTATAGGGCCTCAAGGCAAAAAGGTGATAGCATTTAAACAAAGGTTGGCTGATTATATGGCTGATGACATCGATATAGTGTTGTGGGATGAGAGGCTGAGTACGGTAGCCGCCCAGCGTTCGTTGATAGAAGCCGATGTCAGCCGGGCAAAGCGCAAAAAGGTCATAGATAAAATGGCGGCCGTGTATATATTGCAAGGATATTTGGATAGTTTGCGCATAACCAAAAATAAAGATTGACAGGTAGATTACTTTAGTATAAAATGGCATCAAATTGATGAATGGAGGTACCGTTATGGTTGACGAAGAAAATATCGTAACCCTTATAGATGAGGATGATAATGAGGTCCAATTCGAGCATATACTTACATTGGAAATCGATAATAAAGAATATGTTCTGTTGTCTCCGCTGGAGCCTATGGAGGACCTTGGCCAAGATGAGGCCATAGTATTGAGGATAGAACAAGATGAAAATGGCGAGGATATATACGTTTCTATAGACGACGAGGATGAAATGCAAGCAGTTTATGATGCTTATATGGAAATTATATCCGACGAAGAAGACGAGGATGAAGATTTCTATGATGACGATGAGGACGAAGATGATGATAAATGAAATAGCCTGATGATAAATGGCATATCGAAACGATGTGCCATTTATTTTTTATTCATACTATTGACAATGATTATCATTATGATTATACTATAAATAGAAATTGATAATAATTATCAATATAAATGCAGAGGGAGGGTTTATGTCAATGGATAAAAAAGCGAATAATAAAAGTTGTCATACAAGCGGCAATGAGCACATTGAAGGGCTACCCAAGATAGCGTTGGTAGGTACCCCCAATGTGGGCAAAAGCGTAATATTTAACCGCTTGACTGGTAAATATGTTACGGTGTCCAATTACCCTGGTACTACCGTAGAGATTTCAAGAGGGAAAGGACGCATAGGAGACTGCGAATTTGAAATAATAGATACGCCGGGTATGTACTCGCTGATGCCTATAACTGAAGAAGAAAGGGTGGCCAGAAGGCTCCTTTTGGAAGAAAAACCGGATGTGGTATTGCATATTGTAGATGCTAAAAATATAAAACGCATGCTTTCATTTACTTTGCAGCTTATAGAAGCCGGTCTACCGGTGATCCTCGTGCTGAATGTTATGGATGAGGCCGAAAGGTTAGGTATAAAAATAGATGCTTACAAGTTGAGGCAGAAGTTAGGCATACCTGTTGTAGTTACCTCTGCGGCGTTGAATAAAGGGATAAAAGAGTTGAAGCAGGAGGTAACGGATTATGTCGTCAGTATTGCAGCCTGAGGTAGTAAAATATGACGAAACGATAGAAAAGGCTATAGAGGATATAATAGACTCGCTCAAAGGAGAGTATAATATATCAAAACGCTCTATAGCCGTTTTGTTGCTTCAGGGCGATGATGAAATTAAGCATATGGTAAGTAGACGTGAAGGCGATGGATGGCAGCGAATATCAGATATCATAAGCGAGGCACAGAAGGCCTATAACGAACCTTTAAGCTATATAATGGCCATGGAAAGGCAAAAACTCGCTTGGGCTATAACCGATGATATAGTTAAGGAGGATAAAGCGACTGATAAAAGTATAAACGAGCGCTTAAGCCGCCTTACTATGAGTCCAATTACAGGTATTCCGATATTGTTAATTGTATTATATTTCGGTTTATATCAATTCGTCGGCGTATTCGGAGCTGGCGTGGTGGTGGACTTTATAGAAGGTACAATATTTGAGCAATATATAAATCCATGGATAAACGGTTTGCTGATCCAATATGTGCCGTGGCCGGCACTTCGCGATTTGATAGGCATGGATTATGGCATCGTTACGTTGGGTTTAAGATATGCTGTAGCTATAATCTTACCCATTGTGGGCACGTTTTTCTTCATGTTTTCCATAATAGAGGATTCCGGCTATTTACCTAGGATAGCCATGTTACTGGATAGGGTATTTAAAAAAATAGGACTCAACGGCAGAGCAGTGATACCGATGACGCTGGGTTTTGGATGCGATACAATGGCCACATTGGTAACCAGAACGTTAGAAACAACACGCGAGAGGGTCATAGCTACACTGTTGCTTGCCCTGGCTATACCATGTTCCGCGCAGTTGGGAGTTGTATTGGGGCTTTTGTCGGGTCATACAGCAGCACTTGTAACATGGGTCGTAGTTGTTATAGGGGTATTGCTGCTGATCGGATACCTGGCAGCCAAAGTAATACCGGGAGAACGTCCGGCGTTCTTTATGGAAGTGCCGCCGTTGCGCTGGCCCAGCCTATCTAACGTATGGATGAAGACCTATACACGCATGCAATGGTACTTTATAGAAGTAATGCCGTTGTTTATACTTGCTAGCGTTATCATATGGTTGGGAAACCTAACCGGTTTATTTGGCCTTATAATAAGCTGGCTGGAGCCGTTGATGCATGCTCTTGGTTTACCGTCAGAGGCTGCTGAAGCGTTCTTATTCGGTTTCTTTAGACGCGATTATGGTGCGGGAGGATTGTATGACCTACAAAAGGCTGGATTGTTAAACGGCAGACAATTGGCGGTAGCGGCTTCTACTTTGACGCTGTTTGTGCCATGTATAGCGCAGTTTTCTATTATGTGGAAGGAGCGTGGGGCAAAGACTACATTAGGCATGGTGGCTTTTATTTTTCCTTTTGCTTTTGCCGTTGGCTATGTACTCAATAAGATACTTATATTGCTGGGGGTGTCATAATATGAGTAAAACGTTAAAATGTCCGTTTTGTGGTTATGAATTTGAAATGGCTGAGGCTGAAAAGGGATGTAAAGGGTGCCCTTTCAGCCGCACATGTCATAAAATAAAATGCCCGAATTGCGGTTATGAAATGGCTGAATCGATAAAGCTGCCGAAGTTTTTGAGAAAAGCAGCGATGATAAAAAACGAGTCAAGGGGACATTGCTTATGAGAAGTGTAGCAGATATGAAAACGGGGCAAAAAGCCACTATTATGGCGTTGGACATGAACAATCAGGATACTGTACGCAAGTTGATGGCCCTAGGCATAGTGGTGGGCAGTGACGTAAAATTAGTGCAGAGCTTTCCTTCCTATGTTATAAAGGTGGGCTATACTCAAATAGCTATAGATAAAGACATAGCATCCAGTATATTTGTTAATTGAAAAGGTCTGGCCTCTATTGACTTATATATAATTTGTGCATATACTATACTATGTTATTTCTAATTGAGAAGAAGGTGCGCGATTATGGATAATATAACAACGTTAAAGGAGCAATTGCAACAGAAGGGTTATAAATTTACCACGCAAAGGCGAGCTACGCTGGATGCCATAGTGGAAAATGAAGGTAAGCATATGACCCCTGAAGAGATATATGAGCAGGTTAAAAAGAAATATCCGGAGATAGGATTGGCCACTATATACAGAACGCTTCAATTGCTAGAAGAAATGGATGTTATATATAGACTGGATTTTGACGATGGCAAGACGCGCTATGAGTTAAATCACCATAACGAGGATCATCAACATCATCATTTGATATGCATTAAATGCGGTAAGGTTATAGAGGTTAAAGAGGATTTCTTAGAACGCCTAGAAAAACTTATAGAGGTCGATTATGATTTTGATATAACCGACCATATGTTAAAATTCTTCGGCTATTGCAGCGAATGCCGTAATAGCCAGAATGAAAATGAATGAGTAAGCGGGAGGATATCCCGCTTACTCATTTGTATGGCATGAAACAGGCAATTTTTCTGTGATACGTTCGGCTATATCCATATATATCTTTGCTGAATTATCGCCTTCCTTCAATACCGTAGGTACGCCGTTATCGCTATCCTGTCGTATCTCAATATCCAGCGGTATTTGGCCTAGAATTTCTGTATTTAATATCTTAGCTATTGCTTCGGTTTCACCTTGACCGAAAATGTAGTGTTTGGCTGAACAGTTAGGACATATAAAGTATGACATATTTTCTATTATACCAAGTATGTCCACTTTGACTTTTTCAGCCATATTGCCCAAACGCCCCGCTACATGGGCGGCTGAAGATTGCGGTGTTGTTACTAACAGTAACTTTGAAGTGGGTATTCGTTGTAATACGCTGAGCGGTACATCACCTGTGCCCGGTGGCAGGTCTAAAACCAAGTAATCCAGATCACCCCAATAGACATCGCTGAAGAACTGTTCCAGGATACCCCCTAGTATGGGTCCACGCCATATCAGAGCTACATCTTCTTCGGACATGAAATTACCCATGGATATCGTCTTAATTCCGTGGGCTTCTATAGGCATTATAGTATGCTCGTCGATGGCAGTGGCCTGCTTGCCTTTGGTACCTAGCAGCCTGGGTATGCTATAGCCGAGTATATCGGTATCTATAAGCCCGACCTTGTATCCTAGCTTATGCAGTGCCAATGCCAGATTTGCGGTTATGGTTGACTTGCCTACGCCGCCTTTGCCACTGCCCACTGCTATTACATGAGTATTCTCAAACAATACCTCACGCTTCTGCCCGAATCGCTTGCTAAGAGCTTGTCTCTCATCGTTTGTCATCTCACCTATATTAACTTTAACACTATTAACGCCAGGCAATGCCGAAATGGCAGCCATTACATCGTCGCGTATTTTGTTCTGCAACGGACACCCCTTTATGGTTAAGTGTATATCGACGACAACCTGTCCATCGCTTATATCTATATTATGGACCATACCCAGATCCACAATATCTTTACCTATCTCCGGGTCTATTACCTTCCTCAAAGCATCCAATATCTGTTCTTTTGTAACCATAAAATCCTCCTGCGATTTAGTTTTCATCATTATACCACTTTCTTATTCTGACGTGTATTGTTAGTTTGTATAATCGCGATTCGTAATATGTGATAAAAGAAGTGTAAGTACGCAATTATTATGTGGTATAAGGCTTGAGATATATACTTCGCTACGGCTGGGAAGCTGGATCACTACACAATCAAAGATTGCTGTGGTCCTACGCTTCAAAAGCCCACTCAGCATATATGTCAAGCCCGTAGCAAACGTAGGCTTTATGTCGTCGCATACGCTGAATTTACTATATTATGAATCGCAGTTATATAACATGAGGGTATATCATAACTTTCCAACTCTATGCTTCTTCATGAATTCCATAAAGCATAGCCAATCGTAACGGCTGTGAAAATGCGTTCCTGTACGCATGTGGAAACCAACGGTGCCGTCGTGAAATATATCGCCTGCGTCAGGCAATCTGTCAGGATGTATAAATCCTTTCTTGCCAAGCAGCTTGTAAACATCATCTGCCGCTACATAAGATAGATATTGTTTATTCGGATCAGCCCATGTATCCTCTATAGCTGTTCCTGCGCTTACATAGCGAGGAGCAATAGCTGCTACGAGAAAATGCTGATCAAAGGGCATTTGTGTTTCTCGCTCCGCATAATTCCTATAGTTCGGACAGAACCAATATGGGAATTTATCGGTGATTTGTTTTACTCGTTCCCCTTCTTTCTCCCGCGTGATGGCGTCACCTGAACAGCCAGCATCGTTGGGGAAGGTAAAAGTAAATCGTTCATCATACGCTCCCGTTATTAATGCAGTTTTGCCAAGACGGGAATGGCCCATTATCGCTATATTATTGCGGTCAATGTCGTTTCGCGTTTCTAGATAGTCCATTACTCTGGAAGCTGCCCATGACCACATCATTAGCTTGCCGGTATCATTGCCTGCGCGTTGTCCATCTTTTTTCAATAAACCTGCCAGTCTTCCGGTAAAATAGTCTTCCCGATCGGCGGCTACGTCATTATAGCAAAATGTTGCGAGTGCAAAGCCTTCGTCAGTGATTTCCTCAAGTGGCAGATAGCGATCTGGTATATCGGGACGGAAGGCTATATATACGATAAGCATGGGATTTTTCACAAACTTCGGAATAAAAATATGCAGAGGGAAACAAAAGATATGTTCATTTAACTTTACAGAGAGCATGAGATGCTGTTCTATTACTTTGCCAGCATAAGCTGCTTCATCGACTTCTTGTATCGTGGCTGATACTGCTGATGGCTCGGGAGGACGTAACCCGTATTCCTCGTCGCACAGTAAAGAAAGTATTTCTTTTCGTCTTTTATACCAGTCTTGCGCTGTCCTCACCAGCGTTCCATCCGCAAACTCCAATAATTTGGGCAACTGAAGGTGTTTAATCATTTCTTGCAGCATTGGGGGAATACCTCCTTTGATACTGAATTTTATGCATAATATAGCATATAGCTTATAACCTGTCAATTTCGGAATCAAACGAATTCCGAACTTTAAAGTTGGTATAAGAAAATAGAGTCTCAAGAACCGCAAAAAGAAGGCAATTCTAGAATTAAGATGAAATGAAAAAGTAAAGTCCACTTTGTAGAAATGAGTTCCACTAACAGAGAGAAAAAATAATTTCCAAAAAACTTTATCCAAGTCTATTAGGGGGCTTAATAGTGGACACAAATGGGTGGAAGATCTAGCAAGGCTGCTCGCTGACACAAACAGGCAAAGAGAAGAGCTGATAAACAATGGTGTGTCAAAATTCAGTCCAGAAGCACTTTCAGAGTTCTTCGATAAATTCAACAGCATTATGCTTGATGCATATAGGGAAAATGAGGAGGCCAACTCGAAGTATTTATGCCCAGGATGAAAAAACACTGATACTGCGAATATTAGACTTCAAGAATGAATACCTTGCATGGGTGGTGAACTTTGATATCCCCTTCACTAATAATCTCAGTGAGCATAGTCTACGGGGCGCAAAAACCAAAATGAAGGTATCCGGGCAGTTTCAAAATGTTAAAATGGCATCATTCTATGCCAATATTAAAACCTATATTGAAACATGTTACAGGAACGGAATCAATGAGTTCTATGCACTGCTTCGGCTTTGCAGAGGGGATCCGTTCAAACTGGAAGAAATTCTGAATGATGGGGAATAAGGCTAGAAATTAGCCTTATTCCCCATACCCTTTTTTAAAGGGCTGTGAATAGTAACAGTTTATAGTAACTTTAAAAAATTTTTCATGGAAATACTTGCATTTATAAGAGATATGGTGTATACTAATCATGAAAAGCAAAAGAAGCCAAGGACTTTTTAGATTCTTGGTTAAATAGAGAAATGGCTTAAATAATTTGTAAAAAATAAATTAAATAAAGCATCATAGGTTATTAGTATATTAATACTTTTGACACTATAAACTATTAGAAGGAAATATTATATGAAAAAAGTAATATTTACCGTGTTATGTATGGCTGTGGCATTGATATTGTGTGTCTCATTTTCGTCTACTGCTACTGCTTTAGCGGCAAATAATGTAAATTATAGTCCGGAAGACAATGTTATTGAAACTCCATTGCCAGGCAAGGTTACTGTAAAAAATCTGCCTTCAAAAAATCTGCCTTCAGTATCTCCAAATAGTTTATTATATAGTTACAGCATAAGAAACATTAGTAAGCAAATTTTCAACTTATTTTATCCTCTTACAAATTACGCTACAGGATATTGCAATTTGACTTATTCGAGATCGGTAGCGTTTACTGTTGACGCTAATATTTCTACCTCAGTAGGAGTATCTGCAGATATTGTACAGGCAAGTATTGGCTCTAATGTAGGTGTTTCTAACACGGTTACAGCATCAGAAAGTGTTTCCTATGAGATTCCAAGCGGATATAAAGGAAGAATAGTAATAAGATATTCCCAGAATTATTATACATTTACTTGTGTCAAAAGAAACAGAGTGACAGGAAGTGAAACGACTGGTCCTGGTTCTGCTACTACAGGCGCCTATGATCCTTACTATGCAAGACAATTAATTGCTATATCCTAAAAGCCTCAAAAACTAACTAGCTTACTACGATCTTAATCTTTGACTCAGGAGCAAGTGGAGTAAAGGAAATGTATCCATTTATTCAGCAGCTCATAAGTCAGATAATTATCCATAATAGGACAGCAATAAATTGGGTAACTTACATATTCAGGTAAAGCTTTTTCTCCTAAGCTAGATTGGATAGATTGAATATACTGTCATGACGAGAAAGCTTTATCTGATGCACCGACAAAAAGAGAACATATAATAGTCTCAAAAGGAGGATATAATGATAAATATGGGAAAAAAGAACCTGGTGATATCGCTGTGTGTGTGTATAATGGTAATATTTCTATTTTCAGCATGTTCAAATCAAAGTAACGTAAATCTAAACAAAGATAATAGTAATACTAAAGCACCTATTCAGTCTCCCAATGCTAATCTATTAAGTGTTTACGAGATAAATGATTCAAATCTAAGAACAATTATGTCACTCAGAGATTACATTGTTTCTATAGCTTATAATACAAATAGTACAGTAAATATCAATAATACAATTGGAGTTTACGGTAGTATCGCAGTAGACGGATCTGCGAGCGATGTTGCGGATGCGCTAAAAGGTAGGTTTAATAAAATTGTTTTATATAGTGGTGATACTATTTTTTTAACATCGACATCATACTCCGTGGAAACATATAAAGGAGAGAATGGTTTTAACTTTGTTTTGAATTTATCTGCGGGGGAATTGGCAAATAAAGTAATAGATACGGCTAAAGAAATTCAAATTACTAAAGTTAAGTTTCAATTACAGGGTGACGATAGCTTTGAGTTAGTACCGGAATGCTATTACATAACCCCTTATACGGAATTAAAAAATGGAGTCAGTATTATTGAGTCGCCAACAGCACCAATGACTCATTTGGATACCAATACTTCATTTAGAGTTTCATATGTTTTTATGACATATAATCCGGTCTTCAATGAAAATTTTAAGGCTAATATTTTATATCCAAGTTCTTTTAGCAATTATCTAAGAGTAAGCGATATTATAGTTTCAGAAAACAACGATATGAAAAATGAGTTGTTGAAATCCTTATCTACCGATTTAACGGCTAAACAAAAGCAAGCTTTAAAAGTTTACGATATTGGTGTTACATATCAAAAGAAAACAAACAATCACATTGTGATACAGCCTTTATTGAAATTAGATATCACTAATCATGAACAGCAAATAAGCCCATTTTGCGCAATGTCTTTTTATTGATGTATATGAAATATATTTTGGAGGGTCTATGGCATCCATAGAACAGGGTGATACCATATGGGATTATCAATTTCAGCAGCATGAAACACTCATTGTTGTTTGGGGTTATAATTCCAATTCAAAATATCTTTCATATTCCATTGAAGTTTCAAGTGCCACTGCTGAGCCGAAGATAATAAAAAAGGATATAGCAAGAGAGAGCTATATCCTTGACATATATGTACTTGATACTAAATATAACGGTACTGCTAATCTTGGACTCATTAAAAGGACAGGAGAATAAAAAGAATACGACATTAAATATTATAATTTCTACATCAAATGAATTACGAACTGCAATTCGTAATATATGACTGAAACTGGTGATATAAAACGATGAAAATGATATAAAGCCGGAGAACGCCTTGAAATATTGCGTAGGCGTACTCAATGAGTGCAGCGTAGAGCAAGCGTAGGTCGGGCATGGACGCCCGATCAGCCGGCACTGAACATGGACGCGAATTGCCGGCGTTAGCTTGCTCAAGCGAAACGAATTGTAAGTACGCAATCATTACGTGACATAAGGCTTGACATATATACTGAGCGGGCTTTTGAAGCGTAGGACCACAGCAATCTTTGATTGCGTAGTGGTCCAGCTTCACAGCCGTAGCGAGGTATATATGTCAAGCCTGTAGCGGGCGTAGGATTTATATTATTGCACGCGCTGAATTTGTCATATTACGAATCGCAGATTACGAAATTACTACTGTCAATAGTCAGCGAAAATGTCATAGTAAATGGCTGATATTTATTCAACGAAAATTTCATAGCGATGTATGGATTTACTATAATTGGAACATTAAATATAGATTATATTACAGTAAGCTGGTTATATAACTTTAGCAACTTACATTAATATGATATGAGAACATATATTACCACCAGATGAGCAAAAAAGATAATACTATCTTAAGGCTTACTGCTTTGCTAAATTCTAGCTGCTCCATTCCCGTGCGTCAAGGGTAAAATAAACAAGCTCCGCTTGCCCTTGACGCACGTTCATTTCGCAGCTATTATATAATTAGGCTGTAAGCCTTAATACTGGCTAGTGCCAGGCGCGTGAGGAATTATACAGAGCCTCTAAAATCTCTCTGTCTGATTCCTCATACCAATATGATGGCGCCTTCTGCCAACCTTGTTTCCAAGGATGAGTGGGAGAAGGCTTATAAGGCTTAGCTGTGCTCGATGAACTTGCCTTATTAGCTTTCTGAGCTTTCTTAGGCGGTTCATCGAGCTTTTTCACAGCATATATATTATTGCCATACTGCACCCGTATACCTATCCTAGGGCTGGTAAGAACCGTTATCTTAGCTCTAGGAACGATAGGTGCAACGGTTTTGCCATCATCACATACAACTTGATAATATTGGCTGTGTAGAGAAAATACGCCGCCATTATCAACTTTTCTAGATAACTTAACACAAAGTATATTATCTAAGTCGATATCCGGCGGTAATTCTCTAAAAGCAGGCTCGGGATCTTGAGGCTCTATGGCGAACCTTTTATTATATCTCTCCAGGAACTTAGGCAAAAACTCATTGGCCTTTTCCATAGAATCAATGCCATAAATCCTCAATTCTGCCCTGAGCCTATCCTGCAAAGTATTCCATAGCCTCTCTACGCGGCCCTTAGCCTGAGGGGACCTGGCATTAATGATAGATATACCCAATGTACTCATAGCCATTTGGAACTGGGTTTCATTTACCACTTTACCCTCAAGCTGCTCCTCGATAGAGATTTTACCCTTATTAGGAGAAGCAAATATAGTATGCTTATCGGCATATAGAGATATAGGGATACCGTATTGGCCAATGATGGTACGCATGAGCTCAAAATAGCCATTCATGCACTCGTTTTCAGTAAAATAGAGCGCGAGGACCTGACCGGTGGCATCGTCTATGGCACCGTGGAGAGCCATATTACCTACAGAAGGAATCCATTCAAAAGAGGTGCAATCGATTTGCACCAACATGCCAGCCTGAGGCATACGTTCCCTTCTAGCATGAATCTTACGAGGGCGTCTATGCTTTCTAGGGCTTTGAATACCGGCATTATCAAGGATTCTATAAACCGAGGAATTACTAAGAATAATACCCTTATCATCCTCAAGCAAATCTCTAAAATGAGAGAAATTCGTATCAAAATACTTTTCCTTCCTCAAAGTGAGGATATGGTTTACTAGCTCATCGCTTAAAGCATTAGCAGGTTTACGGCCTCTGTTCTTATGAATAACGAAAGACGCACCTTGTTCTTTAACCCCCTTCTTAAGTCTAAATATTTGACGAACACTGAGGTCTAAAACCTGCGCAGCTTCACTTGCGGTTAACGTCCCATCGATGACTTTATTAATAACAACAAGTTTTTGCATTTCGCTCTCTGTCATACAATACTGTTCCTCTCTCCTCATAATGACATTATCGCAGAATAATTTTACTATGACAATATCATAGAATAATAACAGATTACGAAATTACTACTTGATAAATCATAAAAATAGTGTATAATAATAGACGAGAGAGAAGTATCATATGGGGTTATAGCTCAGCTGGTTAGAGCGCCACGTTGACATCGTGGAGGTCACAGGTTCGATCCCTGTTAATCCCACCAATACTTCTTTTTTTATTATCAGAGATTAGAGGAGAGAATAACTTGACTGACATACGAGTGAGATTTGCACCAAGTCCTACCGGATATTTACATATAGGCGGTGCCAGAACTGCTCTTTTTAATTGGTTGTTTGCCCGCCATAACAACGGCAGGTTTATATTGCGTATAGAAGATACCGACAGAGGACGCCTTAAGGCGGATTCGGTAGAACAGATAATAAGCAGTATGAAATGGCTAGGTTTAGACTGGGATGAAGGTCCTGATGTGGGAGGGGATTATGGTCCATACTTTCAGTCACAGCGTTTAGATCTTTATTCAAAAGAAATACGAAGGTTGTTGGACGAAGATAAAGCTTATTACTGCTATTGTACTCAGGAAGAATTGGAGCAACGACGCCAGCAGGCTATAAAAGAGGGTAAAGCGTCGCGCTATGACGGGCGCTGCCGCAATCTTGCCGTTGGGGAGCAGCAGTCTTTGCAGAAACAGGGGCGCAAGCCGGTAGTAAGATTAAAAGTGCCCTCTGAAGGGGTGACAGTGGTCGAGGATGTGATACGAGGTACCGTTACATTTGACAATGCATTGCTGGATGATTTTATAATACAAAAATCGGACGGTATGCCGACGTATAATTTCGTATGCGCTGTAGACGACCATGCTATGGAAATAAGCCATGTTATAAGGGCGGAGGAACATTTATCTAATACACCCAAGCAATTACTGGTATACCAGGCGTTAGGGTATGATGCACCGGTGTTTGCACACGTTCCTATGATTCTGGCGCCGGACAGAAGCAAATTGAGCAAACGCCACGGTGCCACTTCAGTAGAAGAATTTCGCGATCAAGGCTATTTACCTGAAGCTATAGTAAATTATTTAGCATTA